>NZ_JAKZBV010000001.1:3088094-3776189 GCF_022539255.1 Sinomonas terrae
GAGGCGCGAACACCGCGAACGGTGCGGCGTGCGACGGCGCGTGTGCGGGATGCAGCCCGCCGACCCCGCGCAAGTGGCGCGACGCCCCCGAGGGCGGCGAGAGCGGCGGCGCAGCGGGCCAGGCCCACACTCGGCTCCTTGTTCACGAGCGCCGCGACGAGTGCCCAGAACCCGGCGAAGAATGCGCCCAGGAAGTGGAGCGGGAGCGACCAGAACGCGGCGTGCTTGAGCCGTGTGTAGACCTCGGCGCGATGCTCGGCGAACGGGGTTGGGGCGTTCTCCGGACGGTCGGCGACATGCCGCATGCGGGCCGCCGGCACGACGACGACCCGGTGCCCGGCGAGGCGGGCCCGCCAGCAGAAGTCGACGTCGTCGCCCGTCCACGGGAGCGCGGGGTCGAAGCCCCCGAGGGCGTCCCAGACGTCGCGCCGCACGAGCATGCCAGCCGAGTTGACGGCGAACATGTCGCTGCGGTCGTCGTATTGCCCTTGATCCTGCTCGTCGTCATCGATGAGCGGGAGGCGCTCGGCCCACCGGCTCGCGAAGAGACCCACGTCGACGAGGCGGCGCGGCTCGTCCCAGTCGAGCTGCTTGCAGCCCGCCACGGTGACCGCTGGGGCGCGCTCGACGGCGAGGAGCAGCTCGGCGAGCGCGCGAGGTTCGGGAGCGGCATCGTCGCGGAGGAGCCAAATCCACTCTTCAACGGGGCCCGCGCCGCCCGTGGGACGGGGTGCGGCGGCGAGGGCCGCGGCGGCCGCGGCCCCGAAGGCCGCAGGGGCGTCGACGACGGAGCCAGCGCCGAGCGAACGGCGCAGGACGTCGCCCGAGCCATCGCGTGAGGCGGCGTCCGCGCCAATGAGGACGTCGGCGGGCCGCGTCTGTGCGGCGATGGCCGCAAGGGTGTCTGGAAGGTAGCCGACGCCGTCGTGGGCGACGACGACTGCGGTAACGTGCACGCTGTCCAGGATCAGACCGCCCGCTTGCGCAGGCGGCGCCGCTCGCGTTCGGACAGGCCGCCCCAGATGCCGAAGCGCTCGTCGTTGGAGAGCGCGTAGTCGAGGCACTCGGCCCGAACGGTGCACGAGCTGCACACCTTCTTGGCGTCACGGGTCGAGCCGCCCTTCTCGGGGAAGAACGCCTCAGGATCCGTCTGCGCGCAGAGCGCGTCGGCCTGCCACGCGAGTTCGCCCTCAATCGGCGTCGCGGATTGCAGAAGGCTCAGCCACACGGGCTCCGCCGGGCGGACCATCGGCACGCGCTCCAGCGACTGCCGGTCAAGCGACTGCCGGTCAAGAAGCGAGACGACTTCGGCCCCGCGCTCCTCGTCTGGTTCCTCGGCCTCGTCTTCGAGCGCGTCGCCGGCAAGCCCAGCGCCTGCAGCCGAATCTTCCTCCAGCACAGCGTGCTGTGCGAGGAACGCTGTTGCGGCATCCTCGAGCGCGGCGGCCGACATCTCGCGGTACCGCTCACCCGCCTCGGGGTCGGCCGGGTCCACGTACCAGTCCGCGGGAATGCCCCGCGGACGCGCGTACATGGCCTGTGCGGCCTCGATTTCTTCGTTCTGGAAACGCTCCGCCTGTCCCACGGTGCTCCTCCTCGGTGGTCGTCCACGCCCGCCTGCCTGAAAAGGCACCAGACTCCGGGAGGCTCCCGGCTTGGCCCCATCTGCCGGCGCAGTTACTGTCCAGTTCTAATTACACGCGTGTAAGTCGGTCCGGTCAAGCGCGGGGCGGGAATTGTAGCCAGCGAAAATGCCGAGCCACTGCTTCGCCACGCCCGAGTGCGTGGGCTCTCGCGGACGTCCGACGAAGGGCCGAGGGAACGACGTCCGAGGTCAGGCCAGAATAGACCCATGGAATCCACCGTCGCGTCCGTCCTGCACCGCCTCCGAGGAGGCAACTCCTCGGCTCCCCGACTCACCTGGTATGGACCGGATGGTGAGCGAGTCGAGCTCTCCGGTCGCGTGCTCGACAATTGGGCCGCCAAGACCTCGAACCTTCTCGTCGAAGAGCTCGATGCGGAATCTGGCACACGAGTCCGGCTCGACCTGCCGCCCCATTGGAAGAGCGCGGTCATCGCCCTCGCAGCGTTGCAAGCGGGCTGCGTGCTCGTGGACGGCGAGGCGGACCTGGTTTTCTCTGCCGAATCAGGAGGGGTTGGGCCAACCGGGAGCTCGTCAGGAGGGGCCGGGTCAGGCGTGCGTGGACGCTCGGCTGGGACGGCACGCGTCGTCGTCGCCCTCGGCGCGCTCGATGTCGCATACCGCGGGGAACTCGCCGGCGGTGAGCTGGACTATGCGGCGCTCGTGCGCCAGTTCGCCGATTCTTTCGAGCCCTTCGATCCTCCGGGCGCGGACGACGACGCCGCCCACCTCGGCGAAGAGCGGTTCACCCAGGCGGAGCTGCTGGAGCGCTTCGCCGAGAAGGCCGAGGCGGGCGCGAGAGTCCTGGTCGACGCCGGGAAGCCGCTGCGCGAGGTGCTCGCGGCCCTTCTGGGAATCTGGGCGGCCGACGGCTCCGTCGTCCTCCGTCATCCAGACGTCGAGGACACACCGAAGCTCCGGGCCGCGGAGCGAATCACAGCGGGATAGCCGCTATGGGCTCGCCGCCGGACACCTGCTAGGCCTCGCGAGCTAGGCCTCGCGCCGCTCGCTTCCCCTACGCGGTGTGGACCCCTGCCGCGCAGCCCCACGCGCTGTGGCCCCCTGTGCGGGCTCCCCCGTCGCAGCAAGGCTGCCCGTGGGGTCGTGTTCGAAGATCTCGTGGTCTCCCTGGTAGCCCGGCTCCGTGTCGAGCTCTTGATTGAAGACCCAGAAGCGGTACGCGAAGAAGCGGAAGATCGTGCCGAGGACGAGACCCACGATGCTGCCGGCCACGAAGATCGACACCTTGTCGGTCATGAGCAGGATGTACTTCGTGAACGCAACGCAGGCGTCGGCGATGAGGAGGCCAATGCCGTTCATGATCGCGAAGAGCACGGCCTCGCGCACCATGTTCCCCTGTTTGCGATGCCGGAAGGTCCAGTACCGGTTGGCGACCCAGGAGAAGATGCTGGCCACGATCGTCGCGATCGACTTGGCCCAGACCTCGCCGCTGTGGAGCGGGCCGTTGAGGAGCCAGATGAAGATCCCAGAGTCGATGACGAAGGCGAGGCCGCCGACTACTCCGAACTTCGCCACTTCCCGCCAGAAGAGCGAGACGAGACCGTTCAATCGATCCGAGATGGCGTTGATCATGTTCCTCCGAGTCCGTGCACTGCGGCCCCTTGCCTCGGGCCCGTCGCCGCGCGGGTGCCAGCCATACCAGCCATAGAAGCCAGCTCTGCAGGCCAATCTCATGAACCGTGGAAGCTCTGGGAAGATCTGGCCGCGCGACGCTCAGGCATCTATTCTACGCGCGCGGCCAAGGCACCCTCAGGCTGCTTTCAGGGTTCACAGGAAGGGGCGCGTCCGTTCGGTAGGCTTGGCGGGTGAGTTTTCCTGTGATCGGAGTCGTCGGCGGCGGCCAGTTGGCCCGCATGATGGCTCCTCCCGCCACTGCCCTCGGGCTCGAACTGCGCGTCCTTGCGGAGGCCGAAGACGTCTCAGCGGTCCCGGCTGTTGCAACCGCACCGGTGGGCGACTACCGGAACCTGGACGACCTCCGCGAGTTCGCGCGCGGTGTCGACGTCCTCACCTTCGACCATGAGCACGTGCCGACAGAGCACCTCCTGACGCTCATCGCCGAGGGCGTCAACGTCCAGCCCGGCCCGGCGGCGCTCGTACACGCCCAGGACAAGCTCCGCATGCGCGCCGCGGTCGATCGGCTGAGCCTCCCGAACCCCCGCTGGACCGCGGTGCACCACGTCGACGACCTCGTCGCGTTCGGCGACAAGATCGGCTGGCCGATTGTCCTCAAGACGCCTCGAGGCGGCTACGACGGAAAGGGCGTGCGGGTCCTCGGCTCCTCGGCCGACGCCGCAGCCTCCATCGACTGGTTCGGCGCCATGAGCCCCCTTCTCGCAGAGGAGATGGTCCCCTTCTCCCGTGAGCTCTCGGTGCTCATCGCCCGCACGCCGAGCGGCGCCTCCCGCGCGTGGCCAGTCGTGCACACCGTGCAGGTCAACGGCGTGTGCGACGAAGTCATCGCGCCCGCGCCGGGCCTCGACCCCGCTGTCGCGCAGGCCGCACAGTCAGCCGCGCTCGCGATCGCGACCGAACTCGGGGTCACCGGCGTCATGGCAGCCGAGCTGTTCGAGACGCCTGGCCGCGGCCAGGGCTTCCTCGTCAACGAGCTCGCGATGCGCCCGCACAACACGGGCCACTGGACTCAGGACGGGTGCGTCACGAGCCAATTCGAGCAGCACCTCCGTGCCGTCCTCGACCTCCCGCTCGGCGGCACCGGTGTGCTCGGTGAATGGGCCGTCATGAAGAACATCCTGGGCGGGGAGAACACCGACCTCTACTCAGCGTTCCCCGCGGCTCTCTCGGCCGATGCGGAGGCGAAGCTGCACACCTACGGCAAGTCGGTCCGGCCGGGACGGAAGATCGGGCATGTGAACCTCGTCGGCGGGGAAGGCTCCGAGCCCGAGGAGCTGCGCACCCGCGCAGCCCACGTCGCCGCCGTCGTCCGCGACGGTGTATCGAAGGAGACAGCGTGAGCACAAGCGGAGCGAGCACCCCTTCAGCTGCCCAGCCGCTCGTCGGCCTCGTCATGGGGTCGGATTCGGACTGGCACGTCATGGAGGCAGCCGCCGAGGCCCTCGCCGAGTTCGGCGTGCCGTTCGAGGCCGACGTCGTCTCAGCCCACCGGATGCCGCACGAGATGGTCGCCTACGGCGCCTCCGCACGCGAGCGTGGTCTGCGGGTCGTGATTGCTGGGGCCGGCGGCGCCGCCCATCTCCCCGGCATGCTCGCCGCCGTCACGACGCTGCCCGTCATCGGGGTCCCGGTCCCGCTCAAGACGCTCGACGGGATGGACTCGCTCCTCTCGATCGTGCAGATGCCTGCAGGTGTTCCGGTCGCCACCGTCTCCATCGGCGGGGCCCGCAACGCCGGCCTCCTCGCCGTACGCCTCCTCGCCTCCGGCACCGATGCCCTCGCGGAGCGCCTCTCCGCCGACCTCGCCCGCTTCGCCGAGGGCCTCAACGCGACGGCGGCTCGCAAGGGCGAATCGCTGCGCCGCAAGGTCGCCGAAGTCTTCCCGGCAGGAGGCACACCGGCCCAGGGCACGGCAGCATCAGCGCCAGAACCAGCATCAGCACCCGCATCTGCACCAGCACCAGCACCCGGCCGCGGCACAGCCGAAGCGGCCACAGGAGAGCCCGGATAGGGGGCCCGGTGATCTACGGCCAGCAAACAGACCCCGACGGCGCACCTCCGCGGAGCCGACTGACCGAACCGCTCAGGCATCCCGAGCAGGCCCCGGAAAGCCTCCGGACCCGACGCGCGATAGCTCTGCTCGCCCTCACCCTCGTGCTGCCCGGCAGCGCGCAGCTCATCGCCGGAAGGCGGAGGCTCGGCCGCCGCGCCGTAGCCGTAACCTGCGGTGTGTGGGGAGCGCTCCTCATTGCGCTCGTCGTCGGACTCATCAACCGCGGCCTGCTCCTGACCCTCGTGACGGACCCCATCTCGTCCGCCGTGCTCATCGGAGTCCTCCTCGCGCTCGCCGCAGGATGGGCGTTCCTCTGGGTCGATACGCTCCGCCTTGTCCGTGTGCCGCTGCTCGCGCGGCGCACACGCCCGCTCGTCGCCGTCGCCCTCGTCGCTTGCCTCGTCGCGACGAGCGGCACGCTGGCCTACGCGGCTTACCTGACCAACGTCGCCCGGGGCGCCGTCGGCAGCATCTTCTCCGGCGGCCCGGCCATCGCGCCCGTTGACGGCCGCTACAACTTCCTCATCATGGGCGGGGATGCGGGGGCCGACCGCACGGGCCGCCGCCCGGACAGCCTCTCGGTGCTGAGCGTCGACGCCTCAACCGGGCGCACTGCGCTCATCTCAGTTCCCCGCAATCTGCAGAATGCGCAGTTCGCGGACGGTTCGCCCATGCGCTCCGTGTACCCGGACGGGTACAACTGCGGCGACGACTGCCTCATCAACGCGATCAACACCGAGGTCACCGAGAAGTACGCAAACCTGTATCCGGGAGTCCGCGACCCAGGTGCGCAGGCCACGATGGAGGCGGTCTCCGGGACCCTCGGTATCAAGGTCCAGGCCTATGTCCTCGTCGACATGGACGGCTTCGCCCAGCTTGTCGACGCCCTCGGCGGCATCCGCGTCGAGGCGGGCGGCTGGGTCCCGATGAGCGGGGCCGCCCTCGATGACAGCGGCGACCACGCCCAGCCCATCGGCTGGATCTCCCCGGGCCCGCAGACCCTCGACGGTTTCCACGCCCTCTGGTACGGACGCTCGCGCGAGTTCGCGAGCGACTACGACCGCATTGCACGGCAGCAGTGCATCCAGCAGGCCATGATCAAGCAGCTCAATCCGGCGACGGTGCTCTCCAAGTTCGAGTCGATTGCGAACGCGGGTACGAAGGTCGTCGAATCGAACATCTCGGCCTCCCAGCTCGGTAGCTTCGTGGACCTCGCCATCAAGGGCAAGGGCCAGCCCGTTAGCCGCCTCGTGATCGGTCCCCCGGACTTCGACGCGAGCTTCCCCACCTACCCCGACTTCGGTCAGATCCACCAGAAGGTGACAGCCGTCCTCGCCGGCAACCCTTCGCCAAGCCCGAAGGCAGCCGGCGGCGCGTCCCGCGGAGGCGTTGGCCTCGCCGCGCCCGCCGCGATCCCCGCAGCGCTCGTGACAGCTCAGACGCCCGCGAACCAGTACAACTCGGTCGGCCCAGACGGGGTGCCCGTCAACGCGGCACGGCTCGACTACCTGTTCAAGACAGGGCAGAACCAGACGCTCGATGCGATCATGGCCGGGAACGGCCAGTGCACTCCCCTCTAGGGGGACCTAACTGAGAGGCAGCCAGAGCAGCCCATGCACCTCCTGCTGAACACCCTCCGCCCCTACGCGTGGGGCTCGACGACCGCGATCGCTCAGCTCCTCGGCCGCGAGCCCTCCGGAGGGCCCGAGGCCGAGCTGTGGATCGGCGCTCACCCGGATTCGCCATCTCGAGTGGTGAGCGAGCCCAGCGGCGAGGGCGCCACGTCTTCGGGAGATGACATATCTTCTGAGGGCGCCAGACCTTCTCAGGGTGCCAGCCCCTCACAGGCCCCCGGCCTCGACGAACTCATCTCCCGCGACCCTGAGGCGGCTCTGGGTGCCGAGAGCGTCGAGGCTTTCGGGCCGCGCCTGCCGTTCCTCCTCAAGGTCCTTGCCGCGGAGCACCCGCTCTCGCTCCAGGTCCATCCGACCCTCGAGCAGGCTCGGGCGGGCTTCGCCGCGGAGGAGGCGTCCGGCGTCGAACGTGGCGCGCCTCACCGCAACTACAAGGACGACAACCACAAGCCCGAGATGATCTTCGCCCTGAGCCGCTTCGAGGCGTTGTGCGGCTTCCGCACGCCAGCCGACGCAGCGGCCCGCTTCGAGCTCCTGACCGCGCTGCTTGCGGGACAGGACGCGGCCGAGGTCACGGAACAGGTCGCTGAGCTCCTGCGCGGCCCAGACGAGAGCGAGGCACTGCGTGAGGCGTTCGCGCGCCTCATCACGGGCGGCAGCCAGGTCCGCTCCGCAGTTCAGGCAGCCGCCGCGGCTATCGAAGGGTCAGGGACGGACGACGCCGGGCTCCTCACCGTCGCGGCGCTCGCCACTGAGTATCCCGAGGATCCCGGCGTCCTCGTCTCGCTCCTGCTCAACCGGATCACGCTCGAACCCGGGGAGGCGCTCGCACTGGGCGCTGGGAACGTCCATGCCTACCTCTCGGGGCTCGGGATCGAGGTCATGGCGTCTTCCGACAACGTGCTGCGGGGCGGCCTCACCCCCAAGCACGTCGACGTCGCCGAACTGCTCGGGACGGTGGCCTTCGCGGCCTTTCCCGTGCCGATGGTCCGCCCGGACGAATCCGCCCTCGGCCAGGAGCTCTACCGGCCGGGCTTCGCCGAGTTCCAGCTCCAGCGCATCCACGTGCCGGCGCCCGAGGCGGGGCTCGACGCGCCCCGGCCCGAACCGGTGCCTGTCGCGCAGTCCGGGGCCGCCGTCGTCCTTGTGGTCGACGGCTCGCTCACACTGGATACGCCCAAGGGAGATCTCGTCCTCGCGCGCGGCGACGCGGCCTTCGTGCCCGACGTCGAGGCTCCCGCCCTCGCGCACCCGGGCGACGGCGGGGTCCTCGCCTTCGCCGTCACGACAGGGCTTGCGACGAAGCTCGGCTAGCTGCCGCGCTGCACACAGGGCTAGGCCCGGGCCTAGCGAGACTGCGGGGGCCTAGCGAGACTGCCCCGGCCTAGCGAGACTGCCCGGGCTGACGAGACCGCCCGGGCCCAGCGAAACTGCCCGGTCGATCCCGCTTTGGTTCCCGCTACCGCCGGACGAGCTGCTTCGCCCGGCCCGCGGTTCCCTTGGCTTGCCTGATCGCGCTCTTGGCCTGCCCGACTGCCGCCTTCGCCACAGTCCTGCCCTTCTGGAGGGTGCGCCGAGCCAACGGCATTCCGGTCGCATACACGGGATACAGGGGCGAGAGCGGCAGCTCCCAGGTCCCAGCGAGCAGGTTCTCGTGCGGAGCGAACTGCTTCTTGAAGTCCGAGATGCCGTCGTTGAGGAGACCGTTGAGGTCGTAGCGCGTGCAGCCGTCGGCCTTCATCTCAGTGAACGCGGCCCATTTGACCCCGTAGTTCGCGCGTGCCTTCTGCCCTGCCGCCGTCACACCGCCGTAGAGCTCGAACGCAGTCCCCGCGCTCTTGGCGATCCAGACGAACGCGACCGGCTCGCCGCCGTCGAACGCAGCGACGATCGGCGAATCCTCGCCGAGGAAGCGCCAGATGTCGCGATAGTAGGCGTCCGAGTGAATGCCGAAGCCCGCGCGCTGTGCGGTCTCGCGGTAGATGGCGAGGATCTTCTCGAGTTCGTCCTCGCCAGCGACGCGACGGAACTTGAGGTCGCCCTTGAGGTTCTTGCGGACGTTCGAGCGGGTCGTGCGGGACATCGCGGCCATGAGCTCGTCCTCGCTCTGGGCGAGGTCGAGGATGAGGGTGCGCGGGATGAGGATCGTGCTCTCGGTCCGCCGGAATCCCGCGGCCGCCAGACGCTGCTCCCCCACCGAGCCCGCGTCCCAGTCAGGCTCTGCGACGAGCGCGACCGAACCACGCGTTTCGCGCACGTGGCGGGCGACGGCGTCGACCACCTTCGTAGCGTCCTCCGGCGCGCATACAGGGCCGCGCGAAAGGTAGGCGAGCGACTTGAGCGGCCACGGCAACGCCCGGTACAAGACCTGGGCGCCTCCGAGCACCGAGTCGCCCTCCGCCACCGTGAGCCGCTCCACCTGCCAATGGTGCGCGGCCTTGACCTCGCCCCAGCCCCACAGTTGCAGGGGGTGCCCACCGTGCTGGTTGACGAGTTCGTCCCAGACTCCTCGGTCGGTGCAGGCATCGACCGTGAAGCTGGTGGCGGTCAGGCTACGCGCGGGGGTCATGATCCTCCTGTGGTGGGGCAACGCTAAAGGCCGCGGGCCAGTCTAGCCGCGAACTGTCCGGCGCCCTGCCATGAGATCCTCAGGCCTGACGTGCCCAGGGCTCCCACTTGCTCGAGTGGTGCTCGGCATCGACGAAGCGGACCGTCCCGGACTTCGAGCGCATGACAATCGACTGGGTCTTGACGCGGTCCTTCTCGTACCGGACGCCCTTGAGGAGGTCTCCGTCCGTGATGCCGGTCGCGGCGAAGTAGCAGTTGTCGCTCTTCACGAGGTCGTTGGTGGTGAGCACACGCTCGAGGTCGTGGCCGGCGTCGAGCGCCTTCTGCTTCTCCTCGTCGCTCGTGGGCCACAGACGCCCCTGGATGACGCCGCCGAGGGACTTGATGGCGCACGCTGCAACAATGCCCTCAGGCGTTCCGCCGATCCCCATGAGCGCGTCCACGCCGGTGCCGGCGCGGGCAGCGGCGATGGCACCCGCGACGTCGCCGTCCATGATGAACTTGGTCCGCGCACCCGCGGCACGGATCTCCTCGACGAGCGGCTTGTGGCGGTCGCGGTCCAGGATGCAGACGTTGATCTGGTTGACCTTCACGCCCTTCGCCTTCGCGATGAGGTGGAGGTTCTGCTTGACCGGCAGGCGGAGATCGACGAGGTCTGCTGCCTCCGGGCCCGTGACGAGCTTCTCCATGTAGAAGACGGCAGACGGATCGAACATCGTGCCGCGCTCGGCGACAGCGAGCACCGCGAGCGCGTTGTTGATTCCGAGCGCCGTCAGGCGCGTGCCGTCGATCGGATCGACCGCGACGTCCACCTCGGGGCCTGTGCCGTCGCCGACCCGCTCGCCGTTGTACAGCATCGGGGCCTCGTCCTTCTCCCCCTCGCCGATGACCACTACGCCGTTGAAGTGGACCGTGTGGAGGAACGAGCGCATGGCGTCGACGGCGGCGCCGTCGGCACGGTTCTTGTCGCCGAAGCCCACCCAGTGGCCGCCGGCGATGGCGGCAGCCTCGGTGACGCGCACGAGTTCAAGCGCAAGGTTGCGGTCCGGCTCGTCGGCTCCGAGGGTGAGAGAGCTGGAAAGGGTCGAGTACTGGCTGTCGATCGGCGCAGGGGACACGGTGACCTCTTCTTCGAGTCGGATTTCTTTTGATCATAGTCTGCGGGGCAGGGACGGTCCCTTGCGATGACGGCGGTCACATGGGTCGGGATGTGACGTGAAACGCGAAGACTGGGGCGGGCCGAACATGCGGGACAATGGAGGGGTGAGCAGCACGCACGAGGATGCCCAACCCCAGACCGAGCAGCCGACGGTCAGGCCTGTCCTGACCCCAGGCGCGGCGAAGCGCGCCAACGCTTCGGTGACCGGGATGATCATGGCTCTCGCCGTCTCGCTGCTCGCGATCGTTCCCGTCTGGCTACTCAGCGGCAACTCGGGCGCCCAGGTCCAACGTCCGACCGTCAACGTCTCCGCCGTCGCCTCCGAGGCGAAGGGCGCGGCCGGCTTCTCCCCCGCGGCGCCATCGCTGCCCGCGGGCTATTCGGCGAACTACGCGCGTTGGGTGTCTGGAACGTCCGACGGCGTCAACCACTGGGATGTCGGCTGGGTCACCCCCCAGCAGCAATTCGTCTCCATCGAACAGACGGCCATGGCGAACCCGACGTGGATCACGCAACAGGTCAACGAGGCGCCGATCACCGGCACCCGCAGCGCGGGCGGAATCACCTGGACGCTATACGACAAGCCCGGGGTGGAGAAGAGCTACGTCGGCAAGGTCGGAAAGACGACCGTGATCGTGAGCGGCTCGGGCGGCTTCCCCGAATTCGACGTTGTCGCGGCCGGCGTTGCAGCCACAGGCGGCAACTGACCCGGACGGTACCCGACCCCGCCGGTAGCCGACCAGGCACAGGTAGACAGATGGGTCTAGAGTGGGGGGCGTGTCTGAGACCCTCACCCCCGCAGAAGCCTGGCAGAACCTCCGTGACGGCAACGAGCGCTTTGTCGCTGGGACGTCGATCCACCCCAATCAGAACGCTGCCCGTCGCAGCGAGCTCGTCTCGACCCAGAACCCGTTCTGCGTCATCTTCGGGTGCTCGGACTCCCGTCTGGCCGCCGAGATCATCTTCGACCTCGGCCTCGGCGACGCGTTCGTGGTCCGGTCGGCGGGCCAAGTCATCGACGACGCGGTGCTGGGCTCGCTCGAGTACGCCATCGAGCCTCTGGGCGTCCCGCTCATCGTGATCCTCGGCCACGACTCATGCGGCGCCGTCACGGCCAGCGTGAACGCGTTCTCGTCCGGCAACATGCCCCAGGGCTTCGTGCGCGACCTCGTCGAGCGCATCATGCCGTCGGTCCTGACGGCCCAGCGCAACGGCGTAACGACTGTGAACGAAACCGTCGTCGAGCACGTCAAGCAGACCGGCGACCGGCTCCTCGAGACGTCCCAGATCATCGCCCGCGCCGTCGAAGAAGGCCGCACGGCCGTCCTCGGCGTTTGCTACCACCTGGACGAGGGCAAGGCCGAGCTCGTTTCGGGCCTCGGCAACGTCTGACCGGGCCCAGGGCCTCGGACTCGCGTGGCGAAAGCCGGTTCGGAACGGTCCCTTCCGGGGGTCTAGTCTGGGTGCCATGACTGACTCTGCCGTGCAGGATTCTGCCGAATACCGGATCGAACACGACACGATGGGCGAAGTGCGGGTGCCCGCGGCCGCTCTGTACCGCGCCCAGACGCAGCGCGCCGTGGAGAACTTCCCGATCTCGGGCAAGACCCTCGAGCGCAAGCACATCGAGGCCCTCGCCCGGGTCAAGAAGGCCGCGGCCCGCGCCAATGAGGATCTCGGCGTGATCGACGGAGATCTCGCCGACGCCATCGCTGAAGCCGCGGACCGTGTGGCTGCGGGGGAATTCGACGACCACTTCCCGATCGACGTGTTCCAGACTGGCTCTGGGACCTCCTCGAACATGAACATGAACGAGGTCCTCGCTGAGCTCGCGAGCCGCGCGCTCCAGGAGAAGGGCGTGGACAAGGTCGTTCATCCGAACGACCACGTCAACGCGTCGCAGTCCTCGAACGACGTCTTCCCGACGTCGGTTCACGTTGCCGCGACCAACGCCCTGCTCAACGATCTCGTCCCGGCCCTGACCCACCTCGCTGCCGCCCTCGGCCGCAAGGCCGAAGAGTTCAAGGACGTCGTGAAGTCGGGCCGTACCCACCTCATGGACGCCACGCCCGTGACCCTCGGCCAGGAGTTCTCCGGCTACGAGGCCCAGGTCCGCTACGGCATCGAGCGTATCGAGGCCTCGCTTCCCCGGGTCGCGGAGGTTCCACTCGGCGGCACCGCGGTCGGCACGGGCATCAACACGCCCGCGGGCTTCCCGCAGCGCGTCATCAAGCTCCTCGCCCAGGACACGGCGCTCCCGATCACGGAGGCCCGGAACCACTTCGAGGCGCAGGCGAACCGCGACGGTCTCATCGAGGCGTCGGGCCAGCTCCGCAACATCGCCTACTCGATCATGAAGATCTCGAACGACCTGCGCTGGATGGGCTCTGGCCCCAACACGGGCCTCGGCGAGATCGCGATCCCGGACCTGCAGCCCGGTTCGTCGATCATGCCGGGCAAGGTCAACCCGGTCATCTGCGAGGCCGCGATCATGGTCGCCGCCCAGGTCATCGGCAATGACACGACCATCGCCCTGTCCTCTACCAATGGCGCCTTCGAGCTCAACGTCGGCATCCCCGTCATGGCCGCGAACCTGCTCGAGTCGATCCGTCTGCTCGCCAACACGGCGCGCGTCATGGCGGACAAGATGGTCGACGGCATCACCGCGAACGTCGAGCGGGCCCGCTTCCTCGCGGAGGCCTCGCCGTCGATCGTGACCCCGTTGAACAAGTACATCGGCTACGAGAACGCCGCCGCGATCGCCAAGAAGGCCGTCAAGGAGGGCCTCACCATCCGTGAGGCGACTCTTGCCCTCGGCTTCGTGGAGCGCGGCGAACTTACGGAAGAGCAGCTCGACAAGGCTCTCGACGTCACCACCATGACGGGCCAGGCGAAGGCGTAGTCCCCCCTCTCAGCCCGGGCTGAACGAGGCAATGCGTCGGCGGGCGTCGCCGGGGATCATCTCCCCCGCGCGGCGCCCGCCGTCGTCGTTCGCAGGTACTCTTGAGCCCGTGCCCACCCCTGATTTCATCTTGGCCTTGCGTGACATGATCGGCGTCCACCCGCTCTGGCTGCCAGGCGTCAAGGCGGTCGTCACGGACGACGGCGGGCGGCTGCTCCTCGTGCGCCGCGCCGACAACGGCCGCTGGACTGTTCCCGCGGGCATCATCGAGCCGGGTGAAGAACCCGCGATGACAGCGGTCCGCGAAGTGTTCGAGGAGACAGGCGTTCACGTGCGGGTCAGTCATCTCGCCGGCGTAGGGACCACAGCTCCGGTCGTCTACCCGAACGGCGATCACGCCCAGTACCTCGACGTCGTGATGGCGTGCGACTACGTGGGAGGCGAGGCCTGCGTCAACGACGACGAGAACCTCGAGGTCCGCTGGTTCGAGGCCAACGCGCTCCCCGAACTGCCACCGCTGCACCGCCGCGCCATCGAATGGGCGCTCGATCCAACGCGCGGGGCGCACTTCGTCGCACCCGCCGGAAGGTGACCCCAATCCCCCACGCAGCCGCGCGCCCACGCCCTCGCGCAGAGGTGATTATTGAACCCTTAGGCGGGCAGAAGGAGCGCCAAGGCGGCGCCGACGAGCATGAACGGGCCGAACGGGATCGCGGTCTTGCCGGTTGCCCGACGGAGCACAATGAGCACAACGCCGTAGAGTCCCCCGAGCAGGAACGCGGCGGCCGTGCCCCACAGGAGATGCTCCCAGCTGAGGAATCCGAGGTAGAGGCCGAGAACACCGGCGAGCTTGACGTCGCCGAAGCCCATTCCGGCCGGATAGACGACGCGGAGCACGAAATAGACGGCCCACAGAACGGCGCCCGAGCCTAGGACCCGCAGGATAGCCCCGACGTCGAAAGCCACCCCCGCTGAACCGATCGCGGCGGCGAGGGCCAGCGGGAGGGCCGCCCAATAGCTCGGCAGCACGATCCGGTTCGGCAGGAGATGGCTGCGAATGTCGATCACGGCGAGCCGCGCCGCCATCCAGACAAAATAGGCGAGGCACGCGACGACGAGCCAGAACGCGACCGGGCTCGTCTGCCAGAGCTCGGGGAGTCGGAGGGTCACCCTTGGACCCTATCCGACGACTCCCCTCACTCCGTGGCAATCGGCGGCGGCCGCCAGACGCCCCTAGATCTCGGCCCGCTCGAGCAGCTCAGTCACGAGGGCGGCGATGGGCGAGCGCTCCGAGCGCGTGAGCGTCACGTGGGCGAAGAGCGGGTGGCCTTTGAGCGTCTCGACGACTGCCGCGATTCCGTCATGCCGGCCCACCCGAAGGTTGTCGCGCTGTGCGACGTCGTGCGTGAGGACGATCTTCGAGTTCTGGCCGATGCGGCTCATGACCGTGAGCAGGACGTTCTTCTCGAGGGACTGCGCCTCGTCCACGATGACGAACGAATCATGGAGCGACCGTCCGCGGATGTGGGTGAGCGGGAGGACCTCGAGCATCCCGCGGTCCATGACCTCGTCAATGACGGCAGGGCTTGTCACGGCGCCGAGCGTGTCGAAGACGGCCTGGCCCCAAGGATTCATCTTCTCGGCCTCGGTGCCGGGCAGATAGCCCAGTTCCTGTCCGCCGACCGCGAAGAGCGGCCTGAACACGACCACCTTCTTGTGCTCACGACGCTCCATCACGGCTTCGAGGCCCGCGCACAGCGCGAGAGCCGATTTGCCAGTGCCCGCCTTTCCGCCGAGGGAGACGATCCCCACGGCGGGATCCATGAGGAGGTCGATCGCGAGCCTCTGTTCCGCCGAACGGCCGTGGAGGCCGAACACGTCACGGTCGCCGCGGACGAGGCGAACCTGCTTGTCCGCGCCCACCCGCCCGAGGGCCGAGCCGCGGGAGGACATGATGACGAGCCCTGTGTTGACCGGCATCTCCGCCGCTTCCGGCAGGAAGACGGGCTCGTGACCGTACAGGGCCGAGACCTCAGCGTCGCCCGCATCGATCTCTGCAACTCCGGTCCACCCCGAGTCGACGATCTGCTCGTTGCGGTACTCATCCGCGTCGAGCTGCATCGCAGACGCCTTGACGCGCATCGGAAGGTCCTTCGAGACGACCGTGACGGAGCGCCCCTCGTTGGCGAGGTTCTTTGCCACAGCGAGGATCCGCGCGTCGTTGTCGCCACTGCGGAAGCCCGCAGGCAGGACCTCTGCCGAAATGTGGTTGAGTTCGACGACGAGCGTCCCACCCTGCGTTCCGAGGGGGATCGGGCTCCCAAGGCTCCCGTGTTCGAGGCGCAGATCATCGAGCAGGCGCAGGGCCTTGCGCGCGAAGTAGCCCAGCTCGGGGTCGTGGCGTTTCGCCTCGAGTTCGGTGATCACAACAACCGGGATCACGACCTCGTGCTCGGCAAAGCGCAGCACTGCCCGCGGATCAGACAGCAGAACGGAGGTGTCCAGTACGTACGTCCGACGCTCGGCAGCGGCGGCGTGCTCTTCGGACAGCGTTCCAGTGGTCGTCACGTCGACTCCAGCCCCCAGGTTTCCCCGGCAGTCTCCAGTTCCTTCCGGCTCGGCCGCGAGGCCGGGCCGGCCTCCCGGAGCAGCTGCAAACGCAACGCCCAACTCGGCCTCCCCGCTCGGGAAGCGGATGCCCCCCGATGCCGCAACCCTACGCCGCGGGAGGTTGCCGGGAAATGAACGCGATGGGCATGTTGCCTGAATCAGGCCTCAGGCACCAACCAGACCTCAGGCGCCAACCAAACCTCAGGCGCCGAAGCGGCGCTGGCGCCCTGCGTAGTCGCGCAGGGCGCGGAGGAAGTCGACCTTCCGGAAGTCCGGCCAGAGCGCCTCACAGAAGTAGAACTCGCTGTAGGCGCTCTGCCACATGAGGAAGCCGGAGAGCCTCTGCTCCCCCGACGTCCGGATTACAAGGTCCGGATCCGGCTGGCCCGCGGTGTAGAGGAACCGGGAGATGTCATCGACGTCGAGGCGTTCGGCGAGGGCCGCAATGTCCTCGCCCCGGTTGAGGGCATCCCTCAGGAGGTCACGCACTGCGTCGACGATCTCGCGGCGCCCGCCGTAGCCGACGGCGACGTTGACGTGGAGCGGCTCCGAGGGGCTCGGCTTCGCCGTCAATCGCGCAAGCCGCTCGGCAAGGTGGTCCGGAAGAAGCTCCGGGGCGCCCATGGCGTGGACGGACACGTTCGGATCGTCGTCGAGCCGGTCGAGAGTTTCGGCGATGATGTCCGTGAGCTCTGCGAGTTCCTCGCTCGAGCGGTTCATGTTGTCGGTCGAGAGCATGTAGAGGGTTACGACGCGCACGCCCAGTTCACGGCACCAGCCGAGGAATTCGTGGATCTTGTCGGCGCCAGCTCGGTGGCCCTGGGCCGTGGGCGCGTTGAACTGCCGTGCCCAACGGCGGTTGCCGTCCACCATGACCCCGATGTGGCCGGGGATGCTCTCCGGTGTCAGGACACGCTGCAGCCGGCGCTCGTAGTAGCCGTAGAGGAAGCCGGGAAGCATGGCCACCAGCCTACCGGCAGAGCAGGGCGGGGCGGGGTTCAGACGCCGCCGAGGAGTCAGGCGCGGGACGCTGGCCCAAAATCCTACTTGAGAGTAACTTGGGCGTCTCCGGCTAGACTGAAGCATGCGGCAGCACGCGGTGACCCGTGCCGAGCTCTTGGCACTCAAGCCTTCATGGCGGGGCTGGATCCACACCGTGGCAGCGCCCATCGCGCTGGTCGCCGGCATTGTTCTCGTCGCGCTCGCACCTACGGCCGACCGAAAGATCGCGTGCGCCGTCTACGCATTCACGGGCCTCGCGCTCTTCAGTATTTCGGCGATCTACCATCGCGGAAACTGGTCGCCCCGAGTCAAAACAATCCTCAAACGGATCGACCATACGAATATCGTGCTCGTCATTGCCGGCACCTATACCCCGCTCTCGTGGGTGCTCCTCCCCCGTCCGACGGCCCTCGTGCTCCTCGTCGCGGTCTGGGGCGCAGCAGCGCTCACCGTGCTCTTCCGCGTTGTCTGGGTCACCGCACCGCGGTGGC
Organism: Sinomonas terrae; assembly: GCF_022539255.1. Lineage (NCBI taxonomy): Bacteria > Bacillati > Actinomycetota > Actinomycetes > Micrococcales > Micrococcaceae > Sinomonas > Sinomonas terrae. The sequence goes on from NZ_JAKZBV010000001.1 coordinate 3,105,812, forward strand.
TCTATGTGCCGATCTACGTCGCCCTCGGTTGCGCCGCATTCCTGTTCCTCCCGCAGTTCTTCGCCGCAAACGTCCCCGCGGCGATCCTCGTGTGCCTGGGCGGAGCTTTCTACATTGCGGGTGCGGTGTTCTACGGAATCCGCCGGCCCAACTTCAGCTGGCGCCACTTCGGCTTCCACGAGTTCTTCCACGCCTTCACGGTGGCGGGCTTTGCCGTGCATTTCGTGGCCATCATGGTCGCGATACTCGGCGCTCCCGGCCTCTGACCGGAGTCATCCTCCCGCCCGCAGCTGCTCGCCCAGTTCCTCGGGTGTCCCGACCGGCAGCCGGCATGCGAAGTCGCGGCACACGTAGGCGAGCGGCGACCCGTCCGGGCCTGAAGGGCGGTCGGCAAGCAGGGGAACCTTTCCGTCTGCGGCTTCGGCATCCGCTACGGCAACGACCCGCCCTGCGCTGGGTGCTGCCAGCGCTGCCGCGAGCAGACGACGGCGGTTCTCCCCCGGGCGGCCCACCACGGCGATCTCGAGTGGGCCCGCGAGCGAGGCTTCGCCGACGGCCAGGAGCCATCCGGCGACCCGAGGTCCTTGGGCCAGCACACGCGGGAGTCCTGCAAGGATCGACGATGCAAGCGCGCGATCCTCGAGGGAGCCGCTGTAGGCGGCGTGGGTGAGCAGGACGCCCGCGAGCAGGGAGGCGCCGCTCGGCGTCTCGGTGTCGTGGGGGTCGAGAGTGCGGGCTCCTGCAAGGGCCGACCGAACGCCGGCGGAAGCTTCTCTGGGGGCGACTGCTTCGTCCGAGAGCAGTCCGTCCGCGACGAAGCGCTGCGTGGCTGCCTCGAGAAGCTCCTCGGCCCACGCGTACCACCGTTCTTCCCCGGTCGCCGCGTACAGGCTGAATGCGCCCTCAGCACAACCGGCGTAGTCCGCGAGGAGACCTTCGATCCCCGCTCCCGACCCGGCGTGAGAGACGCGGAGGAGTCGCTCTCCGTCCCAGTGCACCGTTGCGAGGAGCTCGGCGGCGCGCTGTGCCGCGTCGAGCAGCTCGGGCCTCTCGAGTGCCCACGCTGCGTCTGCGAGGGCGGCAACGGCGAGGCCGTTCCAGCCCGCGACCACCTTGTCATCGCGTCCCGGTGGCGTGCGCCGTGCTCGCGCGACGACGAGCGCAGCCCTGTGGCGTTCAAGGAGTTCGCGTTCGGCCGTGTCGAGGGCGCGGCCTGCGTGAAGGGGCCCGGCGTGGTCCGAGTGCTCCCCCATGGGCAGGCCGAAGACCGCGGCGAGGCGTGCGGCGTCGGCCGCGTTCTCCTGGCCCAACGCCTCGGCGAGCTCTCGGCGGGTCCACACGTAGTAGCCGCCCTCGACGCTGCGGCCGTCACGCTCGGAGTCCGCGTCGAGCGACGACGCGAAGCCGCCCTCGGGAAGGCCGAGCTCACGGACGAGCCACTCCGCGGTGAGGACGGCGGCGTGGTGGGCCTCGTCTCGGGGAAACTCGTCCGAGCCGCCGAGCCATACCCAGTGCGCGAGGACCCGCAGGAGTTGGGCGTTGTCGTAGAGCATCTTCTCGTAGTGCGGCAGCGACCAGTCGGCCGTCACGGAATACCTGGCGAACCCTCCCCCGAGGGCGTCGAAGAGCGCCGAACGGCACATGCCAGCGAGAGTCCGGCCCGCAACAGCACGCGCAGCCTCCGCGGTGCCACCTCCCGAGGATGCCGCCGAGGCGTGGCGGATGAGAAATTCGAGAACGGGCGACGGCGGGAACTTGGGGGCGCCGCCGAAGCCACCGTTTTCGGGGTCCTCGCCGCGGACCAGCGCGGCGACGGCGTCGTCGAGGGCCTGGGACTCGACGGCAAGGGCGGGTGCCTTGACGTCGAGCAGGTGGGCGGAGAACACGCCTCCGAGCCCCTCGGCGAGTGCGGCGGCCTGCTGTTCGACCGCCTCGCGCCGCTCTGTCCACGCCTCCCACACAGCGTCAAGGATCTGGCGGAAGCTCGGGCGCCCGGGGTACGGGAGGGGTGGGAAATAGGTGCCGGCGTAGAACGCGCGGCCGTCCGGGAGGGCAAAGATGCTCAGCGGCCAGCCGCCTTGGCCGCTCATGGCCTGGCACGCCGCCATGTAGACGGCATCGACGTCGGGGCGCTCCTCGCGGTCGACCTTGATGCTCACGAAGCGTTCGTTGAGCACCTCGGCTGTCGCCCGATCCTCGAAGGACTCATGGGCCATAACGTGGCACCAGTGGCACGCGGCGTAGCCGATGGAGATGAAGACCGGGACGCCGCGCCGCGCGGCTTCGGCAAGGGCCTCGTCGCCGTAGTGCTGCCAGTCCACGGGATTCGCCGCGTGCTGCCGGAGGTAGGCCGAGGGGCTCCCTGCAAGTCTGTTCGCCATACCTTCGAGTCTCCCCCGGAACCGCCCGGGGTACACACTGCGGTATGGAAGAGGGGCTAGCGCGTGGCCTTGGGGCCTCGGCTGCGAGAGGGCTGGTCTTGGGGTGACTCGTCTGCAGGCGTGCCGTCACCGGAAGCGTCGACGGAAGGGCCGGACGGGGAAGCGTCCAACGAGGAAGGGCCGGACGAGGAAGCGCCGTCGGCCACGACTTCGTCGGCGTCCTCACGGACCTCGGGCGCCTCGCCAGCGGCACGCTCTTCCTCGACCTGGCTCCGGTAGCGGACGCGGCGGAGACGGCGCACCATGTCGACGATCAGCAAGAGCATGAGGACGACGATGAACGCCGTCGAGAGGAATCCCCAGATTCCGGGGGTGATCTGGTCATCGGTCAGGCCCGGGCGGAGCGTCCCCGAATCAGTCGGGTTGGGCGTGGCGGCGAGGGCCAGGAACAGAGAATGCACCCAACAATCTTAGCGTGCCAAACTATCGCAGTCCGGCGAAGAGATCCTCCTCGGTCTGGCCATCCTTGGGGTAGCCGACGGAGGAGGAAATGAGGGAGTAGTCCTCCCACGGCCACAGGCGCTGCCGCAGCTCGAGCGAGACCGCGAAGAAGGAGCCGTTGGGGTCCACCTGCGATGCGTGGGCGGCGAGCGCACGGTCGCGGATCTCGAAGTACTTGCCGCATTCGACCTGGGTCGTCACAGGGTGCCGGGCCGCCCACGGGTGGTGCCCTTCGGCGTCGTCCTCTGTTGCAGAGGCGACCCAGCGCGCGTAGGGCGATTCGAGTCCCGCCTCGAGCAGGGCGCGGTGGAAGGTCTCGTACTTGCGGGCATTGAACGGCACGTCGTAGTAGAGCTTCGACGGCGCCCAGGGCTCCCCCGCATCGGGGTACTCCTCTGCGAGCGGGGCTGCGCGGAAGGCCTCGACAGCGACGCGGTGGGCCATGATGTGGTCCGGGTGCGGGTAGCCGCCGTTCTCGTCGTAGGAGACGACGACGTGGGGCCGGAACTCGCGCACGAGTCGGACGAGCGGCGCTGCCGCCTGATGCAACGGAAACGTCGCGAACGCGCCCCACGGCAGCGGCGGCAGCGGATCACCCTCGGGCAGGCCCGAGTCAGTGAACCCGAGCCACCGGTGCTGCATGCCGATGATGCGCTGGGCCTCGGCCATCTCGAGCCGCCGGACGCCGCCCATGTCCCTGTCTGCGTGGGCGTAGCCGAGCAGCGCCGGGTTCTGGATGTCTCCCCGTGAGCCGTCCGTGCAGCTCACCACCATGACTTCGTGACCTTCGGCGAGGTACTTGGCCATCATGGGCGCACCCTTGCTCGACTCGTCGTCTGGATGGGCGTGGACGGCGAGGAGGCGGAGGGCGCCGTCATGGTTCGCAGGGCGGAGCGCGTCGTTGTTCGCAGGGCGGAGCGCGTCGTTGTTCGCAGGGCGGAGCGCGTCGTTGTTCGCAGACACGTCTCCTAGAATAGTCAGGTGACCCAAAGCCCCGGAGCAGCAGCCGACTCGCGATACGCCCAGCGTGGCAGCGCAAGGTACGGCGACCGCTACGGTGTGCCCCGGCGCAAGATGTCCCGGCGCGCCGGCCTGATCCTCTCTGCTGCGGTGCTGGTCGTCGTCGTCATCGGGGTGGCCCTGTTCGCGTGGAGCGGAAATAGTGCGACCGTCTCCTTCAAGGACGTGAGCTTCACCACCCCGGATGCTGGGCACGCGACGGAGGACATCCAGGTCACCAAGGACGCCTCCCAGACGGCGTACTGCACGGTGAAGGCGCAGGACAGTTCGTTCGGTGTCGTCGGCTGGAAACAGCTGGAATTCGGGCCGGTAGCGGGCGCTTCGGGCCAGACGACGCAACAGGCGCACGTCGTGCTCCGCACCCAGACTGAGGCTGTCTCAGTATCGATCGATTCGTGCTGGATCGCGGGAACCTGACGCGCTCGCACCTCGTTCAAGCAAATAGCGAGGATGTGACACGCACCTCAGTCCAGCTTGGGATCGCCTGACGTGATCACTACAATGGACTAATACCAGTGCCCCGTCGGTGGCAGCAGGCGGACCGGGTTTGCACCCGGGATCGCGGCAGCACTCCGGCGGGGTCTTTGCATGGAAGGCCGTGCAGGAACGTGCACGGATATATTGAGGAGACGAGATGACCACCACCCACCATGGCGGGGCCTGGCTCACACAGGAGGCGTACGACCGCCTGAAGGCCGAGCTTGACCACCTCTCAGGTGCCGGCCGTCACGAGATCGTCGAGAGGATCGAGGCGGCCCGCCAGGAGGGCGACCTCAAGGAGAACGGCGGCTACCACGCGGCCAAGGAGGAGCAGGGTAAGATCGAGGCCCGCATCCGCCAGCTGCAGGAACTCCTCCGCAATGCCCAAGTAGGCGAGAAGCCCGCTGACGACGGCGTCGTCGAACCGGGGATGCTCGTCGCTGCGAAGATCGCGGGTGAGGAGGAGCGCTTCCTGCTCGGCTCACGCGAAATCGCGGGCGACGCCGAGATCGACGTCTTCAGCGAGAAGTCGCCGCTCGGCGCGGCCATCATCGGCCACAAGCAGGGCGAGAAGCTCTCTTACACGGCGCCGAACGGCAAGGAGATCCAGGTCGAGATCATCTCGGCTACCCCTTACGCGGGCTGATCATCTGGGCTCGCCCTCAGCGCTGCGCGTAGGGCGATAGCTCCCAGAGCGACGACGGCGGCGCCGCCCCTCATGGGGTGCGGCGCCGCCGTCGTGTTGCCGTCTGTACTGTCTCTGCTGCCTCTGCTACCTGTGCTGCCTGTGCTGCCTGTGCTGGGGCGAGCTAGACGTGCATCACGATCGGCTGGAAGCCCTCTGCCCGCAGTGCCTCGAGGACCTGCTCCGAGTGCTGGTGGCCCTTGGTCTCCATGTCGATCGTGATCGCGACGTCGCCCATGGCGATCGAGCCACCGACCCTCGTGTGGTCGACACCGGTGACGTTCGCGTCGTTCTCCGCGATGATGCGCGAGATGGTGGCGAGCGATCCCGGGCGGTCGTCGAGCATCATGCGCACCGTCAGGAACCGTCCGGCAGCTGAGAGGCCGCGCTGGATGACCTTGAGCATGAGCATCGGATCGATGTTGCCGCCCGAGAGGATGACGGCGGTCTTCTTGGCGTCGATGCCGAGTTCAGCGAGCTTCCCGTCCATGAGCGCGGCGACGCCGACCGCCCCCGCGGGCTCCACGACGAGCTTCGCGCGTTCGAGGAGGAAGATGAGTGCCCGGGCGAGCGAATCCTCGCTCACGGTCACGACATCGTCGACGAGTTCCCGGATGATGCTGAACGGGATCTGGCCGGGGAGGCCGACCGCGATGCCGTCCGCCATAGTCGCCACCTTCGGGAGGGGGACGACGGCGTCCGCGGCGAGCGACGGCGGGTACGCTGCGGCGTTCTCCGCCTGCACGCCGATCACCCGGATCTCGCGTCCGAGCTGGGCGGCCCTCGCCTTGACGGCGACGGCGACACCCGCGAGCAGACCGCCGCCGCCCACGCCCATGAGGATCGTGTCGACATCGGGGATCTGCTCGAGGATCTCAAGCCCCACTGTCCCCTGCCCGGCGACCACATCGGCGTTGTCGAACGGGTGCACGAACACGGCCCCGGTTTCCTCGGCATAGCGTTTGGCCTCGGCGAGCGCCTCGTCGACGTTGTGCCCGTGGAGGATGACTTCGGCTCCGTGGCTTCGGGTCGCCTGGAGCTTGGGGAGCGCGACGCCAAGCGGCATGTAGATGCGCGCCTTGATGCCGAGGCGTTTGGCGGCCACCGCAACGCCTTGGGCGTGGTTTCCGGCCGACGCCGCGACAACCCCGAGCGCGCGCTCCTCGGCGCTGAGGCGGGCCATGCGCACGTACGCGCCGCGGACCTTGAACGAACCGGCCCGCTGGAGGTTCTCGCACTTGAAGAAGACCTCGGACCCCGTCACCTGAGCCAACGCTCTCGACGTCTCGATCGGCGTCCTCACAATAATGCCCTCGAGCAGCTCCTGCGCAGCAAGGACATCGTCCAGCGTCACAGCGAGGGTCGAGAGCACATTCATCGGGCTAGCTCCTATGAGGTTTCGGAGGATTCTGCGGCGCCGCCGCCCTCGGAGACGGGCTCCGGGCGAGCTAGCACCCTATCAGTTTCCCATGATCGTGACGAGATGAAGCGAACGGCGGAGTTTGCGACGGCGAGGGTGGGCACCGCGAAGAGGGCACCAGGGATGCCTACGAGGTAGGAGCCGGCGGCAACGCTGAGGACGACCGCGACCGGGTGGAGGGCGACGGCGCGTCCCATGACGAGCGGCTGCAGCACGTGGCTCTCGAGCTGCTGGACGAGGATGACGACCGCGAGCATGATGACCGCGTTGACGAGGCCGTTGGCGACGAGGGCGAGCAGGACGGCGACGGCGCCGCTCACAAGGGCGCCGACCACCGGGACGAAGGACGAGACGAAGACGAGGATCCCGAGCGGAAGCGCGAGCGGGACCCCGAGGATCGCGGCACCCACGCCGATGCCGACGGCGTCGACCGCCGCGACGAGCACCTGGACCCGGACGTAGCTCACGAGCGAGACCCAGCCCGCCCGTCCGGCGCCGTCCGTGGCGGCTCGGGCAGCCCTCGGAAGGAGCCCCACGAGGAACCGCCAGATCCGCTCCCCTTCAAGCAGGAAGAAGATCAGAACGAAGAGCGCGATGAGCGCACCCGTGATGATGTGTCCCGCCGAGCTCCCCACGCTGATGGCCCCGCTGAGCAGTCCGCTCTGGTTGTTCTGCAGCATGTTCTGGGCGTTGTCGATATAGGTGTGGAGTTGCGAGGCCGTGATCTGGAGCGGGCCCTCCGCGAGCCACTTCTGCACCTCGCTGAGGCCGGCGAGCGCTTGATCCCAAAGCTGGGCGAGACCCGCGGTGAGCTGCCGTCCCACCAACGTCAGGAGACCGGCGACCAGGCCGATGAAGCCCAGCTCCGTGATGGCCACTGCGAGACCGCGCGGGACGCGTGCGCGCCGGAGCCATGCGACAACGGGGCTGAGGAGGCCAGCGAGCAACGCGGCCACGAGGACGGGAATCACGAGGAAGCTCAGGTGGGCAAGCCCCCAGAGGACAGCGCTGAGGACGGCCATGATGATCGCGAGGCGCCACGACCACGCGGCGGCGATGCGCAGCGCGAACGGCAGGTCGGCGTCAGTTACACGGCGGTCGGAAGACGGGCGAGGAGCAGAGGCTTGCGGGCCGGCGGGAAGCGCGGAGCGGTCGGGGGCGTCGGTCCGGGGTGCGTCGGAGGCGTCCATCGGTCCATCCTGTCATCCCGCCCGCGTCAGAGCGCGGCTCCGATGCCCCATTCCATGGCCGTTCCCTCCCCCGGGGCGAGCCAGCCCAGGTCTTCGCCGCTGTTGAATGCGTTGGCTGGCCCGGTCTGTGGCTCAAGGGCGACTGCTATGTCCCGGCCAGGGTAGCGGCGCGTCACGAACACGTGCGTGTAGCGGCAGCGATTGTCCTGCCAGAGCCAGACCGACCTGCCGTTCGGCGCGGTGAGCGTCGCGCGGGCTACCCCTTCCTCGAAGGTGAGGCCGGTGTAGGCCGAGTCGAGGTCAAGGTTGCCGACCCGCCGGCCCCCGGAAAGGTCCCACTCCCCCTCGGCTGGCGTCGTAGACCGTGGAATCTGCCGCTCGTCCGGTACAAGCCGTCGTTCGCCCCTCACCGTGAGCGTGAGTTCGCCGGTCTCGACGTCCCCGAGTCGCAGAAAGGGGTGCGCGCCGAGCACGAAAGGCGCGGGCCGCTCCGAGTCGTTGGCGAGCGACTGGCGCACGTGGAGGCTCCCGTCGTCGTCAATTCGGTACTCGACGCGGTGCCTGACCAGGAAGGGGTAGCCGTGCTGCGGGAAGACGGTGCCCTCGAGTACCACGCGGGTGTCTTCGTGCTCGAGCAGCTCGTAGCCGGTGTTGCGGAGCAGTCCGTGGCTCGCGTTGTTCTTCGACGGCTCGGTGATGTCGAGCTGCTGGACCTCGCCGTCGAGCGTCCAGCGTCCGTCCTCGATGCGATTCGCCCAGGGTGCAAGCGTGATCCCGGCGGCGCCCGGAGGGATTTGGGCGTCCGAATAGGTCTCCGTGAGCTGCACGCCGTCGATCTCGAAGGAGCGCAGCCCGGCGGCGAGCTCGGTGACGACGGCGGTACTTCCACCTCGTGAGATGCGGTACTGGCGGCCTGTGGCGGCCGCGCGGCGGGTGGCGAAAGGAGTCGGGGCGCTCATGGTTCCTCACGTTAGCGCTCTCGGGCCAGGTCCAACCCAGCTATGGGTCAGGTTGGTCCGAATTGGCCCTTCCCTTCCGGCAGCAGAAATGTTATCTTTTGTTAGAAAACTTTTGTTGCTGTTACCTCGTTCCTGGGACCTCTCGGGCGTCCTTCGGGGATCAACGAGCAGCTTGGCAAAGAGGGGGCGACCGTGCTGGCAGCAGAGCGCCATGCGCGCATTGTGGCGGAGCTCGAAAAGCGCGAGGCGGTCCGGGTCGCGGAGCTCGCGAGCTCACTTTCGGTCTCGGAAATGACCATCCGGCGGGACATCGAGCAGCTCGAGAACCTCGGGCTCGCGCGGCGGGTTCATGGCGGCGCAGCACGCGTTGTGGACTTCGCGTTCGCCGAGCCAGGCTTCGAGGTCAAGTTCGGGCATCACGCCGATACGAAATCGGCCATCGCGCGGGAGGCAGCGGCCCTGGTCAAGCCGGGCTCGACGCTGTTCGTCACAGCGGGCACGACGACGTTTGCGCTCGCCAAACTCCTCCCGACCATTCCCGACCTGACAGTCGCGACGAACTCGATCAAGGTGGCCGAGGCCCTCGGGCACTCCGTCCGCACGATCCTCACGGGGGGCGAGCGCACGCCGTCCGAGGCCCTCGTCGGCCCCCTTGCCACTGCTTCGCTCACTCAGCTCCACGTGGAATTGTGCTTCATGGGGGTCCACGGCCTGCACCCCCGAGGCGGCCTTACGACCCCGAACCTCCTCGAGGCTGAAACGAACAGGGCCGCCGCCGACGCCGCGGCGCGACTCGTCGTCCTCGCGGACAGCACAAAGTACGGGCTTCTGAGCCTGGCGCAGATCGCGCCGCTTGAACGCGCCGACACGCTCATCTCGGACACGGGGCTCTCCGACGTTGCTCGCCGCGAGCTCGACGACCGCATCCCCCACGTCATCCTTGCCGACACCTCCACCATTGGGAGCCATGCATGACCACAGCCGCCGGCCTCTCCCCCGTCACGCGAAGCACTCTTGCCGACGGACGCGAACTCATCTACTTCGACGATCCCGGGACTCCCCGACGCGCGCCCGTCCGCGACGCCCGTGACCTCCCGCCCCGCCCTGAGCCCGGCGAACTCCGCTATGACGCACTCAGCGGCGAGTGGGTCGCCGTCGCTGCCCACCGCCAGTCACGGACCCACCTCCCGCCCCCCGATGCCTGCCCGCTGTGCCCCAGCACGCCGTCGTTCGCTTCGGAGCTCCCCGACCCGGACTACAACGTCGTCGTGTTCGAGAACCGCTTCCCGTCGCTCGGGCCCGCGCTCGCGGAACTGCCCTCCGCCCTGCCGTGGGGAGAGACCGTACCCGCGGTCGGCAGGTGCGAGGTCGTGTCTTTCACGCCGGAGCATCACGGCTCTTTTGCCCGGCTCCCCTACTCGCGGGCCCGGACGGTCGTCGAGGCTTGGGCCCACCGGACCGCCGAGCTCAGCGCACTCCCGGGGATCCGGCAGGTGTTCCCGTTCGAAAACCGCGGCGCGCAGATCGGCGTCACCCTGCACCACCCCCATGGCCAGATCTACGCGTACCCGTATCTCACCCCTCGCGGCGCCCAGCTCGCCGAGGCGGCGCGCCGGCATTTCGACGCGACCGACAGGACGCAGACGCTGCTCGGGTCCCTGCTCGACCGCGAGCGGTCCGACGGAGCACGCATGATCCTCGAGGGCGAGCATTTCAGCGCCTACGTTCCATTCGCGGCCCGGTGGCCGATCGAGGTGCACCTCGTGCCGCACCGGCACGTCGCAGACTTCGCCGGCTTGACGGGCGAGGAGAAGGACGAGTTGACGGACCTGTATCTCCGGCTCCTCGGCGGCGTCGACGCGCTGTACGAGACCCCAACCCCCTACATCGCCGCCTGGTTCCAAGCACCGATCGACCCCGTGCTCGGCCCTCCCTCGCGGTTCCATCTCCAACTCACCTCGCCGCGGCGCGCGGCGGACAAGCTCAAGTACCTCGCCGGATCGGAGGCAGCCATGGGCGCATTCATCAACGACACTCGGGCCGAAGACGTCGCTGCCAGCCTCCGCGATGCGGTTTCGGAGGCGCGCCAATGAGCCCGAATGTGCCGATGAGCCCGGATCTTGAGCGCCTGACTGCCACCTTCGGCGACGCCTTCGGCGGAGCGGCCGACGGCGTCTGGACTGCTCCCGGGCGGGTGAACCTCATCGGCGAGCACACCGACTACAACGAGGGCTTCGTGCTGCCGTTCGCGATCGACCTCGCCGCGCGCGTGGCCCTGCGCGTCCGCGACGACGGCGTGATGCGGCTTCTCTCCACCGCCGGATCAGAGAGCGGGATTACGGAGCTCTCTGTGGGTGACCTGCGTTCAGACCGCGCCAAGGGATGGAGCGTCTATCCTTCGGGAGTCGTGTGGGCTTTTCAGGAGCGCGGGATCGACGTGCCCGGCTTCGAACTCGTGCTCGATTCGGATGTGCCCCTCGGGGCAGGGCTCTCGTCCTCGCATGCGATTGAGTGCGCGGTCGCGACCGCCCTCAACGAGGTGACTGGTGCCGGGCTTGACGCCGAGGAGCTCGTGCTCACGACCCAGCGGGCCGAGAACGCGTTCGTTGGGGCACCGACCGGCATCATGGACCAATCTGCGTCGTTGCGAGGCCGTTCGGGGCATGCCGTGTTCCTCGATTGCCGGGACCAGAGCGTTGAGCTCGTCCCCTTCGACGCAGCCGCGGCCGGGCTCGTGACCCTCGTCATCGACACGCGGGTCGCGCACTCGCATGCGGACGGCGGCTACGCGAATCGACGGGACGCCTGCGAGCTCGGCGCCCAGGTGCTCGGCGTCAAGGCCCTCCGGGATGTCTCAGTCGACGACCTCGACGAAGCCCGCGGTCTCATGGACGAGACGACGTTCCGCCGCGTGCGGCACGTCGTGACCGAGGACCAGCGGGTGCTCGACAGCGTCGCTGCCCTCCGGGGCTCCGGACCGGCGGGCATTGCTTCGCTCCTCGACGCTAGCCATGCCTCGATGCGGGACGACTTCGAGATCTCGTGTGATGAGCTCGACACGGCGGTGGAGGCAAGCCGCGCTGCCGGGGCGATCGGCGCTCGGATGACGGGCGGAGGCTTCGGCGGCTCCGCCATCGCGCTCGTCCCCGACGACGACGAGAACCGTGTGCGCGACGCCGTGCTGGCGGCCTTCGCCGAGCGTGGGTTCGGAGCGCCGCGGCTCTTCACCGTGACCCCGGCCGACGGCGCGAGGCGTCTCGCGTAGGTCAGAGACAAGGCTCGATCAGAGACAACGCTGGAGACGGAAGAGGCGGCCCCGGAAGGTACCGGGGCCGCCTGCTTCTGCCAGCTCTGTCAGCAGATTGCTCCGGCTCGGCTAATCGTTGCTGTTCACGATCGCGAGCACGCGCAGGATCTCGGTGTACAGCCACACGAGCGTCACGGTGAGGCCGAACGCGGCCGTCCAAGCGACGCGCCTCGGGGCTCCAGCCCTGACCGCCTGCTCGATGCTGTTGAAATCGAAGATGAGCGAGATCGCCGCGAGGACAACCGCGAGGAGCCCGATCACGACTCCGAGCGGGATGCCGAACACCGTGATCCCTCGGAGGCCCCATGGATTCTGAACGACGCCGAACAGCATCAGGAACAGGTTCACAACGCTGAAGGCGAGGTAGCCCACGACCGCGATGAGGAAGAACTTCGCGAGGCCCGGAGTCGCGCGGACTTTACCGCTGCGGTAGAGGAACAGGGTGACGCCAGCGACGGCGAACGTGCCGAGCACGGCCTGCAGGCCGATCCCCGGAGCCACGCGGTCGAGCAGCAGGGTCAGGCCACCGAGGAAGAGTCCCTCGAGAGCGGCGTAGGCGAGGACGAGTGCCGGAGACGGCTCGCGCTTGAAGGAATTGACGAGCCCGAGGACAAAGCCGCCGAGCGCGCCCACGAGCGTGAGACCGAGGGCGCCGGCGGGCGGGACCGAGAGCGTGATGACTGCGCCGACCACGACGGCACCGAGGCATACGAGCGTCTTGACGATGACGTCGTCGTACGTGATGCGCCCGGTCTGTGCCGGGCCGGCCGACGGCGCACGATACAGCTCGTCGAGCTGCTCGGCCGTCATCGGCGCCGCATAGGGAGACGGCTGGACAGAAGGTGCCGTCGCAACGGCACTCTTGAAGTTCTTGCCCCGGAAGACGGGGTTGCCACCAAGGGCCATGGGTCACTCCTAGATCAGGTGCGGTGATGGAGTTGCGTTCAGAGGCTACCAAGTGCACGAGCACCTCGGTGGTAAGGTTCCCTCGCCCCACTAGACTGTCTCCGTGTCTCACGCCGACAGTCCAGAGCGCTCGTCCCTCAACGCGAAGTCAGCTGTGCCCACTCGACTCCCCCTGCGCATGCTCCATGACCGGATCCTCGTGCAACTCGACAAGGATGCAAGCGAGCGCCGTTCGGCCTCCGGGATCGTGATTCCGGCGACGGCGAGCCTCGGCCGTCGGCTCGCCTGGGCGGTGGTCGTAGCTGCGGGGCCTAGCGTCCGTCAGGTCTCGGTTGGCGATCGCGTCCTCTTCGACCCCGAGGACCGCTCGGAGGTCGAGGTGGCGACGAAGGACTACATCCTCCTGAGGGAACGCGACCTCCATGCAGTTGCTGAGCCAGAGACCCGCGAGAGCGAGCTCGGCCTCTACCTCTGACCACCTCCGGGGCAGTCGTTATCTGATCGCTACCTATCCGGGTTCACAGCGCGAGTTGCGCCGTCCTTCCGCCGAGTAACATGACGTTCCATCAGGTGAGATGCGTCACAAAGGCACCATGCATCGCGCCGTCGGTCCGTCCTTGAGCTGACCTGGGCCAGCTCTGACCCCGGAATAGCGGAGGTCCAACTTGAATAGACGAGAGAGTGTCAAGAGGCAAGAGGGCGCCGCTCGCGGTTCGCGGCTCCGCCGACCGCTCTCTGCGGCAGGTGCGCTCCTCGGCGTCCTCCTTGCCCTCCTCCTGACCATCGCATCGAGTGCCGGGGCGGCCACGCCGTCGTCGCCCCCATCCAGCTCAGGGTCGCCCAGCAGCTCAGGCTCCACGTCCCAGTTCCCGAACACCATCTCCGGATTCCTGCGCAATGCCGGCCAACCGCTCGCAGGCGTCAAAATCACCGCGAAAGGCAACGGCTTCGAGGGAAGCACGACCTCTGCGCCCAACGGATCGTGGAGCATCTCGGTACCCACGGAAGGCAGCTACCAGCTGACGCTCGACGAGTCGACCCTCCCCTCAGGCGTCAAGCTCGCGGCCGGTCAGGAGAACCCGCGGACGGTCACGTTCAACCAGACCACGAATGTGAGCACCATCTTCGCGTTCGGCGCCGGTATCACAGTTCATCAGAGCAGCTTCGTCGGAGACCTCACCAACCGACTCGTCGCGGGACTCAGCTTCGGTCTCCTGCTCGCCCTCGCTTCGGTCGGACTCTCCCTCATCTTCGGGACAACGGGCCTCACGAACTTCGCACATGGGGAAATGGTGACTCTGGGCGCCGTCGTCGTCTTCTCGCTCAGCAGCATCGGCAGTCCATTCTGGCTCGCGATCCTCGGCGGCCTCCTCTCCGGCGCCGTGTTCGGCTACGCTCAGGATGCACTTCTGTGGAAGCCGCTGCGGCGGAGGGGGACGGGCAACGTTCCCATGATGATCGTGAGCATCGGCCTCGCGCTCGCGGCACGCTACGTGATCCTGTTCTTCTTCGGAGGCGAGACGCAGCAGCTGCCGTACTCGCAGACCGTTGACATCGATCTCGGACCGGTCTCGGTGTCACCGAACAACCTCGTCTCCCTCCTCATCTCGATCGTCGTGATCGCACTCCTCGGATTCGTGCTCCTCCGGACGCGGCTCGGAAAGGCGACCCGCGCCGTCGCCGACAACCCGGCCCTTGCCGCCGCAAGCGGGATCGACGTGGACCGCGTCATCCGCCTTGTATGGGTCATGGGAGGCCTGCTTGCCGCCCTCGGAGGCATCCTATGGGCCTATTACCGCCCCGGGGTGACGTTCAACATGGGCCAGCAGATCCTGCTCATGATCTTCGCAGGCGTCACCCTCGGGGGCCTCGGCACGGTATTCGGCGCCCTTGTGGGCTCCGTCGTCGTCGGGGTCTTCGTCGAACTCACAACCGTCTTCGGTCTGACCTCGGACCTCAAGTACGTCGGGGCGCTGGTCATCATGATCCTCGTGCTCCTCTTCCGGCCGCAGGGCATTCTGGGTCACCGCGAGCGAGTGGGCTAAGGAGGCACGGATGGATTTCGGTCTGATCTTCAGCGAGGCCGTCGGTGAGATGGTGAGTCCGACGACGGCGGCCTACGCACTCGCAGCGCTCGGCCTCGCCGTCCACTTCGGCTACTCGGGTCTGCTCAACTTCGGACAAGCAGGGTTCATGGCCGTCGGCTCCTATGCCTTCGCGATGTCGACCATCCACTTCGGGGTGCCATGGTGGCTTGGCTTTCTCCTCGCGGTCGCTTGCTCGGTAGCCTTCGCCCTCATCCTCGGCATCCCGACGCTGCGGCTCCGCGCGGACTATCTTGCGATCGTGACGATCGCGGCCGCGGAGATCATCCGATACATCGTCACGACCAACAGTCTGACCGACGTGACGGGATCCGCGAACGGTCTGGCGGGCTTCCGGCAGGACTTCCTCCGGCTCAACCCATTCCCGCCCGGCAACTACCTCGGCTACAGCAGCCCGGACTTCTTCTACCGGGTGTTCGGCTGGGGCCTCGTGATCGTCCTCGGGATCATCGTATGGCTCCTCATGCGCAGCCCCTGGGGCCGGGTGCTCAAAGGGATTCGCGAGGATGAGCTCGCTGTGCGCTCCCTCGGCAAGAACGTCTATGCCTATAAGATGCAGGCCCTCGTGATCGGCGGCATCTTCGGAGCCCTAGCGGGTCTCGTCTTCACTCTCCCCCGCGACGTCGTCCAGCCTGCCAACTATGGCACTGAGCTGACATTCTTCCTGTGGACCTGCCTCCTGCTCGGAGGAATGTCCACGGTGCTCGGACCCGTCATCGGCGCGATGCTCTTCTGGATCGTCCTCTCGCTCACCCAGAACATCCTCTTCGGACTGATCCAGATCGGCGTGCTGCCCTGGCTGAACCCCTCGCAGGCTGGTCAGCTTCGATACATCCTTGTCGGCGTAGCGCTCATGCTGCTGATGATCTTCAGGCCCCAGGGCGTGTTCGGCAACAAGAAGGAGCTCGCTTTCTCATGAGCCAGCACGAGATGACCACCGCCGAGACGGTCGACTACATGGCAGACGAACGTCCAATTGCCGAAGGCCCGGTTGGGCCCGGCTGCAAGAAGCGCGATCCGATCCTCGTCGCGGACGGAGTCACCCGCCGCTTCGGCGGCATCAACGCCGTCGACGTCGATCACCTCGAAGTCCCGCGGCACAAGATCACGGCCCTGATTGGGCCGAACGGCGCGGGAAAGACGACACTGTTCAACCTTCTGACCGGCTTCGACACCCCGAACTCGGGTTCCTGGCAGTTCGAGGGCACGAATCTCTCGGGCATGTCCTCGTACAAGGTCGCTCGCCTCGGGATGGTGCGCACGTTCCAGCTCACGAAGGTCATGGGGAAGCTCACGGTCATGGAGAACATGCGGCTCGGCGCCTCCGAGCAGCCCGGTGAGAAGCTGCGGAACGCGTTGTTCCGAGGAATCTGGGGCAAGCGCGAGAAGGACATCACCGGGCAGGCGGAGGAACTCCTCGCGAAGTTCAAGCTGGATGCGAAGCGGCACGACTATGCGGCATCGCTTTCCGGCGGCCAGCGCAAACTCCTCGAGATGGCCCGCGCGCTCATGGTGAACCCCAAGCTCGTCATGCTCGACGAGCCGATGGCGGGCGTCAATCCGGCGCTGTCTCAGAGCCTCCTCGACCATGTCAAGAACCTCAAGGCCGAAGGCATGACCGTCCTGTTCGTCGAGCACGACATGCACGTGGTTCGCCACATCGCCGACTGGGTTGTGGTCATGGCGGAGGGAAAGATCGTGGCCGAGGGGCGGCCCTCCGATGTGATGAAGGATCAGGCAGTCATTGACGCGTACCTGGGCGCGCACCACGATGTGGACCTCGGTTCGATGCAGGGCATCGAAGAACTCGAGGCGGACCTCGCCGCGGACGAGGAGTCCGTAGTCGGGACAGCCGACGCCGGGATCCTCTCCCACGGCGCTGTGGACGAGTCGGAGATCCTCTCGGTGCAACCGCCTGAGGACGACCAATCCCACGAGCACGGGTCCCGCTTGCGGAAGGACGACACCGAATGAGCGAACAACCAGCAAGGTCCGGCACCGCGCGAGGAAAGGCTGCCGGAGCGAGCGAGGGCGACACCGTAGTCGTCAGTGTCAAGAATCTCGTGGCTGGCTACTTGCCGGGCGTCAACATCCTCAACGGCTGCAGCATCGAGGCGCGCCAAGGCGAGCTCATCGGCATCATCGGTCCCAACGGCGCAGGCAAATCCACGCTCCTCAAGGCCATGTTCGGGCTCGTCAAGGTCCATTCGGGGTCCGTCGTCGTCCGCGGCCAAGAGCTCACCGGACTCAAAGCCAACAAGCTCGTAGCCCGCGGCATCGGCTTCGTGCCTCAGACGAACAATGTCTTCACGACCCTCACGATCGAGGAGAACATGCAGATGGGGGTGTACCAGCGGCCCAAGAACTTCAAGGAACGCTGGGAGTTCGTCACCGATCTGTTCCCCGAGCTCGCGCGGCGCCGCGCCCAGCGGGCTGGCTCACTTTCAGGTGGCGAGCGGCAGATGGTCGCGATGGGTCGGGCGCTCATGATGGATCCTGCGGTCCTGCTGCTGGACGAGCCGTCCGCAGGACTCTCCCCGGTCAAGCAGGACGAGACGTTCCTGCGAGTCCACGAGGTCAACCGCGCTGGCGTCTCCGTGATCATGGTCGAGCAGAATGCCCGCCGTTGTCTCCAGATCTGCGATCGAGGCTACGTCCTGGATCAGGGCAAGGATGCGTACACGGGGACCGGCCGCGAGCTCCTCCACGACCCCAAAGTCATCCAGCTCTACCTCGGGACCCTCGCTGATTCGGTCGAGGGCCCCTGAGACGCCGAAGGCCCCCGACCTTTGGAGGTGCGGGGGCCTTCGCTGTCAGGCCGAGGTCAGGAGAGCTTGCCGTATTCCTGGCTGATCGGCTGGGGAACGTTGTTGTTGTCGAACTGGTAGAGGCCGATGTAGGCCTCCGTCGGATCACCGTTCGAAGCGAACGTCACCGGCCCGGACTGGCCGTCATAGTCGATGTCCTTGCCTTGTCGGAGCAGCGTCACGCAGGTCGCGAAATCGAAGCACTTCTGGCCTCCTTCGGAGACGTCCTGAAGGTGCATCGCTATGTCAGTGCCCTTCGTGCTCTTCGCTTCCTCGGCCGCGAGCGCGATGAGGTTCACAGCGTCCCACGATTCGCCCGCGTAGTTGTAGTCCTTGAGGCTCGGGTCGATCGTCTTGAGCTGGGTCTTGAAGTCGGCGCTCGCGAAGGTTCCCGGGATGGTGCCACGGGATCCTGAGAGGGTGCCCGGCTTGAGGTCCTTGCTGTAGTCGGACGTGTTCCCGTCAACGAAGAACATCTGGGTCGGCTTGATTCCCTTGGCTGTGAGCAGAGGAATGATCTGCTTGGCCTGATCGAACGAGATCACAGCGATCGCATCGGGCTTGGCCGCGACGACCTTGTCGACCTGTGAGCTGAACTGCGAATCGCCCTCGTTGAAGAGCTCCTGATCGACGACCTTGCCACCCGCGGCTTGGAAGGCCTTCACGACGTTGTCCCTGAGGCCCGTGCCGTAAGCATCATTCAGGACGAGCAGTCCGAGCGTTTGGGCGCCGCAGGAGGCGATGTAGTTCCCGAGCACGCGACCCTGCAGGACGTCCGATGGGGCGGTGCGCCAGTACAGGCCGTGGGCGGGCCACGTGCTGAACACCGGCGAGGTATTCGCCGGGGAGAACATGACCGTGCCGGACCCCGTGATCTGGTTGATTACGGTCTGGGACACGCCCGATGACGCCGCGCCAACGATGGCGCTGACGCCCTGCCCGAGAAGGTTGGTGACCGACTGGGTAGCGATATCAGTCGTCGTGTCACCGGAGTCGCGATGGATGGCCTCGATGGGATGGCCGAGCACACCTCCGGCATCATTGATCTGCTTGACCGCGAGGTTCACGCCCGCGATCTCAGGTGGGCCGAGGAAGGCGAGGGCACCGGTCTGCGGCAGCAGAGTGCCGATCTTGAGCGGCGTCGGCGATGTCGTCGATGACTTCGGAACGTCCGACGGGGCAACCGTGCTCGCGCCCCCTGAAGCCTGAGGGCCGCCGCTGGAAGTCGGAGATGGGCACGAAACGCCCCCTGCGGCCGCGGCGCTTGTGGTGCTCCCGGATGATCCCCCCGATGGACTCCCGCCACATGCGGTGGCGAGCAGGGCAACCCCTACGCCGAGGGCGGTCAGCCTGGCGACTCGGGGCACTATCTCATGCCGTGCAATCATTGGATTCTTCTCCTCCATCGAAGGGCGCAGAACTCCCCAGACAGGTGGATTCAGGTGTGTTCCTGATCACAACGTCAGGCTAGACCAACGTTGTTATTCACAGAAGAACCACAGGTCACAGCCTCATAACGGCTTCTGCACCAGAGGAAGCTGCGCCTCCTGAGAGGCTATCGGCTCGGCCGCCGGACTCGGCAGTCCGTGAGCAAGCGAGGCCAGCCTTTCGCTGAGCCTGCTAATTCAGCCTTTGGATCCTCTTCTCGATCTTCATCTTGGTCCGATGAAGGCGGGCCCAACTCCCCATTCCGGCGGCAGTAATTCGCCCGACTTCTTGCGTGCTTGGCAAAGCGCTCTTCCGAAGTTCCTCATCGATCTCCGAGGGTTCTCGACCCCGCATGGTATCGATGATTCTCTGAGCTGCCTGCACGGGGGCGGATGCAAAGGGGTGCTCACTGATCTCGCGGTTCACGGATGCCAACTCGGCTTGAAGCTGCTCGAGGTTCTGCCTTCCGAACACTGTTGTCTACCGCCCTAACACGCACCGCACCGCGGCATACCCGAACGAACTGGCAATCGCCCAGGCCGAGCCCGACTGCGCAATCCTGGTAATCTGCGCCGAGTTCAGGCCGATCCCCATCAGACACCTAACGACCCATGGGGCCAACCAAAATGGGTCCGCGACCACCGGGTATGCGATGCCAGCCGCGTTCGCATGGTCGACGACCTGGGTGAGCATCCGGCCGGACACTTCGTACTTGGTTGGGATGTCCCTTCCATTAGCATCTTTCGCCCACGCGGCGCCTGCCGCGGCCCGGATGCTTCCGTCCGCGTTGACGACAACGACGCCCTTGTCCGCGAGCTCTAGACGCTGGCCTTCACCCAACTCAATCTCGTAAGCGTACCGAGTTGGCGCGTCGATGCTCGTTATGGAGGTCAGCATTTGCACCCCCACTTGAGTTGGGATCACGGCGTTCGAACTGCGCTTGGACGACGGGAATGCGATTGCGCCATCGAGCAGCTCCCCGCCCCCGCTACCTTCCGCATGCGGCAGCCCGATCGACACGACCGAACCCTCTACACCGCCGATTTCCACGTTCCCTTCAGGGTCCAGAGGCACCGTTACGGACCGACTATTGCCCAGGTCGGCAACCACAGCCGACCCATCCTCTCGAAGGGACGGCGCAGAAACGGCTAGCAAGGAAGAGTCGATCGCAGCGACGCGTGCGAGCGCACCGGTCACGTCCGACGTCGAAATCTGAACTGACGCGTCGTCTGCGAAAGCTGGTCCGGGCACTACCCCAGCTCCACAGAACAACCCTGCAGTTACGGCGGAAACTATTGCCGCTCGCAGTCGACCCATCGAAAACCCCTTCATCCAAGAACTCACGAGATGCGTTTCTTGGACGATATCTAGGGAAAATTCTGGCAACCAACTGAAGGAGCACTTCGACGCCACGAGATGTGCAAAAAGTGCACCTGCGTAGAGAGTTTGAGAACACTGCCCCCGCTCTGAAGACCGTGGCTTTCCGGTGGTTGCGGGGTGTCTACAAGCGTAGCGAGAGGCCGTCTGAGCCGTCGATCAGGGATGATCGGGGCAGGCTTGTCCATTCGGTTGGGATGACTCAAACCTTTCTGAGTGCCGCCCAGGTGGACGAGCTGGTCGCGTTGTATGAGCAGGGGATGAGCCTGCCCGAGCTCGGTGAGAGGTTCGGGCTCTACCACCGCACCGTGACGGCACACCTCGTGCGCCGGTCCGTGCCGATGCCGAAGAGGGGGATCAAGGAAGAGCAGACGCCCGAGGCTGTGCGCCTCTACGAGGATGGGATGACGTTGACGGAGGTCGGACTGCGCTTCGGCGTGAGCCAGCAAGCAGTACGAAGGGCGGTGGCTGCCAAAGGCGTGGAGATCCGGCCCCGCGGTCGCCGCCCTCTTCCCAGTGCGTTGGTCGGCGATGGCTCTGATGATGCCGAGCAACCCGCGACTTCGCAATGACCCTTATCGCCATCGACGGCATCCAGGGCATCCAGGGAACGATTCGGCAATGACATCCGTAAGAGGGGCGATGAAATCGGTAAAAGGAGGTGTGCTGGCCGACCCCGATGACGGGGTACCTCTCTATAGCGACGGCCCGACTCGCGCGGTCCCGGTGCGGCGCATGCGTTCCCGATCCTGCCGCTCGGTCGAGGCGAGACTTCGTGCTCGGCCGAGGGCCGTCTGGGCGCGGCCGGCGTCGATCTTCTGTGCCTCGTTCGCCGCTGGCGCTCCGAGCGTGACATTGTCTTTGATCCCGTAGCGGTCGCGGTAGGCAGCGACCGTGCGTGCGAGGCGCCGCCAGGTCGCGACGGTTTTGGCGTCCTTCGGCGGTGTGCCGAGCACCATAGTCCAGCTCGCGTTTTCGGCGAGCGCGGAGTTGAGGAGGGCGTCTGCGCGGGCTTCGATGAGGTCCCGCCGCTCGGTGAGCGCTTGGTGCATCTCGGCGGTCATGGGGCCGAGGGCTTCGGGGATGAGCCCGGCGATCAGCCGCGGGGCGTTCCTTGTGCGTCCGGAGCCGACGGGGCGGGCGGTGGCCCGGGCGAGGCGGTGGTGGAGAACGGCGGCGATGTCGTCGGCGTCGGTGAACCCGTGTGCGGCGACGAGGCGGGGCAGCAGGGCTTCGACGTCGTGGTGGTTGGCTTCGGCGCGGCGCAGCTCTGCGGCGAATGCCCCGAACGCACCGGAGGCGATCGCCGCGTCTGCCTGTTCTTCGGTGAGTCCTGAGGATCGGATGAGGTTCTCCCAGCGGTTGTGCTGGGCGGCTGCGGCGATGGTCTCGTATTCGGCGGCGAGCTGGGCGATCGACCCCCACTGGTCCTGCTCGGCGGCGATCGTCTGGTGGGCGGAGGGCTCGGCGCCGACGTGCTGGAGCACCGCGTGCAGGACGCTTCGGGCGGTGGCCTCGGTGTTGTCGCCAGGGTGCGGCCCCTCATGCGCGGCGTCGGACCAGTCGGTCGCGACGTACGCGCGGTTGTTCTCCCTGCCCCGGGTCATGGCGACATAGAGGTTCTCCCTGGTCATGCTCGCGTCGACCAGGAGGTGTGAGGTGTCGACCGTGATGCCCTGGGCTCGATAGGAGGTGACCGCGTAGCCCAGATCAACGTGCTCGGCCGCGTAAGCAGCCGGGAGCACGACTGCGCCTCCTCGCTTGCGCCCCGCGCGGCGAAGGGCGAGGGAGCCGTCCTCGCGCACCTCGGTGACCGTCCATCTGTCGCCGTTGCGGACCCAGCAGCGGCCGTCGCGGAGGCGGCGGTCGTTGCGGCGTGTGATGACCGCATCCCCGGCCGCGGCGCGAGTGCCGTCGTGCAGTTCGACCTCACGCGGCCCGTGGACGGTGCCGTCGAGGATCAGCTCGGTGCGCGCCCGCTCGTTCAACGCGGTGACGGCCTCGTTCGAGTCGGCCACCAGCACCGTCGCCATCCCGGCCAGGAGGTCGACGCGCCAAGCCGTGTAGGCGGCATCGATCATCGCCTCCGTCTCCCCCTCGAGGACGCGGCCGTGCTCTATGTAGGTGTCGATGGCCTCGGTGCGCCCGCGCCGCAGGCCGAGGGAGGCGGCCTTCTCCCAGGCATTGGTGAAGCGGTGCACGTCGGCGAGCTCTGGGGCGTCGTCCCGGTCGTGCACGAGCATCCCGAACGCTCCGCCGGCGTCGACCGACTGGAGCTGGGTGTGGTCGCCCACCAGGAGCACCTTCGCCCCCGCCTCGGCGGCCAGGTTCGTGATCCGGTCGAGGGAGAGGGTTCCGGCGAGGGAGGCCTCGTCGAGGATGACGAGCTGGCCCCTGCGGAACGACTGCCCCGTGCGCTCGTGGGTGTCCCACCATTTGGCGGTGTTCTCCGTCTGGATGCCGAGGTCGTCGGCGAGGACCTGCGCGGCCACGGCGGAGGGGGCGAGGCCGACGACCGAGCCGGCCCCGTGCTCGGCCTCCCACGCCCGCCGCAGGGCGCTCATCGCTGTGGTCTTGCCGGCCCCGGCGGGGCCTACGAGGACGTCCACGATGCGCCCGCAGACGGCGACCCTGGCCAGCGCCGCGGCCTGGTCGCCCGCGAGCACCCGGCCCTCCCGGCCAGGCCTGGCGGTGACCTTCTCGACCGTCGTCAGCGAGGCGGTCGGGCCGGTGGTGGCGCGGGCGCGTTCGAGGAGGCGGTCTTCGGCCGCCAGCAGGACCTCGGAGGAGAAGACTGCCGAGTGCTTCGGCCGGAACACGCTGGTCCCGTCCGAGCGCTGGAACACCGCGGGGCTGGTGGCGAGCTCCGGCGGGGTCAGCCGCAGCGACGCGGCTTCGGCGGCGTCCACGACGAGCCCGACGACGGCCTCCCGGTCCTCGGTCGTGGCGAACCGGTAGCCCATCGTCTGCCGTGCCGCCTCCGCGGTGAGGTTCCACCGCCGCCACGTGGACCTCTTCTCCCCCACCGCCTCCACCACGCTCGCGCCGAGGGAGGCGATCGCCTCGAGAGGCACGTCGTCGGCGCGCAACATCAGCGGCTCCCCGTTCTCGGTGAGGGTGCGCGCCCACGAGGTCGCATCCGAACCCAGAAAGCGGCTTGCGCGCTGCCGCCACTGGGCGGTCAGATCCGCGAGCGAGCGGACCTCCTTCTCCGGGCGGGTGGCCAGGGTGGCCTGGGCGCGGAGCTTGATGACCGTCGTGTCCGATGGCTGGCGGCCGTGCCGCGCCACGTACTGCGCGATCAGCCGGTCCTTCTCCTGGTCGATGTGCCGCGACCGTTGGGAGAACTCTGCCACCAACTGCTCGGGGACGGCTGCGATGGCCCAGGCCGGGTTTCGGTCGCGGCCGCGATCGCGGGCCTCCCACCCGGCCCCGAGGGCACGGGTGAGGTAGTCGGCGAACACGGCTTCGTGGAGTTCGGACAGGGCAACAGTCGCCGCGTGCATCGGGCGGGAGTCCAGGCTGCGCCACCTGCCATCGAGCACGGTCCTGGCCTTGTTGGAGATCACGACGTGGGTGTGCAGGTGCGGGTCCCCCGCCCGGGAGTCGAAGTGATCGTACGCGGTCGCGATCAGGCCTGCGACGTCGACCTGGGCGACCGCCCCGTTGCGGTCGGTTGCACCCGCACGCGTGGCCGCAACCTCGCGCTCCATGTACGCAACCACGTCCGCGACCGCCGCATGGTGCGCCCCCGCGATCCTCTCCTGCGTCCCGGCGTCGGCGACGGCCCAGAGCACGGAGGCGGACTTCGGGATCGAGAACGTGAAGTCATAACCCGCGACCGCACGTCGCGACAGGGCCGCCTCCTCTTCCGCTGCGATGTGCGCAACCGCCGCCTCCCGTTCGCCGTCGCTGAGGCCCGGGCCGAGCGCCTGCGTGCGCTTCTGGATCCGCTCGGCACGGGTGGCGTACGCCGGGTATGCGCGGCCAAGCGGGTCCCCGCTGACCGGGTCACGGCCCATCCCGATCAGCAGCTGAAGCTGCACCTCGGAAACCGTGTCGCCTTCGCGAAGCCGCCCGTCGCCGAGGTCGGCGATCCCGGAGCCGAGCCAGCGCCCGGGCGGGGTCCCTTCGGCGCTGTAATACCGGGTCAACGGCGTCGAGAGCGGCCGGGTGCCGTCCCCGGCAGCGACAGTCCGCAGGAGGTACCTGTAGCCCTCTCCCGCCGACATCAACCGCATCGACACCGTCACACGCCCGCCCCCATACCTGGTTCATCAGGTCAGGTGCACATGGGCACCCCTCGATCTGCCAGACGCGTGACGACCATTCAGTAGCGGCTCGACCCAGCCGGATCCTTGGCTTTCCTGGAGCTTCGTGCCCTTCTTCATGCAGGGGCTCACCGACCCAGTCCGATTTACCGACGTGCGAGCACGCGAGGGTCGAGAGCATGGACAACAGCAGCCGTGCGGTTTCCCCGAACCGGGACTGGGATTAACGGTGAAGATGTCAGGGGCGGCTCCGGCCGGGTCTGACCTGCTGACGGTCCTATAGAAAGTCAAGGCTGCCGAGATCGGCTCTGAGGTCGTGGAAGACCTCGCGGGCGATGACGCGTTTGAGGCAACCGGGGACAGGCCCTCGGCCACGCGCCTCTTCGCGTAGGCAATGGTCGGGGCGTCGTAGCACAGCCGGAGGAGTTCTTCAGGCATCAGGCCGACCACGACGAGGGCGGGCCCGATTCGGCGGCCGTCGCGGCCGAGCCCCTGGCAGAGGCAGCCGCCGGCTTGGAGACGGCGGCCGCAGCGGACAGGCGCGGCACCTGCGTGAGGGTGCTCGAGCATCTGGTCGCCACGCAACGGTCCCTGGAAGCGACCCTCGGGCCTCTGGCTGCAGCGCACCGGCCCCCGTCCGGCTCCGGCCCCGACGGCGATCCCCGCGGAGGCGCTCAGACGGCCTCCGAATTGGAGGACGCGGGCATGACGGCCGACCTGCTGTTAGAAAAGCTCGCTAGGGTCCTCAACGCCCTCCCCTGAGCGCTCCTCGGACGGGATGGCTCAGGCGGCTTCCATTCACGCACCCCATTCCCGCCCCAACCCGTACATCGGGACCCATGGGTCGCTCGCCGGGGCAGCCCCCAGCTAACCGATCGCCCCTCGGGATGAGGCAGGCCTGTGGCGGCCACGCCCTGAAGCTGCCAGAGGCTGCCCACTGCTGGAAGTCTGGAAGCGGGCCCCCGTGCATGCGACAACGGCATGCCGGCTGAACTCTGCTAGGCGCCATAGGGCCGACGTTCACGACGCAGATGCCGGTCTCCGGGACCTCGGTGTGTGGGACGCCGAAGGGCCATAGCCGGGGCCACCTGACCGTCCACGGCCTCCCAAGACGGAGATTTCCACCTCGTGCCGCAACACCCCGACGGCTTGCCTTCGGGGACAACGGCCGTGAACCATTCCACCGGGGTGGTGACGCGTGTCGACGACGGAGTGAAACTGACCCTGTAGCGACGGCTTGGAACGGACCCCCTGGCTGAGGCTAGGAGGGTGATTTCTTTGGAGGATTGGGCAGAGATCCGCCGTCTTCATCGGGCCGAGGGTGTGCCGATCAAGCAGATAGCCGCTTCGCTGGGAGTTGGCCGGAACACCGTTCGGAGGGCTCTGCGTGCGGAGGGTCCTCCTTCTCGTGCCCGTGCTCCTCGGGGGTCGGTGGTGGACGCGTACGAGCCGCAGGTTCGGGTCCTGCTGGCGCGGTTCCCGAAGATGCCCGCCACTGTGATCGCCGAGAGGATCCAGTGGCCGTATTCGCTCACGACGCTCAAGGACCGCGTCCGCGCGATCCGTCCCGAGTACGTCGGCCTCGATCCGGTGGACCGCACCAGCTATCGGCCCGGCGAGGTGGCCCAGTGCGACCTGTGGTTCCCGGAGCCGAAGATCCCCGTGGCGCCCGGCCAGGAGCGCATGCTGCCGGTGCTGGTGATGACGCTCGGCTTCTCGCGGTTCATGCTGGCGGAGATGATCCCGTCCCGGCAGGGCGGGGACATCCTGGCCGGGATGTGGTCGCTGGTCAGCAGGATCGGCCGGGTCCCCAGGACCCTGGTCTGGGACCGGGAAGCCGCGATCGGCGGCACGGGGAAGGTCACCGCCCCTGCGGC
Organism: Sinomonas terrae; assembly: GCF_022539255.1. Classification (NCBI taxonomy): domain Bacteria; kingdom Bacillati; phylum Actinomycetota; class Actinomycetes; order Micrococcales; family Micrococcaceae; genus Sinomonas; species Sinomonas terrae. Next base: position 3,132,526 of record NZ_JAKZBV010000001.1, read on the forward strand.
GGCGTTCGCGGGGACGCTGGCGGCGAGGATCCTGCTGGCCCCGCCACGGGACCCGGAGTTCAAGGGCATGGTCGAGCGCGCGAACGGGTTCCTGGAGACCTCGTTCCTGCCCGGGCGGGCCTTCGCCTCTCCGCAGGACTTCAACGCCCAGCTGGCCGGATGGCTCGAGCGGGCGAACGCTCGCACCGTCAGGGCCACCCAGGCCCGCCCGGCCGAGGCCCTCGAGACGGAGCGGCCGCACATGCTCCCGATGCCGCCGGTGGCCCCGGCCATGGGCCTGCACCACCGGGTGAGGCTCTCGCGGGACTACTGCGTGCGCGTTGACTCGAACGACTACAGCGTCGACCCGAGGGCGATCGGCAGGTTCGTCGAGGTCAAGGCAACGTCCTCGGAGGTCACCGTGCACTGCGACGGCGCCCTGGTCGCCGTCCACGAGCGCTCCTGGGGCAGGTACCAGCTGGTCGCCGACCCCCGGCACCGCGAGACCGCCAAGGACATGCGCCGGGCCCTGGCCGCCGAACGCCGCAAGGCCCAGCCGCGGCGGCACGCGGACGGGCACCCGGTCGCGCTGCGCGCCCTGCCGGACTACGACGCCCTCTTCGGCGTCGACTTCGACCCCGCCACATCGATCAGGGAGGCATCGACAACATGACGCCCGCAGCCACCACAGCCCAGAAGGACTCCCCGGCCCAGCCGGCCGAGGGCATCCCGTCCCAGCTCGCATACCTCACCCGCGTGCTCAAGACCCCGACCATCGGCAGGGTCTGGCAAGAGCTCGCCGCGCACGCCAGGGACGAGAACTGGTCCCACGAGGAGTACCTCGCAGCCGTCCTGCAGCGCCAGCTCGCCGACCGAGAGAGCGCGGGCACCACCATGCGGATCCGCACCGCGCACTTCCCGGCCGTGAAGACGATCGAGGACTTCAACCTCGACCACCTCCCGTCCCTGCGCCGGGACCTCCTCGCCCATCTGGCCACCGCGACGTTCGTGCCCAAGGCCGAGAACGTGATCCTTCTCGGCCCTCCCGGAATCGGCAAGACGCACCTGGCCATCGGCCTGGGCGTCAAGGCGTGCCAGGCCGGATACTCGGTCATGTTCGACACCGCCAACAACTGGATCGCCCGGCTCTCCGCCGCCCACCACGCCGGGGTGCTCGAAGCTGAGCTGAAGAAGATCCGACGCTACAAGCTGATAATCGTGGACGAGGTCGGCTACATCCCCTTCGACCAGGACGCGGCCAACCTCTTCTTCCAGCTCGTCGCGACCCGATACGAGCAGGGCGCCATCCTGGTCACCTCGAACCTGCCCTTCGGCCGCTGGGGCGAGACCTTCTCCGACGACGTGGTCGCCGCCGCGATGATCGACCGCCTCGTCCACCACGCGGAAGTCCTCACCCTCACCGGAGACTCCTACCGCACCCGCCAACGCCGCGAACTCCTCGCCAAGGACAACCGCACGGCCAACGACTGACGAGCCCCGCGGGGGGTCCATTCCAATCCGTCGCCAGGGGGTCCCTGGGCGCAGGCCCTGACCGAAGCTAGGCCCAGAACGCGTCACCCTGCCCGGTGTCCTCGAAGTACTCGCGGCCCTCGATCACCTTTCCGTCCCGGATCCGGAAGGTGATCACGCCGTCTGTGTCGAGGGTCCTGCCATTTGCCTCGGCGTGGTTGTGCTGCAGCTGGACGGTGTGGGATTCCCCTCCGATGATTTCGTTGACGATGACCTTCAGGGTTCCCTGCGACCGTCCCCCCAGTTCGGCGAAGTACGCCAGGATCTCCTTCCGCCCCCGCTTCACGCCAGAGAGCACTCCGCTGCCCGAAGCATGCCAGACGGCGTCCTCCGCGAACAGTTCGCGCAGAGTCTCCATATCGCCTGCATTGAACGCCTCGTCTCCTCGCCGCACCAGCTCAACGTTCTCTTCGGCTCCCATCTCAGCCACTCCTCACTCATCTCCCGGTCTCCCTGGACGCTCAAGGGTATTTCCCAGCCGATACCGCTGTCGATGGATCGAATAGCGGTCCTCGCCTTCACCTCACAGAGCAGCCAGAAGAGAAAACCGGGGAGGAGCAGGACGGACAGCAAGCACGGCCGCCCTAAGCCTTGATCCACCGATGGGGTTTGCGGGAGGCATGGCGTAATTAAAGGCGAGATGCCCGCCATCTCAGGGAAAACTGGACTTGCTACAGAACCGGTCTCCTGAGGATGAGAGGGCATCTCGTAGGTGTTAGTTTCCCACAGTCCCGCCGCGGTGGCGGTGTCCTTCGACGAGCCGAATCTGGTCTCCGCTGCGGGGCTGGTGCCGGTGATGCGCTTGGCCGAGGCAGCTGGTCTCCAAACCCTGGCGGACGAGCATCTGAGCGTGCCAACGGACAAGGGCGCCAACGCCGGGCTCAAGCTCGCCGCGCTGGTGGCCGGGATGGTCGCCGGGGCGGACTCGATCGACGACATGGCCCTGCTGCGGCACGGGGGCATGAAGAAGCTGTTCAAGGTCTGCTACGCGCCCTCGACCCTAGGCTCGTTCCTGCGCGCCTTCGCGTTTGGGCACGTGCGCCAATTGGACGCGGTCGCCGCCCGATTCCTGGCGAACCTGGCCGCCCGGGCACCGCTGCTGGGGAACCCCGAGGAGGGGGACTTCGTGTTTGTGGACGTCGACGACACGATCGTCGAGGTCCACGGCTACGCCAAGCAGGGATCCGGGTACGGGTACTCCGGGGTTCGCGGGCTGAACGCCCTGCTGGCCACCGCCACCACGAAGGACACCGCCCCGGTCGTCCTGGCCCAGCGCCTGCGCAAGGGGGCCGCGAACTCCTCCCGCGGGGCCTCCCGGCTGGTCGCCGATGCGCTCTCGGCCCTGCGCCGGACCGGCACCGCCGGGCGGGTGCTGGTGCGGGCCGACTCGGCGTTCTACGGCCACCCCGCCGTCTCGGCCGCCCGCGCCGCAGGGGCCGAGGTCTCGGTCACGGTCCGTCTGGACCCGGCCGTGAGGCGCGCCGTCAGCTCCATCCCGGCCGAGGCGTGGACGACGATCGAGTACACGGACGCCGTCTTCGACGAGGCCGCCGGCGCCTGGGTCTCCCGCGCGGAGGTCGCCGAGGTCCCGTTCACCGCGTTCGCCTCCCGGAAGAAGGCCGAACGGGTGAGCGGGCGGCTTGTCGTGCGCCGGATCCCGGAGCTGAACCCCAAGGTCCCCGACGGGCAGGGCACCCTGTTCGAGATCCACCGCCACCACGCCTTCTTCACCACCGTCTCCGCCGAGGACCTCGGCACCGTGGCCGCCGATGCCACCCACCGGGCCCATGCCGTGATCGAGCAGGTCCACGCCGATCTGAAGGACTCGGCCCTGGCCCACCTGCCCTCCGGGAAGTTCGCCGCGAACTCGGCCTGGCTCGTCGCCGCGGTCATGGCGTTCAACCTCGCCCGCGCCGCCGGGACCCTCGCCGGCACCGCGTTCGCCAGAGCCCGCACCGGCACCATCCGCCGCAAGCTCGTGAGCGTCCCGGCCAGGATCGCCTCCAGCGCCCGGAAGATCCGCCTCCGCCTGCCCGAGACCTGGCCATGGCAGGCCGCGTGGGAAAAGCTCTTCACCACCGCCCACGCACCTCCGGCCACAGCGTAGGAACCCGCCCGCAGCCGGCAACGGCCAAACCGAACTCCAGTGGAACACCCCGGCAGCGAGGCCGGCCGATGTCCCATGCCCAGCAGCCAAAACCGCGACCGCTGCCGAGAACTACTCAGGAACGGCCGCGGATCGGTGGATCAAGGCTAAGCCAGCCGGGCAACGCTCCCGGCCGCAGTCCGCCGTCGAACTCTCACCGGAGCGACTCAGTCCGGGTGCACTGCTGGATGTATGGCCCCCCGCGAGGACGCGACACGCGGACTCCCGGGGTCGGGGGCGGATCTTCTGGGCCTGCGGGCCCTTGTGTCCGTGCCCCACCTCGTACTCGACCTTCTGGCCCTCGTGGAGAGAGCGGAAGCCGGGCGCGTCAATCTCCGAGTAGTGGGCGAAGGCTTCCGCCCAGCTGTCGTCTGGGTCGATGGGGCCATCCTTGCATACTTTGACGCGAGACGTGCTTTGACGTGTGTTGCGCTCAGGGGGCGTCCCCGGGTGTGGCCGGCCATGAAACGCAGCAGAGACTCCGACCGCCCGATCCTGAACGAACTCGGACCGGCCTGCGTTCAAGGAGGTAGAAGCTCAGTGGCCGGGGCCGGCAGCGCGGAGGAACGGTCCCGGACCTCCAAGAGGCCCCCGACCTCGTGTCTTGCCCCGATGTCTACCGAATCCTCTTCGACCCTGCAGACGTTCGACCAAATCTGGCTTCCCGGCTGGTCGCTCGCCCGTTCGCGTAGCCGCGATCGCCTCAGGGCGCTCGGAGCGAAGGACTTCTGCCGCAGCCTGCAGGCCCGCTCAGCCAACGGCCGCTCCCAGTCCCAGCGCGACGCCGGAGAGTGTGTCGGGGAGCTGTTCGGACTACGGAATCGCTCAGCCGAACGGGCGCGGGGAGTGCAGACTTGCCTCATGGACTCGGGAGGCGGTTCGTCGATCAGGTTCGCGGAGCTGCTGGCGGCGTTGTCGCTGGCGACGGATCTGGCCAACGGGTTCCCCGCGGAGAAGGGGCTGCGCAACTGCTTGCTTGCGGTCCTGATCGGGCAGGATCTCGGACTGGGCGAGGAGGAGCTGGCAGACGTGTACTACTTCGGGCTGCTGCGCTCTGTCGGGTGCACTTCCTTCGCCTTCGAGGAAGCCGCCGCGGTCGGCGATGACAGGAACTTCCGCAGCACGTTCGCGGGCCTGGATTCCTCCAGGCCCTCGGACATCCTGCGTCGGGCCGTCACGGGCTTGGGCGCCGGGGCAGGCATTATCGGGCGGGCACGGGCCGTGGGCGGGTTCCTGGCCGGCGGCAAGGAATTCCAGGTCGCGATGAGCCAGGCGAACTGCGAGGCGGGGGCGAGGCTTGCCCAGCGCGTGGGAATCGGCGGGCACGTCCCCGCGGCGTTGGCCCAGGTGCACGAGCGCTGGGACGGGAAGGGCATCCCGAACGGGGTCGCCGGAGAGGACCTCGAGCTGTGCGCGCGCATCGGGATGCTGGCCCACGACGTGACCGTCCACCGGGTAACCCGTACCCGCGAGGAGGTGCGTGCGATGGTGCGGGAGCGGGCGGGCGGCCAGCACGACCCCCAGATCGCCGGGGCGTTCTTGGGTCGCAGCGAGGAGATGCTCGACCGGATCGAGAGCGGTTCGGCGTGGGAAGCGGTGATGGCGCTGGAGCCCTCCTCGTCGCCGTGGCTGCCCGATTCGCGCACCGATGCGGTGTGCCGGGCACTGGCGGACTTCACCGACCTCAAGTCCCCCTACATGCTGGGGCACTCAACCGGGGTCGCCGAGCTGGCCGAGGCCGCGGCCGGCGCACTGGGTTTGCCTCCGGCCGAGGTCGCCGCCGTGCGGCGGGCCTCGCTCCTGCATGATCTGGGCCGGGCAAGCGTCTCCAACGCGATCTGGGAGAAGCCGGGCCCGTTGTCGCCGGCGGAGTGGGAGCGGGTCCGGCTGCACGGCTACTATACCGAAAGGGTGCTTGGCGTCTCGCCCTCGCTCCGGCGCCTCGCCCGACTGGCCGGCAGCCACCATGAGCGCCTCGACGGCTCCGGGTACTTCCGGGGAGATCCCGCCGCGTTGCAGACACAGCAGGTCCGGCTTATCGCCGCAGCGGACGCGTACCATGCCAAGACCGAGCCCCGACCGCATCGACCCGCCCTCCCGCCGGCAGAGGCGGCCCTTTGGCTGGCGCGGGAAGCGGCCGAGGGGCGCCTCGATACCGATGCGGTCAGAGCCGTGCTGGGCAGCGCGGGGCAGCCGCCAGCCCCATGGAGGCGCACCCTGCCCGCGGGCCTCTCGGAGCGCGAGGCCCAGGTGCTGCGTCTGGCGGCCCGCGGGACACCGAACAAGGCGATCGCCGCCGCACTGTTCATCTCCGAGAACACCGTGAAGACCCACATGCGGCACATTCAGGAGAAGGTCGGGCTCTCCACCCGGGCCGGCCTGGCGCTGTTCGCCATGGAGCACGACATGTTCCGCCCAAACAATCACCCGCCGGGGTGATTCCCCTCCTCGGCGGTTGAGGGACCCTCGTGCTGTCGGAACCGATTCGAGTGAAGGAGCCACCGATGAACAGCACCAAGGAAGCCGCCGACCGCCACGTCTCAGCGTTCAACGCCAAGGACCTGGACCGGTTCGTCGGCAACGAGACCGAGGACATTGAATTCGTCATCCCCGGCGGCATCATCCTTCACGGGCGAGACCAGGTCCGCGACTACATGAGGCTGCTCTGGGAAGCCTTCCCGGACCTCACCATCACCGAGGCCTACCAGGTGGTCTCCGCCGACACGGCGGTGACCGAGTCGACGTTCCGCGGCACGCACACGGGTGTGCTCCGCACACCTCAGGGGGACATCCCTCCTACTGGGAACAGCGTCCAGGGCCGCCAGGTCGCCGTGCAGAGAGTCCGAGATGGGCAAGTCTGCTCAGAGCACCTCTACTTCGACCAGATGGACTTCCTCGGCGCGCTCGGGCTCGAGGCGCACGCCTGACGCACTGCATCGTTGGGTGCGCGCACCAAGGGCGGCGGCAGCCGGCCCGGGTTCTCCCGGCTGCCGCGGTTGTGCGGGGCACCGACTGATGTCGCTGCGATCGCAATGCCGCGAGCGCGCGATCATGGCCGATCCCTTCGAGTCCCTCTAGTCCCATTGCCGAGGCCGGGTCCGGAGGCCGGGGGCCGCCGGCATGGGGAGGTCCGCCACGTGTGGAACGGGGGTGGATTCAGCGGCGCACCTCCGCCATCGGCCGGTGCGCCCGGCCGAGGCCTGTGGTGCGCTTCGCCGCCAAGCGCGGCCTATGATGGCGGTCCGGGCCGGAGGGAACAACGTCGCCGGCCTGGGCACGTGCGGAGGCGGCCTGGTCTTGGACATGTGCACCCTCCGGGGCATCCGGGTCGACCTGGGCTCCGGACCCGGGTGCAGACCGGCATCACCTCGGGGACGTTCGACTACAAGGTGCAGGCCCTCTGCCCTCCACAGAACCCGGGACTTGACATTCCAGCCCGTCCTGAAACTCAACCTCACCCCCCTCCAGCTCACCCTCGCAGGGGACCTCACCGTCACCGACACCGCCGCAGCGGCGTCCCCCGGGGCCGTCCCGCGCGCCCTGGAGGCGAACGGCTGGAACCTCACCGCAGCGGACGCCCGGGTCCTCTCTGCGGTGCTGCTGCTGGCCGCCCTCCTCGGCGGCACCGCGCTGGGCTACCTTTCCCGGCGCCCGGCCCCGGGCGGGGAAGGCGCGGCCATCCGGCGCCGGTACGCCTCCCTTCTGGTACGGGTCCGCCCGGTAACCACAGCCCCGGGGCGACCCGTCATCGACGTCACCAGCTTCGCGACCCTGGCCAAACTGGCCCAACGCTACGGGCTGCTCGTACTGCACTGGACCCGCAGCGGAATCGAGACCTTCATCGTGCAGGACGAGAACAACACCTACCGGTACCGCACCGGAGCGCAGGCCCCCGAACCCGAAGCATCCCGCACCCAAGACCATCCCTCCCCACGGTCGGACCAAGACGCCACAGCCACCGCATTCCCAATGGCTGCAGGCAACGGGAAGAGCTGATGCGCAGAACCGCCATGATCCTCGGCATCATCGTCCTGGCCGGCCTCGTCCTGGTCCGGGTCTCCGCGGCCACAGCCGGCAACACCTTCGCCACCGGATCCACAGTGCCCTACACCAGCTACGCCACCACCACCGTCACCCGCACCGCCCTAGGCCCCACCCTGGGCTCCGTGCAGTACAACCTCGATGCGGCCCGCACCTCGATCCTGTCCGTAACGCTGACCCTGAAAACCGCGACGGCGCTGGACACCGCCTCGGTGGCCTTCAACAACGGCCCCTCATTCGCCTGCGGCGCCGGCCAGCTCACCGGGCCCACCACCTACGCCTACACCTGCACCCCCACCACAGCGCAGCCGGCCGCAGGACTCACCTCGACCAGCGTGAACATCAGCTAACGCCGCCACCTCGGACGGACAGCAGCCAACGAGAACGTCACGACAATCACCACGGCGGTCCACAGCAGAAGGCCGAGATTCCGCGACCGTCGAGTGAACGGCGTTTGAGCTCGGCCTGATTGAAGGATCAGGGGCGCCGAACAACATCGAGCTGCACGAAGACCAGATGCTCGGTCCCGTGACCGGAGATCATCGATCAGAAGGAACTCCGTAGGCACCCCATCGGCGCCCACTGCCTCGAGATCCTCGTCGGTGCAGCCACGGCTCGTGCTCGCCTTCAACTCTTGCCCCTGCCCACCGCCTGACACTACGGGCCTTCCCGATGATCCAATCCGCCGGGCACTCAAGGGCCTTAGTTTATAGAGCCGCCTAGAACAAAGAAGGCAGCGGCGAAGATGGCGCAAAGCGCGGCCACACCCCCGGCCGCGATCCATCCGGCATATTTAGCCATTCTCTCGCTCATCGCCTCGAGCGACGGCGCGATCGAGTTGTAGAGGACGAGCCAGAACATAAAGACAATCGCAACAAGCACAAGGAACATTGCGGTATGCGTTGTCTTGCCCGTCGCCAGGGTGGCCAGCGAAAGTATCTCGCCGCCGGCGAACAGTAGCATCAAGCCCAGTGCAAAGAAGATGTTTCTCGGTCGAACCTCGGCCAGAAACCATATCCGCGCATCTTTCCCCTCCTGCACCCTCATCACCCCGCTCGAGACCGCCAACGCTATCGCGAGCGTAGGAATTATCGACGATGTGGCCTGAAAGTATTGGATGGCGATTTCGTGATGCAATGCTGACTCCACAGCTTTTGAGGGTTCATCGAGGTTAATCGCAGTAAAGGCATGAGAGCAGCTGTCTCATCCGTCGAAGTTCTCCCGGGAGAGTACCAGCGCGAGGCACTGAAACGTAAATCACCTGTCAGGATTAATGCACTTTTGCAGATACCTCACGCGCTCCGACTCGAATCATACTCATCGTCCAGGGGCGCATACCCGTTGAGTCTTCTAACCCTTTGGATACGAGACGTCTCGCTAGCCGAACATCAACAGCGACCCCATCCGCTCAGTTTTCGTGGAATCGTGCGAGTTCCCCTGCGGCCGGCGTTTCTCGCAACTATGTCTCGGAACCTTCTGGTTGAATCGCCGTATCCACCGTTGGTTAAGAGACACCCTGGAGCAGCCCATGGCAAAACTGATCGGCTACGCCCGCGTCTCGACCCGGCAGCAGTCCACCGACCGGCAGCAGGCGGACCTCCTCGTGGCCGGCGTGCGGCGCGACGACCTCTACGTCGACCACGGCGTCTCCGGAGCGCGGGCGTCACGGCCCCAATTCGACCGGGCGCTCGAGGCCCTCATCGCCGGGGACACCCTCGTCATCACGACACTGGACCGGCTCGGGCGATCCACCCAGAACATGCTCGCCTTCGCCGACGAGCTGCGGGCCCGTGGTGCTGGCCTGCGCGTGCTGAACCTCGGAGGCGGCGACGTCGACACCAAGACACCCATGGGGTCGATGCTGTTCACCATCATGGCCGCCCTCGCCCAGATGGAGCACGAGATCAAACGCGAACGCGTCATCGACTCCGTCAGCAAACGCAGGGAAGCCGGCAAGGACCTCGGCGGCCGCCCCCGCCGGATCACCGACAGCCAGATCAGGAACGCCATCCGCCTGGTCGAAGGCGGCGAGCCCGCAGCGCAAGTCGCAAGGGACCTCGGAATGTCCCGGGCCACCTTCTACAGGCGCTCACGAGCGCTCACGATCTGACCAGCCCCACACCCTCAACCCAGCTTCGGCCGCTCGCCCTCAAGGCCGAAGCTCCCAAGCCGGTCCCCTCGCTGGCTGCCTAGGCCGTCTTCCCGTCCAGCTGCCCGGGCAGCTTGTAGACGAATTTCTCGAGCGCAGCCCGCCGTTGCACGAACTCATCTCTTTGGCCGCACAGCCATTGAAAGATGGTCGACTGGTCCTCAAATCCCTGCACGGGTGTCCCGAGGTCGAGGGCTTTGGTGTAGGCGTAGTACTTAGCGAGGGCATTCCAGATGTCCGATTCGAGGGCGTAGACCGCAGCCCCACGAAGACGCTCTGTGGTGCCCTCAATCTCCGCCTGCTTCCCGGACAGCGCCATCCCGTCCCGGGTCGGCTTGAGCAGCCTGTCGATCGTCGCCGCCGAGACGGCCAGCAGCTGGGCACGTCTGTGCTCGGTGAGCCGGTGCGCGTCCTCGCCGAACTCGCCGTGCTCCTCGAGCTTCGGCAGCCACAGCGGCATCGTCGCTGCGAGGTACTTCCCGGACGGCTGGCCCGCGAGCCGCCACACCCGGATCAGGAGCCTGAGGGTGTCGTACCCGTACGTCCGGGGCCGCGGCGCGCGCTTGACCGCACGCTGGGAGCGCTTCCGCGCCGCCGCCGCACGGACCTGGCGGCGGGCGTTCGCCCTCGACCAGCCGGTCGTGGCGACCAGCTCGTCGAGCATCCGCCCGCGCTCCTTCTTCGACGCGGCCGCATACCCGCGGGCGTACTTCTTCGTGATCTCACGCCTGGTCGCCATCGACAGCTCCGATCCCATACCGGCCAGCAGACTCCAGCGCCCGCACCGGGACCGGCATTTCGCGAGCAGATCCCAGATGAGGCATGCGCCGCGTTTCGCGAGCACCTTAGAGGAGTCAAGTCGCCTCATTCCCATGGCGCGGGCCCGGTTCTAGGATGTGGGCATCCAAGACCGGCACTGACGGAGAGGACATGACCGTGGCTGTCATCGAGCAGGTACGCGAGGGAATGCCCGTGGTCGGGGCGGATGGGAAGAAGGCCGGCAGGGTCGAAGACCTCAAGATGGGCGATCCGGAAGCCGTGGCCGCCGAGGGCCAGGCCGTTCCCGAAACCGGGGGCGCGGGCGGCCTCATCGACGACTTCGTTCAGATCTCCAGGCTGCCCAGGCACGTAGCAGAGAGGCTTCTGCGGCTGGGCTACGTGAAGATCGACAGGCCCGGCCTGTTCGCAGGCCACGAGTACGTCGCCGCGGACGAGCTGGACCGGGTCGAGGACGGCACGCTCTGGCTCAAGGCAGGCCAACGCGCCGACCAGTGAGCCCCAGAGACGCGGGGGTTCCTCTGAAGGGGCCATGAAGTGGCCTTCACCGCAGAGGGCCTCGAGTGGGCCAAGGCCCTGGCCGAGAAGATGGCGCGGAGAGCAGGCGGCCCCTTCCACAGGGTCAGGGAGGCGGTCCTCTCCGACCGGCGAACCCGTCCACGGAATACTCGCGCTGGATGCGTGGCCTCGGATGGATCGACAACCCCGATGCGAACGCGTGAGAGCATCGCGGGCCTTCCCACCCGCTGTCGGGCTCCTCCAGAGCCGGGCTTCTGCAGCAGGAGCCCGGGACAATCCCCATGCGCTCCGGCCCGGGGTGCAGCCTGCACCCGCCGCGGGCCACGCCCATTGCGGGCGGGAGTCCCGTCGGACTGGCAGTGCCCAGGCTTCGTCCTGTCTGACAGGGGATGATGCCCGCCTCGCATCCCCTTGCATCTGCCCCCCGTGGTGTATCTAGAATCGTCACGCCCATCAGGGGCAGACCGGATATGCACGGACCTGACCGAGGGTTTGCAGCGAGTCATGACCCAGGAGGCTGCACTGTTGCTGAAGCGGAAGGGACCTCCTTTGGCCCGAACGGAGCACGGTGCCGGGGCGGTCGGCGACGGCCGGCCGCGGGCGCATCGGCCGGCCGTGCAGGAACAGCACAGGCAGGGCGGCCCCGCGGAGCGGCGCAGGGCCGGGAAAGCAGGCCAGGAACCTGATCGTCGGTCACGTCAGGAGGCCGCGTCATCGGCCCTGCGCTGTGCCAGGAGAGAGGCCTTACCAGGACAGGGGGAAGGACGGGATGAAGTACCACGATTTCCTGAAGCGCGTGGAAGAACGCGGGGAGTACACGGATCCTGCCGACGCCGAGAAGGCTGTGCGCACGGTCCTGGAGGCCCTCGGCAGGCGCCTGACCGGCGCGGAGAGCCACCATGTGGCCTCCCAGCTGCCCGCGGAACTGAAGTGGTTCCTCGAGCAGGCGCCCGAGCCGGCCGAGAAACTGGGCCCCGAGCAGTTCATCGACCACCTCAGCGCTGGGACCGGGGAGAGCCGCGAGAGCGCGAAATGGGACGCCAGCGCCGTGCTGACCACGCTCGGCGAGGCGGTCACCGGCGGGCAGCTGAACCAGATCCTGAGTGAGCTTCCTTCCGGCTACGCCGTGTACTTCGGCAAGCCAGAACTTGCCTGACCCCGAGCGGGACTCCGAGGCCACTACCGGGACGGCGGCCTTGATGTCCGCGTCGCAGTGCGCCTGAACAGGGCGGGACAAGCCCCACAAGAGGCTTCCACGCCAAACGGCGTCTAGCGGCACCACCGACTCGCCATCACCTTCAGGCTATTGGGCAGAAGCTGGCCCACCGAAGAGAGGACAGCCATGGACGACCAGTCACTGTATCCGGACGAGGCGATCAGCACCCTGCTGGGCGTCGAGGGACTGCCTGGGGAGGCGCGAGGGCAGCTCGAACAGGCCCTCGGCGGCAGCTACGCAGTCAGGTGCACGGCCCTGCACCTGGTGCTGAAGGGCCTTCCCCAAGGGGCAAGGCACTCGATGACCGCAGAACAGCTCAGCGTTGTCTCCCTCGGAGGCATCGCCGCTGCGGAGGCCCTCGCCGACCGATGAGCGCACCCCGCAGTGCGGGTCCGTGGGGCTGGTTGGACAGCGTCCTTCCATGAAGACAAGTGAGAGGAGATCACTATGAGCAGCAGCGACAGGAACAGGATCGTGGTCGGGATCGACGGCTCGGAGGCCTCCTCGAGCGCCCTCGCGTGGGCGCTCGAGGAGGCCAGGCTCCGGGGAACGGGACTTCGGGCCATCACTGCATGGCGCTACCCGGTCCTGGGCGATGCCACCGCAGTCGTCCCGGATCCTGAGGCCTTCAGGCAGGATGCCATCGACACCCAGGCCGGGCAGCTTGCGGCTGCGGACGTGTCGGGTGTCCCGGTCGAGAGCGTGGTCGTCGAAGGGGATTCCTCGCAGGTTCTGCTGGACGCGGCCCGCGATGCCGACCTGGTCGTTGTGGGATCGCGTGGCCATGGCGGGTTCGCAGGGCTCCTCCTCGGGTCCGTCTCGGCCCAGCTGGTCCACCACGCCACCTGCTCGGTCGTGGTGGTCCGGCCCGTCCAGGGCAATTCCAGCTCCGACGAACCAGGATAGGAGAAGCCCGCTCCCCCGACGATTCTTCCGCTGCCCCCGGGGGCTCTGCAGAAGCCGTGGCACGCGGCCCGGACCCCGGTCCCGGAGGGGGCCTGGGGCGCGGCCTCTGCCAGGTCAGGCGCGGCTGCTCCCCCCTTATGCCGAAAGGGACTTTATGCACCAGATCGGGCCGCTCTGGCTCGAAGAAGCCGGCGGGAGTACCGTGGCCCACATCCAACCCGATGGGAGGCACCGAGGATGGGACTCGAGGACAAGTTCGACGCAGCCGGGGACAAGATCAAGGGCAAGGTTGAGGAAGCAGTGGGCAAGGCCACCGACGACGACTCGAAGGTCCTCAAGGGCAAGGCCGAACAGGCCAAGGGAAGCCTGAAGGACACCGCCGCCGACATCAAGGCCCACGTGAAGGAGACCGCGGAAGAACGCCGCGCCGATTCGGACGACGGCCGCCCAGCCCCGCGGGGCGAGGCCGCCGGGTAGCCCGCCCCCGTCCACCCGGCGGGAACCCCCGTGGCCGCGGTCAAGCGATTAGGACGGCTGGCGGGAACATCCGCGACCGCCCGTGAAGCGGATGGTGTCCCGGGCCGTCCTCACGGCCCGGCCGGCCGGGAGGAACTCGACGCCCCCGGTCCCGGCCCGGCAGCGCCCATCGAGAGCGATTACCGATCCAGGAGGAGAAATGCCTTCCGCAGACAGGATCCCCGACCCAGAGAGGACAGGGACGACCTTCCCGCCGGGAGAGCCGCCCGTGCCCTCGGAACCGACCCCGGGCCTTCCCCCGGACCCCGGCCCTCAACCGGTGCCCGAGCCTCCGGGAAGGCCCGAGCCCACCGTCCCACCGGGCACACCCGACCCCGACCTCCCGCCGGACCCTTGGAGGCCGCCTCCGCCCATCCCCTAGATCCGGCAGCAGCAGGAGGCTCCGCCGGACACCGCCAAGCGGTATCGGAGAGCCGCTGCTCGTTGGCGTCACTGCGCACCGGGCCCTGTCTGCGCTGCCCACCTCCTCACCGCGCCTCTCCCGCCGGACGGGCGTCGGCAGCCCGCCCCTGTTGAGCACGCGCCCCTCCGATCGGGCGGGGTCAGGCCTTCGGCGGCCAGTCCCCCTGGGGGCGGGGTGGAGGCCGACATGGGCAGGCAATGATTGCCCGCATCTGTCTCCGGCTCCCGGTCCCCTCTCTGTCCAGGAGAAGGAACCCAAGTGGGCGGTGAACAGCAGGAGCGCTTCGGGCTGATGCCCAGGAGCCGGCCGATCCCCGCCCCGGGGAGCCCCTTCCCCCAGTAGGTCCAGGACCTGCTGCTCCCGCCGTGCGAGGGAGAACTCATCGGCCGTGCCCGGCGGCGCCGCTGCGTCGCCTCCTCGTGGGAAGGCGGCCTCCAGCAGGCGCAGCATCGGCTGGATGTGCTGCGCAAGCTCCAGCTCGCTGTCCGTGTAGTCCAGATCGAGACGGTTCAAACCCCATGCGCTTCCCACCCCCGAGGCAGGGTCCGCCGTCATGAGGGCCAGCTTGCGGTTGACGCCATAGGGTGTCAACGGCCAGTTGGTTTTCCCCGTGGACGGCCAGTTGTTCTCCCCGGTGGCGGCCATCTTTCCTCCCCACGTATGGCCAGTTGATTCCCCGGTTCGGGTTTGGACTGTCTGTCGGGTCAGCGGAAGGGCGTCACCCCCTTGCCGGAGGCGGCTTGGGCGAGGCGGTAGGACTCGCCCTTGGTCTCGACCCGGTGGGCGTGGTGCATGAACCTGTCCACCGTCGCGGTCGCGATGGTCTTGGGCATGATCTCGTCGAATCCGGCCGGGGCGAGGTTCGAGCTGACCGCCATCGCCCGGCGCTCGTAGGCGGCGTCCACGAGGCGGTAGAACCCCTCGGCGGCGTCTGGGGAGACCGGGAGCAGGCCTATGTCGTCCACGATGATCAGATCGCTGCGCACGACCCTGGTCAGGGCCCGGGCGATGGAGTCGTCGGCGCGGTGCTTGCGCACCAGGGCGCCGAGATCCTCGATCCCGAACCAGGACACGATCATGCCGGCCTCGACTGCCGCGTGGCCGAGCGCCTCGCAGAAGTGCGACTTCCCAGTCCCCGACGGCCCGTAGATCGCGAGATTCTCCCGCCGGCGGACCCATTCGAGGGACTTGAGTGCTTCCTGGGTCGGGCGCGGGATCGGGGAGAGCTCCTCGTCCCAGTCGCCGAAGGTCTTCCCTGCCGGGAAGCCGGCGGATTTGCGGCGGGTGATCAGGTTGGCGCGGTCGCGGCCGGCGACTTCCTCCGCGAGCAGGACCCGCACGAGCTCGGCTGGGTCCCAGCGCTGGGCCTTCGCGGTGGGGATCAGGTCCGTGAGCGCCTTGCGCATGTGGGGCAGCTTCAGCCGGCGGGTCAGCTCCAGGGCCTCGGCCAGCGGGTCGCCGTGGGCGCGGGCGACCACGGTCTGCATCGTTGTGATCGTCACCGGTCCTCCTCCTCGCCCGTCATGTCGGCGGCGGCGGGCTCTGAGCCATCGAGGCGGCCCCAGCCGCCCGTGCCCGGCTGGAGGGAATGGGCCTCGGAGGCCCGGGAGGGCTCCACGTGGGCGAGCCCGGCCTGGTAGCCCAGGATCGAGACCAGGTCCCTGTCGGCGAACCTGCCCGTCGTCGCGGCCGTGCCCAGGGCCCGGTCGACCTGGTCGGTGCCGTAGAGCTTGGCGAACGCAACGGCCTCGGCCATCTTCGCGCGGATCCGCCTGGCTCCCGCGGCGGCGGCCTCGACCAGCCACGCCTTGGCACCCGCGCCGAGCATCAGGAACGCTGCCTCCTCCGGGGTGGTCGCCCTGGGCTGCCGGTCCGCGGCCTCATCCGCCCGGGGCGGGTAGTGCGCGTCGTCCAGGACTGGGGTCCCGGGACGCCCGGTCGCATGCCGGGCCACCTCGCGGGCCTCCCCGCGCTCGGCCACGGAAGTGACGATGACCTCCTCGCCCGCCTCGCGCACCCAGACCCTGGTGTTGGCCAGCTCGTGCGGGACCGAGTACCGGACCCCGTTCATCGACACGGTCGCGTCCCAGTTCACCCGGCGGGTGGTCCCGAACACCACCGTGAACGGCGCCTTCGGAAGCAGATGCAGCCGCTCCCGCTCCGCAGCGAGCATCGCCGCCGGCGCCTGCCGTGTCTCCCGGTGCGGGCGGGCGTTGACCTCGTCGCAGAAATCGTGGCACGCCTTCTCCAACTGCCCGAAGGTGCGGTACTCCTCGAGCAGGTTCGCCGCCGTGGGCACCAGATCCGCCTTCGAGATCCGCACCGTGGACTCCGAGCCGCCCTTGGACTGCGGGTCGGCGGGAACGCAGGTGCGCACGGTCATCCCGTAGTGGCGGCCCATCTCCACGATCTGCGGGTTGCGCACCGCGACCCTGGCGATGTGGTCGGCGGTCACGGTGCGCTCGTTGTCGGTCAGCGCGAACGCCGGGACCCCGCCCATCCTGCGCAGCGTGGCATCCATGCACGCCACGACCGTCGGCAGGCTCTTGTCCCAGATCGGGATCACGACGCGGAACCGCGACCACGCCAGCCACGCGCACCACAGCAGCGTCGCCCGGCCCCCGATCCTCGGCCCCCATCCGTAGTCCCACTGCAGCCACAGCCCAGGCTCGACGATCCAGGGGCGGAACACGCGCCGCCGCCCCGCCGCGAACTGCGCCTTGGCCTCCGCGACCGTGCGCCTCGTGGTCCTCTCCGCGCCGGCGAACCCCATCGCGACCAGCCGCTCATGGACCACATCCGCCCGGACCCGGCCTCCCGAGCGCTCGACGAGTTCTTCGATCTTCGGCAGGAACCCGTCGATCGGCCTGGCCCGCTGCCCCTTCTCGCGATCCGGCCCTCCGGCAGCCCGCAGCTTCACATACCTGGCCACCGTGTGATGGTCACACCCCGCGAGCTCCGCCGCGGCACGGTAGCTGCCGGTGAGGTCATACGCCTCAAGAATCTCCATGATCTCCTCGTTGCTCTTCATCCGCGATCATCACCACGACCGGCGGAAGGAATCCCGCACCCGGGGAGAACAACTGGCCGTGGACGGGGAGAAAGAACTGGCCGTCAGCGGGGAACTATCTGGCCGCCAATGGGGAGAATCTCATGGCCGCTGACAATAGGGGCGGAGCAGTACCCGGTAGGTGCGTGTCCGGTAGAGGGCCAGGTCCGTGACGAGGTCGCTCAGCCGCCTCGGCGCCCACAGGCCCGGCGTGGCGTCGCGCAGGTAGCTCAGGAGAATCGGGTGGTCGTCGCAGACCGAGAGGAACGCCTCCGAGAGGTTGCCGTCCTCGTACTCCGGAAAGCTCAGAACCCGTGCCGAGGGTGTGCGGGCGTCGAGGATGTTGTAGACGACGTGGTCCGAGGGGAAGAGCTTCATCAGCATCTCGCTCGCCGCGCCCAGGTACTCGCCTCGGTCGGCGAGCCCGGCGAGCTCGGCCGCGAGGCCTGCCGCAGGTTCCATCATCGGCACCCCCAATCCGGCCTCCGGGGTCCACCCGGCCGGTGCACGCAGTCCCGGCTCCTGGCACCCATGGAGGCCTCCGGGATCCCAGTTCCCCCCGATCTCACGAGGTTAGGCAGTCCCCGGCCCGTGTACAAGCAGCATTCACCACTTGTGCATGTACAAACCGCTGAAGCGCGAGCTATAGTCTCAGATGCACGACCTCTCCCTCGATGGCGTGCGTACGCTGCCGCCCCGGTTCCCCCGGCCGGGGCGGTTTCCTTCTCCCAGCCTCCGAGGGGCCGGTACCGGGACGGCGCTGCCTCCCGCTGCTCACCGGGAGCGTCAGTCGTCCTCGCCGCCGGCACGGAGCCGGAGACGGCCCCGCGCCGGAACGGCGCCCAGGCGCCTCCTGGCGGCAGGCACAACCGCACGGGCGTCCTATGATGCCCGAATGGACCCCGAAACCCCTGCCCGGACCCCCGCCCCCGAGGGCGCGCCCGGGGTGCGGGAGCGGATCGTCGAGGCCGCCTACGCCCTGTTCTCCCGGCGCGGGGTGCGGGCGGTGGGGGTGGACGAGCTTGCCGCGGCCGCGGGCGTGGTGCCCTCGACCCTCTACCGGCACTTCCGCTCCAAGGACGACCTCGTCCTGGCCTACCTGAAGCGCCGCTTCCAGGAGCGCCGCGCCGCCGTCTCCGCCGCCGTCAGCGCCGCCCCGGACGCCGAGGAGGCCATCCTTGCCGTCTTCGACGTATTCGCCCGATGGTTCCGGACAGGCTCCCCCGAGGTCATCGGTTTCGTCCAGGTCTTCATCGAGATGGGCCCCGGCCACCCCCTCGGGCGCGCCAGCGCCGCCTACCTCGCCCAGAACCGCGCAAGCCTCGAACGGACCGCGGCCGCGGCGGGTTGGCGCGACCCCGAAGGCTTCGCCTGGTCCTGCCACCTCCTCCTCCAGGGCGCGATCATCGCCCACGAGGAAGACGACCCCGATGCGGCCGGACGCGCCCGAGACCTCGCGGCACTGCTGAGCCCAGCACCACCGCCGGCAGCCGGGCCCCTGACGGGCCTCCTACGAGCCGGCTCCCGGAACGTCCCCAGGCTCCGTCAGCAGAACTTCATCTGCCGTTAATAGACAGAACCTTAGGTCTGCTCACAGACTCCTTGCCATGGCAGAGATCATGGCAGCTGGGGCCATGGCCGCGCTGACCGAGCCCTACGCCGGCGAGGAGACCCTCGCCGGCCAGGTGCTGGGCATCCTCCTGGAAGTGCTGGAGGGCCCGGGCCTGGACCAGGAGTCCAAGGACAGGCTGCGCCGGCTCATCGACACCCACGAAGGCCACCCCGAACGCGCCCTGCTCAAGCACCTGCGCTGCGTCCGCCACCACGGGGCGGCCATCGCCGAGGCAGGCTGAGGGGATGGCCGCCGGCCAGGCTCCCCTGGCGCTGCCAGCCCCGCAGCCCACCGCTGCACGGCACCCCGTCCCCGCGGGCCCTGTGTTCGACGACGTTCTCGATGACGATGACGGCGTCATTCCCGCTGCTGATGGGTTGAGCGCGAAGAGGCCCCCGCCGGGCGGTTCCGGCGGGGGCCTCGTGGTCGTGGTGGCGCGGTGGTGGTCGTGGTGTCGCTGGGGTGTGCGTCATTCGCCGGTGACCTCGGCGACGGCGGCTCGGGCAGCGGATTCGTCGACCATGGACTGGCCTTTGGCCCAGGCCGCGGTGAGGGCCTGGATCGCCAGGACGTTCACCGCCCGGGGCAGTCCCCTGGAGACCTGGTGGACGAGCGCGGTGGCGTCGTCGCTGAAGAGCGCGTCCGAGCGGCCCGCGAGGCCGAGGTGGTGCCCGATGTAGGCCTTGGTCTCCTCGGCCGTCATGCCGGCTAGGGTGCAGCGCATGGTGATCCGCTGGTCGAGGGCGGCGAACGCGCCGAGCCGGATCTTCCGCCGCAGCGTGGGCTGGCCCAGGAGCAGGGCCGCGAAGGGGGCGTGGGAGTCCATCTCCGCGTTGGTCAGGAGCCGGAGGTCTTCGAGCTGGCCGGCGTCGAGCAGGTGGGCCTCGTCCACGATCAGGACCGTGAGGCGGCCGCGTTCGTGTTCCTCGGCCGCGAGGAGCTCCTGGGCCTGGGCGATGAGCGCGTGCCGGTGGACCTTGGGCACGGCCCCGAGGGCGGTGGCGATCTGGGCGTAGATCCCGGTCCCGCCCACGGTGGGGTTGCCGATGTAGATCACCGTGTGGCGCGAGGGGTCCAGGCCGGAGACGGCGGTGCGGGCGGCGACGGTCTTCCCGGCCCCGACCTCCCCGGTCAGGACGCCGAGGCCCCGTTCCCTGATGCACCAGGAGACGCGTGCGACTGCTTCGGCGTGGGCCTTGTGGCGGTGCAGCTGCGAGGGTGCGAGCTCTTTGCCGAACGGGGTGATGCCGAACCCCCAGTACGAGCGCAGGTCATGGGTCATGCCAGCACCTCCCCGGTCGCGGCGTCCACGGCGAGCAGGCCGTCGGTCGCCTCCGGTTCGAGGCCGGGCAGGGGCAGCTCGGAGTACTGGATCCGCTCGGCGAGCTCGGCGGCGTGGCGGGCCTCCACGAGCGAGAGGTAGTCGATGCCCGTAGCTGCCGGCTCGACCGGGGTGGCCTCGTCGGGTCGGGCCTTGCGGTGGACGTGGCTGCGGATCCGGTGCGGGAGGGCCTCGCCCATGGGCATGCCCTGGTACCGGACCTCGATCCTGGCCAGGTCGAAGGGGTCGTAGACCAGCTCGACCTTCCGCCCCGCCAGCGCCGGATCGACCTCGTACGTGTTGCCCTCGAAGGAGACCGTGGCGGTCTTGGTCACCTTCCGCCATGCCGACCAGAGGAACGCCTCGTGGAGCTGGGCAGGGCTGGCGTGGGCGACCGTGATGCCGTGCTCGGCGCTGCGGGCCCAGCCGTCCTCCCACCTCTCCAGGGGCGTCTGGCCGGTCTCGGAGTGCACCCGCCGGTGGTAGACGGTCTCGACCCATGCGGTGAACTTCCGGTTCAGCTCCGCAAGGTCCTCCACCTGCCCGCCCACGCCGACCTCGACGAGGAACTGCTCCCTGACGGTGCGGAAGTAGCGTTCGATCTTCCCCCGGCCCTGGGGCCTGCCCGGGCGGGAGTGGACCAGACGGATGCCGAGGGAGGCCAATGCCCTGAGGAACTGGGCATCGACGAACGGGGAGCCGTTGTCCACGTAGACGGTCCTGGGGATGCCGCGGGCGGCGATCCCGGCCCGGAGGGCGGCCTCCATCCGGACGGTGTCCTCGCGGTGCGCCCACCGGTATCCCGTCAGCAGGCGCGTGTTGTCGTCGATGAACGCGAACAGGATCGCCTTGCCCCCGCCGACGACGGGACCGTGGAGGGCGTCCCCGGTCCAGCGCTCGTTCGGCCCCTCGGCCTCGAACCGCCCGAACACCCCATGCCCGCCCTCTCCGGCACTGGCTGGGGCGTTCAGGCCGTGGGCGGCGAAGTGCCGCTGCAGGGTCCGATCGCTCGGGGCCCACCCGGCGTGCTCGCGCAGGACCGCGGCGACCTGCGCCGCCGTCCGGGACGGGGCCTCCCGCTTCAGCGCCACGGCCGTGGCCAGCACCCCCGCAGCCGTGCGGGGAACCACGTTCCTCGGAGCCGGGACCAGGGCGTCGAACCCTCCCGTGCGCCATGCCCGGATCCACCGGTCCAGCGTCTCCCGGGAGACCTTCACCGGGGCACCGAACGGCCCCCTGTGCTCGGCCGCGGCGAGCTCCCTGACCAGGGCCCCGCGCTGCCTGGCCGTCAGGGACGGATCGGCGGCCTCCCGGATCACGGCATACCGGAACAGTCCGACCGCCCGCGCCCTCTCGGTGCGGGCCTTCTCCTCGTCGTTCTTCTGGGGCATCTCCCACCATTCCTTGTCACGGCGCGCACGGTTGCGCGCCGCGACGAGGCTCCCAGACCGCCTCGGCCCGGTATCAGGGGCAGCTCGTGTTGCGCCGGGGACCGGGGAAGGCCGGGGAGAGCAGGAGCCCGCCCGTGACGACCGAAGCCAGCGTCCACGACGACACCGCGACGCCGGCACCGAGGCGGCGCCGGGCGGCCGAGCCTGCCCGGCCGATGGCCTCGAGGGCGTCGGCGAACCCGCCCCCGTGCGAGGGCGGCATCGGTCCGGCGAGAGGGTCGAGCTGTCCCAGCAGGGCCGTGAACACCCGGACTGCTTCCGCATTGCGTCCGAAGGCCCGCATCCAGCCACGCACAGTCCCCTCCGGAACCCCGATCTCGGCGGCGATGCGCCGGTGGCCGGCACCTCGGGCCTTGGCCACCAGCGCAGACCCGATCACCCGTGCCGCGTCGGCCCGCCGCGACAGGGCCGTGGCCGGCAGCAGCACATGCGTCCGGCCGCAGCCGCGGCACCTGGACCGGCGCGGCCTCGAAGCCCCCAGACCACGCACCACGCGACGTCGGGCAGAACCCCAAGGGCCCAGGCTCCCGCCGCACCCGCACGCCATTCTCCCGCCACGAAGCCGACGCTCGACGGCATCGGCATCGACGCCTACGATCTGCATGGGTGCACTCCTATGCACCAAGCAGCGGTGCCTCCCGAGACCCTGCAAAAATCGCGGGAGGGCCGCTGCGGCCACTGATTACGCGGCCAGTCTCGCCCATGACGTCGTCACGATGGCGTCGCCGAGGACCGCGACACGGAAGATGACCACGATCCCGGCCCGTCCCCACTGACAATGACGCCGAAGACTCAGAACACAGCCATCAGGAACGTCGGTGGACAGCCCTGGCAGGAGCAGCGGATCCGCTCCGCCGCCTCGGCACGCCAGCGGCGCCGGACCCCACCAGGCACGACCAGGGCAGGCACGCCCCCGGGGCGACGCCCGCTCCGGGCCACCGGCCGGGACGGCACTGCCCCTGGGCCGCTTCAGGTAAGCCCGCCACGGCACCCGCCGCCCTCGCCCCGCCCCGCCCCGCTCCGGGGAGCGTCCGCCGCGCCCGCCTCCAGGAATTCCAAGCCGCCCACGGGCGCCTCCCCTCCAGCGGCCGCAGCGCTTGCGTTGAGGAGCGGAGGCTGGGAATGTGGCTGTGCCGGCAGCGCCGGCTCCATCGGGACGGGACCTGCCCGAGGGCGGAGGCGGCCATGCTCGCCCAAGCACCCTGGGCCCCGGCTGGGAACTGGGCAGCATGCGCCCCTCCGCCTGGGCAGCCGCCACGGGTGAGACCGGCGGAGCCCGCAGCAAGGCCCTCCCCCTCTAGCGAGGCCTCGCCTGTGCCCTCTCGGGTCCAGGGCGCTCCAGCTCGAGGATCCACAGGTTCCCCGAACTCGTCGTCTCGCACGTGAGCTTCGAGAGCAGCCGCTCCAGCAGGGCCAGCCCGCGCCCGGTCTCGGCCTCATCCCCCGGAAGGCCCCGGCTGCGCCCTCCAGGACCGAAAGGCCACGCGTTCAGCTCCGCGACGCGGGCGGCCAGCCGGCCGGGGCCGATCTCGACCCGGAACTCGAGCACTACCGGGACGCTGGGGTCGAGGGGCCGGGCATGCCGGATCGAGTTGGCGACAACTTCGACGACGGCGAGCTCGAACGCGGACTGCTCCGCCAGCCCGACGTACGGCGCAGAAGCCCAGATCCTGGCCAGCTCCTCCTGCACCCGTTCGACGAACCCCGGCTCCGCCGCTCCTCGCGCCGCGCCCCGCACACTGAGCTCGCTCAATGCCAGACACCCCTCCGCCCTGCCGATAGCCCCGCCGCCCCGATCCCCGAACGGCGCGCTGCCGGGAGCAACGCACGCTCAGCCAGAAGAGCCTTCCCCAGAAGGAAGGAACTCCAATCGGAGGGCTCCCGGCGAGCGGCGCCGCCGCCGCTGCCCCGATGCCTCCCCCGGGATTCTTCCCAGAATCCGAGACCACCCATGTAACCTGCATAGGGAAAACTGTCAATCGATATGACAACTTTGGACGGCGGGGCGTATGCGGCAGCCACGGACGCAGGAGCGGGAGTGGACCCGAGGGCTGCACGTCTTCTACTACCAGCTCTCCCCCAGGAAGAGGATGGCGCTCGGCCAGGTGCCTCTGGCCGCCTCGATCGCGCTGGTGGTCCCGGTGGCGGCCCTGTCGCACCCGGGCATGGCCGCCGATCCGCTGTTCCGCCTCGGGGTGCTGCTGCAGGCCTGCCTGCTCGCCCTCGCAGCCGCCCTGCCGTGGGAGCGCCTGCCTCCGGGCCTGGCCCTGGCCATCCCGCTGCTGGACTTCGTGCCCATCGGGCTGGTGCGGGTGGCCGGCCTGGGGACCTCGATGCAGCTGGGGGTCCTGACGGCCATCCCGGTGGTCTGGCTGGCCTGGTCCGGCCTGCACCCCAGGTTCTGCCTGTCCATGACCTTCCTCGGTCCCCTGCTGACGGTATGGATCCCCCTGGCCGCGGCCGGGAACCATGAACCGGGTGCCTACGCCGACGTGCTGGTGCTGCCGGCCATGATGCTCGCCACCGGCGCCGTGGTGCACATGCTCGCCGTGAGCAGCGCCGACCAGCAGCGCTCCCTCCGGGAGGCACGTGATCGGCTCCAGCGCACCCTGGAGGGCTCCGCCCGGGAGAAGCGGCTGCTGGACGCAGTCCTGGAGACGGTCCCGGTCGGGGTCCAGGCGGTCGACGCGGCGGGGCGGACCTCGATGGCCAACCGCCAGCAGTACCTGAACAAGACCCTCGCCGGGCGCGTGCCCGGGGCCGATCAGGACTGGCCGGGCATCTTCGACGCCGCCGGGCACCCGCTGCCCCCCGAGCAGCAGCCCGTGATGCGGGCCGTGCGCGGAGAATCGTTCTCGGACTACATCATCCGCCTGGGCGAAGGGGCCGCGCAGCGGATGTTCTCCACCTCGGCCCGGCCCATCGGCGCCCCGGGGGCCGCGGACGGGGCGGTGCTGGCCTTCACCGACGTCACCGCGCTCATCCAGGCGATCGCCTCCAAGGACGACTTCCTGGCCAACGTCTCCCACGAGCTGCGCACCCCCCTGACCTCCGTCCTGGGCTACATCGACCTGCTCCGCAGCGCACCCGGCCTGCCCCAGAACGTCAGGGACGGGCTGACCGTCGTGCGCCGGAACGCCGAGCGTCTCCATCGCCTCGTCACCGACCTGCTCACCGCCGCCTCCGGGGGGATCGATGCCCGGCCCGCCCCCTGCGACCTGGCAGAGATCGTCCGGCTCGCCCTCGCCAGCGCCGCCCCCGCGGCCGAGGCCGCCGGCATCTCCCTGCACGACGCCACCATCGACAGGCCCCTGCCTGTGGTCGTGGACGCGGAGCGGGTCGCCCAGCTGCTGGACAACCTGATCTCCAACGCCATCAAGTACACCCTCCTCGGCGGAAGCGTCACCGTCCGGGCCGCAAGGACCCGGGGCGGGGCCGAGATCACCGTCTCGGACACCGGGATCGGCATGAGCGAGGAGGAGGCCGCGTCCGTGTTCGACAGGTTCTACCGGGCCGAGGCCGCCCGCGCCGCCCGCGTCCCCGGCGTCGGGCTCGGGCTCGCCATCGCCAAGGCCATCGTCGAGGCCCACCGCGGCAGCATCGAGTGCGTCAGCCGGCTCGCCGCCGGGACCACCTTCACCGTCTTCCTCCCCGACCCCGCCCCAGAGGCCGGGCAGCGGAGAAACGAGGAAGCCTTCGCCCCCGCCGGGCAGGCAGCAGAGCGCGAGGAGGATCATCATGGATGAGAATGTCCGGGCCCTGGTCATCGAGGACGACGACGACGTGCGCGGCCTGATCACCGCCGTCCTCGCCGGGGCCGGGATGCAGGTCCGCGCCGTCGCCAACGGGCACGCCGGCATCGCCGCCATGCCCGAGCACCAGCCTGATCTGGTGGTCCTGGACTACGGGCTGCCCCGCATGGACGGCGCAGAAGTCGCCCGCCGGATCCGCGCCGCCAGCGCCGAGGTCCCCATCCTGCTCCTGACCGCCAGGGAAGACCTCGTCCAGGACCTCCCGGAGGGGGTCACCGACGCCCTGGCCAAGCCCTTCACCGTCGCCGACCTCCAGCGCCGCGCCAAGGCGCTCCTGCACCCCTAGAATGCCCGCGTTCCGGCCGCGGCGCCCATCAATGCCCGGCGTCCTGGGGCCAGGCCTCCCCGAGCGCCTCCACCGTCCGAACACCGCACTCGGCGATCACGGCGCACATCTCCGCCAGGTCGCCCCCGCCGGCGCGCAGGGCCGACTCCAGGCGTGCCGCCTCCCAGGCCAGCCGCGGCGCCCCCACCATCATCGAGGAGACCTTCAGGCTCAGCACCGCATCCACGGCCTCGTCCGTCCCCCCGGCCGCCACCGCCCCAACAAGCCGGTCCCGGCGCCGCCCCCACAGCCGCGCGAAGTCGAGGGCGAAGCGGCGCGCGGAGCCGGGGAGCTCCGCGTCGAGCTCGGCCAGCACAGAAGGATCCACAAGGGGCAGCGCACGGGTCCCGGAATGCGCGCCAGCGGCGCGAAGCGGAGCTTCCATCAGTGCCTCCAGAGAGCGGATTCGAGTACGACCAGCCTAGGCCCCGAGATCATCCCGGACTCTGGAAACAGGGACTCCCTGCGCAAAAACCTTGGCATCACCTTGGGCACCTGGGTTTCGTCAAGTGATCTGGCCCCGGCTGTCGGCGCCGATTGTGGCCCCCGCTTGAAGGGCAGCGATCAGGATGAGGCCGCTGCTGCCGTGGATTTGCGTCGGCTCGAGGTCCTGCTGGTTCGGAGGCGGTAGGAGTCAGTGCCGGTTTCGAGGATGTGAGCATTGAAGGTGACGCGGTCGACGATGGCAGCCATGATCGACCGGATCGTCCACCACGCAGAGGTCGTCACCCTCAAGGGCTCCTCATACCGGCTCAGGAACACGAGATCGAAACCCTGCCCCCTCCGTACGAGCCGGAAACGCGGCAGACTATAACCACTCGAACTGACCGGATCTCGAAGAGCACAAACGTTCAGTTCCTCAAGAGCGTCAACGGAACCGACGACAGACAAAGCCCCGACCGCGTTCACCCGACGGTGGGAGGTTCGGTCCGATGGCAGATGTCGACCGGTTCAGAATCCTCCTGAGCAGCCTCGGCTCTCGTCCGGGCGCGCCGTACCACAATGCTCCGAGTCGCAGCTCTGCATGTGAGCCTGCCATGGCTATGCGAAGGCGTGCCCGGGGTAGCCGTGTTGGGAGTCACGACCACTCGTTCCGGGCACGCATGGCGAGCCTACTGTGACTGGGCATCCTCAGGGTGTCCGACTGTTGAAGCCGCCGCAAACTACGGTCGCCGCATTCTTTCAGCGACGCTGTCAGCCCCCGAGGCTTTGGCCAAGGTTCGAAGTCGTCGAGGCGCCGTCGAACCCCAACCCCTGCCAGTATCCGCGCCGGCTGCCACCGAGCGTCCGTGTCAGGTGGGTAGGACACTGCGGCCACGGGCCAAGGCGCTGGGGCCGCACCGCGGCAAGAAGGGGAGCGGAATACACAGCGAAATCAACACCTGAGTCACAACGATGCCCACCATTCCAGGAGGGTGTCAAGCCATTCGGCGACAACCGGAGCCAGGCGTCGTAGAAGCGCGTTCGGCGCCGCGGCCTTCGGCGCCCCCTCACGCCGCGCCTGGGGCAGCGAGCGCCCGGCTCCAAGTAGCTTCCTGAATCCTTTCGAAGGTTCACACCTTCTGAGCACGGCCTGCCGGCCAGGGCCCTCCACCGGCAGGTCTCGCCGGGCGGCGATCTCCGTCCAGCCGGGCAGAGACCGCCAGCCCCCGACAGGAAGGCCGGGGCCGGTCCGGATGGTGCGCACCCGACTGCGACCACGCCACACCCCCGCCCAGCCGCGGCCCGGAGTCAGGGGGTCAGCGGTCAGGGGCCAGGGGTCTTCACCGTCTCCCTCCCTGCCGGCCCGCAGGGCCCCGACCCGACCGGCGGGGCGAAGGAGCACGCGGGTAGGGACGCGTTCCGCAGCACTGGACGATGGCCGGACGGGATCCCCGGCGCGGATCGAATATGCCTTGGAGAATCCTTGCGAATCTCTTGGGAACAATTGGGGGAAGGATGCGCGAATTCCCGCTCGAATTCATGGGACCCGTTGCTATTCTCGTAATTGCTCTTCCCGGCAATCCGCTTTGCCGGGCGCGCCCCGATGAGGGTCCGGTATTCATGGTGCCGAATTCCTTGGCTGGGTGCGGCTTGAGGAGGGGCGGTGGCCTTGGCCAAGGCTTCCTGCCCCGTCTGGCGCTGTCGTCCCGGTCCTGGAGAAAAGGGCAGGGAGGGCGGCGGACAGGACGGCTCAAATGCGTATCCGGTGCGGCTCCCGCTGCACATGCCACGGCCGTCCGTGGAATTCCTGCCCGCGGGATTTATGCGCTTCGGGCAGGCGGCAGGGGTTTGTCAGGCCGGGCGATGGCGGCTCATTAATGCGTGCCAGTACCGGTCCCATTCGAAGAGAAAACAGGAACAATCATGCGCAGAACTACTAAGGCCCTGGCGGTCCTCGCCGTCTCGGGCATGGCATTGGGCGCGGGCGCGGCGGCGGCCTCGGCCGACACCGTGAACTCGACGGTCTCGGGCGGGTCGCTGACGGTGAGCACGGCGGCCCCCACGCTCTCGGCGGTGACGCTGAACGGGACGAACACCCAGACCTCCACCGGCACCTCGGGGACCTGGACCATCACGGACGCCCGGGGCACCGGGGCGAACTGGACGGTCTCGGCCAGCGCGACGGCCTTCACCAGCGCCGCGGGCACGGTGGAGACCACCGCCCGAACGATCGCGGCGACCGCGCTGACGGTCACCCCGGGCACGGTCACCCCGGGCGCCGGCTCGGACGCCGCGACGATCTCCGCCCCGGCACTGGCGATGTCCACGACCTCCCAGGCCCTGATCAGCGCCACCGGACCGGCCAAGGGCACCTACACCCTGGCCCCCTCGTTCAGCCTGGCCATCCCGGCCAACGCCTACCGCTCCAACTACTCCGGCACGGTCGGCTCCTCGGCCCTGAACCCCTACACCTCCACCCTCACCTACACCATCGGCTGACACCCTGCCGATGCCGGCGGCCTGCCCCAAACGCCCTTGGGGGCCGGGCAGGCCGCCGGCGGCGGGGGCAGCCCCTCCGCCGCGAACCCCGTCCCATGGTTTTGACAGTCTTAGCGGGACCCACCCTGGCAATCTAAGCGGGACCCACTTGGGGGTCTTGGGAGTGTCGGCGGCAATCTAAGCCGGACCCACCCTCCACCGTGATCAGACGAGTCGAGTCTGATTGCCGGAGGTGGAGGATGAGGATGGAGCCGCGGGTGGAGTTGTTCGCTCGCATTCGCAGGGATTCGCGCGTCGAGAGTCTGGGGATCCGCGCGCTGGCGAAACGCCACGGTGTGGGCCGGAACACCGTGCGGCAGGCGCTGACATCGGCGGAGCCCCCGCCGAAGAAGCCCCGCGTCCGGTCTGCCCCTCGGCTGGGGCCGTTCAGGGCCGAGATCGACCAGATGCTCCGCGCTGATCTGGAGGCGCCGAGGAAGCAGCGGCATTCTGCCGTTCGCGTCGCCGAAGTCCTCGTCGAGCGGCATGGCGCCGACGTCGCACCGTCGTACTCGACCGTGCGGAACTACGTGCGCGCTCGACGGGCGGAGATCGCCGCCGAGCGTGGAAGTGTCGCCGCGGACGCCGTCGTGCCTCAGGAGCACGCCCCGGGCGAGGAAGCCGAGGTCGACTTCGGCGAGGTCTGGATCGTCCTGGCGGGGGTGAGGACGAAGTGCCACATGTTCATCATGCGGCTGAGCCACAGCGGCCGCGCGGTCCACCGCGTCTACTCCACCCAGTCCCAGGAGGCCTTCCTCGAAGGCCATCTCGAGGCGTTCGACGAGTTCGGCGGGGTGCCGACCCGCCACATCAGGTACGACAATCTCTCCTCGGCGGTCCGGCGGGTCGTGTTCGGGGCGGGGCGCGTCCGGGATGAGAACGAGCGCTGGATCCTGTTCCGGTCGACGGCCGGCTTCGATCCGTTCTACTGCATCCCAGGGGTGGAGGGCGCCCACGAGAAGGGCGGAGTCGAGGGCGAGGTCGGCTGGTTCCGCCGCCGGCGCCTGACCCCGGTGCCCGAGGTGTCCTCCCTGGCGGAGCTGAACGAGAGGATCCGGGAATGGGAAGCCCAGGACCTCAACCGGAAGATCACTGGCCGGCCGCGCACGATCGGGGAGGACTTCGAGGCCGAGAGGCCCTTCCTCGCCCCGCTGCCCGCCGAGAGGTTCGACCCGGGCCTGCCGTTGTATCCGCGGGTGGACCGCTCGGCGCTGATCACGGTCCGGCAGGCCAAGTACTCGGTCCCGGCCCGCCTGATCGGGCGGAAGGTGCGGGTCTCCCTGCGGGCGACGGAGCTGGTCGTCTTCGACGGGCGCACCCAGGTGGCCCGGCACGAGCGTGTTGTCGAGCGCTACGGGCAGTCCGTCCAGCTCGACCACTACCTCGAGGTCCTTGCCCGCAAGCCCGGCGCCCTCCCGGGCTCGACCGCGCTTGCCAGGGCGAGGGAGTCGGGGACATTCACCAGCGCCCATGAGGCGTTCTGGGCAGAGTCCCGCAAGGTCAACGGCGACGCCGCCGGCACCAGAGAGCTGATCGATGTGCTCCTGCTCCACCGCAGCCTGCGCGCCTCGGACGTGATCGCCGGGATCCGGGCAGCGCTCTCGGTCGGTGCGGTCTCGGCCGACGTCGTCGCCATCGAGGCCAGGATGCACGCCAACGGCTCCACCCTCGGAATGCATCATCCCCATCAGCAGCCCGAACCCGTCGAGCACCGCGTCATCAGCCTCACCCAGCGCCGGCTCACCGATCCCGCCGCGGTGATTGCGGGCCTGCCGAAGGACACCCGCCCGGTGCCGAGCGTGACCGCCTACGACGAACTCCTCAAACGGCGCAAGAAGCCCGGGAAGTCCCCGGCCGAGAGCGAAGGAACAACAGCATGAGCCCCACCGTCACGAGGGTCGCCACGACCCTGCGCCGCCAGCGCAGCATGAGCGAGGAAGCGGCCCAGGCCGCGGTCGAGCAGGCCTGCCGGCGCCTGCACCTGCCCACGATGCGCGCCGTGATGGAGGAGGCGATCAAAGTCGCCGAGCGCGAGCAGCTCTCCTACACCGGCTTCCTCGCCGAGGTCCTCCTGGCCGAGTGCGACGACCGCGACCGCCGCTCCATCGAGCGCCGCGTCCGCGGGGCCGGGTTCCCCAGACAGAAATGGATCGCCGACTTCGACTTCGAGGCCAACCCGAACGTTAACCCCGCCACCGTCCACCAGCTCGCGCAGGGCGAATGGATCCGACGAGGCGACCCGCTGTGCCTCATCGGAGACTCCGGAACCGGGAAGTCCCACCTGCTCATCGCCTTGGGGACCGCGGCCGCCGAGAAGGGATACAGAGTCAAGTTCACCCTCGCGACCAAGCTCGTGAACGAGCTCGTCGAAGCCGCCGACGAGAAGCAGCTCGCCCGCACCATCGCCCGCTACGGAAGGGTGGATCTGCTCTTGATCGATGAGCTGGGGTATATGGAGCTCGACAGGCGTGGGGCCGAGCTCCTCTTCCAGGTTCTCACCGAGCGCGAGGAGAAGGCGAGCGTGGCGATCGCATCAAATTCGGGCTTCTCCGACTGGACGCGCACCTTCACGGACCCGCGCCTCTGCGCAGCCATCGTCGATCGCCTCACCTTCAAAGGCACCATCATCGAAACCGGGACCGACTCCTACCGCCTCCAACACACTAGGGCCAACGCATAACCGCCCGGCGCGGTCCACGCTCAGGTGGTCCCGGCTTGGATTGCCAAAGTGGTCCTCACTTGAGTTGACAGAATCAGTCCCAGCCCCCGAAGACCCGCCGAGCCAGGAAGACCGAAGAAGCCGTGACCGAAAAGCACACGAAACCGCTCCGCCGCCGCCTCCGGCCCGCCCTGGCCGCCGTGGCCCTGGCCCTGGCCGGGCTGGCCGCCTCCGGCGCCCCCGCGATGGCCGTGGACGACGGCACGCTGGGGATCAGGCCGCAGAGCGAGTCCGACTTCTTCCACCTCGACCTCGCCCCCGGCGCCGCCACCGACGCGACCGCTATCGTCTCCAACCACACCGGCGCCCCGGTCACCCTGCTCACCTACCCCGTCGACGGGCAGAACACCGCCCAGGGGACCTTCGCCTTCGCCGGGAAGGACGACCAGGCCAAGGCCCTGGGCGCCTGGGTGCACCTTGACGCCGACCAGGTCACCGTCCCGGCCAACACAGACCTCCCGGTCCACTTCCGCCTCACCGTCCCCCAGGGCACCCCGCCCGGGGACTACGCCGGCGGCGTGATCATCCAGGCACCCCCGGTACAGGGGCAGACCACCACCGTCCACGACACCGCCGTGCGGATCGACACCGTCCAGCGCCAGGGCGTGCGGATCTACCTCAAGGTCGACGGCACCCCCGTGAAGTCCCAATCCCACGGCACCCTCGCCTGGACCCAGGACGGGCCGAACCTGGACTTCACCCTGCCCGTGACCAACACCGGCAACACCATCCTGCACCCCACCGCGGACCTGAACCTCACCGGCTGGCCCACCAACGGCGCCCAGGCCAAGTTCGACACCCCCGAGAGCCTCCTGCCCGGGGCCACCGTGCACCTGCACGCCACCCTCCCCGGCGCCCCGCCCGCCCAGGCCGGCACCGCCGAGGCCAAGATCAACTCAGAGGCCGGCACCCAGGACGCCACCGCCACCGTCCTCTACGCCCCCTGGCTTGCCCTGGGCATCGCCCTCCTGGCCCTCGCCGCCGCCGCGTACGGCGCCTGGCGCCTGGCCCGGTTCGTCCGCCGCGCCCGCGCCGCCCTCGCCCAGGCCGCCGCCGCCCAGAGCACCGGAATCTGGCCCGCCGCCCGGCCGGCACAGGAGCGCACGGCACAGGACGGCACGGCACCGACCGGCCGGCACTGACCCCACCGGCCCCCGCCCCGAGGGGGCAGAGAGGAGAAGACCATGGGAGAACGATTCGGGACCCAGCTGCGCGCCGAGCGCACCGCGCGCGGCCTGTCCCAGACCCAGCTGGGCGGGGAGGAATACTCCCCGAGCTACATCTCGCTGCTCGAGCTCGGCCACCGCGAACCCACCCCGGCGGTCATCGCCGAGCTCGCCGGACGCCTCCGGCTCGCCCCCCAGACCCTGGAGGCCTGGAACCTGGGAAGCACCCCCCAGGAGGGCGCCTTCCTCCAGGCGGGCCTTGCCGCACGGCAGGCCTGGGACCAGCGCGACTACCCCGAGTCCGCCCGCCAGGCCGGCGCCGCGGCACGGCACGCCCACGCCGCCGGCAACCCGGCCGCCTGGTGGGAGATGGCCTACCTGCAGGCAGAGGCCCTGATGAGGCAGGGCCAGACCGCCCAGGCCGCCCTCATCGCCCAGGACATCCTCTCCGCGCCCCTCACCGGAACCTCGCACGCCCTCACCGTCCGCGCCCGCCAGCTCCTCTCCGCGCTCTGCCTCGGACTCGGAGAGCCCGCCGTCGCCGCCGCCCACGCCCGCGCAGCCGTGAAGGCCAGCGCCCCGCTGCCCGCCGGGTCCCCCCTGGCCGCCGCGGCCCTGATCTCCCTCATCGCCGCCCTGGCCGAATCAGGCCGGCTCGAGGAGGCCTGGGAGCACTGCGAGGCCCTCGCTCCCCACAGCACCCAGGACACCCCCGGGCAGGCGGCCGGCGAGGCCGAATGGGCCATCGGCAGCGTCGCGTTCCTGCGCGGGGACCCCGAAGAAGGCGCCCGCCGCCACGAACGCGCCGCCAGGCTCCTCTCCCCCGCCAACGACCTCCCGCTCTGGGCCCGGTTCAACAAGGCCTCCGCCGCCGCCCGCCTCGCCGGGGGCATCACCGAGCCCGAGACCCTCGCCGCCCTCGAACGGGCCGAGATCGCCTACTCCATCGTCGAGGCGAACCGCGCCGAGCAGCTCGAGCTCGCCCTGATCCGCGCCCACTGGCTCCACCTGGACGGCCAGCACGAGCTGGCCCTGGAACACCTGGGGCCGATCCACCGCGAAAGGCACCTCCTGGGCCACCACACCGCCGGGCAGGCCGCCCTCCTGCACGGCCAGGCCCTCACCGCCATCGGCCGGCACCAGGCCGCCCTCGAACACCTCCGCCACGCCCACGCAGCCTTCGCCAGATCCGGTCTGGACGGAAGCGCCCGCACCGCCGAAGACGCCATCGCAGCCCTGCCCCGCACCGCAGCCGAAACCAGAACCCCGACGAGCCCCGCCCCCGCCTGACCATCAGGACCAGCCACCGGCCCTCCGGGCGGATGCTTCGCCTGCAGGGGACGCCTCCGGCCCGCCCCCACCGAGGCGATGTCCGAACAGCGCGCGACACCCTTGGGGGGTTTCGGCCGCCGCCCCCGGTGTCAACGACGTGTTTGAATGGACCCCCTGACGACGGGGCCGGATTCCAGCCACCGTCGCTACAGGACCAGTCTCACACCCTCGTCGACACCCGGCGCGGTGCGCTTCCTCCCCAAACCCTGTGCAAGGAAAACGCAAGGAAGCCGGCCTCTTCCCCGGCCTTCCCAAGTCTTTCCCGAGCTTCCCCCGAGATCGATGTCACCGCGGTCCCGCGGCCCGTAGCTTCGATGGTGGAGCTGGCAAGACCGCCAGCGGACCAGTGTCCCCCCAAACAGGAGCCCGACATGCTTTCTCTCATCGCCTCACTCCACGTCCTGGGCCTCAAGGCCAAGGAGCGCTTCCTCTCCGACGAGAAGGGCGCGACCGCCGTCGAGTACGGCATCATGGTCGCCCTCATCGCCGTCGTGATCATCGTCGCCGTGACCCTC
Source organism: Sinomonas terrae (assembly GCF_022539255.1). NCBI lineage: Bacteria > Bacillati > Actinomycetota > Actinomycetes > Micrococcales > Micrococcaceae > Sinomonas > Sinomonas terrae. Next base: position 3,166,992 of record NZ_JAKZBV010000001.1, read on the forward strand.
CTCGGCGGCAACCTCAAGACGATGTTCAACAACGTCGCCGGCCAGGTCCCCACGACCAACCCGTGATCCGACAGATGATCCGTCGGGTCTGCTCTGGCGAGAAGGGCGCGACCACCGTCGAGTACGGCATCATGGTCGCGCGGCCTGGGGTAACCAGCCGTGGACGCGGTCGGGCCCAGGCCCTACACCGCGGTGCATGCCTTCTAGGACCGCTACTGGACGCGGGGCGCAGAACTACTGGAAGTCGGACTTCCTTCTCGGGCCTGATGAGATCGAGACGGCCCGCGCAACTGACTGTCGTCAGAGGAGCCCGGCCTGGGTCATGAGGTCGTTGACCTCGGGGCCGTTGAGGGTCCCGGGGTCGATGGTCGGGGCCTGCAGATCGGAGAGCGGGACGAGCTTGGCGTTGGCCGGCACGCCGGAGCCGACGGGGTACTCGAACGACTTCCCATTCTCGAGGACCTCCTGGCCTGACTTCGAGGTGATGAATGCGAGGAACTTCTGGGCCTGGGCCTGGTGCCTGCTCGAGGCCAGGACCGCGCCGCCGGAGACGCTCACGAACGCGCCGGGATCCTGATTCTTGAAGTACTGCAGCGCGACGTTGTTGCTGTTCTCGCCGGTGTCCGCCTGATCGACGAACGAGTAGTAGTGATAGAGGATCCCGGCCTCGATGTCGCCCTTGTTGACGGCGGCGAGGACAGGGGTGTCGTCCTGATAGGTGCGGGCGTTGTCCTTGATTCCCTTGAGCCACGCGAGCGTCGCCTCGCTGCCCTTGAGCTGGAACATCGCGCTCACGATGGCCTGGAAGTCGGCCCCGCCGGTCGACGCGCCGATCCTGTCCTTCCAGGACGGGTCGGCGAGGTCCATGAGGGACTTCGGCAGCTGCGCCTCGGTGAGCTTGGTCTTGTTGTAGGCGAGGACGGTCGAGCGGGCCGCGATGCCCGTCCAGTCGCCGGCCGCGGGGCGGTACTTCGCCGGGACCTGGTCCAGGGTCGATTGGTCGAGCTTGGCGAGCAGGTGGGCGTTCTCGACCTGGTCCATCGCGGGCGAGTTCTCGGTCAGGAACACGTCCGCGGGCGAGGCCTTGCCCTCCTGGATGATCTGGTTGGCCATCTCCGGGTCTTCGCCGTTGCGGAGGTTGACCTTGATCCCGGTCTGCTTGGTGAACTCGTCGACCCACGCCGAGGTCAGCTCCTCGTGCTGGGCGTTGTAGACGGTGATGGTCGTCCCGGCGTCTCCGGAGTTCGAGGAGGCTGCGGCTGAAGGGGTCGAGGTTCCGGAGCATCCGGCGAGGGCCAGTACCGCGAGGGCTGCTGCGCTCACGGCGCTCGGGGTCTTCCAGTTGTTCATTGGGGGCCTTCTGGGGGAATGCAGCGCGCGGCTGTCTGCGGAATCACTCTCCCGGCCGAGCAGACCCGGTTGGGTGCAGCCGGCAGAGCGGTTAGGCAAGGCTTGCCTGACAACGAAAATCTACGGGTCGGCCTGTCTGCAGCCCAAATTAGGGAACATTTGTGTAGCGCAATATTGAAGAGACTGCCCGGTTTCGCGGACACGGTCCTGCCCGGATTCCATGTCGATTCGCACTATTTCCGCACGAGGGCGATGAGATCGCCTGGGAGTTGAATGTGCGCGCCGACGTCTTCGGGGCTTTGGGTGCGGATCCCGCCAGGGACACCTCCCGAGCCAAGCTCGGGACAGACGGGAAGCTGAACCGCTTCAGCTTCAGTATGGACCAGGCCACAGTGGAACGGATGGGGGTCCGGAGGCCCTCAACCGTAGCGGCGCCGGCACTCAACAGTAGCGGCGCCGCGAAGCCCGCCGCCAGGATCCTCCCCCAAGGGGCCGGACTGCACCTACCCGCGGGAGCCAGGCACTGGCTGCCTCTGGCATTCCCGTGCGTCGTTCCGCGGATGGGCCCGAGGCGCCATAGGCGCGAGCTCCGTGCTGACCACCTGCGAGGACCGCATACTGTCCTCATGCCCACCCAGACCATCAATGGAACGCTGATCTTCTTCGAAGTCGAAGGCCACGGTGCCCTGTCGTGCTCGTGCACGGCACCATGGGCGGAGCACACCGCGTGGGACGTTGCCGCCCCCGCACTGGCCCGCTCCTTCCAGGTCGTGCGCTAAGACGGGCGCGGCCATGGACAGAGCATTCCCGAGCCTGGCCAGGGGACCACGGACGACGACATCGCTGACCTCGCCTGCCTGATCAAGAACCTGGGGCTCGCTCGTCGGCAATTCCGCCGGAGGGTGCGTCAGCCTGCGGTTCGCGGTTGAGCATCCCGATCTGGTCAGGAAGATCTCGGTCCACGAGCCGCCGTTCACAGGGCTCCTCGAGGGGGACAGGAGACCCTTTTGGCCCCAGCCGAATGAGCACGGGCCCTTCTAACCAATGGTTCCTTTGAACCCACCGTGAGCGTCACCTGTCAGCGTTCCTGCTCAATCCCTCACGAGCGCCGACGGTCACCTGCCCGCTCCCTCGACCATGCCCGTACGAGGGGCATCAAGGTGCATCAGCAATGAGTCTCACTCGGGAGTTTCGCAGGTTCGCAAAATAAGGGCGTCTGACCGGACGGCGGCCGGTACCACCAGGGCGCGTCGCTTCTGAAGCGCGCCTCTCGGATGCAAAAGCCCGCAAGAGGATCCGTCACCGGGACAGGACAACGGGAACCGCCGCGCGCGATTCAATCGGGCATCACTGTATCTGGGGTGAGCCTGATCGGACTTCATCGGAGTTGGGAGCATTCGATCGCCGTGGAGCATTGGCTGCTGTCCCATGGTCGCGGGACAATCTGCTCGAGGGACGGGAGGCATCTTCAATGCGGATCGCGGCGGCACAGGGCCATCCGGTATGGCTGGACCCGGAGGCGACGACGGCCAAAGTCGTCTCGGCTGTGGAGCAGGCGGCCTCAGGCGGCGTGGAATTGCTCGCGTTTCCCGAGGCGTTTCTGCCCGGATATCCTTTCTGGGCGATTCTCGGCGGCGTCGACCGCCTCAACGAGCCACGCCACGCGGCGGCATACGGGAGTTATCTCGACGCATCGATAACGATCGAGGGCCCGCAGATCCGGCTGATCTGCCAGGCATCGTCCGACCTCGGGGTGTTCGTCTACTTGGGCATCGCCGAACGCTCTGGCGGCAGTGTGTACGCCACCCTGGTCGCCATCGACCCCACTCGAGGCGTGATCGGGACGCACCGCAAACTGATGCCAACCCACGGCGAACGCGTCATCTGGGCCCCCGGCGACGGGGCAGGCCTGCGCACGCACGACGTGCACGGCCTACAGGTGGGCGGGCTGAACTGCTGGGAGAACTGGATGCCGCTGGCACGATATTCGCTCTACGCGCAGGGTGAACAGCTGCATGTTGCCGTCTTCCCCGGATCCGCGTTCGCTGCCAACACCGATCTCGCCCGGTTCATCGCGATGGAAGGCCGGGTGTGGGTGCTCGTCGCCGCCGGACTGCTCACCGCAGCTGACATCCCGAAGGATCACCCGTACCACGAGCTGATCGCAGCCAAACCGGCTGGATTCTTCAACGGCGGGTCCGGGATCGTGACCCCGCAGGGCACCTGGGCTATCGGTCCGGTCACGGACAGCGAGCAGCTCGTCGTCGCCGACATCGACCCCGCCATGGTCAGCCGCGCCCGGCAGACCTTCGACCCCGCCGGACACTACGCCCGCCCAGACGTGTTCGATCTGCAGGTTCACCGGCGAAGACCCCAAGTCACCTTCGGCGACTGATCACCGAGCACAGCAATCCGGGGCGCCGCAAGCGGCCGCCGAGCACCGAAGATGTCAGGTTCGAGGGCCACTCACTCTCAACCGCTGTCGCGGCCGGTCCGTTCCGACCATGCTCATCGGGTCCGCGCGTTGCTCCACCAGCACCCAGGACCTGACCGCTCAACGGAACGCGCTCGAAGCACTTGGCGTCGCTGCAGACGCGATCCATGTCGACCACGGATTCACCGGAACCAAACGCGACCGGCCCGGGCTGGGCAAAGCACTGGCCGCATGCCCAGCGTTGAGACGATGACTGGAATCCGCCCGACCCCAGAGGGTCAAAATTCAGAAGTCGTTGACATCATGGACGTGTCTGACGACGGCGAGCACACCTTCGCGCTCCGGCGCAAACAACCCGAACGCGACGTTCTTAGGATCGAGGATGCTTCATCCAAACGATCTACACCTACCCTTGGGACGCGGGCCGTAACGCTTCTGGCGCTGAACACACGGCCCTTGAACGGGCAGCCGCGCACTACAAGTTCACGTGTGGCGTTCGGCGATTTTCCGTGCCACGACGGCCGCATCCGGTCCGACCCCGAACATCAGTGCGGAACGGCGACTCCGCATGAAATGCACGCCGCAGAAGAATAGGCCGGGCATCGTGGGGCTAGCCCCATCCCGAGTCAAGGGGAAGCCAAGCTCGTCGCAAACCGGCGCGTCGATCCAGCGGTAGTCCGGCCTGAACCCGGCCGCCAGCACGACGGCCCCGACCTCGCGCAGGCTCACCTCTTGCATCGGTTCGGCGTGGAACGGGGGCGGAACGGGCATGTCGGGGACGTCGAAGCCGCCCGCGGGAAGCTGCGCCCTCAGGAGGGTCCGCAGGTCTGCCCACCGCGCATCGCCGAAGGCCACCGATTCCGCCGCATCGTCGCCGAAGCCGATACGAATCCCATCGGTGCCGGCGACATGGCCGGCGAGGCGGACCCCGAGTGCTTGGAGTGTCCGGAAGTGCAGGTCGTGCCCGCCTCGGGCCCCGGTGGCCTGGGCGTTGGCCGAAAGCCTGGCTGCCGGTGACGGCAGGTCTGCCAGGGTCGCGTCGAGGAACGATGTGCGGCTGAGCCAGGTGACGATGTCGGTCCCGTCAAGCCGCCGCGGACTCCATGGAGCCCGCCCGCAGGCGAGGATCACGTCCCGGCCTGCCAGATGCAGTTCCTCGGCGATCTGACATCCCGTCTGGCCGCTGCCGACTACGACTGCGACCCCTGGTGGGATCTGATCCGGAGCCCGGTAGTCGCTCGAGGCGAGGATGAGGTGATCGGAGAGTCCGTCGAGGGCGGGCGGGCGGTGCTGTCTCGTAAACGAGCCGGTGCAGACAACGACGTCGTCCGCCGCCATCTCTCCGACGTTGGTCTCAGCATGCAGGCCATCATCGCCGGCTCTCAAGCGCCTGGCTTCGACACCTTCCATGATTGGAGTCCCCGTGCTGCGCGCATAGGCCTGGAGGTAGGAGACGATCTCGTCCCTGGGCACATGGCCTTCCGGATCAGGGCCAGAGTATGCGCTTCCCGGGAGGGCCATCGTCCAATTCGGGGTGACGAGGGTGAAGCTGTCCCACCGGTCCCGCCATGCCTGCCCGGGCCTTCCTCGCTCGAGCACGATGTGTTCGACGCCCAGAGCGTTCAGCTCATGGCTCACGGCCAGACCTGCTTGCCCTGCACCGATCACGATGGTCGACATGGCCAGATGATAGAGGCCGCGAGGCCCGGCGCGGTAGGACCCCGAAGCATCCCTCACCGGCCGGGCCCGACGGGTGGGGACGGGCATTGACGGGACTTTTGATCCCCTCCGGATCGGCGGAAGCGGGTGTGCCGTCCTGCCTTGCATTCGTCGGAGGTCCAGAACGGAGAGCGACTGCGCATGCTTCAGCGGTGACAGGGGACTTCCGCGCCTCGTTCCGCCCGGAGAGGAGAGCTTCATCCCGGGGAGCCGGGTGTCGACAAGGCGCGGGCCGTGTGGAACGGGCACATCGATCGGGGCGCCGAGCTGACCGTCCGCCCGGGGACGCGAGGCAGACCGCGCTCAATCAGGCCAATCGTCGCTGCGAATTCAACCTCGGCCCCACCTGGGCCCTCCGTCTGGCAGGAACATCAGACGGGGCGTGGGGGCACGTTCGCTCTGTCGCTTTCGAGGGCAGTCAGGCTCAAGGAGTCCGGTTCGCAGCATGGCCAGCTCAAGGATGTTCCGTGGCTATAGGTCGGTGCGCGGTGCGCCGACGGGCTTGGTGGGGCGGATGTTGGCGTTGTGGCGGAAGAGGTTCTCGGGGTCCCATTCGGCCTTGATGCGGGACAGCCGTTCGTACTTGCGGTCTCCGTAGGATGACCTCACGCGGTCCTCGTCGGTCTCGGAGAGGAAGTTGAGGTAGGTCCCCGGTCCGCTCGCGTGAGGACGCAGTGCGTCCCAGAACTCGCGCACCCAGGAACGGTCGTGTTCGAGCAGATCGGGGGTGGGGCAGGCTGCGGAGATGTTGAACACCCATTTGGCGTCCCGACGGCCCCCGAACGCGGTGTCCTCGTCCCCGACCCGCGAGAAGGCCCCTCGCATGGAGAAGACGGGAACGAAGGACAACGGGGAGGCTTTTCGCGGCAGGTAGTAGGCGAACACGTCGATCGCCTCGTCGGTGAGCTCGTCCAGGTAGAGGGCTTTTTCATAGGCGAGGATGCCCCACTGGGCGCTGTCGTCGAACATCCGCTGCAGATGGACGTAGGGCATCGGCGTGATCAGCTGCCACTGCGTCTCCGGCGCCGAGGCAAGGACGGGTTCGAGGGTCCGGGCCTGCTCTTCGGGGCCGTCCCAGCCGATGATGACCAGGGCGATTCCGGGGAGCCCCTGGTATCTTTCCGGGACGAACGGCGCCGAGGGCGCGCTCAGCCCGGCGACCAGCACGCCCGCGGCTTCGGGCAGGTGCGGGATCAGGTCCCGGCTGAACCGCAGCCCGTCCGCAGCGTGGTCGGCGTCCCAGAAGAACAGGCCAAGGTGGACCGTGGGCGCGACCTCATGCAGGGCGAACTCGAAAGCCGTCACGATACCGAAGTTGCCTCCCCCACCACGCAGTGCCCAGAACAGTTCGGGGTTGGACTCGTCCGAGGCCACGACGATCCGCCCCTCGGCGCTCACGACCTCGGCACCGACCAGGTTGTCGCAGCTCAGCCCGGCCCGGGGGGTGAGCCAGCCGATGCCCCCGCCGAGGGTCAGGCCCGCGACTCCTGTATGGCTGATGAAGCCGCCGGGCACCGCGAGCCCGTGCTCCTGGCTGGCCGCGTCCAATTCGGCCCAGGTCGTTCCGCCCCCGCACCTGGCCCGGCGTGCCGGCCGGTCCACCTGAACCTGTTTCATGGCGCTCAGATCGATCATCATCCCGCCGTCGCAGACAGCGTGCCCGGCGAAGCTGTGGCCGCCGCCCCGGACCGTGACCTCCAGGCCGGCTTCCCGGGCGAAATTCACAGCGTCCGCGGTCTGGGTCGCGTCCCCGGGGCGGACGATCAGCTCGGGGCGCCGATCGATGTCCCCGTTCCACACGGCCCGCGCCTGGTCGTATCCCGGCTCCCCCGGGATGAAGCTCTCCGCGCGGAAGGAGGCGCGGAAGTCCCCTGTCACCGCTGAATCAGGCACAGTCGCTCTCCGTTCTGGACCTCCTACGAATGCAAGGCACGACGCTACTCCCGCTTCTGCCGACCCGGAAGGGATCAAAGTCCCGAACAATTCACCCCCAAGGCGCAGGGGCAGCATAGGCGTCCTGCGCCGGGCCGGCTGCCTAGCACCGACCGAAAGCCAGACCCGACCGGACGTTCAGGTCCCTCATCCCGACGCCTCGGTTTGGGCCGCTCTGAAGACCTTCACGGACCTGATCAACTCCAGTATTGGCCTGGCCCAACAGTCGGATCGTTCTGCGGTGATTGTAGGACTCACCAAGCTTCGGATGGCCGGCCACGCCTTCGACCCCAATGACCTGCTCGCCGGGGCTCACACGGTTTTGCTGGTTGGTTATGCCGCTTGTTGGAGCCTAGCGTGCTATCGATCCATCGGGCGCCTCGATATCCGCCCCTGCCGCGATCAGGACTCGGGCCACCGCCGCGTCGTCGCTGCTGGCAGTCCAGTGCAGGGGCGTCTCGCCGGTCCAGTCCTCACCGCGCGCATCGACGTGGGCGCCCGCCCGGAGGAGGATCCCGGCGATGCGCGGCCCTTTCGGGAAATAGCCGGGCCAGTCGGTGACGACATGAAGTGGCGTGCGCCCCCGCGCGCGCCCAGCAAGGCGCCAGTTCGGAAGATCAGGATGGGCATCCAGCAGGGCCTCGAGGCGCTCCGCCTCACCCCGGCGGATCGCGACGAAGGCGTTCAGGCAGTCGCTGTCGGTGGGCATGGACACTCCTCACTGCAGGGAGCGCAGTCGGGGCTGGACTCCCTGCATGCACTCGGGGTCATCCGTTTCGATGACTCCGCTGTGCGACCATACCGTGTCCGCGCGCTGGAGGGGACGATCGCGTCTGCACGGCCCGCGGGGTCAGCCCCAGAACTCCTCCTGGGCGTGGGCGTCGTAGGGGTAGGTGTGGACTGTGCGGATGAGGCCGTCCTGGACCTTGAAGACGTGGCAGGCCGTGTAGTCGATGGTGCTGCCGTCCCGCTCGGCCTGGCTGCGCTGGAGGACGAAGCTGTGCTCGGCCCCGTCGGCGATGTCCACCACGCTGGCGCGGAACGTTCCGCCCGAGAGCTTGGGGAACTTGGGCAGGAACTCGCCTACGACGGCGTCCCGCCCGCGGTACTCGCCTGCGAGCCGGCTCTTCCCTGGGAACGACCACACCGCGTCCGGGGCGAAGAGCTCTCCGGCCTCCTCCATCCTGCCCTCGCTGAAGAGGTCATAGGCCTTCCGGATGACGTCCTTGTTCTGCATGTTCCCATCCTCACCTCGGATACAGTCCGATCATCAGCATCCCGCACGGGGTGGACGGAAGTCCCGCAGGGAGGCCTGCAGGACTGTAGGGGAACCGGGTCCTCGGCGGTTGCTCGGCCCGACGCTCCACGGCCGGACGCGACCACGGTACAACGCAAGGGCCGTCCGCACGAGAGCCGGGCCACCGCGCTTCGGGCTGTCCGTCCGGCCCTGCCGGAGCCCCGGCTCCCGGAACACAGCCCGCGGCCGCCCTGACGGCGCCTGCCAGCGACAGGCGTACGAAGGGCACTCGATGGCCAGGACGATCGAGAGCAAGGTGCTGCCTGCCCTAGCGGTGAAGGCTCCCCCGAGGACCAGTCCGTCGACGAGGAAGCCGAGGGGGGGCACAGTTCGGGTCCGAAAACAGCCCGCAGCCGGGTCGGTCAGCGCTTGAGCCGTCGGCTGCCGCCGTGCCAGTCCTCCTCCATCCCGGCTTCCCCGGGCGCGACGCCGAAGCTGCGCAGCTGCGGCCGCTCCCGCAGACTGCGCTTGAGCTCGGCAAAGCCAGGGAACGACGCGAGTCCGACGACGTGGTCCCACAGGCGGACCGCGTCCGCCTCGGCGGGCAGCCGGCTGATCACGGGCCCGAAGAACGCCGTGCCCTCGGGTGGGCGGAAATGGACGATCGGCGTGCCGACGTCCTTCCCGGTGAGGGAGAGCGCCCGGTCGGTCTCGGCACGCAGCTCCGCGTCCCAGCCCGTGTCCTCCAGCGCTTCGGCCAGGTCCACGGGCAGTCCGGCCTCGGCCAACAGCGGTTCGACGAAGGCCCGGCTGCCCCGTTCGGCCGGGTCCAGGCCCTCCGAGCCCTCGGCGTCGAACACCTGGGCGCCGATGGCCTCGTACAGCGGCCCCACGGCAGCGGCCCCATGCTCGGCACGGGCTCGCGCGGCCACTCGGAGCAGCCGAAGGCCGGAGGTGTGCCCGGCCTCGTACCCGGGCGGGAACTGGCTCTCGTAGTCGATATGGGTATTGAGCATCCGCAGCGAGATGAACCGCCAGTTCACGGTGTAGCCGCGCTGGCGCGCGACGCTGCGCACCCATTTGCTCGTCAGCCACGCGAACGGGCACACCGGGTCGAAGTAGTAGTCGATGTCAGGTTCCGCCATTCCGATTCTCCTCTTCCTTCTCTCACCCTCTTTTGGCTCCAGCGCAACGGGATCCCCAGTTCCCACGCTGGCCCCCGGCATCGCCCGCTTCTGCGCTCTTGGCAGCCGTGATCCCGCACCCGCAGGCCGGGTCCGGGCAGCGGCACTGTCCGCCTTCTATGACGGCCATGCCGTCCCTTCCCATGGTGAATGCTCCTTCGGAGGCTGCTCGTCGTGAAGGAAACTCCTGCTGTCCTACAGGGGGCCGGGCCTCGGTGCCCGTCTTCCTCCTTCCCGGAGAGTGCGGCGGTCAACCGCTGCTCTTGGGCCGCGTCATGCCTTCTCGACGCTTTCCGCATTACAGGAGCCGATCCAGTCCATGCCGCTGCCGCATCTCCGCCGTATCTCTGCGGGCGGGGATGGCAGGCCTCAGGAGGGCCCTCGCTGCGAGCACGACCTGGAGGGCAGCCGCGGGACGGATCCAAGGTGAGCGCGGCACGTCCTTCATGGCCGCACCGGCGAAGCTCGACACGACGACCGCTGCGATAGGACCGGCCCAGACGACGGCGGCCGCTAGCCGCAGGAGCGCACTGGGCTCGTGCTGCGCGGCATGCCAATTCCATACGGCGGCGTCTGCGATGAAGTCTGCATCGCGGCCGAAGGGAGTCTGGGTTCCGGTGGCACGGGAGATCTGTCCGTCCAGGAAATCGGTGGCGAGTGCGGCGATCGGCAGCAGGGGGCCGAGGCGGTCCTCCAGTGCGGGGAGGTTCGCCCGGACGAGGGTGAGGATGTTCGCGGGCCCGAGCGTGCGCCGGTCCTCGAGCATGCCCAGATGTGTGACGGTCAAGGCCCAGCTTGCGGCCACCCAGTGCCGGCGGCGTGGAGGGGCCGCGAGGGCGAACACCCAATGCAGGACGGTCGCCTCGGCCAGTGCAGGGGCATGGCGGAGCCCCTCGCTGGCCGAGCGCAGCGCGGCCCTGCCGAGGAACCCGGCCCACGCCGCAGGGGTCCAACCTTCCTCCCGGAGCCCGCGCAGGAGCCGGTCCGTGGCGGCGCGGCTGGAGGACCCAGCGGCCCCCGGGCCTCCAAGGAGGCACCGCGGCGCGGAAGCGCGCTCAGCCCACGGTTTCGTGGGCACGATGACCCTCTGGACCGTCGGTTTCCTGGGTCGCGTGTTCTCGTCCTTCACGCGTGGTCCCCCCTATGGCGACGGTGGCTGGCTCTCCCTGCCCGGCCGGGAGAGGCTCCGCGCCCGGCTCCCGGGATCGGTCTGGGCTGGTGGCGCCTCGTCCAGGTGCGGCGCTTCCATCCCGTCGTGCTGGGCCGAGTGCGCCGCGTTGGGCCCTGAGGATGATGAGGGCGAACGCGACGGCACCGCCGAGGAAGGCCAGCCCGGAGACCCAGGTGTTGACCCGCAGCCCGAGGATGAGGTTGGCGTAGTCGGAGCGCAGGAGCTCGATGACGGAGCGGCCCGCCGTGTACACCATGACGTAGAGGGCGAACTCGGCCCCGCGCGGGAGCCGGAGCCGGCGGGACACGACGATGATCGCGAGACCGCCGGCCGTGGTCCAGAGCGCCTCGTAGAGGAAGGTCGGCTGGAAGTAGCCCAGGACGACCGGGGCGCCGTCCGGGCCGACGGCGGCCGCGCCGGTGGAGGGGTCCATCCGGTGGATCTGCAGGCCCCACGGGAGGGTGGTCGGGTCGCCGTAGAGCTCGTTGTTGAACCAGTTCCCGAGCCGGCCGAGGGCCTGGGCGAACAGCAGCCCCGGGGCCACGGCATCGGCGAAGTCGGGGAGGCTCGCGTCCGCGCGCCGGCAGCCGATCCACGCGCCGAGGCCGCCTAGGGCGACGGCTCCCCAGATCCCCAGACCCCCGTCCCAGATCGCGAACGCGTTCCACGGGTCCTTCCCGGGGGCGAAGTAGAGCTCTGGGTCGGTGACGACGTGGTAGATGCGTCCGCCGACGATGCCGAAGGGGATGGCCCACAGCGCGATATCGAAGACCCGGCCCGGCCTGCCGCCGCGCTGGACCCATCGGCGGTTCGTGAGCCAGAGGGCGACGGCGATGCCGGCGAGGATGCACAGTGCGTAGAAGTGGATCTCGAGCGGGCCGATCTTGATCGCATCGACCGTCGCTGAGGGAAGGTAGGAGGGCACTGCGACAGGGTGGGGTCCGGTGGTCATGGGAGCTTTCCGAGGGCGTCTTCGACGGCGCGGTGGAAGGTGGGGTAGGCGTAGATCATCTCCCGCAGCCGCCGGATGGGGGTGCGTTCGTGGACGGCGAGGGTCAGCATGGAGAGGACTTCGCCGCCGGTGGGCCCGGCGGAGGTGGCGCCCAGGAGGATGCCCTGTTCGGTGTCGGCGACGAGCTTGATCAGGCCCTGGTTGCCGGCCTTGTGGATCCACCCGCGCGCCGAGGAGGGGATCTGGGCAGTCGCGGTGGCGACCGGGAGGCCCTTCTCGCGCGCCTGGCGTTCGGTGAGGCCGACGGCGCCGACTTCGGGGTCGGTGAAGGTCACCCGGGGCACGGCGTGGTACTCGGCCCCGGCGGTCGGCTCGCCGAGGATGTGGCTGGCGGCGATCCGGGCCTGGTACATGGACATGTGGGTGAAGGCGCCGTGCCCGGTGATGTCCCCGATGGCGTAGACGCCCTCGGCCATGCGCAGGTTCTCGTCGGTGGGGACAGTGCGGGCGCCCGTGTCGAGGCCGAGGGAGGCCAGGCCGAGGGCGTCGAGGTCGGTGCGGCGCCCCGTGGCGACCAGGAGCCGCTGGCCGGTATAGGCACGGCCGCCGGCCTCGACGGCGAAGGATGCCCCGTCGTGGTCGATGCGCTCGGCCCGGGTTCCGGTGTGGACGCCGATCCCTTCGCCGGTGAGCACGTCCTCGATCAGCCCGCTGGCCTCGGGCTCTTCGGCGGGCAGGAGCGCCTGGAGGGCTTCGATGACCTCGACGCGGGTGCCGAAGCGGGCGAAGGCCTGGGCGAGTTCGAGGCCGATGGGCCCTCCGCCGAGGACGATCAGGGAGTCGGGGGCCTCGGTGGCGGCGATGGCCTCGCGGTTGGTCCAGTAGGGGGTGCCGGCCAGGCCGGGGATGGGCGGGACGGCGGGGTCGGTGCCGGTGTTGAGCAGGATCGCCCGGGAGGCGTGGAAGTCGCGTCCGTCGACGCTGACGGTGCGGGTGCCGGTGATGCGGGCGGTGCCGCGGACGAAGCGGCCGCCGGCCTTCTCGAAGCGTTCGACGGCGACGGTGTCGTCCCAGTCGTCGGTGGCCTCCTCGCGGATGCGCTGGGCGACGGGGGCGAAGTCGGCCCCGACGTCCGCTGTCCCGGCCAGCTCCGGGACTCGGCGGGCCTCGGCGAGGGAGTCGGCGGCGCGGATCATCATCTTGGACGGGATGCAGCCGTAGTAGGGGCATTCTCCGCCGACCAGGTTCTTCTCGATCCCGATCACGGACAGTCCGGCCTCGGCCAGCCGGGCGGCGGCGGCCTCCCCGCCGGGGCCCATGCCGATGACGATGGCGTCTGCCTCTTCTGCCATGCCCGGTTCCTGTTCTGTCATGCCCAGTTCCTTCCTCGCGTGTTCGGTGGTCAGTGCCCGGCGTGGCCGAGCAGTCGGGACAGCAGGCCCCGGGACCGGGGGCTTCCTCGGGCGGGGTACTACTGCCTGCTTCGGTGACGCGCACGCCCTTCCAGAAGGCGATGTGGTCCTTGATCTGGCCGGCGGCGGGGCTGGGGGCGGGGTAGTACCAGGCGGCGTCGCGGTTGGTGCGGCCGTCGGCCTCGATGGTGTAGTAGCTGGCGGTGCCCTTCCAGGGGCAGACCGTGGTGTGGGTGCTGGGGCGGAAGTGCTCGCGGTTGATCGACTCGGGCGGGAACTACTGGTTCCCCTCGACCTGGACGGTGCGGTCGGATTCGGCCAGCACGGTGCCGTTCCAGACTGCGCGGTAGGTCCTGTTCGGGCTGCTCATCGCCTCGCTCCTTCTCCTGGGTCAATGGGGTTCCCGCCCGAACCTACGGACGGGCGGCCCGGCGGTCTGTGATCTGCATTGCAGAGCCGGGTTCGGCGTCCGTGGTGCGCTGGGCCGGGGCGCGGGCTGCTTCAGCGGCTGGCGGCACTGCGCGGGGTTCCGGCGCGGATCTGGATGTGGCCCCCGCGCAGCGAGGAGGCCTCGGTGTCCGGGGCGTCGTGTTCGAGGAGGGTCCAGGGGTGCGCGGAGGGATCGGAGCCGCCGGGGCGGCAGGCCAGGGCTGCTGCGGGGGCGAGCGCCGCGGCGGCCCCGGTGGGCACCTGCATGTCCACGACCGCGACCCTGGTCCGCGGCCCGCACAGGGCCATGATCCGTTCCCATGCGGCCGCCGGGTCCCGGGTGACGGAAAGGGAATACGTGGCCAGGACGGCGTCGACCACGGGTGCGGCCCCGTGGACGCGGCCGGCGAGGGCGTCCGGGGCGATGGCGGTCAGGTCGGCGCGGACCAGGTCGATGTTCGACCAGCCCCCGCGTCGGAGCCTCTTCCGGGCCTGGTCGAGCATCGCGGCGCTGGCGTCTATGCCGATGATCCGCCCGCCCGGGCCCACAGCCGCCTCGAGCCAGGCGAAATTCAGCCCGGTCCCGCATCCGGCGTCCACCACGGCCTGTCCGGGTCGCAGGCGCAGTCCGGCGATCCCGGCCAGGCACCCGGGACGGGAGACGGGCTCGCACGCGAGGGCGTCGTACAGGGGTGCGAAGGAATGGTAGCGGTCGGTCACAGGCCATCGTTGCATGCCTGTGCCATCGTGGGGCAGGGCACAGACAGGCAGACAGCATAATCAGGACGGGGAGGAGATCGATGGCGGGATTGGACCTGGTGGTGGTCGGCGGCGGGTCCGCCGGGCTGGTCGGGGCGCAGACCGCGGCCAGGCTGGACGCTCGGGTGGCCCTCGTGGAAGCCGAGAGGACGGGCGGAGAATGCCTCTACACCGGCTGCGTGCCCTCCAAGGCCCTCATCGGCGCCGCCCGCGACGGGCTCGGCTTCGAGGCGGCGATGGCCAGGGTCAAGGCCGCGGTCGCTGCGATCGAGCCGCACGACTCGCCCGAGGCCCTCGAAGCGGCGGGCGTGCACGTCCTGCACGGCCGCGCTGTCCTGGACCCCGACGGCACCATCCGCCTCGACGGACAGCGGCTGCCCTCCCGGTCGGTCCTGCTGGCCACCGGCGCCTCCCCGGCTGTGCCGCCCCTGGCCGGGCTGGAGCCCGGCGGGGCCCTCACGAACGAGACGGTCTGGTCGCTGCCCGGGCTCCCGGAGCGCCTCGCCGTCGTCGGCGGCGGCCCCGTGGGCTGCGAGCTCGCCCAGGCCTTCGCCCGCCTCGGGGCCCAGGTCACCGTCGTCGCCTCCGCGCCCAGGCTCCTGCCCCGGGAGGACCCCGAGGCCTCCGCCCTGGTCCGGGCGGCCCTGGAGGCCGACGGGGTGCGCGTCATCACCGGGGACGCGGCAATGGCCGCCGCCCGCCGGGGCGAGGGCTGGATGCTGCTCACCGGCCACGGGGCGCGTGTTCCGTTCACCCATCTGCTCGCCGCCACGGGCAAGGTCCCGCGCACCGCCGGGATCGGCGTGGCCGAGGCGGATGTCCGCCTCGACGGGGCCGGCCGCGTCGTCACCGACGCGTCGCTGCGGACCACGAACCCCAGGGTGTGGGCGGCCGGGGACGTCACCGCCAGGAGCCGCCACACGCACACCGCCGGGGTGCACGCGGCGATCGCCGCCGCCAACGCCGTCCTGGGCACCCGCCGGAAGGCAACGAGCATCGGCGAGCCGAGGGTGACGTTCACCTCCCCCGAGGTCGCCGCCGTCGGCCGGCGCACCACCCCTGGCACCGCGCGCACGGTGACGGCCCCGCACACCAGGGTGGACCGCGCCGTGGCCGACGCCGACCCGGTCGGGTTCACCCGCATCGCCCTCGATCGTGCAGGACGCATCACCGGGGGCACGATCGTCGGTCCGCGGGCCGGGGAGACCCTCGGGGAGCTGTCCCTGGCCGTGCACGCCCGGCTGAAGGCTCAGGACCTCGCAGCGGCCGTGCACGCCTACCCGACGCACAGCGACGGGCTCTGGTCCGCGGCGATCCGGGCGCGCCTGGCCGCCCTCGACGCCCCCGCCCCGCAGGCCGCAGCACGCCTGCTGCTCGCGCTGCGGCGGGCCGCCGCCCGGCCCCGATGACGCGCTCCCGCGGTCTCCTTCCGCTGTGTGCACTCGTTCACAGAACACCCCGCGCCGGGTGCGTAGCGTCTGGACTGTCAGCAGTTCCGCTTGTCGAAAGGCACCCGCGATGTCAGCTTCAGCCTCCGCATCCCACGCCGGAAGCTTCTCCTCCTCCTGGGGCCGGCGGGCGACCGCCGGGCTGCTCGGAGGCCTTGCCGGAGGCGTCGTCTTCGGCATGCTCATGGCCATGATGGGCATGTTCACCACGATCGCCATGATGATGGGCTCCACCTCGCCCTTGGTCGGGGTCGGGGTCCATCTGATGATCTCGGTCGTGTACGGCATGGTCCTGACCCTGTTCTTCTCCCGCTTCCTGCACTCCTACGGGCGGGCAAGCCTCGCCGGGCTCGTCTACGGCGTCATCCTGTGGGTCGTGGGCCCCCTGCTGGTCATGCCGCTGATGCTCGGCATGCCGGTGTTCGGGTTCAGTGCAGCGGTCATGATGTCACTGATGGGGCATGTGGTCTACGGCGTCCTGCTGGCCCTGGTCGCCGTGCGCGTGCTCAAGACGGTCAAGGCCTGAACAATTGGGCGTGAGCGAGGGAGTGGCCATGAACGAGGAGTGCCGCGACGAGCTGGCCGCCGGGGCCGCCAGGGCCAAGCCCTGGTCCCCGCAGGCGCGCGAGACCGACCCGCTGGAGGCCCTCCTGTCCGGCGGGGCCTTCGCGTGCCTGAACGAGGTCGACCTCTTCGCCGACCTGTCCGCTGCCGAGATCCGCGAGATGGACATGATGGCCCCGGCGCGGCTCTTCCGGCGCGGCGAGCTGCTCTACAGCCAGGCCCAGCCGGTCAAGGCCCTGTTCATCCTCAAGAGCGGTCGCGTGCGCGTCTTCCGGGTCGCCGAGGACGGCAAGGCCCTGACCATGGCGATCCTCGAGCCCGGGGCCGTGTTCGGGGAGATGGTCCTGGTCGGCCAGCGCATGTACGACAGCTACGCCGAGGCCATCGAGGACGCCATGGTCTGCCAGCTCGGCGTGGACGACGTCGAGCGGTTCCTGCTCTCCGACCCCCGCATCGCCGTGCGCATCTCCCGGCTGCTGGGCGAGCGCGTCGCCGAGCTCGAGGGCCGCCTGTCCGACCTGGCCCTGCGCCCGCTGCCCGCACGGGTCGCCTCGACCCTGCTCGGCATGGCCCAGTGGCCCTCCTCGGCACGCTTCGGGCGCGCACCCACGATCCGCCTCACCCACGAGCAGGTCGCCGGGCTCCTGGGCGCCACCCGCGAGGCCACCAGCAAGATCCTCTCCGACTTCTCCTCCCGCGGCCTCATCCGCCAGGGCCGGGGACGGATCACCCTCACCGACCCCGTCAGGCTGCGCGCCATCGCCCGCGGCACTGTCTAGACAGCGAGAGGAGACGACATGCAGCACGCTCCCGAGGAATCCAACCGCCGCCCCATGGTCGCCGCCTGGTACGGGGACACCTGCATCGCCCGCTCCGATGCCACCGTGTACCTGGAGGGCAACCACTACTTCCCGCCCGACTCCCTCCGCCAGGGGCTGCTGGCGGACAGCTGGTTGCGGACCCTGTGCTTCTGGAAGGGCATCGCGCGCTACCACCACGCCGAGATCGACGGCACCCGCGTTGCGAACGCCGCCTGGTCCTACCCGAGGCCTTCGCCGCTGGCCCGCCGGATCAGGGGCATGGTCGCCTTCGAGCAGGGCACCGGCATCACCGTCCGAGAAGAGCCCGGCTGAGGGGACCGCAGCCCCCACGCCCGCCCCGATTGGATCACGACACGGTGAGGAAACCAGCATGAGCATCCAGCGCACCACCCGCGACGAAGTCTTCGTCGAGTACACCAAGAGCATCTGCCCGGTCTGCAAGGTGGTCCTGGATGCGGAGGTGAACATCCGCGGCTCCAAGGTCTACCTCAGGAAGCGCTGCCGGGAGCACGGCGAGTTCGAGGCCCTGGTCTACAGCGACGCCGACGCCTACCTCGCCTCCGCCAAGTACAACAAGCCCGGCACCCTGCCCCTGGCCACCCAGACCGAGGTCGCCGAGGGCTGTCCCAGCGACTGCGGTCTGTGCCCGGCGCACAAGCAGCACGCCTGCCTGGGCATCATCGAGGTCAACACCAACTGCAACCTCGACTGCCCCATCTGCTTCGCCGACTCCGGCCACCAGCCCGACGGCTACTCCATCACCCTCGAGCAGTGCGCCACCATGCTCGACGCCTTCGTCGAAGCCGAGGGCGAGCCCGAGGTCGTCATGCTCTCCGGCGGCGAGCCGACCATCCACAGGGACATCCTGGCCTTCATCGACCTCGCCCAGGAACGGCCCATCCGCACCGTCACCCTGAACACCAACGGCATCCGCCTCGCCACCGACAAGGCCTTCGTCAGCGCCCTCGGGGAGCGCAACCGCACCCCCGGCAAGACGGTCAGCGTCTACCTGCAGTTCGACGGCTTCGACGAGTCCACCCACCTTGACCTGCGCGGGAAGAACCTGCTCGAGCGCAAGCGCCGGGCCCTGGACAACTGCGCCGAGGCCGGGCTCCCGGTCACCCTTGTCGCGGCCGTCGAACGGGGGCTGAACGAGCACGAGGTCGGGGACATCGTCCGCTTCGGCATCGACCACCCCGCTGTCCGCTCGGTCGCCTTCCAGCCGGTCACCCACTCCGGCCGCCACCGCGAATTCGACCCGCTGAACCGGCTCACCAACCCGGACGTGATCCGGATGCTGACCGAGCAGTGCCCCGAATGGTTCACCACGGCGGACTTCTTCCCCGTCCCGTGCTGCTTCCCGACCTGCCGCTCCATCACCTACCTACTCGTCGAGAAGACAGAGGAGGGGACCACCGTGGTGCCGATCCCGCGCCTGATCGACCTCGACGAGTACATGGACTACGTTACCAACCGGGTCCTGCCCGACCCGGACGTGCGCACCGCGCTCGAGGCGCTGTGGAGCGCCTCGGCCAGCATGGGCTCCGACACCACCTCCCGGAGCCTTCAGGCCACCGCCGCGGAGCTAGAATGCGCCAGCTGCGGCATCGACCTGCCCGCCGCCGCCCAGGACCTGGGCGAGACGGCGTTCATGATCGTCGTCCAGGACTTCCAGGACCCCTACACCCTCAACGTCAAGCAGCTCATGAAGTGCTGCGTCGAGGAGATCACCCCCGACGGGCGGCTCATCCCCTTCTGCGCCTACAACTCCGTCGGCTACCGCGAACAGGTCCGCGCCCAGATGTCCGGCGTCACGGTCGCCGACGTCGCCCCCAACGCCGCCGGCATCCAGAGTCTCCTCACGTACACCCCCTACGGGTCCAAGACCGCGGCCGACGGCGGGGCCTACCCGCAGGACACCGTGCCAGGGACAGGCCGCACCATCCCAGCAGGGCAGACCAACCTGGGCATGCCGGTGGTGCGCCGTTGACCGCACCCGGCCGGGCGTGGGGGCTACCGGCGGCCGACCCTGCCGCGGCCAAGGCCTGCTGCGCCGCAGGCTACGGCACCGACGCGGCCGCCCTTCTCCTGGGCCCCAGCTACCACCCCGGCGGCGCCGACCTCACCCGGCGCCTCGCACGCGAGCTCGGCCTCGGCCCCGGGAGCAGGGTCCTGGACGTGGCCGCAGGGCAGGGCACGACAGCGCTGCTGCTCGCCCGGGAGTTCGGCTGCGCCGTGACCGGTGTCGACCTCGGCACCCGGCAGGTCGAGCGGGCGAGGGCCGCAGCAGCACGGGAGGGACTCGGCCACCTCGCTTCCTTCACGGTCGCGGACGCCGAGGACCTGCCCTTCGAGGACGGAGCCTTCGACGCGGTGGTGTGCGAGTGCGCGTTCTGCACCTTCCCCGATAAGGCCCATGCTGCGGCCGAGCTCGCCCGCGTCCTCGCCCCCGGAGGCAAAGCCGGGATCACCGACCTCACCGTCCGCGGCGGCCGCCTCCCCGAGCCCCTGACCGGGATGGCCGCATGGGTCGCCTGCATTGCCGACGCCCGAAGCCCCGAAGGCTACGGCGCCCTCCTGAGCGCCGCTGGGCTCGACGTCGAACGATCCGAGGACCACAGCGGAGCCATCGCCCGGATGCTGGACCGGATCGAGGCCAGACTCGCCGTCCTGGCCATGACCGCCCCCGACGCACTCGCCTCCGCCGGCATCCACCCCGCCGCGGTGCGGCCCTACACCCGCACCGTCCGCGCCCAGATCGATGCCGGCGCGATCGGCTACGGCCTCCTCACCGCCCGCAAGACCCGAACCCCACCACCGACAGCAGGAGGAATCCGCCCGTGACCATCTCCCCGCGCCTCGCCCGCGCCGCCGCCCTGGCCGCCGTCCCCGTCGTCGCACTCGCCCTGTCCGCCTGCGGCGGCTCGGGCAACCCGCTCTCGACCGCGCCTGCCTCGGACCAGGCCAGTGCCGGCAGCCCCATCGTGGTCGGGTCCGCAAACTTCACCGAGAGCGAGATCCTCGCCGACGTCTACGCCGGCGCGCTCAACGGCGCCGGCGTGCAGGCGACCACGAAGACCGGGATCGGCTCCCGCGAGGTCTACGTCAAGGCCCTCCAGGACGGCTCGATCGACGCCGTGCCCGACTACTCGGGCAACCTCCTGCGCTACTTCGACAAGAACGCCACCGCCGTGAGCGCGGCGGACGTCATGAAGGCGCTCCCCGCCGCGACGCCGAAGGGCCTCACGGTCCTGGACCCGGCCAACGCGGAGGACAAGGACTCCATCGAGGTCACCCAGGCCACCGCGGACAAGTACAGCCTCAAGACGCTGGCCGACCTCGGGAAGGTCTGCGACCAGATCTCCCTCGGCATGCCGCCCGAGGCCAAGGACCGCCCGCAGGGGCTGCCCGGGCTGAAGGCGAAGTACGGCTGCACGCCGAAGCAGTTCGTCCCGCTCAGCGACGGCGGCGGCCCCGCGACCATCAAGGCGCTCCTGGACAACCAGATCCAGGCCGCGGACGTGTTCACCACCTCCCCGCTCATCGCCCAGAACCACCTCGTCACGCTCGAGGACCCGCAGAACAACTTCGCCGCCCAGCAGGTCGTGCCCCTCGTGCGCACCGACAGGATCACGGACAAGGCGAAGGGCGTGCTGAACAAGGTCAAGGCCGCGCTGACCACTGCGGACCTCGTCAAGCTCAACGACGAGGTCTCGGGGAGCGCCAAGCAGGACCCCAAGGCCGCCGCGGACGCGTGGCTCAAGGAGAAGGGGCTCGCCGGCTGAACCCTAGGGCCATCGGCAGACCGTGCCGTCACTCTTGGAGGACGGGCCCCACGGCGGCACGGCGGCAGCAGCCCGCTCTAGCCGCCCCTTGGGAGGAGAGGAGAAGACGATGAACACCCTCTCACCGACCATCGCAGCAGGTGCCGCGGCCGGCGCCATGGTGCTGACGCGATCACCTGCCTGGACATGGCCGTCAGGGCCAGACCGGCCAGCAGCGCTCCCGAGTATGGGTGTGATCACCTGAACTGGCCCCGGTCGGCCGTGTTGTCGTCACGAATTTCGGCCCCGCCCTGGGTGGTGATCGCGCTGCGGAGTGGGTGTGGCGTGTCGTCACGAATATTGGCCCCACTTTGAGTTCGGATCTTCCCGTCGGTGTTGGCGGCGGGGAGGTCCGGGATGGCGCGGTCACGGGTGGAGTTGTTCGAACAGATCAGGCGGAGCCGGCGGGACGAGCGGCTATCGATCCGCGAGTTGGCTGAGCGGCACCATGTGCATCGGCGGACGGTGCGGCAGGCTCTGGCAGCCGCGACACCGCCGCCGAGGAAGACCTATCGGTCACGAGCTCGTCCGGCGACCGACCCGTACGCGGCGGTGATCGACGGCTGGCTCCTGGCCGACCGGGAGGTGCCGAGGAAGCAGCGGCACACGGCTCGGCGCATCTGGCAGCGGCTCGTTGCCGAGCACGGCGCGACGCTGGCCGAGGTCACCGTGTCCCGCTATGTCGCCAGGCGCAGGGTCGAACTGGGCCTGGACGGGGTCGAGGTCGCGGTGCCGCAGACGCATCTTCCCGGGGCGGAGGCAGAAGTCGACTTCGGCGAGTTCTACGCGACGGTCGCCGGGGTCTGGACGAAGCTGTACATGTTCGTGCTGCGCCTTTCCCACTCGGGGCGGGCGTTCCACGTCGCGTTCGCCACCCAGGCGCAGGAGGCCTTCCTGCAGGGCCATGTGCTGGCCTTCGCGCATCTGGGGGCGGTGCCGGGCCGGGTCAGGTACGACAACCTCAAGCCGGCCGTGGTCCGTGTCCTGCGCGGGCGCGATCGGAAGGAGTCCGAGCGGTTCATCGCGCTGTGCTCCCACTACGGGTTCGACTCGTTCTTCTGCCGGCCGGGCCTCGAGGGCGCGCACGAGAAGGGCGGGGTCGAGGGCGAGGTCGGCCGCTTCCGCCGCCGCCATCTGGTCCCGGTTCCGAAGGTTTCCTCGCTCGCGGAGCTGAACACACTGATCGCCGCGGGCGATCTGCTCGATGACACCCGGGTGATCACCGGCAGGCCGTTGACGATCGCGGCCGCCTTCGCCGCCGAACTGCCAGAGCTGCTGCCGCTGCCGGCCGAGCCGTTCGACCCTGCCAGGCTGCTGGAAGCGCGCGTGGACAACCGGGCGAGGGTTGCAGTGCGGCAGTGCTACTACTCGGTTCCTGCCCGCTATGCCGGACGCCGTCTGCCCGTCCGGCTCACGGCCACCACGGTGGAGGTCCTCGACGGCGCGAAGGTCATCGCCCGGCACGAGCGCGCCGCAGGCCGGTACGTAGAGGTGCTCACCCTCGATCACTACCTCGAGGTCCTCAAGGTCAAGCCCGGGGCGCTGCCCGGGGCCACCGCCCTGGTCCAGGCCAAGAACGCCGGAGCCTTCACACCCGAACACCAGCTCTACTGGGACGCGGCCCGAAAGGCCCGCGGCGACTCGGCGGGAACAAGGGCGCTGATCGAGATCCTGCTCGCCCACCGCGCCCTCCCGGCCGAGGCCCTGACCGCGGCGATGGCCAAGGCCACGGCGGCCGGAACGCTCGATCCGCAGGTCGTGATCATCGAAGCGCGCCGCGAAGCCGGCGGGAACATCGCCCCGGTCATCCCCATCGGCGCGCTGTCGCGCTACGACCGCCCAGCACCCACCCTTGCCGCCTACGACGACCTTCTCACCGGGAGTGGCTCATGACCGTCACCGACGCCGCAGCACAGGCGGCCATAGGCGCCGCCGCACGCGAACTGCACCTGCCCACCGTCCGCGCCGAAGCCGCCCGGCTCGCCGAGATCGCAGTGCGCGAGAGACAGAGTCACTTGGCATTCCTCGCCGAGCTCCTCTCGGCCGAGGTCGATGACCGCTCCAGCCGCCGCCGGGCCCGCCGCATCGCCGAAGCCAGATTCCCCCGCCTGAAGCGGCTGGCCGAGTTCAACGTCGATGCCGTCCCCACCATCCAGGCAGCCACCCTCGCGTCCCTGGCCGGCGGGAACTACATGGACGCCGGCGAACCGATCGTGCTGCTCGGCGACTCCGGCACCGGCAAGAGCCACCTGCTCATCGGCCTCGGGCTCGCGGCCTGCGAGCAAGGACGCAAGGTCCGCTACGTCACCACCGCCCAGCTGGTCAACGAGCTCGTCGAAGCCGCGGACGAACGCCAGCTCTCCCGCGTCGTCGGCCGCTACGGACGCCTCGACCTGCTCCTGCTGGACGAACTCGGTTACGTCCAGATCGACCCCCGCGGAGCCGAGCTGCTGTTCCAGATCATCACCGAACGCGAAGAACGGGCAAGCATCGGCATCGCCACCAACCTTCCCTTCAGCGAATGGGGCTCCGTCTTCCCCGACCCAAGGCTCGTCGCCGCCATCGTCGACCGCGTCACCTTCAACGCCCACATCCTCGAAACCGGCACCGACTCATACCGCCTCCGAACCAGCAGGACCTCGATGTCGACGGTCATGGAATTCCCCGGTTCAGGGGTTGATCGCGTCACGGAATTCCCACTCTGAGCGGGTCGCGCGTCACGGAATTCCCCATGGGGACGACGTCGGGGACTGTCCGAATAACGGTGGGTTCGGTTTGGCCCATGGTTAGTTGATTCGACCTTCGAAGGCGATCGCGAAGGCGTTCAGTGCCGGCTTCCAGCGTGTGGCCCAGCGTGCCCTGCCTCGTCCGGTCGGGTCAAGGGACCGGGTGACGAGGTAGAGGCACTTCAGCGCTGCTGCGTCATTGGGGAAGTGGCCTCTGGCCCTGACCGCGCGGCGGTAGCGGGCGTTGAGGGACTCGATCGCGTTGGTCGAGCAGACCACGCGGCGGATCTCCACGTCCCAGTCCAGGAACGGGGCGAACTCGGTCCACGCGCTGCGCCAGAGCCGGGCGATGGCAGGGTATTCGGTGCCCCACTTGGACTCGAACTCCCCGAAGCGCTCCCGGGCCGCGGCCTCGGTCGGGGCGGTGTAGACGGGCTTGAGGTCCTTGGCGAGCTCGTCCCAGCGCTGGCGCGACGCGTAGCGGAAGGTGTTGCGGATCAGGTGGATGATGCAGGTCTGGACGGTGGCCCGCTCCCAGACGGCGGTGATCGCGTCCGGGAGGCCCTTGAGCCCGTCGCAGACGGCGATGCACACGTCCTCCACGCCGCGGTTCTTGATCTCGGTCAGGACCCCGAGCCAGAACTTCGCGCCCTCCCCGCCGTCCCCGGCCCAGATCCCGAGGATGTCGCGTTCGCCGTTTACCGTCACGCCGAGGACGACGTAGAACGGCTTGTTGCGCACCTGCCCGTCGCGGACCTTGACGTGGATCGCGTCGATGAACACCACCGGGTAGACGCGGTCCAGCGGCCGGTTGGACCACTCGGCCATCTCCCCGGCGACCTTCTCGGTGATCCGGCTGATGGTGTCCTTGGAGACTGCGGCGCCGTAGACCTCCTCGAAGTGCGCGGCGATCTCGCCCGTTGTCAGGCCGCGGGCGCTCAGGGACAGGACGATCTCGTCGATCCCGTCCAGGCGGCGTTTGCGCTTCTTGACGATCTGCGGCTCGAACGTTCCCTCCCGGTCCCGCGGGACCTCGATCTGGACCGGCCCGACCTCGGTGAGCACGGTCTTCGAGCGGGTCCCGTTGCGCACGTTCGTGCCCTCCGCGGCGCCGTGCCTCTCGTGGCCGAGGTGCTCGGTGATCTCGGCTTCGAGCGCGGTCTCCAGCACGCTCTTGGTCAGCCCGGCCAGCAGCCCGCCCGGGCCCACCAGGCTCACGCCCTGCTCGCGCGCCTGCTCCAGCAGCGACTCCGCGAGCTCCTTCTGATCGATGATCTCTCCCGTCACGGGATCGATCATGTCGGCGGTCTCGGTCATTGCCCTTCCTTTCGGTCAGGCCACGCCGTTCACACCGTTTTTCTTACAGTCCCCGACGTCGCGCTGGTGCCTTTGTCCGAGAGCCTTGTCCCAAGTCCGATGGTCGGGCTCGTGGACAGGAGCTGGTGGTTTGGCGCGGAGGAGTGTGGCGGTTTTGGATCTGGTCGAGTTGTTCATGCACTGGGACGCTGGCCGCTCGAAGAGCGAGCTCGCGGTGTCGTTGGGCATGGACCGGAAGACGGTGGCGAAGTATCTGGCTCCGGCCGAGGCCGAAGGCCTCGAGCCGGGACTCGGGCTGAGCGCCGGGGAGTGGCGGGACATGGTCGCGGGATGGTTCCCCTCGGTGGTGGACGGGAGGCTGCGGCAGATCACCTGGCCCCAGTACGACGCCCGGATCGACTGGGTCCGCGGCCAGCTCGCAGCGGGTGTGGCTGGGGCGGTGATGCACCAGCGGCTCGTCGACGAGGAGGGAGTGGGCGGCTCGGTGCGCTCATTCCAACGGTGGCTGGCGGCGACCCTGCCCGAAGAGGTCGCGGCCGCGCGGGGGAAGGCCAGGGCCACGGTCCTGAAGCCTCCGTCGGCTCCGGGCGAGCTCGGCGAGGTCGACTACGGGATGATGGGGCACTGGCGGGACCCGGCCACGGGCAAGGGCCATCGGGTCTGGGCGTTCATCTTCACCCTGCCGTTCTCCAAGCAGCCCTTCGTCTATCCCGTGACGCGGATGGACCAGGCCGCGTGGAACGACGCCCACGTTGCCGCATTCGAGTTCCTGGGGGGCACGCCCCGGCGGATCGTGCCGGACAACCTGCTCACCGGGGTGATCGCCCCGGACCTCTACGACCCGAAGCTCAACCGTGCCTATGCCGAGCTCGCTGCCCACTACGGGGCCCTGGTCGACCCGGCCCGCTCCGGCAGGCCCAAGGACAAGCCCCATGTGGAGCGGATGGTCCAGTACGTGCGCGGCTCGTTCTGGGCCGGGAGGTCCTTCACGTCGATGGCGCAGATGCGCGCCGAAGCGGCCCGCTGGGCACGGGAGGTCGCAGGGAACCGGAAGCCGAGGGCCTTGGCGGGGGACCGGCCCTGGGAGGTGCTCGAACGCCTCGAGCGCCCGCATCTGGTGCCCCTTCCGCCCCGTCGGCTCGAGGCCGCCGCATGGGCGGTGGCGAAAGTCGGGCCGGACTGCCATGCCTCGGTCAAGGGCGTCCTCTACTCGATCCCGCACCTGCATATCGGGGTCCGTCTGGATGTGCGGATCACGGCGACCACGGTCGAATTCCACCGGGAGGGGGTGGTCGTGAAGTCCCATCCCCGGATCGCCAAAGGCCGTCAGACCGATCTCGGCGACTACCCCAAGGCCGCGGGCCTGTTCCTGACCCGTGACGCCCCCTGGTGCCGGGAGCACGCCGCGGCGATCGGCCCCGCCACGGCCGAGCTCGTCAACGAGCTCCTCGCCGAGCCGGGGCTGCACCGGATCCGTGCAGCGCAGCGCATCGTCGGCCTCGCCGACACCCACACACCAGCCCAGATCGAAACAGCATGTGCTGCGGCGACCGCTGCCGGAGACCCGACACTTCGCACCGTCCGGGGCCTGCTCGCGGCCGGAGTCACGGTCCTGCCCAGGCGGCCGAACGGCGACAACGGCGCCGGAGCCCACCTCCGGGGGCCAGAGGCCTTCACGGCCAGCTGAACGCTCCCCGCCGCAGACGACAAGGGAAGAGATACCATGACAGCCGACAACACCCCCATGCACGCCCCCGCTGACCGGACCCAGCTCGCCAGCTCGCTGCGCGCGCTGCACCTCTCGGGCATGCTGGCCTCTCTGGAGAACAGGCTCGCCCAGGCCGCAGAAGGCCAACTCGGGCACCTGGACTTCCTCCAGGCCCTCTGCCTGGACGAGATCAACCGCCGCGACAGTGCTGCCCTCGAGCGCCGCACGCGGGCTGCGAAGTTCGAGATCGACGCCCGGTTCGAGAACTTCGACTTCACGGCAGACCCCGGAATCCCCTCAGCCCGGATCCGGGACCTGGCAAATGTCGAGTGGGTCAAAGCCGGACAGCATCTGATAATTTCCGGCCCCGTCGGGTCCGGGAAGACCCACGTGGCCACCGCGCTCGGCCACCAGGCCATCCGGGCCGGCGCAGCATGCCGGTTCACCAAGACCTCAAGGATGCTCGCCGACCTCGCCGGCGGCCACGCCGATGGGAGCTGGGGCAAACGCCTGCGCGCCTACACCAAGCCCGAGCTCCTCATCCTGGACGACTTCGCAATGCGTGAGTTCACCCCAGCCCAGGGCGATGACATCTACGAGATCGTCACCGACCGGGCCGCACGCTCGATCATCGTCACGACGAACAGGGACCCGAAGGACTGGTACCCCCTGTTCCCCAACGCGGTCGTTGCCGAGTCTCTATTCGACCGCCTCGTGAACAACGCCCACAGCCTGCCCATCAACGCCCCCTCATACCGGAGACGACGACGGCCCAAACCCACCAGCTAGGATTGCCCCAGGCACTGGGGAATTCGGTGACGCAGCCCCTAGGGAATTCCGTGACCGTCGACACTCGACACGACGCAAATCCACGGGACCGTTGGCGGCCTCTGCGTCATCCTGATCCCGTGCCCACTGATGACAATGACGAGGCTCAAGACGATCCGCGGCTCGAGCACCAACTGGACATCCTGAAGTCCCGGCGGCTCTCTCAGTTCGCTATCGCGATCAACGGCCTCCGCCTTGCCTTCTGGGGAGAAGACGCAGCTTCAATCGCTCGGGAGATCTTCATCGAACACCCGACGATCAGCATCGCTCTGAAGAACGAGCCAGACACGACTCACGACTGGAACCACCCAGTCGTCGCCACGGCCTTGCTGACGTGCCTCGACAAAACCCTCACGGACATCACTCTGACGGGTGGCAAGCTGACACTCAGCTTCGCCAACGGCGTGGTGGTGACCGCTGATCCCGATGATCAATACAAGTCCTGGCAGATCAACTCGGGCGACGGACTCCTCGTCGTCTGCATGCCCGGCGGCGAACTCGCGATCTGGTATCCAGCCGACCGCTGATCTGAGCCGGAGCCACAATTCGCGCCGACAGCTGGGGCCAGATCACTTGACGAAACGCACGAGTAGTCCGCCCGACGCCTCGCCCACGCCCTGGGAACAGACATCCCGGGCGATGAGGAGCAGCAGCAGAACAGGGCCTCCGGGCTCGGGCCCCTCCTGGGCATGGGAGCAGGCATCGGAACCGGAGTCCTGGCCGCCACGGCCCGCGCCCTCGGGCGGCGGCCCGGGCGCGTGCTCGGCACGGCGGCCACCACGGGCGCGGTCCTGCTGGCCGCGAACGCGCCGATGACGCTGCTGAAGGTCACCGACCCCCAGGACCTGGTCCGCCGCCGACTGGGCCAGAGACATCCTGCCCCACCTCGGCTACGGGATCACGGCCGACGCCCTCCTGCGCGCCCTGGAACCGTAGCGAAGCCCGGCAGCGGTCAGCCGCCCCTGCCTCCGGCGTACGACTGCGGCTGGGCGGCGAAGGCGTCCCGGCAACCGGTGGAGCAGAAGGAGAAGGACTGCCCGTCGTGCTCGAAGTGCGCATACGCGTGCTGCGGGTCCACTGCCATCCCGCAGACCGGGTCCACCGCCATGCCCGCGCCCTCCCCCGTCCCACGGGCGTGGTCGGGGTGGAGGTAGGCGCGGGGGTCGGCGGCGAAGGCCTCCCGGCACCCTGACGAGCAGAAGGCGTACCCGGCACCCTCGTGGGTGAGGATCCCTCCTCCCGGGTTCTGAAAGTCGACGTCCATCCCGCACACCGGGTCGACTGCCGTCTCGTCGGAGTCCTCTGCGTCCATGGGCTCGCTGCCGGGATCTTGGGCGTAGCGGTCCGGGTCTGCGGTGAACTTCTCGTGGCACCGGTCCGAGCAGAACCAGTGCGTGTGCCCGGCGTGGGCGGCGGTGGCGGGGGCGTGGGCCTTCTCGACCTGCATCCCGCACACGGGGTCCTTCGCGTACCGGCCCGCGCTCCCGAGCCGGTCCCGGCGCCGGTAGAGCCGGTAGAGCAGCGCGGCGACTGCGATGGCGGCCAGGTTCAGCCAGGTCGTGTAGTTCCATTCGAACCGGGCCGGGACGATCTCCGCCGGTCGGGCCGGGGCGGGGATCCCGAGGCCGCGGAAGAGCAGGTCGGTGGCCAGCCCCGCGACGCTCATCACCGCCCAGAACGCCAGGAAGAGCCGCACGGCGATGCGCCGGCCGTAGAGCTTGGCGTAGACGGCCACGAGCGGGAAGGCGATCAGATCGGCGAAGACGAAGGCGACCGTGCCGCCGAAGCCGAGCCCGCCCCGGTACAGGGCCGCGGCCAGGGGGACGTTGCCGATCGAGCAGACGAAGCTGGCGAACGCGACAAGCGGCCCGACGAGGGCGTCCCAGGCATCGGTGAGGAGCCCATGGCCGGGGAAGAACACCGCCGAGTACGCCGCCGGCGGCACGGCTACGGCCAGGAGGCCGGCGACGAGGTAGCCGATGACCAGCTCCCGCCGGAGCATGGTGGCGTCCGAGACCGCGTACCCGGCCGCGTCGGCCCACCCCGCCGCCGAACGGACCCGGGCCCAGAGGCCCTTGCTGTGCCGCTCAGCCCCGTCGGCCTCCTCCGGGTGCCCCTGGGCAGCGGCGCGCTCGGCGAGCCGGGCCCGTGCCTGCTCGAGCTCGAAGGCGGGGAAGACCCGTGGGGCGACCAGGACGAACAGGGCGATCATGATCGCCCCGCCGACGAACTCGGCCAGGGCGAACTGCCACCCGGCCAGCAGCCACAGCACGATCCCGAGCTCGACGACCAGGTTCGTCGAGGCCAGCATGAACACCATCGCTGTCGTGAAGTCCGCCCCACGCTGGAACAGCGACTTGGCCAGGGCAGCGGCGGCGTAGGAGCAGCTCGAGGAAGCAGCCCCCAGCAGGCCCGTCCGCACAACGGTGCCTGGGCGGTGGTCGCCCATCGCCTTCTGCATCTCCCGCCGGGAGACGAAGGCCTGCACAGCCCCCGAGAGGGTGAACCCCAGCACGAGGGCCCACAGCGTCCCCCAGAACATGAAGAACCCCTCCAGCACGCTCTGCCAGACGGTCGACAGGACTGCCATCAGCGCTGTCCCCTTCCCATGGCCGCGGGGTCCTCCCCGGCCGTTCCATCCGCGGACACCGCCGTGGGCGGCGCCGTCTTGGCGTGCCTGCGCTTCCTGCCCTGAAGGGCCTGCCGCAGCTCGCGGAGCGCGAAGCCCCACCGCTGCAGCGGCCCGCTGCCGCAGCCCGGGATCTCCTCATCCTGCTGGCGGACTCCGCAGGCCTGTCCTGTGCGCATTTCCCCTCCCTCCGGTCCGGGCCATCCCCGGACCCCAGCACGCTACGGCCTGGCCCTTGGGGCCGGGTCAAACCGGGGTCCCGGTCAGGCGCCGGAAGACAGTTCGGCGGCGAGTTCGGTGAGGGATGCCACGGTCAGCTCGGGGTGGGCGAGGTAGGACGGGTACGTGCCGCCGGTGCGGTTGATCCAGGCGGTGCGCAGGCCGGCGCGGGCGGCGCCGTGGATGTCCCAGGGGTGCACCGCGACCAGCATCATGTCCTCCTCCCGGGCCCCGCACCGCTGGGCGGCGTACCGGTAGGAGGAGGGGTGCGGCTTCCAGGCCGGCGCGTCCTCCACGGACAGGAGCGCCTCGAACTCGTCCCGGATCCCGGCCGCGCCGAAGAGCTTCTCGGCGACCTGCGCGGAGCCGTTGGTCAGGGTCACGAGCCGGAGCCCGGCCGCCCGCAGCGCGTGGATCCCCTCGGGCACGTCCGGGTGCAGGGGAAGGTCCGCGACGGAGGAGGCCAGGCGCCGCGCCGTGCCGGCGGGGTCGGCCAGCCCGGCCCCCTCGAGGAGCCCGGTGAGGGCCTCGGCGCCGATCTGACCGAAGGGGGCGGCGTCCCCGGCGGCGGAGAGGGCGAAGCCCTCGCGCAGGAGCGTGGCGAACCACAGCTTCGCCAGGTGCTCCGGTGCGCCGGCCTCGGCGAACCGGCCGCCCATGGGGGACATGTCGGAGAGGGTCTCGTTGACGTCGAAGACGATCACCTCGGGTGCTTCGGCCATGGCCGGTCCTTCCTCGTGTGCGGTGCTTTGGGGGGTTTCAGGCGGTGAGGGGCTCGGCGGCGGGGACGTCGAGCTCGGTGTGGGCGTAGTGGTTGAAGTAGTTGGTGAACAGGTTCACGGCGATGTGCGCGAACGCCTCGGCGAGCTCGGTGTCGCTCCAGCCCGCGTCCAGGGCGGCCTGCCAGGCCGGCTCGGGGACGGTGCCGGTGTCGGCGGCGGCGGCGCGGGCGACTTCGGTCAGGGCAGCGAGCCTGGGATCGAAGTCGACTTCCCCGGCGCGGAGGGCGAGGATCTGCTCGTCGTCGAGCCCGGCCTTCCTTGCAGAGACGGTGTGGGCTCCCTGGCAGTAGTCGCAGCCGTTCTGGTTGCCCACGGCCAGGGCGATCGCCTCCCGGGTGCGCGCGTCGAAGGTCCCGTGCTCGGCGATGGCCTTCTGCATGCCCTGGTAGGCGGCGATCACCACCGGGGAGTGGGCCATCCCGGCATGGATGTTCATGAACCGGCCCATCCGCTTCTCGAGCCGCTCGGCGTGCTCGCGGGAGGCCTCCGGGACGGTGTCGAGGGTGTGGGCGGGGATGCGGGGCATAGGTACGGCTCCTTCTTCGTTTCCTCGCGCGGGGACGTCCCGTTCTGGGGCCGGCCTGCCACGCCTGTCCTTCTTCTCATTGCCCTCTCGGGCGGTCTCCCACGCTACGGGCCGGCCGGGGGGGGTGTTCTGTGTGCCTGCGCACAGGACACCCGGCAGGCCGGTACCCGCGGCGGGTGGGGTTCACACGGCGCAGCAGGAGAGCCGGGAGACGTCGGCGGTGTAGGACTGGGCGGCGATCTTCAGCCCCTCGGCCATGGTCAGGTACGGCGCCCACCGCGAGGCGAGCTCGGCGACGGTGGTGCCGGAGGCGATCAGGTGCACCCCGGCCGCGGCGAGCTCGCCGGCGTCCTGGGCGACCGCGGTGATGCCCAGGATCCGCCCGGTGCCCTGTTCGGCGACGATCTTGATGAACCCGCGGGTGTCCAGGTTCACCAGCGCCCGGGGCACGAACTCCAGCGGCAGCACCCGGCACTCGCACGCATGCCCTTCGCTGTTGGCCTGCCTGTCGGTCAGCCCCACCGCCCCGACGGCCGGGCTGGTGAACGCCACCCTCGGCAACTGGGAATAGTCCACCTCCAGGCCGGCACCGGCGAAGGCGTTCTCCACGGCCAGGGCCCCGTGGGCGGCGGCGACGTTGACGAACTCGCGGTGACCGGTGACGTCGCCCGCGGCCCAGATGCGCGGGTTCGTGGTCCTCAGTCCGGCGTCGACCAGGACCTCGCCGAGGGTGCCGGTGGCGGCCCCGACGCCGGCCAGGCCCAGCCCGGCGGTCACGGGGCGTCGGCCGGTGGCCATCAGGACCCGCTCCGCCCGGTACTCTGCCTCCGCGCCGCCGACGTCGGCCGTGACGACCGCCTCCCCGGTGCCGGGGTCGGTGCGGACCCCGGTGGGGACGGCGCGGCGGACGACCCGAATGCCCTCGTCGTGGAAGACGGATGCCAGGGCCATGGAGACCTCGGGCTCCTCGCCGGAGAGCAGGCGCGAGCGTGCCAGGACCGTCACCCGAGTCCCGAGGCGGGCGAACAGCTGGGCCTGCTCGACCGCGACGTACCCGCCGCCGACGACCAGCAGCGACTCGGGGACCTCCTGGAGCTCCATCGCGGACTCGGAGGTCCGGTATCCCGCCTCCTCAAGTCCGGGCAGTTCCGGCACCCACGGCGCCGACCCGGTCGCGACGAGGTAGTGCCGCCCCCGCAGCACAACAGCTGCCCCACCGTCGTCGCCGGCCACCTCCAGGACCGGGTCGTCGGCGATCCCCGCGAACACCGCGGTGCCACGGTGGAGGTCCCAGCCGTAGTCCTCGGCCAGGTCAAGGTACTTCTGCTGGCGCATCCACCCCACCAGCGCGTCCTTCCCTGCCATGAGGGCGGGCAGGTCCAGGCCCACCGCCGCGGGCTCCAGCCCCGGGAAGCGGCCCGCGTCCGCGCCGGCGTGGCGGGCGCCCGCTGCGGCCAGGAGGGCCTTGGACGGCACGCACCCGGTGTTCACGCAGGTCCCGCCCACCGTCCCCGCCTCTGCCATCGCCACCCGCAGTCCCAGGCCCGTGGCCCGGATCGCCGCGGCGAACCCGGCACTTCCCGACCCGACGACGACCAGATCGTACTCCTGAACAATCGGCACCTTCGTCTCCTCCACTTCGTACGTATGCTGGTTCGTCCCCGACTGTGCGCCTTCCAGCCGCTGGAAGGTCAAGTCGGGCATACCGGAGCACCCCCGGTGGTTGAGACCGTCAGGACCGAACCGGGAATGAAAGGAGCACACGATGCGCATCTCCGAGGCGGCGGCTGCCGCGGGCACGACCGCCAAGACCCTGCGCTTCTACGAGGACATCGGGCTCCTGCCCGGCATCGGCAGGACCCCATCCGGCTACCGCGACTACCCCCACGAGGCAGTCCAGCGGGCGGCGTTCATCCGCCGCTCCCGCGCCGCAGGCCTCAGCCTCGAGCAGGCCGGGGACCTCCTGGCCATGCACGACGCAGGGACCAGGCCCTGCTCCCACGTCCGCGACCGGCTCGCCGACCAGCTCGAGGCCGTCGACGCCCGCATCTCAGAGCTCCAGGCTCTCCGGAAAACCCTCGCCGCCCAGCACCGGGCGGCAGGCTCGGGGCCCGAGGCCTGCGACCCCAGGCAGGTCTGCAGCTACCTCTGACCGGCGCCGATAGTACGGCCACTGTAGCCCGTCCGGTCCCAGAGATCCTCGATGATGCGGCAGAACACGGCCTCCTGCCCGGAGCGCAGGGACTCCTCGGCTGTGTCCCGGGCGGCCAGGAGGGACTCGCGCAGCGCCCCGAGCTCGGCCAGGGTGCGCTCGATCTGGGCCAGGTGCCCATCCAGCAGCCCGATCACCAGCCCGCAGGGCTGGGCGCCCCCGCGCTGGAGGTCCAGGACCTCCGCGATCTCGGACAGCCTCAGCCCCAGCGACTTCGCACGCCGGATGAACTGCAGCACCGCCACGTCCCCGTCCGTGAACAGCCGGTACCCGCCCGAGGTCCGCTCCGGCGTCGGCAGCAGCCCCCTGGACTCGTACACCCGGATCGCCTTCCGCGTCACCCCGGCCCTCCGAGCCGCCTCCCCCACCGTGTAGGCAGGGACCTCCTCGACCAGCACGCGCACCTCCCAGAATCTCCCATGGCTTCCAGTGTCAACCCTGCCCCAAGGGCCAGCTCAACTCCTAGACCCGATGAGCGGACTCTGCCCTTGACTTGGCCCTAGGGACGGGGATGCAAGATGGAATGACATTTCAGATCCAGACGACGAGGAGGACCGTGCCATGCCGTTCCACGAGGGAGACGTCTACCGCTGTCCCGACCCCGACTGCGGCTGCGAGGTGACCGTCACCAAGGGCGCGGCCCCCGGCAGAGGAGGCGACAGAAGCCCCACCTGCTGCTGCGGCCTCATGATGGACAAGGTGACATCCGAACCACGGCCACC
Source organism: Sinomonas terrae (assembly GCF_022539255.1). NCBI lineage: Bacteria > Bacillati > Actinomycetota > Actinomycetes > Micrococcales > Micrococcaceae > Sinomonas > Sinomonas terrae. The sequence goes on from NZ_JAKZBV010000001.1 coordinate 3,201,897, forward strand.
GCCTGAACATGCGGAGCAGTAGCTCGAGTCGTCCTGAAAAGAGGACGGATTGCCAGAGCCGCCGGGAGGCCCGGAGGGGTACCGCCGCTGTGCTCGGCGGTGGCGGACTGACTGGGCTTGCCCGGATGACGGGGCTGCAGCTCGGCTCGAGCGCGCCGGTGTGAGGATGCGCGACGCGGCATCCTCGTCGGCACCTCTGCTGGCTCCGTTCTCGTCGCGCAGATCGCCGGCAGCACCAGCTGCGAAGACGTGCACGGGGTAGCGGCAGCTGGAGGGAAGAGTCTCCAGGGCTGGCCTAGGCAGCACACGAGGCAGACCGGATCCGGAACCTCATGTAGGCCATCCGCCGCGAGGGCCTGCGCCTCTCAGTGCTGCCGGTACGGCAGGCGGATGAAGCGCGGGAAGGGAAGTCCGAGCACCGCAGCGGCGATCAGCCCCCTCTGCGGCACCGAGACCTCGGCCACGACCGAACGGGCGGATGAGAGGACCCCGGGCGTCGCAATCGGTCGAGTGCCGGTGCCCCCGCCCCTGCCAGTGGCCGAGCCTGCCTAAGCCTTGATCCACCGATGGGGTTCGTGGCGGCGTGGCGTAATTAAGGGCAAGATGCCCGCCATCCCGGGGAGAATTGGACTTGCGACAGAACCAGTTCCCTGAGGATGAGAGGGCATCTCGTAGGTGCAAGTTTCCCACAGTCAGGCCGCGGTGGCGGTGTCCTTCGACGAGCCGAACCTCGTCTCCGCGGCAGGCCTGCTGCCGGTGATGCGCCTGGCCGAGGCCGCAGGGCTCCGGGCCCTGACCGACGCGCATCTGAGCGTGCCGACGGACAAGGGCGCGAACGCGGGCCTGAAGATCGCCTCGCTGGTGGCCGGGATGGTCGCCGGGGCGGACTCGATCGATGACATGGCCCTGCTGCGCCACGGCGGGATGGGCAGGCTCTTCAAGGCCTGCTACGCGCCCTCGACCCTGGGCTCCTTCCTGCGCGCGTTCGCCTTCGGCCACGTCCGCCAGCTCGACGCGGTCGCCGCCCGCTTCCTGGCGAACCTCGCCGCGCGGGCCCCGCTGCTGGACGCCCCGGCCGTCGGGGAGTTCGTGTTCGTGGACGTCGACGACACGATCATCGAGGTCCACGGCCACGCCAAGCAGGGCGCTGGCTTCGGGTACTCCGGGGTCCGCGGGCTCAACGCCCTGCTGGCCACCGCCACCACGGCCCAGAGCGCGCCGGTGATCCTGGCCCAGCGGCTGCGCAAGGGCGCTGCGGCGTCCCCGCGCGGGGCGTCCCGGCTGGTCGCCGACGCCCTCTCCGCCCTGCGCCGCGCCGGGACGCCGGGGAGGGCGCTGGTCCGGGCCGACTCGGCGTTCTACGGGCACCCCACCGTCGCCGCCGCCCTCGCGGCAGGGGCCGAGGTCTCGGTCACGGTGCGCCTGGACCCGGCAGTTAAGCGTGCCATCGCCGCCATCCCATCGGAGGCCTGGACGGCGATCGAGTACACCGATGCGGTCTTCGACCAGGCCGCCGGGACCTGGATCTCCCGGGCGGAGGTCGCCGAGGTCCCCTTCACCGCCTTCGCTTCGCGGAAGAAGGCCGAACAGGTCACCGGGCGGCTCGTCGTGCGCCGCATCCCGGACCTGAACCCCAAGGCCCCCGACGGGCAGGGGACCCTGTTCGACACGCACCGGCACCACGCCTTCTTCACCACCGTCCCCGCCCAGGACCTGGGCACTGTCGCGGCCGATGCCACGCACCGTGCCCATGCGGTCATCGAGCAGGTCCACGCCGACCTGAAGGACAGCGCCCTGGCGCACCTGCCCTCGGGGAAGTTCGCGGCGAACTCGGCCTGGCTCGTCGCGGCGGTGATGGCCTTCAACCTCGCCCGCGCGGCCGGGACCCTGGCCGCCGGCCCCTTCGCGAAAGCCAGGACCGGGACCATCCGCCGCAAGCTCGTGAACCTCCCGGCCCGGATCGCCGCCAGCGCCCGGAAGATCCGGCTGCGGCTGCCGGCGAACTGGCCCTGGCAGAACGCATGGGAACAGCTCTTCACCGCCGCCCACGCCCCGCCGTCCATGCCCTAGGAAGACGCAGCCTGGCCCCGCGAGGCCCCGAACAGCACCAGAAGTGGAACACCGCCGGCAGCGAGGCCGCGCCCCCACCCCTGCCCGAAACATCCATCATCCACCGCCCGCACAGGACCGCCGGACCCAACACCCGATCGGTGGATCAAGGCTAAGGGACCGTGGACTGCGGGACAGCGAGCAGTGCTGCCTTCACGACCAGGACCAAGGCGCACACGGCAACGGCAGGCGCCCAGTGGTGTTCGTTTCGTCCGCGAGGTCGTCGCCCGCTCGTTTCAACGAGGTGCGGGGGGAGGTGCATCGTGATGGCATGGCGGTGCCCCATCGACCCGGTCCTCGGATGCGGACGCACGAGACCCCTGTTCTCCGACAGGCTCCACGCATGCTTGCCTCAAAGCTGCGCACCGGGGTGAACCATGTCAAGGACGCACGACGCACTCCCAACGCTACCCCCGCGGGCTGTGGCGTTGGTTCCGCCCGTCCGGCTATCGTTTCAGCGGGGCCGAGCAAGGGGGACGATCATGGGCGAAGAGGGCAAGGCCAGCACCCGGCGATTCATCGAGGACGCTTGGAACAGCGGCGGATTCGACCGGGCCCGGGAGCATCTCGCGCCGGAGTTCGTGGACCACACAGGGTTCGGCGATGAGAATCGGGACGAGTTCCTCGCCCGCATCGCATCATTCCGTGAGGCGTTCGCGGATTTCACCATGGTCGTCGACCAGATGCTCGCCGACGGCGATTTCGTCACCACCCGGTGGACGGCGACCGGGGTTCACCGAGGCGTGTTCCGCGGCATCGCCCCCACAGGCCGCCGGGTCACCTTCGGTGGGATCGCCATCGACAAGGTCGTCGACGGCCGCCGGGCCGAGGGCTGGGCGCTGGTGGACATGATCGGGCTCCTGCAGCAGCTGGGCGCCAGCGTGAGGGCTCCGGACCCGAAGGACTGACCTCACCGAGAGGTACCCGGTGCTGGGCAGGACAGGCCATCCAGCAACGCAGTTCACCCGAAGACGGAAATCCGGCGGGGCCGGAACTACGGACTCGCGCAAGGGTGCCCGATGCCCCCAGCCTGGCCTCCGTGAACGGGCTCAGGACGCTTCCGCGCGTCGAACTCGAAGGCGCCGCGTATTGCCAGAGCCCGCGCTTCCTCCGATCATGCCGTCATGAACCGCGACGTGCCCGGCTTTGAGGGCGAATTGGTGTGGCCCGGGGATGAAGGGTACAACGCAGCCCGTCGGATCTGGAACGGGGCCATCGACCGGCGCCCGGCCCTGATCGCGCGCTGCCTCGACGAGGAGGACGCTTCCGCCGCGCTGAAGTACGCGCTGAGCCGGAAGCTGCCGCTCTCGGTGCGCGGGGGCGGCCACAACGTCTCCGGCTCGGCGCTGGCCGAGGGCGGGGTCGTCATCGACTTCTCGGCCCTCAGGGGCGTGGTCGTCGACCCGGACAGCATGAGCGTCCGCGTCCAGCCCGGCGCCCTGTGGGGCGAGGTGGACGCCGCGGCCCAGGAGCACGGACTGGCCGTGCCAGCAGGAATCGTCACCCACACCGGTGTGGCCGGGCTGACCCTGGGCGGCGGCTTCGGCTGGCTGAGCCGACGGTGGGGGCTGACCTCGGACAACCTGCTCTCCGTCGCGATGCTCCTGGCCGACGGCAGCCGAGTCCACGCATCCGAGGATGAGAACCCCGATCTGTTCTGGGCAGTCCAAGGGGCGGCGGCAACTTCGGCATCGCGACCGAATTCCGCTTCCAGGCCCACCGCCTCGGCACCCACGTCCTGGCAGGGCCCATCCTCTTCCGCGCCGAGCAGGCGCCGGAGGTCATCGCCTTCTACCGCGAATTCATCGCCGAAGCCCCGGACGAGCTCTCCGTCTACCTGAACCTACGGACAGCTCCCCCGTTCGACTGGGTCCCGGAGCACCTGCGAGGCACCGACATGCTCCTGGTGATCCCGTTCTTCGTCGGAGACCCCCGGGAGGGCGAGGAGCTGCTGCGGCCGCTGCGCGCCTTCGGCCCGCCCGCCGCCGACCTCGTCCGCTACAAACCGTACGTCGAGCAACAGGCGATGTTCGATGCAGGGGTCCCCCATCACTGGGGCTACTACTGGAAATCGCACTACCTCCCGCCCCTCACCGACGCCTCAATCGAGGTCCTGCTCGAGCGTTCGTGGGCCAAGAGCTCCCCGGCCTCCTACACGCTCCTGTTCCACATGGGCGGTGCCATCGCCTCACGCCCCGAGGACAGCTCCGCGGCCAGCGGGCGCGACGCGGCGCACGCGATGAACATCAACGCGGCCTGGCCCGCCGGTGGCCCGACCCATCCCGACATCGCCTGGTGCAGGGAGTACTTCGCCGCGATGGAGCCACATGCCACCGGCGGGGTCTACGTGAACTTCCTCCACAACGACGAGGGCGAGGCCCGCATCCGTGCAGCCTACGGCAGCCGCTACGACCGCCTCGCCCAGATCAAAGCCAAATACGACCCCGACAACGTCTTCCAATCCAACCAGAACATCAAACCCTCACTGGCCGAGGAGGGCTGATCCAGCACCGGGAAGGTGCCAGCAGGCCCCACCGCCTACGGTAAGTGGGTGAACCTAGGGATAGCCGTCGCGCTGGTGACTAGTCCCAGCGGCCACTTCCCCCCTACCCGTCCGCCGGCTTCCCCGTCGGCGGCCGCCTGCCCAGCGAAAGAATGGCGCGTACGGCCCGACTGGCGAAACGGGTCTTCGGCTGACGCTCGGCGTTCCCGGTCTCGGCTCTGTCCCGTCTATGCGGCACGTTCAGGCCGCGAAGAGGAACTCCCCGGCGGCGACGCGGTGCAGGGCCTCGCCGAGGACGCTGCCGTCGATCTCCTTGAGGATGTAGCCGTTCGCGCCCCCAGCCTTGGCCGCGCGCAGGTTCTTATCGTCGCGGAAGGTGTCCAGCATCAGACAGTGCACGCTTCGGTCGGCGGCGTGCAGGGCGTGGAGGACCTCGAGCCCGCTCCCGTCCTGGAGGCGGAGGGCCAGGACCGCGACGTCGGGGTGGAGCGCGAGGATCATGCCCGGTGCTGCGCGGGCGCTCAGGCTGGTGCCCACGACGTCGAAGCCGCCGGACTCGAGCTGGTCCCTCAGGCCCCGCAGGGCGGGTTCGTAGCCGTCAAGGACGAAGACGCGCAGCTGCTGCCTGCGGGGCGGGGACGATGGCTGGCGCATGGCAGTGCTCCCTCTGATCGGGGCTGGAGTGCGCTCCTTGTCTCCGACCCCATTGTCCGCTCGGCCGCCCGGGGCGGACAGGGGCTTAGGGCCCCTCCGGTCCCCGTAGGCCGGGCTGTAAGTGGTGCCTGACGAGGGCCCGCGCGCGCCGGGGGAGTCCAGTCTCCCCGGCCGTGTCGAGGGGTCGCGCGTCACGCTGTCACCAGCCGGTGCCGTCCGGAGGTCGGCCTCGCCCGGGGGGTGGTGTCTCCTCACGCGGGCGGCTGCGGCCCAGGGTCGCGTCCGGATCCTGCACTAGTCGGGGCGGGAGCCGTGCTCGATGCCCAGAGGATGGCGTTGGAGCGGGCTGCTGACGCCGATGCGCCGGTAGCAGCTGCGGATATATAGGTCTTGACCGAATTGGGCGAGAGGCGGGCGCGCTCGGAGATGTCCGCGTTGCTCAGGCCCCGGGTGATCAGGCCAGGACTTCTGTGTCCCGCTGGGTCAGGCCCTCCTCCCGGCCTGGCCAGTCCCCGGGGAGCGCGTGTGCACCTACCCCCTAGGGCGTACCGCGTCGATGAGCACAACGAGCCGAAAACCGAAGGAGCGGGGGCTATGGATAGTCGACATGGACACATCGGGCTCGAGCTCGCACTCGAGTCCATCCGAATCGGACGCGGCCACGGCGCCAACCTGGACGACGTCGACGCCCTGGCGGCGTCTATCGGACGCGAAGGCCTACTCCAGCCGATCACTATCGCCCCGAGCGAGGTCCCCTGCAGGCTGCGACGGCTGGCCGCCATGCGCCAACTAGGTAGAAGGCGGCCGCGTGGGTCCGGTCAGGGATCAGCGACGACCCCGGAAAGCTCCCGGGGGAACAGGACGACAACGTCCTCCTCAAGCCCCTCACCCCCGACCGAGCAAGCGAGGCTCTGCCGGGATCTCAAGACCCTCCTCGCCGAGGACGCCGCCCCGCATCAGGATGACTCCCGCTCCGACGGAGGGCGAAAGCGCGCGTCAGACGGTGGGGCCACCGTGGCCCCACCGTCAGGGGCGAACGAGAAGACGCTGGTGCAGGCCGCGCCCATCGCCACCGGACGAAACTCGCAGACGAGATTGGAGCGCATCGGCGAACTGCAGCGCCTAGCCGCCGGAAGCGACCGACCAGCCGCGGGCAAAGACCGCGCGATGGCGGGCGGCGTCCCAGTTCACCCTTCAGCGGGCAAAAGCCCAGATCACACGGTGCCGCCACGGTGGCGGCACCGTCGACCGCTGCCGGATCACGACCATTCCCATGCTTCCTCGCTCGCCCAGATCCGCTAAGAATGGGCGGAGCCTCCATCGTCAAGTCATCCCCTGGTGGAGGCTCCAACCCGGAGGACGTGTACGACCTGGCCACCGACCCCCTCGGCAAACTCGACGAGACCACTGCGTGCTCCACTACTATTTCAGAGCACGGCACGCAGGTCACACAACCCTCTCGTCAGGCGCGTCCCCTTCCTGCCGCCCGACCGCATCCGCACCTCCCGTTCGGCACGGCATTACATCCTCCACACCGCCCCGCCGATCATCGCCGACCTGAACCGGTGGCCAGCCCGCTACGACGGCGCCCATCGCGAGGCCGACCGGATGGGCACTCCTGGGACCTTCGAGCGTGTTCCGATCCGCACTGCGGGGAGCTGGCGCGCACTTGGGTGATGAAGGCCTGCCCAAAAGCGAGCCGCCTTCGATACCGGGAGGTCAGTCTCATGGCGATCCATACACAGCAGTCAGTCTCAGGGTTCTTCGGATCCGTTCCCCAGCTCAGTTACACAGCCAAAGGCGATGCATGGTTCTACACCGCTATCGGTGTAGAAGCCCGCCGTCGGGCCGAGGATGAGTTCTACGCCAGCCCCGATCCGGACATGGGAGAGCTGGGCAGCTGATGGGCTCCTATGTCAAGAAGACCGACCGGCGCCGCTACGACGAGCGTTCGTTTTGTGTCCGCGCGATGCACCGAGACCCGCCTGACCTGAACAAGCTCGCAGAGGTGCTGATTCGGCTGACCTTGCAGGAGACCGGGCGCTCCCGTGCCGAACGGCGCGCGGCGGAGTTTCCCGAGACCTACCGGCCAGCAGCGCAGGCTCACGGGGTCGGTGCCGTGTCGGAGGCCGCCGGGTAGAATTGGTGGCAAGCAAGCCTCGTGTATCGCGGGGTGCTGTGGTCCCAAACCCCGTCCTCTGGCGGGCAGGCGAATGTGGCCGATCCGGCCTAGTCCTAAAGCCTCCGGGCTTCTCTCACGATCAGCACCCCTAGGGCGTACAGCCCGAGCGCGAGGTCCGATGTCCTGCGAGAGAAGGGCCAAATGATGTCCAAGTTCGTCCGTAGCGATCGGGTGGGCAGCCTCATCGATCCACCACAGGGCACAGCGCTTGCGGTGTCATATCTGCGCGTCTCCACCAAAGAGCAGGCAGAGAAGGGGGGCACCGACGAAGGGTTCTCGATCCCCGCCCAGCGCGAGGCCAACCGCCGCAAGGCCGAACAGCTCGGCGCGGTCATCGTCGAGGAGTTCATCGACGCCGGCGAGTCCGCGCGCAAGGCCGACCGGCCCGAGCTCATGCGGATGATCCAGTACGTCAAGCGGAGCCATGTCGCCTACTGCATCGTCCACAAGGTCGACCGGCTCGCCCGAAACCGCGCTGACGACGTGACGATTCACCTCGCGCTCCAAGACGCCAAGGTCATGCTTGTCTCGGCCACGGAGAACATCGATGAAACGCCCTCCGGGATGCTGCTGCACGGCATCATGTCCACAATCGCGGAGTTCTACTCCCGCAACCTGGCCACCGAGGTCATTAAGGGCATGACCCAGAAGGCCGCGAGCGGCGGCACCCCGTCCAAGGCTCCCATCGGCTACCTCAACGTCCATGTCCGCGACGAGCTCGGCCGCGAGGTCCGCACCGTGCAGCTCGACCCCGACCGGGCGCCCCTGATCGAGTGGGCCTACAAGGCATACGCCTCTGGAAGCTGGACCGTCAGCCAGCTCCACGTTGAGCTGACCTCGCGCGGCCTGACCAGCCTGGCTACGCCCAAGCGCCCGTCCAAGACGCTCGCGGTGTCCTCGGTACACCGTCTCCTGACGAACCCCTACTACAAGGGCGACGTGATTTACCGCGGCGTTGTCTACAAGGGCACGCACCGGCCGCTCGTCCCGGCGGAGGTCTGGTATCAGGTGCAATCCGTCCTCACCGCGCACAAAAGCGCAGCTGAGGCGACTCAGCTGCACGACCACTACCTCAAGGGCACGGTCTACTGCGGTGCCTGCGGGTCTCGGTTGATCGTCTCGAACGCGAAGAACCGGCACGGCAACGTCTACCCGTACTTCGTATGCTCCGGCCGGCACTCCAAGCGAACCAGCTGCACGCGACAGGCCATCCTCATCGAGGACGTCGAGCACCTGATCGAAGACTATTATCAGCGCGTGCAGATCACCGCCGCACGCCGTGAGGCATTGGCCGGGATGCTGCACCACGAGTTCGACCGGCTCATGTCCGCCGAAGCCGACGAACTCGCCCAGCTCACCACCAACCGCGACAGGCTGGAGCACGAACAAGACCGTCTCATGCAAGCCCACTACGCCGACGCCATCCCGCTGGCCGTGCTAAAAAGGGAACAAGATCGCATCGCAGGAGAACTCGGCCTGGTGAACCGTCGCCTCGAGGCTCACCACGGCGAGTACAGTGAGGCCCGGGCTCATCTGGACGACGCCCTCAACCTGCTGGAGCACTGCGCCGACATCTATTCTCGCTGCGACGACACCAACCGACGCCTGTGCAACCAAGCCTTCTTCACCAAAATCTACCTCGAAGAGGACGACAAGCTCCGCGTCGACAGCGCCGGTCCCTTCGAGATGCTGCTCGACCCCGTAATCAACGCCGACGCCGTCATCTGGGCCGAGAACGCTCATAGGGCTCGAACCTCGACCATAGATTCTTCGGGCCAAGGTTCGAGCCTTGTGCGGTGGGTGCCCCAACAGGGACTCGAACCCTGACTTGGCGGATTTTAAGTCCGCTGCCTCTGCCAATTGGGCTACTGGGGCGCCGGTCCAGCCTACCGTCTTGAGACGGGTCTCCGCGGCAAGGATCGCGAGACGACGACGGCGACCGCTCCCCGTGAGGATGCGGCCGCCGTCGTGCGGTGTTCGGTAGAAGGTGCCCCGGTCTACTGGGCGGGCACCTTCGCCGGCTCAACCGGCGGGGCGATCGTCTTCGGCTTCGGGCTCGCCGCGGCGACGAACGATGCGCGGGGGTCGTCGAGGTTCTCGAGCGGCGTGTTGTCGCGGCCCGCGAAGAGGGCCGAGAGCCAGTCGAGGCCGACGCGGAACTTGCGCTCTACCGTCGGGATCGCGAGACCGTGGTAGCCACGGTGGGCGAGCCACGCCAGCGGGCCGTGGAGCCCGATGTGGCCGATCACGTTGATGTTCGCGACGCCCTTCCACGGGCCGAAGCCCGCCACGGCGCCGAGGTTCTTGTGCTTGTAGTCCTCAAGCGGGCGATCCCAGCGCGAAGCCCAGAGGTTCTTCGCGAGGAGCTTCGCCTGGCGGAGTGCGTGCTGGGCGTTCGGCACGCAAGTGCCGTCGGGGAGGCCCTTGCCCGTGAGGTCCGGAACAGCTGCGATGTCGCCAGCGGCCCAAGCGTTCTCGACGATGCCCTCGTCGCCTGCCACGCGAAGGTCGGGGAGCACCCGGATGCGGCCGCGCGGCTCGAGCGGGAAGTCGCTCGAACGGACCACGGGGTTTGCCTGGACACCGGCGGTCCAGATGAGAGTGTCGGCGGCGAACTCCTGCGCCGGGGACTTGTCCGGCATGTTGATGAGCTTGAGCGTGCCCTCAGCGCTCGCGAGCGAGGTGTTGAGGAGGACCTCGATGCCGCGGCTGCGGAGGTGCTCGACGACCCAGTCGGCCTGCTCGGGGGTGACCTCGGGCATGATGCGGCCCATTGCCTCGACGAGGACGAAGCGGACTTCCTCCTGGCGAACGCGGTCGTTCGCCGCGACGGTGGAACGCGCGAGGTCCTCGAGCTCCGTGAGGGTCTCGATGCCCGCGAAACCGCCGCCAACGACGACGAACGTGAGCGCCGCCTGGCGCTCGGCCGGGTCCGAGGCGGTCGAAGCAAACTCGATGCGCTCGAGGACCTGGTTGCGAAGCGCGATGGCTTCCTCGATGGTCTTGTTGCCGATGCCCTTCTCGGCGAGGCCGGGAATCGGGAACGTGCGGGTGATGGCCCCCGCTGCCATGACGATGTCCACGTAGGGAATCTCAACCGTGCCCTCGTTGCCCGGGAGCTGGACGGTCGCCTTGCGGTTCGCGTGGTCGACCGAAACGAGCGAGCCCTGGATCACCTCTGCCTCCGGCAGCGTCCGGCGCAGCGGGATCACGACGTGGCGGGCCTCGATGTTGCCACCTGCGACCTCCGGGAGGAAGGGCTGGTAGGTCATGTAGGGCATGGGGTCGACGACGGTGACGATGCCACCGGCCTGAGCGATCTTCTTCTGCAGCCCGAGGGCGACGTAAAGACCAACGTAACCACCGCCGGCGACGAGAACGCGCGGGCGGTCGACAAGATCAATGGTGGAAGGCATGGTCACTACTGTAGCAGTTTGTGAAAAGTTTCACTATCGTTTTTCGGCCTCTCTCCTCCGAACCGCGAAGACATGCCACGTGCCGCCCACGAGGATCACGAGAATGAGGCCCCCGAAGCCGAGAACGACAACTGCCGGCCAGGGTGAGGTGCCGGCAGAAGCGACCGGCGCGGGAGGTGTCGCCTCGGCTAGCGGCGGCTCGGTCGACGGCGGCTGGCTCGGCGAGGTGGGGGCCGAAGGCGGAGCTGCGGCGTCCGGCCGGTGGACCCGGATCCAATCGGCGATCGAACCGAGCGGGTTCACGTTCGTCTCGGGCACGTTGGCGGTGAGGGCGGCCTCGGCGTTGAGGATCCCGTAGCCGTAGATCGGGTCGTGGCCCGGCGCACCCGCATCCTTCGCTGTGGAGATAATGCGGTTGATGACTTGGTCTGCGCTCATCTGCGGCCACTTCGAGCGGATGAGCGCCGCGACTCCGGCGACTATCGGAGCCGCGCCCGAGGAACCGGCCCATTGGGCGTAGGTCCCGTCCGGCATGTCACCCACGAGCTGCTCGGCGGGGGCCGAAACGCCGATGCTCACGCCCTGCGAGGACGCGTCCACGCTCGCGTGCTCCTGCCTATCGAGACCGGCAACCGTGAGAACGCCGGGGATAGTGGCCGGCGCCCCGACCTGGATGTTCCCGGCGCCGCGGTTCCCGGCGGCCGCGACAATGACGACGTCCTTCTGCTCCGCGTACAGGAACGCGGCATCCCAGCTCGGCGGCCAGTCCGGCGACGAACTACCGAGGGACATGTTGATGACCTTCGCGCCGTGGTCCACCGCCCAGCGAACCGCGTCAGGGATCTGCTGCATATCGGTGCGGCCCGAGGGGTTCGCTGAACCCAGCCAGGTCGAGACGGTGAGGAGCTGGGCCTCCGGGGCGACGCCGACGACTCCGTCAGAGCCGACCGATCCCGCGGCGACCGGCGAACCGTCCGCGTTGTGGCCACGTCCGGCCAGGACCGAGGCGACGAGGGTCCCGTGCTCGGGTTCTGCGCCGATCGGCGTCTGGCCGTCCGCCTGGCCGCTCCCCGAGACGTCGGTTCCTCCCGAAATGGCACCCTGGAGGTCCGGAATGTGGCCGTTGATTCCGCTGTCGATGACGGCGACCGTCGTTCCGGCACCCTTCGAGACGTTCCAGGCCTTCGAGATCCCAAATTCGGAGAGCCAGTACTCCCCGTCCCGTACGGTGTCTGCGTGGGCAGGCAGCGCAGGACCGAGGACAGCTAGGGCGACGAGGGCAAGGGACGCCAACCCTGCGAGGAAGACAGCGAAGAGCCTGGTCATTGCACGGCGCGGGCGAGGCAGGACTTGCATATGTCAGCTCGCGGCGCGGCCCAGCGTGCTGAGCGCGATACCGTCGAGAATGTCGTGCTCGCTCGTGATCGCAGTCGCGACGCGGCCGCCGGTCAGGTCCACCATGCGTTCGAGAATCCTCCGCCATACGAGAGCGCCGGCGCCGATGACATCGGCACGTCCCGGATGCATGTACGGGAGATCTGTCCGCTCCTCGCGGCTCATCCCGAGGAGCGACCCGCACGCCGCTTCGATCTGAGGAAGCGCGAGCTCGGACCCGTGGATGCGCTCAGGCTGATACGACGGCAGGGCGAGGGCGTGGGCGGTGATCGTAGTGATCGAGCCCGCCACGCCGATGACCGCGGTTGCCGCGGCGAGGGGCACCTCGGCGAGCGCCTCCTCGATGCCGCGGTCGACGTCGTCCTGCGCCTCCGCGATCTCCGACGCCGTGGGCGGGTCACTCCGAAGGTGCCGCTCGGTGAGGCGCACGCAGCCGATGTCTACCGAGCGTGCCGCGATCACGCCGTCGGCATCCCCCAACACGAATTCGGTGCTGCCGCCCCCGAGGTCGACGACGACCACTGGCGCGGCCGCGCGGAGCGGCAGGACGCTCGCCGCGCCGGCGAAGCTCAGCGCTGCTTCCTCCCTGCCCGGGACCACCTCGGGCTCGACCCCGAGCCGGGACCGGATTCCCTTGACGAACTCGTCGCGATTCCTGGCATCCCGAGTCGCACTTGTCGCGACGAAGCGAACGCGTTCCGCGCCGAGTCCCTGAATCGTCGCGGCGTAGTCCTCGACAGCCGCGAACGTGCGCTCGAGCGCCTCGGGCGCGAGAAGGCCGGTCGCGTCGACTCCTTGGCCGAGGCGGACGATCCGCATCTCGCGATGCACATCGGTGAGCCGCGCCGGGCCGGGGACGTTGCCCTGCACCGACGCGCCGTCGTCCCTTGCGCCATCTTGGGTGTCCGCAATCAGCAGACGGATGGAATTCGTGCCGCAGTCGATTCCGGCAACCCTCATGCGCCCTCCCCCTCTGTTAGGCCGGCCCCTGAAACTGATCCCTCGGAACCTGCTTCCTCGGAAGCTGTCTCCCCGGAACCGGCCCGCTCGGAACCGGCCCGCTCGGCATCCCGCTTCCGCACAGGTGCGGGCCGGCCCGTCATCGACGGGAGGCCCTGGGGCCCATGGCGGCTGAGGTCCCTGCTCGGAGCCGGAGACTCAGTGTCCCAGGCGCCCGTGCAGTAGCAGCGATCTCGGGTCCACCATTCGGCGATCCGCTCGATCGCCTCGTCTCCGAGCACGTTGACGCCAGGACCCATCGCGAGCGACTGGCCTACCAACACGTGAAGGCATTTGACGCGCTCGGGCATGCCGCCAGCCGAGACGCCGTCGATCTCGGGGACAGTCCCCGTCCCCGCCCGCTCGCCAACGCGACGGCGCTCGGCCAGATACGCCTCGTGCGCACCGCGGTAGGCGGCCGCGAGTTCGGAGTCGGCGGCGAGCCGGTCGTTCATCTCGTTCATGACGCCCGCTGCCTCGAGGCGCGAGACCGCCGACGTGACAACCGGATGGGTCAGATAGAAGGTGGTCGGGAAAGGCGTCCCGTTCGAGAGTCGCGGAGCTGTGGCTGCAACGAGCGGATTGCCGCACACGCAGCGCGCGGGCACTTCGACCACGTCGCGCGCAGGGCGGCCGAGCTGGCGGCTGATGACATCGAGGTCCTGCGGCGTCACAGCAGTCGGGTCTGTCACGGTGTCCTTTCTGGGGCAGCCGGAGCAGGGGTCACTGGGTCGCGGCGCGGCGCACAGCGTCCCAGAGGGACTGCGTCCAGGGGACGTCCGAGGGGGACGAACCTGAGGTGGCGTTACTCGTCGCGCTGCTCGAAGTCGAGGATGCGCCGACATCCCCGAAGACCCAGTAGGAGGTCTCTCCGGGCATGACCATGTTAATCCGGTCGCGCGCCTGCTGCTGTACGTACGCCGGATCCTGCCAGCGGGAGATCTCGTCCTTGAGGTTCGTCTGATCGGTCTGCTTGGAGGCGATGTCGGCCTGGATCGAGTGGATCTCCGCGCGCTGACTGAAGAAGACGCGGATGGTCGGCGCGAGCATGATCGTGACCGCGACGAGCACGAGCGCGAGCGCAAGGATACGGCCCGAAAAGGCGCGGGCGGGCACGGGCTGCTGGTCGCGCGCAGCCGATCGCTGCGCAGCCGAGAGTTTGGGCGAGGAGCCCCGGCCGGGCGCCGAGGTCCGGGCAGTCGAGGCCGCCCGGGTCCGCGTCGCCGTCGATGTCGCGCGGGCCGCCGCGGACGACGACGGGCGCTCGCCTGCGGCCCGGTGCGTCGCCTCGTGGTGGGCGTCGCCCTTCGCGGCAGATGCCGGCGAGGCCGTCGAAGCGCCGGCGGCCCGGACGGACCGGGGCACCTGCGGGCGTCTCGTCGCCATGGAAATCCCTCCAGAAACGGCAGCGGCGGCTATGGTCTCGTTCAACCATAGCCGCCGCGACCTGCTGAGCCGGGGAGACCGGCCGGGCTTTAGGCCTTGAAACGCGGGAACGCGCTGCGACCGGCGTAGCGCGCGGCGTCGTCGAGCTCTTCCTCAATGCGGAGCAGCTGGTTGTACTTCGCCACACGCTCGGACCGCGCGGGTGCGCCCGTCTTGATCTGGCCGGCGTTCGTGGCGACCGCGATGTCCGCGATCGTCGTGTCCTCCGTCTCGCCGGAACGGTGGGACGTGATGGTCGTGTAGCCCGCGCGCTGGGCGAGGGAGACGGCGTCGAGAGTCTCGGTGAGCGATCCGATCTGGTTGACCTTCACGAGCAGCGAGTTCGCCGTCTTCGCCTCGATGCCCTGCTGGAGGCGCTTCGGGTTCGTCACGAAGAGGTCGTCGCCGACGAGCTGGACCTTGTCCCCGATTGCGTCGGTGAGGGTCTTCCAGCCGTCCCAGTCGTTCTCATCGAGCGGATCCTCGATCGAGACGAGCGGGAAGTCGCGGACCAGTTCCTCGTAGTAGGCGCTCATTTCGGCAGCCGAACGGGACTGGCCCTCGAACTGGTACGAACCATCGTTGAAGAATTCCGAGGAGGCGACGTCGAGTGCGAGTGCGACGTCCTTGCCCGGCTCGTAGCCGGCCTTCTTGATCGCCTCGGTGATGAGTTCGAGGGCGGCGCGGTTCGACGGAAGGTTCGGGGCGAACCCGCCCTCGTCGCCGAGGCCCGTGGCGAGGCCCTTCTCCTTCAGGACGCCCTTGAGCGCGTGGTAGACCTCGACGCCCCAGCGGAGGCCCTCGGAGAACGTCTCGGCACCGAGCGGGACGACCATGAACTCCTGGATGTCGACGTCGGAATCGGCGTGGGAGCCGCCGTTGAGGATGTTCATGAGCGGGACCGGGAGGACGTGCGCGTTCGGGCCGCCGAGGTACTTGTACAGCGGGAGGTTCGCGGAGTCCGCGGCGGCGTTGGCCACGGCAAGCGAGACGCCCAGGATGGCGTTGGCGCCCAGGTTCGACTTGTTGGGCGTGCCGTCCAGGTCGATCATGGCCTGGTCGATCGCGCGCTGGTCGGTCGCGTCGAAGCCCTGGAGGGCGGGGGCAATCTGGTCCACTACAGCCTCGACGGCCTGCTGGACGCCCTTGCCGAGGTAGCGGCCCTTGTCGCCGTCGCGGCGTTCCACCGCCTCGAACTCGCCGGTCGAAGCGCCCGAGGGAACCGCGGCGCGCCCGAGCGAGCCATCGCTCAGGAGGACCTCGACCTCGACCGTGGGGTTGCCGCGGGAGTCAAGGATCTCGCGGGCGTGGATGGCATCGATAAGGGCCATGGATGAACTCCTTGCAATGGTGAGCAATGGTGAACGGAGCGTTTGGGCACGCGAGAGTTACGCGTGGATGACCTCGGTGTCACCCACAGCCTAGTGGGCGCGCGGGACGGGCGCGACACTGTGACTCGCCTAGCCCCTGATGCGCTCTGCGATGGGGCCAGTTGCCGCGGCCCACGCGGGGTACACGGCCGCCGCGACACCGACCACAGCCCCTATTCCTGTCCCGAGCCACACGAGTTCCGAGCTCAGCACCGCCGTCCATCGCTGGAGGAGGCAGTAGACGACGACGGCACCGACCCCGAACGCCGAGCCCAGCAGGCCGCCGCCGAGGCCGAGGACTGCGCCCTCGAGGAGGAAGATCCGGGCGATGGAGGGGCGGCTCGCACCCAAAGCTCGGCGAAGCGCGATCTCCGCGGAGCGGGACTGGACCGCGAGGTACATGGCAGAGGCCGCGCCGAGACCCGAGAACAGCAGGAGGGCCCACGAGACGACACGGACCAGATCGGCGAGATCCGCAGAGACCCCACGGCGGAGCGAGCGGAGGTCAGCCGTCAGCGAGACCGTATAGGTGCCGGGCTGGGCTGCGTCGAGGGCGAGCGGGATCGCCGAGCGCAGTGCGGCGGGATAGCCGTCCTCGGTCCGGACGAGGAGAACCGGGCTGAGTCCGGCGCGCCCGGCAAGGGAGGCGAAATTGACGACGACCGCGTCCCCGAGCCCAGGGGCGCGGGCCGCACCGCGTATCGCACCCACAACGTCTACTCGGCGTCCATCGATCCAAAGTTGTTGGCCCGCCGCCACACTGTCGAGTCCGAGAGTACGGGCAGCCCCTTCGCCGATGAGCGCCGCAGGCTGCCCACGCTGGTTCGCCGCATCAAATGCAGCAACTGCGCCCTGAGGCGATGCCACGGCGCCTTGGAGTCCCAGCCACGCGCCGTCGGCCGTCAAGAGCTCTCCTCTGAAGCGGGACTGTCCGGGCACGCTGTGGGGCGCAAGGACGGTGACGCTGTACTCCTGGCTTGAGAGCGTCGCGGTCACCCCCGAACCACGGACGCCTTCGACGCGGGCGAGGTCCTCGCGGATCTGGCCGGTACGAGCGAAGAACTCGTGCTGGGTCGTCGGATCGCCGGTAGCGGTGACGGTGATTTCGTCGAGCGCCGCAGCCGAAATGCGCTGGGACACCTGTGCCGCAGCACTCTCGCTGAGGCCCACGGAGGCCGTGAGGCCTGCGACGCCGAGCGCGAAGGCGAGGACCACCATGGCGCTGCGGCCGATCCGCGACGTCGCCGAGGACAGCGCGTCCGAGACGTCGTCGAGGGGGTCCCACCGCGCGCGGCGCACATTGTTGGCTCTTTCTGGGAGGGTGCCCCGGGGCGCACGCGCTCGGGTTTCAGCCTCGGGCCCTCCGCCCGATTCTTCGATGAGGACTCCATCGGCGATGCGTACCCGTCGGTGTGCAGCAGCGGCGACGCGATCATCATGGGTCACGACGACAACCGTCGTCCCCTCGGCGTTGAGCTGTGACAGCTGGGCGATGAGCTCCTCGCCGTTGCGCGAGTCAAGGTTCCCCGTCGGCTCGTCGGCCAAGAGAATCGGAGCGCCGGTCGAGGCCGCGCGAGCGAACGCCAGGCGCTGCCTCTCCCCTCCCGAGAGGTGCCGGCCGCGCGTCGACCAGCGGTGGCCGAGCCCGACTCGTGCGAGACCCTTCGCTGCAGCTGCAGGCCTCTCCCGCCGCCGGACCCCTTGGACTCGCAGGCCGAGCGCAGCATTCCGAGCAGCCGTCTCCTCTCGGAGGACGTGCGATTCCTGGAAGACGAAGGCAAAGGTCTGCTTACGGAGACGGTTGAGTTCGCGTTCGGGGAGGTCCTCCACTCGACGACCGTGGAGACGGTACTCGCCCCTGTCTGGACGGTCTAAGGTGCCGATGATGTTGAGGAGCGTGGACTTCCCTGAGCCCGAGGCTCCGACGATCGCGACGAAATCTCCCTCCTCAATGTCAAGGTCGCAACCGCGCAGTGCAGCGGTGCCTGCGTCGAAGCTCTTCGCCACACCGCGGAGTGAGATCGCAGGCGCACGCGGGCCGATGTCCCTCTGGCGCTGCAGGCCGCAGTCGCTCATCCGACGATGACCTTCGCACCGGGCGGAAGCTCAGGATTCGTCTCGATACTCGCCCAACCGCCTTCCTGGGCCAGGACGGCAACCGTGACGTCGCGCGTCGGCGGCGTTCCCGAGCTGTTCTCGCCCTCGAGTTCACGCGTCACGTAGGTGCCCTGAGAACCTTGTCGGATCGCACTCAGGGGCACCGCGGGCCCACGCCTTCCCTGACCGCCAACAGTCACGGAGACTGTACTCGCCTCCTTGGGGGCGGCAGCGTCCTGCAGGGAGAGCTCGACGCGGACGTCGTGACCTGCGCGCTGTTCCTTCGAGGCCTCGTTGCTCTGGAAGGGCCCGATGGATGCGATCGTTCCGGCGAAGCTGGCCCCTCCGGATGCCCTCACCGTCACTGCCGTCCCGACCTTGACGGCGTCCGCCTCGGGCACCGTGAATCTGGCCGTGACGGCCTGCTGGCCCGCCGAGAGGACGAACAGCGGTTTGCCTGGTTCGAGCCTCTGGCCGACCGTCGGACCCAGACGAACGGTGCCCTCCCCCGTCGCCGCGGCGAAGTGGTCGACGGCGACGTAGGGCTTGCCCTCGCTCTCGGGCAGCTTCTGCCCATAGGCCTTGTACCAGAGACCTGTCGCCGTGAGGGTGCGAGCGTCGACAGTTCCGGTGGCGGACCCCCGAAGATAGCCGAGGCGAGTGAGCAGCGACTGAAAGGCCGAGACGTCAGGGCCGGAGTCGCCGTGCCGCAAGTCGCGGTAGAGCGGGACGCCCTCCGGCAGGAGGAAGACCGGGACGCCCGAGACGGTTGCGAGGAGATCACCGAACGCGATGGAAGCGTCTTGGGCCACGGCTACGGACGTGACGATCTGCTTGGCTCCACCCGCTGATCCCTCGAACCTGACCTCCCGAGTCGGCGCACCGCTCACGACCCCCTGAACGCTCAGGCTCGGGGTGACCATTCGTTCCTCGACCGCCGCTGTCACGCGCACGGTCTCAGGGGCCTGCTGGAGGGTCACGTCGTCTGGAGAACGGACGAGCGTGCCGAGCAAATAACTGCAGGCGATGCTTGCCGCAACGAGGACGACTAACACGGCTATGACAACTGGCCGCCCTGCGAAGGGAATGCGTCGACTGGGAATGGGTTGACTGGCTGCAGCCTCGCTCCCAACTGCAGCCGTTCTCCCATCGGCGGGTGTCAGGTCCTTCTCGGCGCGCCTCTTATGCACCATGCTCGGCCAGCACCTTGCGTGCTCTCGCGAGCGCGTCCTGCTTCGTCTTGGCCAACTCGGCGAGCTGAGCCTCCTTCGGCCCCATGAGCGCGGCCTGATACTGCGCCTCGATGTCCGACAGCCGCTGCATCACCGAGAACTTCTGCTTGCAGCGGACGTCCTTGACGGCGTCACGGATCTGCTGCTCCTTCGAGGAGTTCCCCATGGCCACGCCCCACTCCCCGTGGGCGGGATCCGGAGTCAAGCCCTCCGCCTTAATGCATGTAAGCCATTGATTATTGATCTGTCGATATTCTGGATCCCGGTACGTGAGGTTGGTGGCGCCGGCGGAGATTTCTCCCACAACGGTGTTCGCAGTCGCCGCCCATCCGGGGGTTATCTCAGGGATGAGCTCGCCGATTGACTCAAGCTGCGCTCTGCACTCTCGGGATGCTTCGACTGCGTCGTCGGGCGGGCCTTCCGCTCCATACCGAACACGCGAATCGTAGATCCCGTCAGCTCTCTTGATCTTCACCGGTTGCCACCCGTTGACCTCGACAAGCCTCATCACCCAAGGTCCATATCGGCGATACTCCGTGATTTCAAGATCTCCCGGAGTGCCCATAAGCGGCCTTCCTTGAGCTCGTACGCAGTCCTCAGTCAGGTACGAGTTGGCTGAAGAGACGACTTCCCATTCCTCAGGCGAAAAAATGTATGCGTCAAGCGGAAAAGTTACGGCGGCCTTAATCTCGTTAACGGCTGCCTTCACCGAATGAAAGTTCGAGCGGTCGACAGAGGGGGCGGACCTTTCCGTTGGCCCACTGCCACTCTGCTCTGGAACGCCGCAACCCGCGAGCAGCAGGAACGCCGCGACGAGAACCGCGCTTCCAAATCGAGCCGGTCGCAAGTTTCCGGCCAATCAGGAAGCCTCGTCATGGCTGCTAATGCGATCATTCCAGGTTCCACCCAAAGGATGGCCCAGAGAGGTCAGGTTGAAGGCTTGCCCTTCTTTGGCATAGAAGCTCCGACCGCCGAACCAAGCGTCCTGATAAAACATGACGTAGTGATATTTCGGGTTCGTGGTCCACCCGATTCGGAAGGTGCTCGCCTGATCATTCATCCAGCCGACGTAGCCATTGCGGTAGGGTGCACTGTATTTCGCCCCGCCGTAGTTGATATCGGTCCAGAAGCACACCTGACCGTTGGCGCACCCTGAATCTGCCGAGGCGGGAGCCAAGCCCACTCCCCCGATCAACCCGGCAACCACTGGCGCAATTCCTGCAAACCGCATCTTCTTCATGACGTCCCCTTGCCATTTCAGGATCAACTGGGCCATTTCCGGATCAACTGGCTGCCAATCCACTTTTTGCAACCTACAGGCCACGAGAGAGACCGGCAATGCTCACAACACGGTGAGGTCAGGCTGGCATGCGGCGGACGGCCGCCCGCAGGGCCCGCTCCGGGTCCAGACCCCGTAATCGCGCGGCCCGCACGATCCCCAGAAGTAGCTCGCCGAGGTCGTCTTCGGTCACAAACTCGGCCAGCGCCGACGCCTCGCTGTCCGCTTGGTGGGGCTGATCGCCGTCGAGCGCCCGGCGCCGCTCGGCCCGCCCGAGCGCCTTGTCAGCGAGGGCGAGGGCAGGAAGATGTCGGGGAAGCCCCTCAAGGGGGCCTTCCCCTGCCGAAGGTGCCATCGGCAACAGGTCCTCGCGCTCGGCAGCCGCCGCGCGCTCGGCCTTCTCCTCACGCTTCGCAGCGTCCCACGAGGCGATAATCTCCTCCACAGTCGCCGGAAAGCTGGGCTGCAACCCACCGTCGGACGTGAAGACGTGGCGGTTGCGGCGGACCATCTTGGCGGTGAGTGCCTCAGCGACGGCGTCTAGGTTGAAGGCCCCGCGCTCTCGCGCGATTTCGGAGTGCAGCACGACCTGAAGCAAGACGTCGGCGAGCTCACCCTTCAGTTCCTCCTCGGGCTGCCCCTCCTCGATGGCTTCCACAAGCTCGTACGACTCCTCGACGAGGTACTCGACGAGTGAGGCGTGCGTGAGCGCCGCCGTCCAGAGGCAGTGCTCGCGGAGGAGACGGACCACCTCCACGAGACGGTCGACGGCGGCACTCACGATGCGAGGCCTACTCGCCCAGGCTTCCGTACGCCTGGTTGATGAACTCCACGAGGTCTTCACGATCCTCGAGTGGAAGGAATGCCGCCTCTGCCGCATTGAGAGTGAGCTCGAGCAGATCATCCAGGTCGTAGTCGAAGGCCTCGACGAGCAGCTCGAACTCGTCGGTCAGCGTCACGCCGCTCATGAGCCGGTTGTCGGTATTCACGGTGACCTTGAAGCCGAGTTCATAGAGCATGTCGATCGGGTGGTCGAGGATGTCCTCGCCCCATGGGGCGATGGCACCCGTCTGAAGGTTCGACGACGGGCAGAGCTCGAGCGGGATCCCCCGGTCGCGGACCCACGCAGCGAGTTCGCCGAGCGTCACATCCAGGATCGGCACGCCGTCCTCGTCGACCTCTCCCGATTCCTCGACCGAGATGTCCTCGGCGATGCGGACACCATGGCCGAGGCGCAGCGCGCGCCCGTCCACGAGGGCCGACTGGATGCTCTCGAGCCCGGCTGCCTCGCCCGCATGCACCGTCACAGGGAAGTTCTGGCGAGCAAGGTACGTGAACGCATCCGCGAAACGGGACGCTGGAAATCCATCCTCCGCGCCGGCGATGTCGAAGCCGACAGCGCCATGCTCCCTGTGCCGCACGGCAAGCTCGGCGATCTCCTGTGAGCGGTCGGCGTGCCTCATGGCGGTAATGAGCTGGCCGACAGCGATGACTCGCCCGGACTCCTCGACCTTCGCGATGCCCTCCTCGATCCCCTCCTGCACCGCTTCCACGGCCTCGTCGAGGGTGAGTCCGCGGCTGAGGTGCTGCTCGGGGGCCCAGCGGACCTCGCCGTACACCACGCCGTCGTCCGCGAGATCCTCGACGAACTCACGGGCGATGCGACGCAGTGCAGACTCCGTCTGCATCACGGCGACGGTGTGGTCGAAGGTCTCGAGATAGCGCGGAAGCGAGCCGGAATCGGCGGACTCGCGGAACCACTGGGCGAGCGCCACGGGCTCGGTGGAGGGCAGCTCGTGCCCGATCTCCGCGGCGAGTTCGATGATCGTGGCAGGCCGCAGGCCGCCGTCGAGATGGTCGTGGAGGGAGACCTTGGGGAGAGAACGAAGGTCGAAGGTCAGATCAGGGGCGGCATCGATGATCGGCTCAGTCACGGTCCAACTTTAGGGAAGGGCCACGGCGCGCACCAGCCGGGCCCTCGGCACCACCTCGGTGCGGGGCGTAGTCGTCCGCCGAAAGGCCAGCCTCGGGGTGCTGGCTCAGGTGCGAGCGACGTGCTGCCTCGGCACGTGCCGCCGCCCGCTGCGCGTCCTTCGCGTCGCGCCAACGGTGCAGCACGGTGATCAGGTGATCGAGGATGACGCCCAGAATGAGCGCGAACACGACTGCGACGGCGGCGCTTCCGAGGGGATTGTGGTGCAGCCACGGGAACGAGCTGGCGAGCAGCCCGACGCCGAGCGAGTACCCGACCCACGTCAAGCACGCGAAAGCGTCCAACCAGAAGAACGTGCGGTGCCGGAATCGGGTCGATCCGGCGACGTAATTGACGGCCACGCGCCCCCATGGGACGTAGCGCGCTGTGAAGATGAGGACTGCTCCGCGTTTATCGAGCTCGTGCCGCGCCCAGGCGAAGACCTTCTGCACCCTAGGCCGGCGCATCCACCGCCAGCGGTCGATGCCGATCCCGCGTCCGAGCATGTACGCGGTGTTGTCCCCTGCTATTGCACCGACGAGCGCCGTCAGGCCGAGGACCCAGAGATTGGGCTCACCGCTGTGGCGCCAGTAGGCTGCGAGTGCAACGATGAGGGTCTCGCTCGGAGCGATCACTGCAAAACCGTCGACAAAGAAGAAGACCAGCAGGATCGGATAGATCCACCACTGCCCAGCAGCATGCAGAATCGCGTGATCCAGAACGTTCAGCATGCGATGGTGCTCCTTGTGCGGCGGGCTCATTTCAGTGTCGCACGCCCTAGAGCATGCTGCTATCCGCTGGAGTTACTCCCTCCGCGTAGCCGCGCTGTCCCCTGACGCGGCTAAGGTCGCCTTCAGCGTTTCATGCGACCCTGTCAATGACAAGCCTCTGCGCCGGGCGGGCGCCCGCCGGGGCGATGACGGCCGCGCCCTCAAGCACCTGCTTCGCGCGCCCAAAGCGGTCCGAACTGTCGGTCAGGAGCGTCATGAGCGGCTCTCCTGCACGGACAAACGCACCGGGCTTCGCGTGCAGCCGTACCCCGGCCGCCGCTTGTACCGAATCTTCCTTGCGCGCCCGACCCGCACCGAGGCGCCATGCGGCCACCCCTACTTTGAAGGCGTCGAGTTCGACGAGGACCCCGTCGGCCGGAGCGTAGACGACCTCGGATTCCTGCGCCGTCGGAAGGGCGGCATCAGGGTCACCGCCCTGCGCCGCGATCATTCGCCGCCACACGTCCATCGCACGGCCGTCGCGGAGCGCTTGCTCAGGATCGGCGTCGTGCACGCCAGCGCATGCGAGCATCTCCTCGGCAAGGCGCACCGTGAGCTCGACGACGTCCTCGGGACCCCCGCCCGCGAGCACCTCGATGGACTCCTCGACCTCGAGCGCGTTGCCGACCGTGAGCCCGAGTGGCGTAGACATGTTGGTGAGGAGCGCCACCGTCTTCACGCCGGCATCCAAGCCCAAGGCGACCATAGTCTCCGCGAGCTCGCGCGCCTGCCTCTCATCCTTCATGAAGGCACCCGAGCCGACCTTGACATCCAAGACGAGCGATCCCGTGCCCTCGGCGATCTTCTTGCTCATGATCGAGGAGGCGATGAGCGGGATGGACTCGACCGTTCCCGTGACATCGCGGAGTGCGTAGAGCTTCCTGTCGGCGGGAGCAAGCCCTGCCCCGGCAGCGCAGACGACGGCGCCCACTCCTTCGAGCTGGGCCATCATCTCGTCGTTGCTGAGCGCGGCGCGCCAGCCGGGGATCGACTCGAGCTTGTCGAGGGTCCCACCGGTGTGGCCAAGACCCCGCCCGGAAAGCTGCGGTACGGCGACACCGAACACGGCGACCAGCGGGGCGAGAGGTAGCGTGATCTTGTCGCCCACTCCCCCGGTCGAGTGCTTGTCCGCCGTCGGTCGCACTCCCCCTCCCGGGGCCCGCAGCGTGGAGAAGTCGAGACGCTCGCCCGAAGCGGTCATGGCGGCGGTCCAGCGCGCAGTCTCGCGGTGCGTCATCCCGTTGAGCAGGATCGCCATGGCCAGCGCCGACATCTGCTCCTCTGCGACCACGCCGCGCGTGTAGGCGTCCACGACCCATTCGATCTGATCGTCCGAGAGATCCCTGTGGTCCCGCTTGGTGCGGATGATGTCGACAGCATCGAAAGATTCGGCTGCGTTGACTCGGTCCAACGGGTCGCTCACGGTCCCTCCTCGGGCGCTTCCAGGTTCTCGGGTCCGAAGGCATCCGGAAGGATGTCTTCGATCGAACGGATGCCACGAGCTGTCAGGAGCTGCATGCCCGGAGCGCGGAATTCGTAGAGGAGCTGACGGCAGCGGCCGCAGGGCATGAGGGGCTTGCCCTCCCCATCCACACACGCGAAAGCCCGGATCCGTCCGCCTCCAGTCATCTGGATCTGGCCGAGGAGCGTGCACTCGGCGCAAAGGGTGAGTCCGTAGGAGGCGTTCTCGACGTTGCACCCGCAGACCGTCCGGCCGTCGTCGAGCAGCGCCGCGGCGCCCACCGGAAAGCGTGAATACGGGGCGTAGGCCTTGCGCATGGCTGCGTGGGCGAGGGCGGCGAGCCCGTCCCAGTCAACGGCCTCAGCCTCTGACAGCCCCTCCGACGACTGCAACGTCAGAGGTCCCGCACGCTGCGGAGGGCGGCTGCAGCGAGAACCCTGACGCCGCAGGCAATCGCACCCTCGTTAACGATGAGGTCACCGCGGTGGAGGTCATACTCCTCTCCGCCAGGCGTTGCGACGCCGAGACGGAACATGGAGCCCGGGATCTCGGCGAGGAACCATGCGAAGTCCTCCCCGCCCATCGACTGAGGCGTCAGGACGACGGCGTCCTCCCCAAGTTCGGCACGGGCAGCTGCTTCGATGAGCGCTGTCTCGTGCTCCGAGTTCACAACCGGCGGCACGCCCCGAGTGTGCTCGAGCCGCACGTCGACGCCGTAGGGGGCCGCGACCTGCTGGACCACCTCGTCGAGAAGCTCGCCAGCGCTGTGCCACGCCTCGCGATCGAGGCAGCGCATAGTCCCGGCCATGTGGCCGATCGCGGGAATCGCGTTGGGTGCGGCTCCAGCCGCAATCTGGCCCCAGACCATCGACACGCCGCTCCGCACGTCGACGCGACGGGACAGGACGGCCGGGACGTTGATCGCGATCTGCGAGAGCGCGAACACGAGGTCCTCGGTGAGGTGGGGGCGAGAGGTGTGTCCGCCCCGTCCCACGAGTTCGATTCGGATGGTGTCCGACGCGGAGGTGATCGAGCCGATCCGGGTCCCGATGCGGCCCACCTCGATCCTGGGATCACAGTGCAGCGCCATGATGCGGGGAACGCCGGAGAGGACGCCCTGGTCGATGCACGCGAGGGCGCCGCCCGGCATCGTCTCCTCGGCTGGCTGGAAGATGACACGGACCGTTGCGCCGAGCGGCTCCTCGCGGTGCTTGTCGGCCAGCACGAGGGCCGCACCGAGGGCACACGTCGTATGGACGTCGTGGCCACACGCGTGCGTGACGCCGTGGTTCAGCGAGGCGAACGGGAGGCCCGTCTCCTCGATGATGGGGAGGGCGTCGATGTCGCCGCGAAGCGCCGTGGCGATCGGTCCCTCACCGATGTCGACGACGACGCCCGTCCCCTCGAGGCGCCGCGGCTCAAGACCTGCTGCCTCGAGTCGGGCGACGATGCGGTCGGTCGTGCGAAATTCCTGAAAGCTCAGTTCGGGGTGCGCATGAAGATCACGACGGAACGCGATGAGATCGGGCAGAAGATGATCGAGACGGGGGCCGACCAGGGGCGTCGGGTCGGCTTCCGTGGTGTAGTTGCGCACTCGTTCACTCTAGCGCCACGCTCTCTTCGCCCACGTTTCAACGACGGGCGTCGCTCAACGAGACGCGCTGGCGTCAGAGGACGTCCGTGTCGCCACTCGCCTTGAGGGCCGCAACGGCCCCCTTGACCTTCTGCGCATGCTCCTTGGTCGTCACGAGGAGCGCATCGGGGGTGTCGACGATCACGACGTCCTGAATGCCGATGAGCGCGATGACCCGCTTGGTGTCGGAGACGACGATCCCGCTCGCGCCTTCCGTGAACACCCGCGCGCCCTCGCCCAGGACCGTGACGGCGTCGACCTCGCGTGCACTGTTGAGCCGTCCGATGGCGGCGAAGTCTCCGACGTCGTCCCAGCGGAATGCTCCAGGCACGACGGCGACGTCCCCGGCAGCGGCTGCAGGCTCCGCAACCGCATAGTCGATAGCGATCTTCGGGAGGGTCGGCCACACGCGGGCGGTCACCTCGTCCCGGTCCGGCGTATCCCACGCGTCCGCGATCTCCGTGAGCCCCGCGTAGAGCTCCGGCTGGTTCGCCTCGAGATGCTCAAGCATCAGAGAGACCGGGGCGACGAACATGCCCGCGTTCCAGAGGTACTCGCCGGACGCGAGGTACTTCTCTGCGACTTCAAGGCTCGGCTTCTCGACGAACTCGGCGACTGCACGCGCGCTCGGGGCGCCCGCGACGTCGAGCGCTTCCCCACCCCGGATGTAGCCGAAGCCGGTCGAAGGGTGAGTCGGCTCAATGCCGATCGTCACGATCTTGCCGCGTTCGCCGGAGGCGGCCGTATGAATGGCCTCCAGCACCGCTGCCCGGAAGACGGTGTCGGGGCTGATCACGTGATCCGCCGCGAAGGAGCCCATGATCGTGGCCGGGTCTCGGCGGTAGAGGATTGCCGCGGCAAGCCCGATGGCGGCGCCGGAGTCCTTGGGCTCGCTCTCGAGCACGAGGTCAGCGGTATCGAGCTCTGGGATCTGGTGGCAGACCGCAGCGCGGTGAGCCTGGCCGGTCACGACAAGGAGGCGACCGTTCGCGAGCGGCCGCAGCCTGTCATACGTCGCCCTGATGAGCGTGCTCCCCGACCCGGTGAGGTCGTGGAGGAACTTCGGCGCAGCCGCGCGCGAAAGGGGCCACAGCCGCGTGCCGACTCCGCCCGCCGGGATTACGGCGACAAAGCGGTCCAGGACGGCGTCGCGGTCTGCCGCACTCGCGGCCGGAAATTCAGTGCTCATCGCCCCTACTCTAATGGAGGCCACCGCACGGAGGAGGGGCCAGCGCGCCCTTGCACAACTCCATCTGGGAGCCTTGTGATAATCCCCACTCTCCTAGTCTGGGAGCGGGCAGCAAATTGAATAAGCTGAGAGCGAAGCCTAGATTTAGGCTGGAGCTCGACAGAGTACGCGTCCGCCAGCCGAGACGGGCGCCTTCTGCATCGGTGCCCTCGCCTCTGTGGGTGAGCGCGGCGCATCGGTGCTCGCAGGGAGGTTTATCAGTGCCGACAAAACCAGCTGGCACCCTGTACCGCGGCCGTGAAGGCATGTGGTCCTGGGTCGGGCACCGGATTACCGGTGTCGTGATCTTCTTCTTCTTGTTGGTGCATGTGCTGGACACCTCATTGGTGCGCGTGTCCCCCGACGCCTACAACGCCGTCATCGGCGAATATAAGAACCCGGTGATGGGACTTGGCGAGACCGCACTCGTGGCCGCCATCCTCTTCCACGCGTTCAACGGCCTTCGTATTATCGCGGTCGACTTCTGGAAGAGTGGGCCGAAGTACCAACGGCAGATGCTGTGGACCGTCGTCGTCGTGTGGGCCGTCGTGTTCGTGGCCTTCGCCATCCGCCAACTCTCGATCGTGTTCGGAGGCTGACCGGCATGAGCACAACTCCTGACATTCGATTCCCCCGGAGCACGACGGAGACCGGTCGGGTCGCTCCCAAGTACACGCGCCACGGCAGCGGCGCCAAGGGCGGCTTCGAGATGGCCGCCTGGCTGTTCATGCGCTTCTCGGGCATCGTGCTCGTCGTCCTGATCTTCGGGCACCTGTTCGTCAACCTCATGGTCGGCAACGGCGTGCACGCGATCGACTTCGGGTTCGTGGCCGGCAAGTGGGCCAGCCCGTTCTGGCAGTGGTGGGATCTGGCGATGCTGTGGCTAGCGATGCTGCACGGCACGAATGGCGTCCGCACGATCATCAACGACTACGCCGACCGGGACACCGTCCGCTTCTGGCTCCTCATCGTGCTGTTCGCTGCGGCGGCGGCCATCGTGATCCTCGGCACGCTCGTGATCTTCACGTTCAACCCGTGCCCCACCGTCAACGGAGTCCCGCTCCCAGGCTCGTTCTGCCCCAAGCCGTAGCAGGCATTTCAGGCGGCGCCCTCGGCACGCGAGCGGCGCCGCAGTCTTGCGCGAGAGAGAGAAGCATCCAGTATGCAGGTCCACAAGTACGATGTGGTGATCGTCGGCGCCGGCGGCGCCGGCATGCGCGCGGCCATTGAGTCCGGCCAGCGCGCGCGCACCGCGGTGCTGACCAAGCTGTACCCCACCCGCTCCCACACCGGCGCGGCTCAGGGCGGCATGTGTGCCGCCCTCGCCAACGTCGAAGAGGACAACTGGGAGTGGCACACCTTCGATACCGTCAAGGGCGGCGACTACCTGGTCGACCAGGACGCCGCGGAGGTCATGGCCAAGGAGGCGATCGACGCCGTCCTCGACCTTGAGAAGATGGGCCTCCCGTTCAACCGCACCCCCGAGGGACGCATTGACCAGCGCAGGTTCGGGGGTCACACCCGCGACCATGGCAAGGCGCCTGTCCGCCGCGCCTGCTACGCGGCCGACCGCACGGGCCACATGATCCTCCAGACGCTGTACCAAAACTGCGTCAAGCACAACGTCGAGTTCTACAACGAGTACTACGTCCTTGACCTCCTCGTCGTCGAAGAGGATGCGGTTCGCGAGGACGGAACGCCGTACAAGCAGAAGCGCGTCGCGGGCGTTGTGAGCTACGACCTCGCGTCCGGCGAGATCCACGTCTTCCAAGCGAAGGCGATCATCTTCGCGACCGGCGGGGCGGGCAAGGTCTTCAAGACCACGTCCAACGCCCACACTCTGACGGGCGACGGCATGGGCATTGCCTTCCGCCGCGGCATCCCGCTCGAGGACATGGAGTTCTTCCAGTTCCACCCGACGGGCCTCGCGGGCCTCGGCATCCTCCTCTCGGAAGCCGCGCGCGGCGAGGGCGCCATTCTGCGCAACTCCGAAGGCGAGCGCTTCATGGAGCGCTACGCTCCCACCATCAAGGACCTCGCCCCGCGCGACATCGTCGCCCGATCGATGGCAAACGAGGTGCGCGAGGGTCGCGGCGCCGGTCCGAACAAGGACTACGTGCTCCTCGACCTGACCCACTTGGAGCCTGCCCACATCGACGCGAAACTCCCGGACATCACGGAGTTCGCCCGCACGTACCTCGGCGTGGAGCCCTACACCGAGCCCGTCCCCGTCTACCCGACGGCGCACTACGCGATGGGCGGCGTCCCCACGAACATCAAGGGCGAGGTCCTCCAGGACAACGACACGATCATCCCGGGCCTCTATGCAGCCGGCGAGGTCGCCTGTGTCTCCGTGCACGGCTCGAACCGCCTCGGCACGAACTCGCTCCTCGACATCAACGTGTTCGGCAAGCGCTCAGGCATCAACGCGGCCGAGTACGCGAAGACGGCCGACTTCGTCGAACTCCCGGACAACCCGATGGCGGAGACCATCGCCATGCTCGACGTCGTCCGCACGGCAACGGGCACGGAGAGGGTCGCGGCGATCCGCGCCGACCTCCAGGAGACGATGGACGCCAACATGCAGGTGTTCCGCACAGCCGACTCGATCACAACCGCCCTCGCGGACATCGAGAAGCTGCGCGAGCGGTACCGGAACATCAGCATCCAGGACAAGGGCAAGCGGTTCAATCTGGATCTCCTCGAGGCCGTCGAGCTCGGCTTCCTCCTGGACCTCGCAGAGGCCATGACCGTCGCCGCCCTCCACCGCAAGGAGTCCCGCGGCGGCCACTACCGCGAAGACTTCCCCGACCGCGATGACGCCAACTGGATGAAGCACACGATGCTCTACAAGGACCCGTCGGCCGAGACCGAGGGCATCAAGGGCATCCGCTTCGGCACGAAGCCGGTCGCCTTCACCCGTTACGAGCCAATGGAGCGTAAGTACTGATGACCGCGTCAACTGAAGAGCCTGCTTCGAAGGTCGAGCTCCCCGCGAGTGTCGGCGGCGGGGGCGAGATCCCCACATTCGACGTGACGCTCCGTGTGCGCCGCTATAACCCAGAGGTCTCGGAAGAGTCGCACTGGGAGGAGTTCAAGCTCACGATGTACGGCACGGACCGCGTGCTCGACGCCCTCCACAAGGTCAAGTGGGAGCTCGACGGTTCACTCTCGTTCCGTCGCTCGTGCGCGCACGGCGTCTGCGGCTCGGATGCCATGCGCATCAACGGCCGCAACCGCCTCGCTTGCAAGACCCTCCTCAAGGACCTCGACACGTCCAAGCCGATCTTGGTCGAGCCCATCAAGGGCCTTCCGGTCGAGAAGGACCTCATCGTCGACATGGAGCCCTTCTTCCAGTCGTACCGCGAGATCATGCCGTTCCTTGTGGCGAAGGGCCACGCCCCCACCCGGGAGCGTCTTCAGTCCCCCGAGGATCGCGAGCGGTTCGACGACACCACGAAGTGCATCCTCTGTGCCGCCTGCACCTCCTCGTGCCCGGTGTTCTGGACGGATGGGCAGTACTTCGGCCCGGCTGCGATCGTGAATGCGCATCGCTTCATCTTCGATTCGCGTGACGACGCCGGCGACATGCGCCTTGAGATCCTCAACGACAAGGAAGGTGTGTGGCGCTGCCGCACGATCTTCAACTGCTCGGAGGCCTGCCCCCGTGGCATCCAGGTGACCAAAGCCATCTCGGAGGTCAAGCAGGCGGTCCTCGCCCGCCAGTTCTGATATGGAGTGGCCTGCTGTCAAGTGGGCATGGTGAGGCGCCGTCGGGAGGTTTCCCGGCGGCGCCTCGCTGCTTCGCGAGCGGGGGTGTTGGTCGAGCGTGTCATTGGGCGACGCGCGGTCACACTGATATGCGCGGGTTGGCTACCGCAGGACGGTGGTTCGGCTGGAGCCGGTCCGCGTGTCTAAGAACGAGCGTGAGGCCTTCGGCCCTGCTCATAGAACTCTCGCGGGTGGCTCCACGCGCTGCCGCCAACACCCAACCCCGGGCGAAGCAGTCAGCGGGGGCTCAGTCGTCGTCCATGACGGCCAGGGACCAGCACCAGCCGGCGAGCTCGCGAGCGATCGCGACGTTCGCGACGGTGGGGCGCTTGCGGCGCTCGAGGAACTTCACCCATCGGGCGTGCAGGCGACGGTTGCCCTCATCGCCCCGGACCCGCGCGGCGGCGGGGGCCAGATCCCACCGGTCGAGCATGGTCTTCCCGACGGTGTAGCGGGCCCTGTGGTGCCAAGCCGCTTCGACCAGGAGCCGGCGGACGTGGGAGTTGCCGGTCTTGGCGATCGGTCCTTGGGCGCGGGAGGAGCCCGAGGAGTGCTCGGACGGGGTGAGTCCGACGAAGGAGCCGATCGTAGCCCCGGTGAACCGGTGCCAGTCCCCGATCTCCACTGCGAGGGCAAAACCGGTCAGGGTGCTCACACCGCGCAGGCAGCCCAGGCGGCGCACGACGGGTGCGAACTCGCTCTCGGCGGCCAGCTCTTCGATCGCGGAGTCGAGCCGGCCACGACGGGACTTCGTGGCGAGGGCGGCCTCGTAGCCGGAGTCGAAGGCCGTCCGGGTAGCCGTGGACCCCAGCTGCAGAGCGGCCTCTTTCCGCAGCCAGGCATCGTGGGCGCCGGTCCAGGCGTCCCCACCCTCGTAGACGATCCCGTGGCGCAGCAGCAGCTTCGAGAGCCGGTGCCGAGCGCGCATCAGGTCCCCACGGCAGTCCTCCCTGGCCCGCACCAGATCACGCGCGGACTCCTGGGATATGGTCGGGACCGCCACGGGAGTGATCTCGTCCAGGCGCAGCAGCCTGGCCAGGTGCACCGCGTCTCTGGCGTCGGTCTTGACACGGTCTCCCGATGGCCGCTGGAGCTTCGTGTCAACGGCCAGTTGGTTTTCCCCGTGGACGGCCAGTTGTTCTCCCCGGTGGCGGCCATCTTTCCTCCCCACGTATGGCCAGTTGATTCCCCGGTTCGGGTTTGGACTGTCTGTCGGGTCAGCGGAAGGGCGTCACCCCCTTGCCGGAGGCGGCTTGGGCGAGGCGGTAGGACTCGCCCTTGGTCTCGACCCGGTGGGCGTGGTGCATGAACCTGTCCACCGTCGCGGTCGCGATGGTCTTGGGCATGATCTCGTCGAATCCGGCCGGGGCGAGGTTCGAGCTGACCGCCATCGCCCGGCGCTCGTAGGCGGCGTCCACGAGGCGGTAGAACCCCTCGGCGGCGTCTGGGGAGACCGGGAGCAGGCCTATGTCGTCCACGATGATCAGATCGCTGCGCACGACCCTGGTCAGGGCCCGGGCGATGGAGTCGTCGGCGCGGTGCTTGCGCACCAGGGCGCCGAGATCCTCGATCCCGAACCAGGACACGATCATGCCGGCCTCGACTGCCGCGTGGCCGAGCGCCTCGCAGAAGTGCGACTTCCCAGTCCCCGACGGCCCGTAGATCGCGAGATTCTCCCGCCGGCGGACCCATTCGAGGGACTTGAGTGCTTCCTGGGTCGGGCGCGGGATCGGGGAGAGCTCCTCGTCCCAGTCGCCGAAGGTCTTCCCTGCCGGGAAGCCGGCGGATTTGCGGCGGGTGATCAGGTTGGCGCGGTCGCGGCCGGCGACTTCCTCCGCGAGCAGGACCCGCACGAGCTCGGCTGGGTCCCAGCGCTGGGCCTTCGCGGTGGGGATCAGGTCCGTGAGCGCCTTGCGCATGTGGGGCAGCTTCAGCCGGCGGGTCAGCTCCAGGGCCTCGGCCAGCGGGTCGCCGTGGGCGCGGGCGACCACGGTCTGCATCGTTGTGATCGTCACCGGTCCTCCTCCTCGCCCGTCATGTCGGCGGCGGCGGGCTCTGAGCCATCGAGGCGGCCCCAGCCGCCCGTGCCCGGCTGGAGGGAATGGGCCTCGGAGGCCCGGGAGGGCTCCACGTGGGCGAGCCCGGCCTGGTAGCCCAGGATCGAGACCAGGTCCCTGTCGGCGAACCTGCCCGTCGTCGCGGCCGTGCCCAGGGCCCGGTCGACCTGGTCGGTGCCGTAGAGCTTGGCGAACGCGACGGCCTCGGCCATCTTCGCGCGGATCCGCCTGGCTCCCGCGGCGGCGGCCTCGACCAGCCACGCCTTGGCACCCGCGCCGAGCATCAGGAACGCTGCCTCCTCCGGGGTGGTCGCCCTGGGCTGGCGGTCCGCGGCCTCATCCGCCCGGGGCGGGTAGTGCGCGTCGTCCAGGACTGGGGTCCCGGGACGCCCGGTCGCATGCCGGGCCACCTCGCGGGCCTCCCCGCGCTCGGCCACGGAGGTGACGATGACCTCCTCGCCCGCCTCGCGCACCCAGACCCTGGTGTTGGCCAGCTCGTGCGGGACCGAGTACCGGACCCCGTTCATCGACACGGTCGCGTCCCAGTTCACCCGGCGGGTGGTCCCGAACACCACCGTGAACGGCGCCTTCGGAAGCAGATGCAGCCGCTCCCGCTCCGCA
The DNA here is from genome assembly GCF_022539255.1 of Sinomonas terrae. Lineage (NCBI taxonomy): Bacteria > Bacillati > Actinomycetota > Actinomycetes > Micrococcales > Micrococcaceae > Sinomonas > Sinomonas terrae. The sequence continues at coordinate 3,236,072 of NZ_JAKZBV010000001.1, forward strand.
GCGAGCATCGCCGCCGGCGCCTGCCGTGTCTCCCGGTGCGGGCGGGCGTTGACCTCGTCGCAGAAATCGTGGCACGCCTTCTCCAACTGCCCGAAGGTGCGGTACTCCTCGAGCAGGTTCGCCGCCGTGGGCACCAGATCCGCCTTTCGAGATCCGCACCGTGGACTCCGAGCCGCCCTTGGACTGCGGGTCGGCGGGAACGCAGGTGCGCACGGTCATCCCGTAGTGGCGGCCCATCTCCACGATCTGCGGGTTGCGCACCGCGACCCTGGCGATGTGGTCGGCGGTCACGGTGCGCTCGTTGTCGGTCAGCGCGAACGCCGGGACCCCGCCCATCCTGCGCAGCGTGGCATCCATGCACGCCACGACCGTCGGCAGGCTCTTGTCCCAGATCGGGATCACGACGCGGAACCGCGACCACGCCAGCCACGCGCACCACAGCAGCGTCGCCCGGCCCCCGATCCTCGGCCCCCATCCGTAGTCCCACTGCAGCCACAGCCCAGGCTCGACGATCCAGGGGCGGAACACGCGCCGCCGCCCCGCCGCGAACTGCGCCTTGGCCTCCGCGACCGTGCGCCTCGTGGTCCTCTCCGCGCCGGTGAACCCCATCGCGACCAGCCGCTCATGGACCACATCCGCCCGGACCCGGCCTCCCGAGCGCTCGACGAGTTCTTCGATCTTCGGCAGGAACCCGTCGATCGGCCTGGCCCGCTGCCCCTTCTCGCGATCCGGCCCTCCGGCAGCCCGCAGCTTCACATACCTGGCCACCGTGTGATGGTCACACCCCGCGAGCTCCGCTGCGGCACGGTAGCTGCCGGTGAGGTCATACGCCTCAAGAATCTCCATGATCTCCTCGTTGCTCTTCATCCGCGATCATCACCACGACCGGCGGAAGGAATCCCGCACCCGGGGAGAACAACTGGCCGTGGACGGGGAGAAAGAACTGGCCGTCAGCGGGGAACTATCTGGCCGCCAATGGGGAGAATCTCATGGCCGCTGACAGCTTCGACGGTGCGGCGACCACGCACCTGACTCCCTGTGAGGTCAAGGCCCTCGCAAGTCCGAACCCCGTCGGGCCGGCTTCGTAGACCACGGCGACCGGGCCCGGCAGGCCGGCGAGCCATGACTTCACCGCCTCGTAGGACGGGGAAAGCCGGACCTGGACCAGCTCGCCTGTGTCGCCGTCGATCGCTGCCGCCGCGAACGACCGGGCGTGCACATCCAGCCCAACACTCGTACGCTCAATGAACACCTGTGAGTCTTGGAGCGGCTGGTCCGGGACCGGCTGGCAGGGTAGGTGCTGGACGCCTTCTCCTCGGCTGTGACTCGAATGAACACTGGCCCCTTCATGGGCCTTCGCCCCGAATTGTCCAGCCATGGGGGTTGGTGCCCGGCGCCCGCCCGGCCCACACCGATGGCTTGATCAGAAGACTGCCCGACCCCTGCGGGGCCGTGGCCCATCACAGGAATGCCTCGGAGTGACCTTCACCCGGGCCGACGCCGGCCGCGCCGCGGCCAGAAGCATCTGCCCCTACTCGAGGAAGGAACCCCGTGGCCGCGAAGACTACTGTCGCACAGACGCGCCCGTTCGTCATCGGCGTGGACACCCACGCCCGCACCCACACCCTTGCCATGGTCCGCGCGGCGACCGGTGAACAGCTCGGCTGCCAGCAATTCCCGGCCACCGCGGCGGGCATGCGGAGGGCCCTCGACTGGGCGGCCCGCCGCACGGGAGGAGACGCAGACGCACTCTGGGTCATCGAGGGAATCGGCAGCTATGGAGCCCAGCTCGCAGCGGCAGTCGTGAAGGCCGGCTTCGAGGCTGTGGAAGCCCCCAGGGGCTACGTTCGCTCACGAACCACCACAGGGAAATCCGATCCGCTGGACGCGGCCGCGATCGCGGCCGCAGCCCTCCCGCTCGAGGGCACCCGCCTGCGTATCCCACGCCAGGATGAGGGCGTGCGCGCTGCCCTGCGAGTGCTCATCGCGGCAAGGGAGCAGATGACGCTCGAGCGCACGGCCAAGGTCAACGCACTCACTGCCCTGGCCCGGACCGTCGACCTCGGGATCGACGCCCGCCGGCCCCTCTCAGCCACCCAGGTCACGGAGATGGCGCGATGGCGGGCACGGGAAGAGGGCGTCGCGGCTGCCACCGCCCGGACGGAGGCGGTCCGCCTTGCCAAACGAATCCGCGTTCTGGACGAGGAGCTCGCGGACAACCAGCACTGCACATCCGAGCTCGTCAAGGCTAGCCCCGCCGCGCCCCTGCTGGAGATGACCGGCATAGGACCGGTCACCGCCGCCGTGGTCTACACCGCCTGGTCACACCTCGGGAGGGTCCGCTCCGAGGCCGCTTTCGCCACTCTTGCCGGGGTCAGCCCCGTCCCGGCTTCTTCCGGGAACATCGTCCGATACCGGCTCAACCGAGGAGGCGACAGACGCCTCAACCGGGCCCTGCACATGGCCACCATCACCCGAATGGTCCACGATCCCGACAGCCGTGCCTACGCCGAACGACGCACAGCCGAAGGCAGAACCACACGCGAGATCCGTCGCTGCCTCAAGAGATACCTCGCCCGCCACCTCTACCGCACCCTCAACGCACTCCACCGCGACGCACTCGCAGCAGCTTGACGCGACATAGAAGATTCGGGACCTCCCACGCATGTCGGATAGGCCGAGCAGGGGACTCTGCTCGGTAACCCACGAATCTGCGTGAGCGAGGCCCCGGCCCGCAACCACCCACGAAAGGCGGTTACTCCATACCGTCTAACTGATCGTCACCCGCCAGTCCTGGGAGGCAGGATGAGGCTCGGAAGACGCGAGTGAGGCCTGGGAGACAGGAACGGGAGGGGCTCCGCTGCATCAGCAGCGGAGCCCCTCCCTCATCCTTGGCTTCTGTTCCTGCCCTCAGCCACGCCCTCGACCCCTCAGCGCCTTCAGCCACCCGCCCATGCCGCGCTTCTGCGGGTGGTCGGGGACCAGTGCTGCGGCGTTGGGAGCGGAGACCGGCTCAGGCGGCGCCACGCTCGCGGGGATGCTGGGAAGCCCGAGTGAGCCGGCGCCGTCGTGCGTCAAGGGGCCGTGGGAGCCTTCGTTGACCGGCTGGCGGTGGTCCCGCGCCCGAAGCTCTGCCTCAACGTGGGCAAGCTGCGGTCCCGGGTGGAACGCGGGGCGCGAGGAACCGAGCATCCCGGGCCGCCGGGCGGCGACAGCGCCCGTATCCGCCTCACGGATTGCGGCCCAGGAACCCGACACCAAGTAGACCTGGCTCACGAGGTTGAACCAGATGAGCAGCCCGATGATAATCGCGAAGGACGCAAGCAGCGGATTCGCCCCGGCTCTCGCGAGTAGCTGGCTGCTGAAGAGCTGCAGGACAGTCGTGCCGGCGCCCGCAATGATCGTCGCCTCCAGCCAGGCGCGGTGAGAGAGCCGGAGTCCCGCGGCGAGCCGGAACATGATGACGGCCGTGACCCAGTTGAGCAGCAGCGGCACAATGATCCCGATAAGCCAGCTGATGGGTGCGACGATCGCCCTGTCGATGTGCAACAGGTCTGCGATGAAGCCGATGGCACCCGTGAACAGGATGCTCACGCCGGACGTGAGAACGAGCGCCACCCCGAGAAGCAGGAGGGTTCCGGCGTCGTGGAGACGTTGGAGGACCGCATTCAGCTGAAGCGGCCGTTCAGCGAGGACCCCCCGGAGGCCGTCGCGGAGGCTGCTGATCCAGCCAAGTGACGTGAAGATGGTCACGAGCGCGCCAATGATGGCGGTCAGCCCGAGCCCGGACGGGTTGAGGAGGGCGTGGGGATCCGCAATTCCCTGCTGGCCGTTGACCTTGAGGAGCCCGGGAGCGGATTGTGCGACGAGCTGGACTGTCTTGTTGACGAGCTCAGGCTGCCCTGCCAGCACAAGGCCTGCGATCGAAAACCCGGTTGCGAGCAGACCGAGGATCGAGAAGAACATGTTGAAGCCGATCCCGGCACTCATGAGCGGTCCATGACGCAGCCCGTAGAGCTGCATCGTCCGCACGGGACGCAACGTGTTGACCTTCGCGACGAGCCATTGGATCAGCGACAGGAGGCGCTTGAACCCGCCACTGCCATCGAGCTTCGCGCGGCCCCAAGCCTGGCGGGCGTGCAGGGCGTTGAGGCGCAGCTTCTCGAGGTCGGTAGGCGGGGTCGGGCCGGCCTTCTGTCTATCGGGACGCCTCTGACGCGGGCGCCTCTCCACTGAAGTCGAGCTCTTCCCGTAGTTGCCAGAAGCCGTCGGAGTCGTGCTCATACAGCCCCATGCTAGCGACTGTGAAGGATGTGCTGTAGTTCTTCAGCGCCTCCTCGGCCTCGTCGAGCCGCTCCCCATCGACATCGTGGGCCACTGTCACGTGCGGATGGTACGGGAAAGGAAGCTCTCGCTCGAGGGGCCCTCGCTGCAGCTCGCCATGGAGCTTGACGCATTCCTCGAACCCTTCCGTCACCTCGAGGTACACAACATCGGAGACCGGCCGGAACGATCCAGTGCCGCGAAGCGTCACACGGAACGGTGCCTGCCGCGCCGCGACCGCCCGCACGTGGCTGACTGCCGCGTTCCAGTCCTCGGTTTCCGTCGTCGTCACAAGCGTGATGTGGGCGGGGATGACGTCGGCCACGGGATCCCCAAAAGAGGCTCGCCATTTTCTGAGCTCCGCCGCGACATCATCTGGGAAGCCGAGGATAACGCCGACGAGGGGAACTTCCCCGGCCTGCGCTTGAATCTGCCCCGCGAGTCGACCCGTCATCGCCTCAGACTGAGGCAGCAGCCGGAGCCATGGCGGGCAGGAAGCCTACCTTCCGATAGACATCGGCGAGCGTCTCCGCCGCGATCTCGCGGGCCTTCGCGGCACCCACGGCAAGGAGGCGATCCAGCTCCGCCGGATCGCGGAGCAGTTCCTCCGTGCGCGCCTTGATGGGGGCGACGGCGTCGACCACGACCTTTGCGACGTCGGCCTTGAGGTGCCCGTACATCTTGCCTTCGTAGGACGCCACGAGCTCGTCGATGCTCTGCCCCGTGATCGTCGAGCTGATGGTCAGGAGATTCGAGACGCCCGGCTTGGTCTCGCGGTCGAAGCGAACCACGGTCTCGGTGTCCGTAACCGCGGACTTGATGCGCTTCGCCGTGACCTTCGGGTCATCGAGGATGTTGATCAGGCCATTGGGCGATTCCGCCGACTTCGACATCTTGGCCGTCGGGTTCTGCAGATCGTAGATCTTGGCGGCGACCGGCGGGATGAGTGCCTCCGGGACCACGAACGTCTCGCCGAAGCGGGTATTGAAGCGGTGCGCGAGCGTGCGCGCTAGCTCGAGGTGCTGGCGCTGGTCCTCCCCCACTGGGACGCCGTACGGCTTGTAGAGCAGGATGTCAGCGGCCATGAGCATCGGGTACGTGAACAGGCCCGCACTCGCCGCGTCGTGGCCTTGGCGAGCCGCCTTGTCCTTGAACTGGGTCATGCGCGAGGCCTCGCCGAAGCCCGTGATGCAGTTGAGCACCCATGCGAGCTGGGCGTGCTCGGGCACGTGCGACTGGACGTAGAGGGTCGACCTCTCGGGATCGATCCCGGCCGCGATGAACTGGGCCGCTGTGAGCCGCGTCCGCTCGCGCAGTTCCTCGGGCTCCTGCGGAACGGTGATGGCGTGCAGGTCCGGGATGAAGTAGAAGCAGTCGTACTCGTCCTGCTGCTTCACCATGTTGACGAGGGCGCCGAGGTAGTTGCCGAGGTGCAGCGAGTCGCCGGAGGGCTGCATGCCAGAGACGAGACGTTGGCGGCCGGGAGGGGTCATGGCTGGCGTGGAGTCAAGCGTCATGGTGTTGGTCTTCCGGGTCTAGAGCTTGTAGTCGATCACGAGCGGAGCGTGGTCCGAGAAGCGTGTGTCCCATGCCGTTGCGCGGTCGACGACGGCATTCCTCGCCGCGCCTGCGAGGCCGGGGGTGGCCATGTGGTAGTCGATCCGCCACCCGGCGTCGTTGTCGAAGGCGCGCCCACGCTGGGACCACCACGTGTACGGGCCGTCGATCTGGCCTGACAGCTCCCGATGCACGTCCTTCCAGCCGATCTCGTCTCCGAAGAAGCGGTCGAAGTACGCTCGCTCCTCCGGCAGGAAGCCCGCGCGCTTCTGGTTCGCCTTCCAGTTGCGGATGTCCAAGGGCGTGTGGCCGACGTTGAGGTCCCCGACGACGAGCGCGTGGTCGCTCAGCTCAGCCAGTTCGGGGAGGCGCTTGAGCATGGCGTCGAGGAAGCGGTACTTGTCGACCTGCTTCGGGGTGTCTGCCTCGCCCGAATGCACGTAGGCGCTCACGACCGTGAGCTGCTTGCCGCCGTCGAGCGCGAAATCAGCCTCGACCCACCGCCCGGCGGTCGCGAAGTAGTCGTCGCCGATGCCAACGCGCGTCGCCGTCGGCTCCGCGCGGGAAGCGATGGCCACCCCGGCGCGGCCCTTCGCGTCCGCCTCGGCGTGCAGCACATGCCACCCCTCCAACGAGCCAGTGACGACGTCGTCTGGAGCGCGCACCTCCTGAAGGCACAGGATGTCGAGATCGCGCGGCCCGAGCCACTCCGGCATTCCCTTTCGCCAGGCTGCGCGGAACCCGTTGACATTGACCGTTGCGATGCGCAAGGCCCCGTCCTTCGGCGCGTAGGCAGGCGTGGTGATGGCAGCTTCGAGGGTCACCTTGCCACTCTACCCTTCGTCGACGACGGTCCCAGTGACCGGCTCCCCGCCGTCGGGACGCAGCATGTCTCGGGCGTTTGCCGCGGTGATCTGGATGGTCTCGAGAGCTCGAGCGACCTGCTCGGAATCCCTGCCGAGGTTCTCGCGCACGACGCGTTCCTGGACCTGGATGATCTTGAACGAGTGGTCGAGCTTGAGGTCGCGGGCGTCGTCGACGGTCCGTGCCTCGCCGGCCATTTGGGTGCCGCTCATCGACGGCGCACGGCCCCCGAGACGGAGGGCAGCCTCCTCGAACTTCGCCTGCGCGCGGCGCCCGGCGTTGCGGACCGAAACAAAGACGAACACGGCGAACACCAGCCACGCGAGGGAGATGATGGCAACGATCCAACCGATGACCTCATTCCGGTTCGCCGCGAAGAGCACCGCGACAAGGAATGCGAGGACGAGAACGGAGAGGCCCAGCGTGCCGATGCGGATACCCGGGCGCGTGGAGGCAGGGTGTTGGGAGCCGAGAGACTGCATAGCAACCATTCTCCCAGACCAGCCGGGTGCCCTGCCTCCCAACGGACGACGGCGCGCGCTTCCCGTTGGGCTGGGTTGGACGAGCTCGGGCGTGGTCAGCGGAGGAAGAGGGCGCGGAGCCGTCGCGTAGTGAAGGCGAGACCCAGGAGGATCATGACGACGTAGTAGAGCAGGTGGACCAGGGTCAGAACGCTGAACGCGCCCGTGCTGATCTCGCGCATGAGCTCGACTCCGTGCCACAGCGGGAGCGCCTGGACGATCCACTGAACTGGCTCCGGGTAGATGCTGAGCGGGTAGAACGTCGCGGAGAAGAGGAACATCGGGAGCATGACGAAGGTGATGATGTCCATCTGCTGGAACGTCTTCATATAGCTCGTGATGGCCATCCCGAAACTCGCGAAGCCGAACGCGACCATAACCGCCGCGGGGACGAGCAGGAGGGTCCACGGCGTCGTGATGAGGCCCATGACGGCCATGACCCCGGTGAAGCCGAGCGCGTACAGGAAGCCGCGGAACAGTGCCATGAAGATCTCGCCGGCGGCGATATCGAAGGGCCCGAGCGACGTATAGAGCATGCTCTGGTACAGCTTCCCGAAGTGCATCTTGAAGAAGATGTTCCAGGTCGAGTCGTAGATCGCCCCGTTCATTGCGGAGACCGCAAGGAGCGCGGGAGCGATGTATGCCGCGTAGCTGATCGGCGCACCGCTCGGCCCCTGGACCGAGCCCACGAGTCGCCCGAGGCCGATGCCCATGGAGAGCAGGTAGAACACCGGCTCGAAGAAGCCCGAGACGAGCACGACCCAGTTCTGGCTCTTGATGACGCGGAAGCCCCGCTCGATCACGGCACGTGCGTTCCGCGAGTAGAGCGCGCTCAGGGGGCGACGGTCGGGCGCCAGGAGGTAGTCGTCGTCGTGCAGGATGCTCATGCGTCCATCCGCCTCGCATAGTTGCGGCGAGCCCAGATCATGCCCGCAACGCCGAGAGCCGCGAGGTAGAGGACGTGGACAGCGACAAGCCAGAGGGGCTCGGTGGGCCCTACGGTCGCGAGGCGACCGAGCTGATTGCCGTGCCACAGCGGGGAGAGCCAGCCGATCCACTGCATCGGCCGGGGCATGGTCTCGAGCGGGTAGAACGTGCCTGAGAACAGGAAGAGCGGCATGACGATGAAGCGCTGGATCATGGAGAACTGGAAATTCTCCTTGTTGATCCGGGCCGCGTAGGCCATGAGCGGTGTTCCGAACGCCATTCCGGCGAGGACGCCGATGGGGATGATAAGCCATGAGAAGGGGCTCACCGCTGCACCGAACGCGAGCATGATGAGGAAGAACACCGTACACTGCACGAGCAGCCGGACCCCGACCGCCATGACGTGGCCCGCTGCGAGCTGCCCCGGCACGAGCGGTGTGACGTGGGGGCCGTAGTAGATGCGGCGCCATTTGAAGCCGTCCATGACGGGGAACATCATCTCGTTCGCGCACGTCATGACGGAGCTCGAGACGAGCAGGGCGGGAGCTGCAAACGCAAGGTAGCCGACGCCGGCGAAGTGCGCGGTGGGGCTTCGATCGACGATCGAGGCGAGGCCGACGCCCATCGAGAAGAGGTAGAGGAGCGGGTTGCCGACGCTCGTGACGACGATCGTGACGACGTACGCGCGCATGCTGCGCAGCATGTGCTCCATGAAGTAGAACGAGCCCCAGCGACGCGCCTTGGCCGCCGAGACCTCCGGCGCCTGGGCTTCGAGACGGTGGCCCTCAGTCAATGAGGGACCGCCCGGTCAGCCGCAAGAAGACGTCCTCGAGAGAGGCGCGCCGTACGAGCGAGGTGATGGGACGCAGCCCTCTCGCGCGGATGACTTCGAGGGACTCCTCGCCGTTCTCGCTGTACACGAGCACCCGGTCCGGCAGCACCTCGATTCGGTCCCCCGTCCCGTCCAGCTGATCCGCAGCAGCACGGTTGCGATCGGCGCCGAACCGCACCTCGAGCACCTCTCGGCTCGAATGCTTCCGGATGAGTTCCGCCGGTGATCCCTCGGCCATGATCTGGCCTTTGTCGACGACGATGAGGCGATCGCACAGCTGCTCCGCCTCGTCCATGTAGTGGGTGGTGAGGACGAGCGTCACGCCCCGCTCCTTGAGGCGGAAGAGGCGATCCCAGAGAACGTGTCGTGCCTGCGGGTCAAGCCCTGTCGTGGGCTCATCCAGAAGGAGGATCTTCGGGTCATTGATGAGCGAACGTGCGATGGTGAGACGACGTTTCATGCCGCCGGACAGCGAGTCGACTCGGGCCTTCGCCTTGTCCTCGAGCTGGGCGAATTCGAGGAGCTCATCGGCGCGCTCGGCGAGGTAGCTGCGCGAGAGCCCGAAATAGCGCCCGTAGATGATGAGGTTGTCCCGGACACGAAGCTCTTCGTCGAGGTTGTCCTGCTGCGGTACGACGCCCAAGTGCGCGCGGACTTCGGGACCTTGCAATTCCGGGTCGAGGCCCATGATGTCCAGCTGGCCGCTCGTGCGCTGGCTGACGCCGCCGATCATCCTCATCGTGGTCGATTTCCCCGCCCCGTTGGGCCCGAGGAGGCCAAAAGACTCCCCCGCAGGAACGTCGAAGCTGATGCCATCCACCGCGTTGACATCCCCGTAGGTCTTCACGAGATCCCGCGCCGAGATGACCGGCTGCGCGGCACGGGCACTCGTCACCACCGTCCCCCCGGCAACCCCCTGTGCTTCATGCGACACTCACCGCACACTACTCGACAAGCAAGGCCACCGGAAGGGATTCCGGCCATTTTCTGCAACGCATCTTTCAGAAACCGGGCGAGCTGTCCGGGGGCCTCCATTCGCGCTGGGGAAACGTGCTGAGGTCGCGCTAGCCCTGGTAGGAATCGCCGCGGAGCACCTCAAGGCGTTGCCGGTATTCGGTCTCGTCGATCTCGCCACGGGCAAAGCGTTCCCGCAGCACCGATTCGGCGCTCCCAGCAGAGTCAACGCCTGGACGCGCGGCACGGAGGTCGCCTTGGTACGGGCCCGCTTGGTAGGGGCCTTCCTGGTTCGGGCCTGCCTGGTATTGGCCTGCCTGGTACTGGTCCCAGTGACGGCGCCACCAGAAGCGACGACCGATTGTGAAGAACAGCACGATCAGCAGAATCCAGAACAGCGGGATGAGCAGGAACCACGGCCAGAACCAGGGGCCATGCCATGCGGTGTCGGCGGCAACGAGTGCGGGGGTCATGATCATGATGACGACGTCTCCTCGGACAGATCGGCTGACCTTCAGCCGCTGATTCCAGTCTTCTCAAGGCCGGTCCCCAGCGCGTCCGCCAGACGGAGTCACCTGCCGAGAGCGCCTACTCTGCCGGGAGCAACCTCACCTACTCAACAGGCGAGCGCTCAGCAGGCGAGCGCTCAGCAGCCGAGCGTCCGGATCATCCCAGCCACCCGGGCCTGACGAGGCCGGATTCGTAGGCGAGGACCACCAGCTGGGCCCGGTCACGCAGCCCGAACTTGGTCATGGCACGGGAAACGTGCGTTTTGGCGGTCAGCGGCGTGATGTAGAGGCGCGCGCCGATCTCGGCGTTATTGAGCCCATGGCCCACGAGAGCCACCACCTCGCGTTCCCGCTCCGTGAGCTGCGCGACGTCGACCGGCGCCGTGTTCGGGGTCGACGGCCGCTCTGCCGCGAGCCGCTCGAGCAGCCGCCGCGTCACGGACGGCGAGAGCATCGCATCGCCCTCATGCACCGCTCGCACAGCGCGGATCAACTCGTCCGGGTCCGTGTCCTTGACGAGAAATCCGCTCGCTCCCGAGCGGATCGCACCGGTGACATACTCGTCGAGTTCGAACGTCGTGAGGATGATGATCCGCACCCCCTCAGGCTGAGCCTCGAGAATCCGGCGGGTTGCCTCAAGCCCGTCGCCGCCCGGCATACGGATGTCCATGAGCACGACATCCGGCGTGAGCCGTCCCGCCTGAGCAACGGCCTCCGCCCCGGTGCCGGCCTCACCCACCACCTCCATGTCCGGCTCGGCATCCAGAAGCGCCCGGAAGCCCGCGCGGAGCAGCGCTTGATCGTCGGCTATCAGGATGCGGATCACCGGCCGTCCCTCTCGTCGAAAGCTTCGGGGAGCAACGCGCGGACGAGGAGACCGCCGTCGTCCGTCAGGGTCAACGTCCCACCCGCGGCTTCCACGCGCTCCCGCATGCCGCGAAGCCCCGAACCGACGGCCGCACCGCGGAGCCCGGAGCCGTCGTCGTGCACTTCGACAGAGATGCTTCCATCGCGCCGTGCGATCCGCACGTGCACGCGCTGGGCGCCAGCGTGGCGCACCGTGTTGGTGAGGCCCTCCTGCACCACGCGGTAGACGATGCGCTGGAGGGCGGGCGACGGCGGCGGGTCGAGTTCGGCGTCGAGAGTCACGTCGAGACCGGTCCCCCGCGCATCCTCGATGAGCGCCGGGACACGTTCGAGCGGCGCGCCCGGCGTCACCGGCACGTCCTGACGAAGGACGCCGAGCAGCTCGCGGACCTCGCCGAGGGCCTCGTGGCTTGCCTGCTTGATCGCCTCGAGCGCAGGCCGGAGCTCCTCGGGACGACGCTCGGCCAAGTGGAGAGCGACACTCGCGCGGACGTTGATGAGCGAGAGCGAATGGGCGACCACGTCGTGAATGTCCCGCGCGAGGTCGAGGCGTTCCTGGTCTCGAGCCTCACGCCGCCGAGCCTCCCACTCCCTCCGCCGTGCCGCGAGACGCTCGCGACGCACCCGCAGCCCCTCCCCGATCAGCACGACGACGGCGGTCCACGCCGCAACCGCCGCGGGTCGAAGCCAGTCCCCGCTCGGGAGGCCCCACGCAGCGACGCCGGCAATGACGACGGCGCCCGAGGCCCACGTCCAGCGGCGTGCCCCCGCTGCGGTGGCAAAGAGGAACGCGAGGGCGGGCGAAATCAGAACCGGGCCCCACGGATATCCGAGCGCGAAATACACGATCGTGACCGCAGCGACGGCCGCCGCCACCGGGCCCGGCCGCCACCTCAAGGCCAGGAGGAGCGCAGGACCGGCGGCGAGGAGGATGATTCCGACGACGTCGAGTGGGCGCGCCCCGGTCTGGTGGACCGAGGCGACGTGCGTCCCCGCGAGTTGGACGAGGGCGAGGACGATTGCGCCCGCGAGCCGCGCCGGCCACGGAAGGCGACGATGACGCCACGGGCCACTGTGCCAGGAGGACGCGGCTCGCCCGTCGGGCACCAAGCCTTCCCCGTCGTCGTCCTGTCTGGCCCGCATGGTGCCGAGCCTACGCGCCGGAGGCCCGCGCCGTCGTCGGCCGCTCGGCGCACGTGAGCCTACTCCCCAAGGAGCACGCTTCCGCTTCTAACGAGCTCGCCCTCGCGGCCGCCAGCAACGAAGCGGCCCAAGACCACGTCACGCCGTCACCTCCGCAGGGTAACAACCCTGCGGAGGTGACGGCGTGACGGGAGCCGCTGGGGCTCAGGAGGTGGCAGGGGCCTGGCGCTCGGCGGCCTGGCGCTCGGCGGCCTCGACGACGTTGGTCATCAGCAGCGCCACCGTCATGGGGCCAACCCCGCCCGGGTTCGGCGAGAGGTAGCCAGCCACTTCGGCAACTCGGGGATCGACATCGCCGAACACCTTCGGCTTGCCGCCCTCGGGATCGTCCTCTCGGGTCACGCCGACATCGAGCACGGCCGCTCCCGGCTTGACGTTCTCCGGCTTGACGATGTGCTTGACGCCCGCGGCGGCGACAATGACATCGGCCCGGCGCAGGTGCTCTGACAGGTCCTGGGTACCGGTGTGCGTGAGCGTGACGGTCGCGTTGATCGCGCGCCGCGTCAGCAGCAGCGGGATCGAACGGCCGATCGTGACACCGCGGCCGACGACGACGACGTGCTTGCCCTTGAGGTCGTAGTCGTTGCGGAGCAGGAGCTCGATCACACCGCGGGGCGTGCAGGGCAGCGGAGTCTCGATCGGGTGGTTCACATTGAGCACGAGCCGCCCGAGGTTGGTCGGGTGGAGCCCGTCCGCGTCCTTCGCCGGGTCGATCCGCTCGAGGATCGCGTCCGTGTTGAGGTGCTTCGGCAGCGGGAGCTGCACGATGTATCCGTGGCAGGCCGGGTCGGCGTTGAGCTCGTCGATCAGCGCCTCGACCTCCTCTTGGGTGGCGTCCGCGGGCAGCGCCTTCTGGATCGAGTTCATCCCGATCCCGACCGACTGCTTGTGCTTCATCCCTACGTAGAGCTGCGAGGCCGGGTCAGCACCCACGAGCACCGTCGCGATTCCCGGGGTGATGCCCTTGGCCTTCAGCGCCGCGACCCGCTCGGAGAGTTCGGCCTTGATGGCTGCCGAGGCGGCCCTTCCGTCGAGGACGACTGCGCCAGTCGAAGCAGTGGAGGTCATGGACGCGCTCACCACTCCTCGTGGCCCGGGTACAGCGGGAAGTCGTTCGCGAGCTTGTCGACGCGAGCCCGCAGGGATTCGAGGTCCGCTCCGCCCTTGAGCGCGGTGGCGATGATGTCGCCGACCTCTGTGAACTCGTTGGCGCCGAAGCCGCGCGTCGCGAGCGCAGGGGTTCCGATGCGCAGGCCGGAGGTCACCATCGGCGGACGCGGGTCGAACGGGACGGCGTTGCGGTTGACGGTGATGCCCACGGCGTGGAGCAGGTCCTCGGCCTGCTGGCCGTCCAGCTCCGAGTTGCGGAGGTCGACGAGAACGAGGTGGACATCGGTGCCGCCCGTGAGCACGGAGACGCCGGCTTCCGCGACGTCCTGCTGGTTGAGGCGGTCAGCGATGATGCGGGCGCCCTCGAGCACGCGCTCCTGGCGCTCCTTGAACTCCTCCGAGCCCGCGATCTTGAAGGCCACGGCCTTGGCTGCGATGACGTGCATGAGCGGGCCGCCCTGCTGGCCCGGGAAGACGTTCGAGTTGAGCTTTTTGCCGAACTCCTGCTTCGCGAGAATCACGCCCGAGCGGGGACCCGCGAGCGTCTTGTGGACGGTCGAGGTGACGACGTGCGAGTGCGGCACGGGGCTAGGGTGCAGGCCAGCGGCGACCAGGCCGGCGAAGTGCGCCATGTCAGTCCAGAGGTACGCGCCGACCTCGTCGGCGATCGAGCGGAACGCGGTGAAGTCGAGGTGCCGCGGGTATGCGGACCAGCCCGCGATGATGACCTGCGGGCGCTCGGCGAGGGCCTGCTCGCGGAGCTTGTCCATGTCGACGCGGAACGTGTCCTCCTCGACCTGGTACGCGGCCACCTGGTAGAGCTTGCCCGAGAAGTTGAGCTTCATGCCGTGCGTGAGGTGGCCGCCGTGGGCGAGGGAGAGGCCGAGGATCTTGTCGCCCGGATTGATGAGCGCGGAGAGGGCTGCGGCGTTGGCCTGGGCGCCCGAGTGCGGCTGGACGTTCGCGAACTCGGCGCCGAACAGGGCCTTGACGCGGTCGATCGCGAGGTTCTCGGCGACGTCGACGTATTCGCAGCCGCCGTAGTAGCGGCGGCCCGGGTAGCCCTCGGCGTACTTGTTCGTGAGAACCGAGCCCTGTGCTTCCATGACGGCTCGGGGCGCGAAGTTCTCGGACGCGATCATCTCGAGCGTGCCACGCTGGCGCCCGAGCTCCTGGTCGAGGACGGCGGCGATCTCAGGATCGACGTCGGCGAGGGGAAGGTTGCTGACGGAGGACACGGTGGGATTCGCGGTGGTCACGGGATCTCCTGGATTTGGGCTCGGCGTGCTACTGGTCAGGCTACCGGCCGTTTCGCCCGTGCCGGAACTGGATGGCGGGGCATGACGGCGCAGCGTGCTCGACCCCCGGCCCAGGCGTACGACCCGTGGTGTCCCGTTCGCGCCGCCTCCCCAGAGCTGAAGCCCTTCGGCGGTGACGCTTGCCGCTCCCCGGTGGTGATCCACCCAACGCCAGTCGCGACCACGTCAGTCTACCCCGCGGACGGCGTGGGAATAGGCGGGCTGTGCGGGAACAGAGGGCGCTGTGGTGTGGTTACATCGATTGTTGACACGTCAATGGAGAGAGCTTGATGGAGGCGCCGAGGACCGTGCTGAGGACTGTGGTGATCGGCGCAGGGCAGGCCGGCCTGAGCGCGGCCTACTGGCTGCAACGCCGAGGCCTCCGGCCGTGGGAGGACTTCGTCGTCCTGGACGGCAACGACGGGCCGGGCGGCGCGTGGCGTCACCGGTGGGACTCCTTGACGTTCGACGCCGCACACGGCCTCCACCCGCTCTCCGGGCTCCCGCTCGAGGCGCCCGACCCTGCGGAGCCGAGCTCCGCCGTCGTCAGCCGCTACTTCGGCGAGTACGAGCGCACCTTCGGGCTGCCCCTCGAGCGGCCCGTCCGAGTCACCTCCGTGACGAGGGAAGCGGACGACGACGGCCCACTCCTCGTGCACGCGGCGGACGGTCGGGTGTGGCACGCGAGGTCGGTCATCAGCGCCACGGGCACGTGGGACCGGGCCCACTGGCCGCGCTACCCCGGCCAGGAGACGTTCCTTGGGCGTCAGCTCCACACCCACGACTTCGTCTCCGCCGAAGAGTTCCGGGGCCAGCGCGTCCTGATCGTCGGCGCCGGGACGTCGGCCCTCCAGTTCCTCCTCCAGCTCGACGCGGCGGGGGCAACGACGTTCTGGTCCACACGCCGCGCCCCCGACTTCCGCAAGGCGCCCTTCGACGCGGACTGGGGCATCGCCGTCGAACGCGGGGTCAACGAGCGCACGCGCGCCGGCCTGCCGCCGCTCAGCGTGGTCGCGGCTACCGGCCTCCCGCTCACCGAGCAATACCGCGACGGGATCGAGCGCGGCGTGCTGGTCTCCCTCGGGCCGCTTGAACGGCTGACTCCGGACGGAGCCGTGCTCGCGGACGGAACCGAGCTGCGGCTCGATGCGATCCTCTGGGCCACGGGATTCCGGGCCTCTCTGGGGCACCTTTCGCCGCTCGGGCTCCGCGAGCGCGGTGGCGGGATCCTCATGGCCGACGACGGCGTGAGCGTCGTGCGGGAGCCCCGTCTGTTCCTCGTGGGGTACGGCGCCTCGGCATCGACCGTAGGGGCGACCCGGGCCGGCCGCGCCGCAGCGCTCGCCTCCCTGCGCCGGCTCGAGGCCGTGCGCCGGCCCGAGAACCTTGAAGCGTCGCGCAGCGCTTAACCTATACAGCGTGGCACCCAACTCCTTCATCGTGACGCTTTCCTGCCCTGACCGCCCGGGGATCGTGCATGCCGTATCCGGCGCTCTGCTCGAAGCAGGCTGCAACATCTCCGAATCGAGGCAGTACGAGAGCCGTGAAACCGGCACGTTCTTCATGCGGGTGACCGTCGCGACGTCGGCACCCCAAGAAGAGCTCGAGGCGTCACTCGCGCCCGTGGCCGAGGCGTTCGACATGAAGCTCGGCATCTTCAGGGACGGCGAGCGCGTGCGCACCCTCATCATGTGCTCGAAGGACGGCCGCACCCTCAACGATCTCCTCTTCCAGCAGCGCTCCGGGGCGCTGCCCATCGAGGTGCCCGTCATCGTGTCGAACCACACCGAGCTCGCGCCGATGGCGGAGTTCTACGGAATTCCCTTCGTGCACCTGCCCGTGACCTCCGGCACGAAGGCGGAGGCCGAGGCCAAGCTGCTTGCGCTCGTCGAGGAGCACCAGATCGAGCTCGTGGTGCTCGCGAGGTACATGCAGATCCTCTCCGACGACCTCTGCCGCGCGCTCGAGGGGCGGGCGATCAACATCCACCACTCCTTCCTCCCCTCCTTCAAGGGGGCGAAGCCGTACCACCAGGCGCACGCGCGCGGCGTCAAGATCATCGGAGCGACCGCGCACTACGTGACCGCGGACCTCGACGAGGGGCCCATCATCGAGCAGGAGGTCATTCGGGTGGACCATTCGAAGACTCCTGAACAGTTCGTGCAGCTCGGCCGGGACGTCGAGGGCCGGACACTGTGCCGCGCCGTCCAGTGGCACGCCGAGCACCGCGTGCTGCTCGACGGGATGCGGACGGTCGTCTTCGACTGACTCGTTCCCGTGTCCCAGACCCGGGCACTCGCGCGAGGTGACCCCAAATGCCCGCGCTGGATAGTCTGGGCTCATGCCTGTCATCGACTTCGGGGGCTCGAGCCCTGACATCCATCCGAGCGCGTTTGTCGCACCGACGGCGAGCATCATCGGCGACGCCCATCTGGCAGAGGATTCGAGCGCGTTCTACGGCGTCTCGGTTCGCGCCGACACCGCGACGATCCGAGTCGGTGCCGGCAGCAACCTCCAGGACAATGTCGTCCTGCACGCGGACGCCGGCTTCCCGTGCACGCTTGGCTCGGGCGTCTCGGTGGGGCACAACGCCGTCGTCCACGGGTGCACGGTTGAGGACAATGTGCTCGTCGGGATGAGCGCGACGATCATGAACGGTGCTGTGATCGGCGCCGGCTCGCTCGTCGCCGCCGGTGCCGTGGTCCTCGAGGGCACCACAGTCCCGCCCCGCTCGCTTGTCGCCGGGGTTCCGGCGAAGGTGCGGCGCGAGCTGACCGACGAGGAAGTAGCCGGGGTGCATCGCAATGCCGAGCACTATCAGGAGCTCGCACGGGCGCACCGAGAGGCCAACGCCGGCTGACACGAGCTGCCTCTGGGCGGCCGACGGCGCTACTGGCACCATAAGGCGCATGGGCTTCTTTCCGCCGGTACCAGATGCCGCTCCCGCACGTCCGCCGCAACCTCAACATCCCGAGTGGTTCGCGCCGCCGCCGCTTGAGATGCCAGCCGTCGTGCCACTCGAGGCCGTCCTCGCTCAGACTGACCGCGTCACCCTCGCAGTCGAGTGCGCGAGGGTCTACGCGAACGGGGCGACTTTCGACGTCCGGTGCGTGCGCCGGCGCGCCGATGAGTCTGACCGTGAGTGGGCGGTTCAGGCCCACGAACGCATGGGAATCGGCCATGCTGCTCTCGGGGATCCCACGAGCCTCAGGTTCGGGATCCTGTACCCCGACGGCAGCAAGGCCCTCACCGAGGCGCGGCCGGCTTTACCGATCACCGAGACCCCGGCTCCGCGGGCTGTCCTGCGCCAGGCGAGCGGCAGCGGTTCCGGAGGCGAGCAGGAGCGGACAATCCAGCTCAGCCTCTGGCTCTGGCCCCTCCCCGAACCGGGCCTGCATCGTCTTGTAGCGGAGTGGCAGGCAGCTGGAATTCCCGAGTCGTCCCTTGAGTTCGACGGCGCCCTCCTCCGCTCCGCAGCCCAGCGCGCGCGGCCGTACTGGACCTGATCCCCCAACCGGCTGTGCCCTGATGAGGCGGTGCAGCCGCGTGCAAGGATGGGACGCATGACCCGCCATATCGAGCGTTCATGGCTTTCGCTCCAGGACAGCACCGACCCCATCAGGCCGACCGGCCGGCCACTCAACTGGGGCGTCGTCGCGACGGGAGGGATCGCGCGCACGGTAGTCCGAGACCTCGCGATGCTCCCGGACGCGACCCTGCACGCGGTCAGCTCGCGTTACGCGGACAGGGCGGAAGAGTTCGCGCGCGAGTTCGGTTTCCGGCGGCACTACGCGGACGACGGCGGCGTGCACGGCTACGTCGCGCTGGCGCAGGATCCGGACGTCGATGTCGTGTACGTCGCGACCCCGCACGCTCAGCACTACGAAGTGGCGAAGGCTGTCATCGAAGCGGGCAAGAACGTCCTCGTCGAGAAGGCCTTCACCATCAACGCGCACGAGGCACAGGAGCTCCTAGACCTCGCCCGCGCGCGTGGCGTCTTCCTCATGGAGGCAGTGTGGTCCCGGTTCCTCCCTTCGATCCAGCGGGCCTTCGAGATAGCCGAGTCCGGTGAGCTCGGGGACGTCCAATGGGTCTCGGCGGATCTGGGCTTCCCCGCTCCGAAGGACCCGATGAACCGGATCTGGGCCATCGGAGCCGGCGGTGGCGCCCTCCTCGACCTCACGGTGTACCCCCTCCTGTGGCCGGTCGGGACACTGGGGTTCCCCGACTCGCTCACGGCCCTCGGCACCCTCAACGCAGAGGGGGTCGACGAGCAGAATGTCCTCGCCCTCGGCTACAGCGGCGGTCAGCTCGCGACGCTCACGTCGTCCCTTCTCGCGCACGGCCCCCGAATTGCCACGGTCGCGGGCTCTGAGGGCGTCCTGACTACCGTGGGAGGGATCAACAATCCCAGTGAGCTCAGGGTGCAACGGGGATGGGACCCGGCGCGCACGGAGACGTTCGACGTCGTCGGACGCGGCTACGTCTACGAGCTGCGGGAGGTGACCCGCTGCATCCAGCAGGGTCTCAGCGAGAGCCCGACGATGCCGTGGTCACACTCGTTGAGCACCATGCGTCTCTTCGACGGCTTTCGCCAACAGCTCGGCATCCGCTACCCCAACGACGATCGCGCGAGCCGCTGATTCCTTCAGCAATTCCCTGGAAATTCTCGCGACCCTGTCTTCCCCCGGTCAAACCTGTCACATACCATGACCATCACTGCGAGCGTTTCAACCGGTCCTTCACACTGGGGAGGAGGGGGCATGCGGTTGACACCAGAGGCGCGACAGCGCGTCCTCTCCCTCGCGCGGCACGCGGCTGTTGCCGCCGGGCTGGGCGTTGGGTGGCTGCTGTTGGGGGGATCGTCTGCGTCCGCTTCGTCGGACCCCGCCCCTCCCCTTCCCGTGTCATCGCAGGTCCTTGCGTCGCCGGTGACGAACGCCCCGGTCGAACTGGCGGCGCCGGTCGTCAAGCCTCTGGCAGCGGCGCTCCCGCCCGTGTCGGCGGTGCAGCAGTCCTCGCGGCAGCTGCAGACAGTGCAGGAGGCAGTGCCGCAGGCCCAGGAGGCAGTGCCGCAGGTCCAAGAGTCGGTTGCTTCCGCAGTCGAGAGCACGACGACGACGCTCGGCTCGGCCGTTGCCGCCGCACCCTCCGTCGTGGCCCCGGTTCTCCAAGGTCCGCTCGAGCCCCTCGAACCCGTCGTCACGCACAGCGCCTCGGGGCTCGGCCAGAGCGTCGCCCAGGTGGGCAAGGCCGTCTCTGACACCGCTGCCTCACCGGCCCCGGTCTCGCTTCCAGACACTCAAAACCTAGTACCAGCCGCTGTCCCCAAGCCGACAGCTCCCCCGCTTACGGCGGGTTCGGCGGATGTCCCGAATCCTTCTGCTGACGTACAACTCACGGACGCGCCGACGGCAAGTGCACCCGCTGCGGTGGCTCCCGCCGTCGAACTCTTCGCTGGCCTCGGCGCAGTCTACGCCAGCCCGGACTGGGCTGGCCTCTCAGTTCCAGCAGCGGTGCTGCAGAGCCTCGGCACAGTAGCTCTGGCGCCGCTCGACGCTCCCCCTCTCGCGCTGCCCGACGCCCCGCCTGCAACTCCTTCGGATTCGGGTGCGGGCGGATCCGGCGGCCCGATCTCTCCGGTGCAGGGAAACGCGTCCCTCGCTGCGGAATTCCTGCTCGCCCCGCTCTTCATCCTCTTGGGCTGCATCCGGTCCCGGCGCGGCCTCGTGCCCGCGTCGCCTACCTTCGATCCCGGCTCAACCCCCGACTGACTGGGGGACGGGTCTGCCCCAAGCGCGGCAGACAAGACCGTCCCAGCGCGCCCTCGCGCGCACCCTTTCAGATCAGGAGTGAACTGTGAACAAGCTTGCTCGCCGAGTGCTCCTCGGCGCCGTTGTCGCTGGAGGCCTCATGGGCCTCGGCGAGGCGGCCGCGCTGGCAGACAGCACGACCGTCGCAACCAATCCACTCGCCAATGCCACCGTCCCTGTGACCGTCCAGATCGGCGGCGCGACTGCGCCGGCCTCGGGCGCTGCCCCGGCGTCGGGCGGAACGAGTGGCCTCTCCGGAGTATCGCTACCGGCAGTGTCGCTGCCCGCCGGGTCTCTCTCCAATCCCACGGACAGTGACGAAGCGGGGGCCGCGACGCCGCTTCCCGCTGTGAGTTCCCTGCCCAGCACGAGTTCCCTGCCCGGCGCGTCTGTGCCGAATGTGACTGTGCCGAATGTGACTGTGCCGGCAATCGGGGTGCCCAACCCGACCGACGTCGACGACCCGGCGCTGGTGACGACGCCGGCCGTCACCCTTCCGACCGGAGCAGCCGGAAGCACCGTCAATGGCACGGGGGCGACGGGCGCCGGGGCGACGGGCGCCGGGGCGACCGGCGTGGCTACGCCGAGCGTCTCGTCCCTCACCGCGGCAGCGGCGCCGGCCGTGTCGGTGGGTGCGCCCGCCGTCGTCAATAGCCCGAGTGCCGGCAACACGACGACGACGGCGACGTCCCCCGCGGCCGTCGTCGCCGCACCTGCAGCCGTTGGCCTGACCGGTACCCACGGCCAGACCGTGGCTGCCGGAACCGCGCCGACGCTCTCCGTCGGAGTCCCGGTTGTGGTGACGTCGGGAGCCTCGACGGTTCCGAACGTGCCGTCAGCTCCCGAGCCGGCCGTCGGCGTTCCGTCTGGCGTTCTCTCAGGGAACGCTCTCTCCGGGAGCATTCTCTCCGGAAGCATTCTCTCCGGGAGCACGCCGCCGGTGGGAACAGGCACCGTGCTGGCGGGAACAGTGCCGGCGAGAACAGTGCCGACCGGAATCAGCGGCGCAGGAACGGCCCTCAGCAGCCCCCTGACGAGCCTCAATCCGCTCGCTTTGACCGTAGCCGCGAACGCACCAGTTCCTGCCTCCGGGGTGGTCTCCCTCGGCCTTCCGGCCACTGGGGTCGCCAATGGCGGCACGGCGACGCTTCTGCTCAATGCAGCCGAGCCGGCCACCAGCACAGGGAGCGGCACGGGCACTGACGCGGGAACCACGACCGCCGGCCCTGGCAGCTCTGGGATTGGAACCGCTGATCTCGGCGTAGCAGGATCCGGCATCGAAGGATCCAGCACAGCAGGATCCGGCACAGCAGGATCCAGCACCGGCGGGGCTTCGGCCCCCGACGTTTCGGCGTCGATCGGCGGCGAACCCGCTCTGACCGGCAACGTTGCGGCTGCGACCGGCGTCGGCAGCGGGGCACTGCTGGGCGCTGACAACAGCGCGGCTGGCACGGCCACGGCTGGCACCGGTACTCCGGCCGGAGCGGGCCTCGCGGCCAACTCAGGCACAGGCACAGGCTCGGGCACGGGCAACAACGCCACTGGCACCGGCAGCGGTTCGGGAACCGAGTCTTGCCTCGGCCTGAGCTCGTTCATCAGCGGTGCCGGCACAACGCCGACCGATCTCACGCTCCTGCTCGGGGTTGCAATGCTCCTCCTGGGCATCGGGATCGGCATGGCGATGGGAGGCCTCGGGGTCGCCGGCGGGGTTGCCGC
The DNA here is from genome assembly GCF_022539255.1 of Sinomonas terrae. Classification (NCBI taxonomy): domain Bacteria; kingdom Bacillati; phylum Actinomycetota; class Actinomycetes; order Micrococcales; family Micrococcaceae; genus Sinomonas; species Sinomonas terrae. The sequence continues at coordinate 3,258,566 of NZ_JAKZBV010000001.1, forward strand.
CCGCCGGATGCCTCGGGCGGCCATCTCCTGAGGACTCCCCGAGGGGCGGTTCCGACAGTCGATCTGGGCAGAGCTGACTGGCGAGACCGCCCCTCGGGATCCACCGGGAGGGAGTTTCACCATCATCTACGAAGCGCGGCGGGTGGTACGACGGCGATTCGCCGGACACGCCGCCGTCGGGCTCCAAAAGATGGTGAAACTCCAACACGACTGCCGCCGTCAGCCCTTCGCTGGGGGATGGACTGACGGCGGTTCTCAACAGACGGCGGTTCTCAGCAGACGACGGCGCCCCGCACCTAGATTGGTGCGGGGCGCCGGAAAGGCTGTTGAGCGGTCAGCCGGATCGGCGGCGGAGCCCGTCAGCCGGTAGGGCTGCCGAACCGATCAACCGCGGAGCGAGTCGATGACACCGTTGAGCGTCCGCGACGGGCGCATGACGGCGTACGTCTTCTCCTCGTTCGGGCGGTAGTACCCGCCGATCTCAACGGGGTGCCCCTGCACGCCGAGAAGCTCGGCCAGGATGGCGTCCTCCTGCTCGACGAGCGCGCGGGCGACGGGTCCGAACGTCGCGGCCAAGGCGGCGTCGTCCGTCTGCTCCGCAAGCTCCTTGGCCCAGTACTGAGCGAGGTAATAGTGGCTGCCACGGTTGTCGATGGTGCCGAGCTTCCGGCCAGGGGACTTGTTCTCCAGCAGGAACGTTCCGGTCGCGCGGTCCAGCGTCTCGGCGAGGACCTGGGCCTGGGAATTCCCGGTCGAGGTGGCGAGGTGCTCGAAGCTCACTGCGAGGGCAAGGAACTCGCCCAGGCTGTCCCAACGGAGGTAGTCCTCCTCGAGGAGCTGCTGGACGTGCTTCGGAGCGGAGCCGCCGGCACCGGTCTCAAAGAGCCCGCCGCCGTTGATGAGCGGAACGATCGAGAGCATCTTGGCGCTCGTGCCGAGCTCGAGGATCGGGAACAGGTCCGTGAGGTAGTCGCGGAGCACGTTGCCCGTCACCGAGATCGTGTCCTCGCCCCGGCGGATGCGCTCGAGCGAGAATGCGGTAGCGTCCGTCGGCGCCATGATCTCGATCTGGAGACCGTCGGTGTCGTGATCCTTGAGGTACTCGGTCACCTTCGCAATGAGGTTCCGATCGTGAGCTCGCGTCTCGTCGAGCCAGAACACGGCAGGCGTCTTGGAAGCCCGGGCACGGGTCACAGCGAGCTTGACCCAGTCGCGGATCGGGACGTCCTTCGTCTGGCATGCACGCCAGATGTCGCCCTGCTCCACCTCGTGCTCGATGAGGACGTTGCCGCGGCTGTCGACAACCTGGACGCGGCCGGCGGCCCGGATCTCGAACGTCTTGTCGTGGCTCCCGTACTCCTCCGCGGCCTGCGCCATGAGGCCGACGTTGGGGACGGTGCCCATCGTCGTCGGATCGTACGCTCCGTTCGCACGGCAGTCGTCGATCACGACCTGGTAGACGCCCGAGTAGGAGGAATCGGGGAGGACGGCGAGAGTGTCGTGCTCCTTGCCATCCGGGCCCCACATGTGGCCACCGAGGCGGATCATGGCCGGCATGGAGGCGTCCACGATGACGTCCGAGGGGACGTGGAGGTTGGTGATGCCCTTGTCCGAGTTCACCATCGCGAGGGCCGGGCCCTCCTCGAGGCCCTTCGCGACGAGCGCCTTCACGCCGTCGCGGACATCCTCAGGGAGCTCACCCAGGCCGCTGAGGATCGAGGCGAGGCCGTTGTTCGGGCTCAGGCCAGCCGCGGCCAGCTGCTTGCCATAGGTCTCGAACAGCTCCCTGAAGTAGGCCTTCACGACGTGGCCGAAGATGATCGGGTCCGAGACCTTCATCATGGTGGCCTTGAGGTGCGCCGAGAAGAGGACACCTTGCTCCTTGGCCAGCGCGACCTGCACGGCGAGGAACTCGTCGAGCGCGGCGGCACTCATGAAAGTCGCATCGACGACTTCGCCCGCGAGAACCTTGAGGCCCTTCTTGAGATCCTTGACCGTGCCGTCCTCGAGGACGAGCTGGATCGTGAGCGTATCGTCCTGGCCGATCACGACGGTCTTCTCGTTGTGACGGAAATCCGCGGCGGCCATGGTCGCGACGTTCGTCTTCGAGTTCGGCGACCACGCACCCATCGAGTGAGGGTTCTTGCGGGCGTAGTTCTTGACGGAGAGCGGCGCACGGCGATCGGAGTTGCCCTCGCGGAGAACCGGGTTCACGGCCGAGCCCTTGATGCGGTCATAGCGCGAACGGATATCCGTCTCTTCATCAGAGGAGGGGTTGTCCGGGTAGTCGGGAACGGCATAGCCCTGCGACTGGAGCTCGGCGATCGCGGCCTTGAGCTGCGGCACCGACGCACTGATGTTCGGGAGTTTGATGATGTTCGCCTCGGGCTTCTTGGCGAGCTCACCGAGCTCCGCGAGAGCGTCAGAGGTGCGCTGCTCCTCCGTAAGGTAGTCGCCGAAGACTGCGATGATGCGGCCGGACAGAGAGATGTCCCGAGTCTGCACGTCGACGCCCGCGGACGAGGCGAAGGCCTGAATGATCGGAAGGAACGAGTGCGTCGCCAGCATGGGCGCCTCGTCCGTGTGGGTATAGATGATCGTGGCCATGGGTGGCGCCTCCCTGGAGGTGGGCAGACCGCGGCGCCGGTTCGCTTCAGCGTTCGCCGCAGTGTGCATGCGTGCTGCTATATCAACGTCCTTAACTTACCGGAGCCTAGGGACAGCCGAAGATCGTGAAGGCGAAACAGCGCCGAAAGGACCCATTTCCGCCGTCATTCACCGGTTTCCTGAGGAGGGGCCGAAAGCCCCTAGACTGCAGGGAAAGGCTTCGGCCTTGCGTCATGCGCGCCTTGGGGGGCGCTCGTCACAAATGAGGAGAAGATGGCACAGCATTCCGCGTCCGCCAATGGGAAGGACGAGCACGACTCGGAGCTTGAGGAACTCGGGACCCTCGTTCTCCGCGTGTGGAAGGAGCCAGCGGCTGGCGGCGATCTCCGCATCCGTATCCTGGCGTCCGACGGCGCTTGGGAACCCTCCGCTCTCAAGGTCACCTCGGACGCCGGGGCTGCTGTCAAGAGCGTGAGCGACTGGCTTGCGTCCAGAGCCCTCGACGAGCATCGGGAAACGGGTTCCGACCAGTCCCTGTGACCGCCGGCTTCACGATGCTGGTAGCGCACTCAGGCTTGCCCGAAAGTTCCTGTCAACCCCAATAAATCCATTGACTGGATTATCTACTCCTCGTCATGCTGGTACTCGTTTCAGCAGGCGCGTACCGCGGGGGTCACGTCGTTTGACCGAAGCCCGAAACCCCCGGCGGCAGCAGCTATCGAGGGGGGGTCGGGTCGGGGATGGAATGGGAATTGCGCCTCTTGGGGTGCTGGCAGCTGATGGGCGACGGCGCTCCCGCGGCAGTTGGAAGCAGACAGCAGCGCCTCATCACCGCACTCGCCCTCATGGGCCAACGCCCACGCTCGTATCTGGCCGGCCTCCTCTGGCCTGAAAGCGCTGAGCAGCAGGCGGCCGGGAGCCTTCGTTCAACCGTCTTCAAAGTCCGGCACCAACTGCCGGGGCTCCTCTCCGACAGCCTCGAACCAATAGGCCTGGGGCCAGCGGTCACAGTCGATGTACGGCGCCTACGGCGGCAGGCTGAGCTGATCCGTTCGGGGGCCGTCCCCGACCCCGAATTCGAGGACCTGCTGTTGCGTGCCGAACTGCTTCCCGGTTGGTACGAGGACTGGATCATCTTTGAGCAGGAGCGTCTGCGCGTCTTGCGCGTGGCTACTCTCGAAGCGATCGCACGCCAGCACCTGGCCAGGGACGAAGCCGATGCCGCTATCGTCGCCGCGCAGCAGGCCGCAGCCATCGAACCTCTTCGCGAGTCCGCGTATGCCCTCATCATCCGCGCGCAAGTCCATGCGGGAAACACTGCCGCCGCTTACCGGACTCTTGAAGAGTTCCGCTTCCGGCTGCGCGACGAACTCGGCCTCGAACCGTCCGACCGGCTCAAGGCTGCCCTGACCAGCGGTTCCCGTGACCTTCTCGGGCTGCCCGCTCCCCTACTGGCCCCGCAAAGGAGTCGGCTGGCTGCTGCACACCGTCAATTGATTAAGGAGCTGTGAATGATGGCACGTCGCGCGAGGTGGAAGACCCTTGCTCTCGTCCTTGCCCTTCTGGCCCTCGCACTCGCGGGCAGCTCGGCAGCCGGCCCGGCCTCGGCCCAAGGCCGCGGCCCCTCGGACGATGTGAGGGCGTCTGGATCCCTCGATGTCTCCTCCTCCGCGATACCGACTGTCGCCCAGCCCCTTGTCACCGACTCCGCGCGCTCCGACACAGTGCTCGGCCCTGGAAGCGGGAAGGCCGTCGCAACCGCGGTCTCGACGAGCAACTGCAACGGGTGCTCGGGCAGCGCGACGGCCCTCCAGACAGTCAGCGTCTCGAGTGGCGCACCGGCGATGGCGGACAACGCGGCTACGGCCTGGTCTAACTGCGCGAACTGCTCGTCGTCCGCCGTATCGGTGCAGATCGTCACCGGAAGCAGCGCGTCTTCGGTCACGGCCAATAATCGCTCGCTCGCGCTCAACGTCGCCTGCACGTCGTGCACGACGACGGCGGTCGCCTTGCAGTTCGTCGTGATCGGCGGCTCCCAACGCGCGCTGAGCGCCTCCACGAAGGCGCTCATCAAACAGATTGAGCAGCAGTTGGGGATCAAGCTCTCCGTCGGGCCTCAGAACCGCACGAGTGTGCAGAAGGACGCCGATGACGCTGCGGCCCAAGCCAAATCAGCGATCGCGAACGACACCAAGGCGGCTGACGTGAAGACTAAGGTCGAGGTCGACTCGGGCCACTGATTGGTTCGGCGACTGATCGATTTGGCGACTGATCGATTTGGCGACTGATCGATTCTTTGAACACGAGACCAGTTATCAGCACATTGGGCAGGGCCCCCGCTCGCAGCTGGGCGGGGGCCCGCTGTGTCCAGACGGGTTCGCGCGTTTGGCGTCTTCCAAAAATCCGGCAGCGCGCCTTTCCGCACGTCATGTTTCCGCACGTCATGGTGGTAACGCAGCAGTAACGCGGAAATAACGGGGGTTCGCTTGACTCTCATTAGCGATTAATCCCAATCGCATTCCTGAGAAAAGCCAAGACCTAGGAGTTGAGTTTCATGACCAAGCTCACCGCCGAAGAACTCGCCGCCGAGACAGTCGAGTTGCTCCCCGATCGGGACACACTTTCCACGAGCTCCTTCAACTGGGCCGGAATCAACGCGTCCAACTCATCGCTTGCGCTGAATCTGCTCGCCGTCCATTCGACCGCTCTCAGCAACGCGACGCAGACCATCCTGGTCATGCAGTAGCACGCACCAGGCGCCTGCGATTGGTACTTCGGCCGTGGCGCCGCCGGCCCAGAACGACGGCGCCGCGCCCGAACCAGGGGTCATGCAGCCCGACCCACAGGTCATGAAACCCGGGCATGAGTTCCTGAAAGAGGAGGAGCCAGATGACAATGACGGCCGCGCCTCCTTCCGCGCCGCAGCGTTGGCAGCGGGCAAGCGGGGTTCAGCTGCTTGGAATCGTGAACGGATCCGGCCTCAACCACAGCACTTATCTCGTGCGCCGAGCCGACGGCCAGGTCGTACAGCTCACCGAACTCCTGCACAGCATCGTTCGGGAGGCTGCAAAGCCGCTCCCATCCGACGAACTCGCGCGGAGGGTCAGCAGCAATTTCGGTCGCGAGCTGGACGTGGAAGGGCTGACCCTCCTGGCCGAGGCGAAGCTCGAACCCCTCGGCCTCATCGAGCGCCCCGGGAAGAGCCCCGCCGCGCCGCCCCCCTCGGCCGCTCCCCTGCTCGCGCTGACCGTGAAGGCCACGGTCCTGCGGGCAGCGCAGGTCGAGCGCATCGCTTCACTGCTCAGCAAGCTGTACGCACCACCCGTCGTCGTCCTCGCGTGCCTTGCCCTGATCGCCCTGGACGCACGCCTCTTCCTCGGCACCGACGTCCTGGAAGCGCTCTCGTCAGTTCTCCTGACCCCCACGTTGCTACTTCTGTTCTTCGCCCTCGTGACGGCCGGCGGCCTAGTCCATGAAATGGGGCATGCCGCCGCGTGCCGCTACGGGGGTGCCACTCCGGGCGTCATCGGCGTGGGCCTCTATCTCGTTTTTCCCGCGTTCTTCACGGACGTCACGGATTCCTACCGCCTCAGCCGGGGAGGAAGGATCCGCACCGACCTGGGCGGCCTGTACTTCCATCTCTGGTGGGTGCTCTGCGCAGGGGCCGGCTATCTGCTGACCGGCAGCCCACTCCTCCTGCTGCTTGCAATCGTCACTCAGCTCCAGATGGCCCAGCAGCTCCCCCCGACCATCCGGCTCGACGGCTATTTCGTCCTCTCCGACATCGCCGGGGTCCCCGACCTCTTCGCACGAGTGGCACCTGTGCTCCGGAGCCTCATCCCCGGCCGTCAAGCAGACGCTCGGGTTCGGGAGCTCCGCCCCGCAGCCCGAAGGATCGTGACGGCCTGGGTCCTCGCCGTCGTGCCGTTCCTCGCCGGCGTCCTTGTCTGGCTCGCGCTGAGCCTTCCAACCATCCTCACCGAGACCGCAACAGCCATCGTCGCCCACGTCAGCCGGCTCTCGGTTTCCCTCGCCCTTGGGCAACCGCTCGATGCCATCATGTCGCTCCTCGCGATGACGCTGTTGGCCCTGCCGGCTGTCGGCTCGTTGCTGATCCTCGCGAGGTTGGCGACCTCCATCATCCATGTGGCGGCCGGCCGCATGGCGCCGCCCATCATTCGCTACAAGCCGCGCCACGCTGCCACACCTGGGCGATTCCGGCTCGGCTACCACTTCTGAGGCCCACGCTGTCATCACGGAAGGCGGGCGACCGAAATGACCACGTCCACGGCAAAACCCCGGGCATCTCCTTGCCAGCAGCGAGGCGCGGCGTGGCGGACGCCAGCGCCTCAGCGCTCGGACGCAACATCGCCTTGGCCGTCACACTGTCCGAATCAATGGCCTGGCCGAACCAGTCGCCTTGGCCGAACCAGTCACACTGGCTGAACCAGTCGCACTGGCCGAATCAGTCGCACTGGCCGAATCAGCAGAGTTAATCAAAGTTGAAGACGCGCCCGGCGTCGGTTCCCCGCCCGGCGCCGGGTGCCTCGGCTGAAGCCGGGTGCTCCCTGCTCAAAAAGGAGAAAACCGATGATGGCATTCACGATGGCCGAACTGGCCGAAGAACGCGCCGATATGCTTCCCGAGCGCGACACCCTGTCTACCGGAATCAATATCAACGTCGCACCCGTCATCGCGTTCAATTTCGCGCTGGCAGTCAACGCCGCGACGATCAATTCCACCGCGACAGCCAATGCCGGCCAGTGGCTGGCACTAGCCCAACCCTGACAACCAAGCGACCCTGACGACGCAAAGCGACCGGGAACCGGCGCCCTGCCGTGGCCGAGGGACCGGCTCGGCGCCCGGACCGGCATTCGAAACAACCGGCATTCGAAACGCCGCCAGGCGATTCTCATTGAAACAACCGAAGTAACAACAATCCAAATCACAAAAAATCACGAAGGAGAGATGATCAGAATGACCAAGATCACAGCCGCCGAACTCGCCGCCGAGACCGCCGAGGCCCTGCCGGACCGCGACACCCTGTCGACCTACGACTGGGCCAGCGTGACCGCGATCAATTCGTCGACCGCCGCCAATGTGGCTGCCCTCTGGTCGGCGGCGGCCAGCCACGCCACCCAGACGGTCGCGATTTTCCAGTAGCACTGGCTTTCCAGTAGCACTGGCTTTCCAGTAGCACTGCGACGGGGAGGGGTGGCTGCAGCCACCCCTCCCCTTGGTCGTCGAGAGCACCGATCAGTGGAAACCGATCAGTGGAAGAAGTGCCGTGACCCCGTGAAGTACATCGTCACGCCGGCGTCCTTCGCGGCCGCGATGACCTCTTCGTCGCGTACCGAGCCGCCTGGCTGGACGACAGCCTTGACCCCGGCATCGATGAGGATCTGCAGGCCGTCCGCGAACGGGAAGAATGCGTCCGAGGCAGCGACAGCGCCACGGGCCCGCTCGGGCGCCGAGTTCGCATCGCCGCCCGAGGCGCCCCCGGCGGAGTCGACGTTCGACTCGACGGCGACCCCCAGGGTGTTCGCCCGCTCGACGGCGAGGCGGCACGAGTCGACCCGGTTGACCTGCCCCATGCCGACACCGACCGACGCGCGATCCTTCGCGAGCAGGATGGCGTTCGACTTCGCGGCGCGGGAAGCGCGCCATGCGAAGGCGAGATCCGCGAGCGTTGCCTCGTCGGCAGCCTCGCCGCTCGCAAGCGTCCAGTTGGCGGGCTCGTCACCCTCCGCGTCCAGGCGGTCCGAGGACTGCACGAGCATGCCCCCGGAGATCTGCCGGAACTCGGTCGGGTAGCGGTCATAGCCCTCCGGAAGCGCGAGGAGGCGGATGTTCTTCTTCTTGGAGAGGATCTCGACTGCATCGGGCTCGAAGTCGGGCGCGACGACAACCTCGGTGAAGATCCCGGAGAGCGTCTCGGCCATGCCCTTCGTGACCGTCCTGTTGGCCGCGACGACTCCGCCATAGGCGGAGACAGGGTCGCACGCGTGGGCCTTGCGGTGCGCGTCCGCGATCGGGTCCTCGGCCCCGGGCGTGGCGACGGCAATGCCACACGGGTTCGCATGCTTGATAATCGCCACGGCCGGCTCGGCGAAATCGAACGCGGCACGCAGCGCCGCATCCGCATCCACGAAGTTGTTGTAGCTCATCGCCTTGCCGTGGAGCTGATCGGCCTGCGCGATGCCGGCAGGCGCCGCCTTGTCGACATACAGCGCGGCCTGCTGGTGTGGGTTCTCGCCGTAGCGGAGCACCTCGGACCGCTCGAGGGCGAGGCCCGCGTAGGCCGGCCACTTCACCACGCCTTCCGCGTCCTCGTCGAGGAACTGGCTGGCGGTCCAGGTCGCGACCGCAGTGTCGTAGGCCGCGGTGTGCGCGAAGGCCTTCGCCGCGAGCCGCTGCCTCGTCTTGAGGTCGAACCCGCCCTCCGCGGCAGCCGTCACCACTTCGCCGTAGAACGAGGGGTCGACGACGACGGCGACCGCAGCGTGGTTCTTCGCCGCCGAGCGGACCATGGCCGGGCCCCCGATGTCGATCTGCTCGACGACGGCGTCCAGCTCGGCTCCCGAGCGAACCGTCTCCACGAACGGGTAGAGATTGACCACGACCAGGTCGAACGCCTCGATCCCCATCTGTTCGAGCGTCTCCATGTGCGCCGGGACGCGCCGGTCCGCGAGGATCCCGCCGTGCACGCGCGGATGCAGGGTCTTGACGCGCCCGTCGAGCATCTCAGGTGAGCCGGTGACCTCCTCGACCTCCTGCACCGGGATCCCGACGGCGGCGATCTTCTTCGCCGTCGAACCGGTCGAGACGATGCGCACGCCGGCAGCATGGAGCCCCGTGGCGAGGTCTTCGAGACCGGTCTTGTCGTAGACGGAGATCAGGGCGCGACGGATGGGAACACGGTCAAGCTGGATCACAGTCACTCGTCTCTCTCGCGCACGGCACATCACTGCGTCTGCAGCGAGATGGGGCACGGTGTCGGGGGCAGTTCGGGCTCATTCTATCGAGCGCCGTCGTCCATGGATCGTCTCCGTGGACCGTCGCGAGCGCGGGCGCTTGTTTCCCTCATCCCCGAAGGGGGATGACTCTGTGGCCGGGAATCAGCAGTGAACGCGCGAGGAAGGCGAACCCGCCATGCAAGCAATGGTCTATCGCGGCCCGTACAAGATTCGGGTCGAGGAAAAGGACATCCCCAAGATCGAGCACCCGAACGACGCCATCGTCCGGGTAACCCTCGGCGCAATCTGCGGATCCGACCTGCACCTTTACCACGGCATGATGCCGGACACCCGCGTGGGGACGACCTTCGGCCACGAATTCATCGGCGTCGTGGAAGAAGTCGGGCCCTCAGTACAGAATCTGAAGAAGGGCGACCGCGTCATGGTCCCCTTCAACGTGTATTGCGGTTCGTGCTATTTCTGCGCACGCGGCCTGTATTCGAACTGCCACAATGTGAACCCGAACGCGACCGCGGTCGGCGGCATCTACGGCTACTCCCACACCTGCGGCGGGTACGACGGCGGCCAGAGCCAGTTCGTGCGCGTTCCCTTCGCCGACGTCGGGCCTACGCTGATTCCAGACTGGATGGACGATGAGGACGCTGTGCTCCTCACCGACGCATGCCCGACGGGCTATTTCGGTGCGCAGCTCGGCGACATCAGCGAGGGCGATACCGTCGTCGTATTCGGCGCCGGCCCCGTGGGCCTCTTTGCCGCGAAATCGTCCTGGCTCATGGGCGCCGGGCGCGTCATCGTCGTCGACCATCTCGAATACCGCCTCGAGAAGGCCCGCACTTTCGCGCACGCGGAGACGTACAACTTCACCGAATACGACGACATCGTGCTCCAGCTGAAGAAGGACACCGGGTACCTCGGGGCCGACGTCGCCATCGACGCCGCCGGCGCTGAAGCAGATGGCAACCTCTTCCAGCACATCACTGCCGCCAAGCTCAAGCTCCAGGGCGGCTCGCCCATCGCGCTCAATTGGGCGATCGACGCCGTCCGAAAGGGCGGGACGGTCTCCGTTCTGGGCGCCTACGGGCCGGTGTTCAGTGCCGTCAAGTTCGGCGACGCGATGAACAAGGGCCTCACAATCCGCTCCAACCAGTGCCCGGTCAAGCGCCAGTGGCCCCGGCTGTTCGAGCACATCCGGAACGGGTACCTCAAACCGAGCGAGATCGTCACCCACCGGATCCCGCTCGAGCACATCGCGGAGGGCTATCACATCTTCTCCGCCAAGCTCGACGGCTGCATCAAGCCGCTCATCCTCCCGAACGCCGCCTGAGAGGGAATACCATGCCCTACACAGCCGAAAGGCCCTACCAGAATCCCTCCCCCGATGAGCTCCGGGCCCGCATCCCCGGATGGGGAGCGGACCTCGACCCACGGGACAGGCCCTCGGTGCCGCGGGAGAAGTACGATCCCGGTGCGACCGGGGCGCATTGGGACTTCCCGGAACGTCAGCCGGGGGACGAATCGCGCGAACGCTCGCTCGAGCACAAGTTCGTCACACCCGTCTTCGGAACCTCCGTTCCGCTCAAAGGAGCCTCGGGAGCAATCCGGAGGTTCGCGTACGAGAGATTCAGCGAAGGACGCGCCGCCCACTGGCTCCTCCTCATCCTGGGTGACCGCGTCGATGCGTGGGAGTCCCACGCGCGGTCCTTCGTGAGCACTCGGCCCGACAATCCCGTCACGGAGACCGGAGTCCTTTCAGAGGCTGGCCATCACCCCATCTCGTCACGCTTCGGACAGAAGCGCTCGGACCTCTCCCACATCTGGATGGACCCGCTCATCGTCGCCGGACCTTGGCTTGCAGCACCGGTCATCGCCGTGGGCGTCCGAGCGCTGCTCCGACGCCGCCACGCCTCCTAGAAACCCCATCCAGCAACAACTGCATGCCTTAGTACGACTTGCCCTACAACCACACGGCTGACAATCATGGCGGGCCTCCCTAGGCTGGAGGCGCATGCCGCACGCCGGGAACGAAGGAGACCATCATGGGATTTTCGCCGAGCCACGCCATCCTCCGCCTCGTCACAGGGGCGTACCTGATCAATTCGGGCGTCTCGAAGCTCTCACTCGACGAGGAGCGGGCTGCCGCGCTCCAAGGGATGGCGGCCAACGCCATCCCGCAGGTCAAGCAGATCCCCGCCGCGACGTTCGGCAAGGCTCTCGCCGCGGGCGAGATCGCGCTTGGAGGTGCGCTCGTGCTCCCCATCGTGCCGACCAAGCTCGCTGGGCTGGGCCTCAGCGCGTTCGGGGCCGGCCTCGTCGCCGTCTACGTGAAGACGCCGGGCCTCACCGAAGCTGACGGGATCCGGCCAACCCAGGCTGGCGTCGCGATGGCGAAGGACACGTGGCTCGCGGCCATCGGCATCGCTCTCGTCCTCAACCGGAAGCGCCGCAAGGTCGTGAAGGCCGTCAAGAGCCCCAAGCGGTCCTGAGAGGCGCTGCACCGGCCGTTGACCCTCCCCACGGCCCGTGCCTACGGTGGACGGGTGCCAGCACGGCACGGTCAGGTCAAGCAATGGCCACCGCCCAAGTCCTTCCGGGGACCCGACCGCGGTCCTCGTTTCCGACGCAGCCCAAGCCAAGGAGAGCGCCATGGCCACCGTCCGCCAGTCCGTCGATGTCAACGTCCCTGTTTCCCAGGCCTACAACCAGTGGACCCAGTTCGAGTCCTTCCCCGAGTTCATGGGAGGGGTCGAGTCAGTCGTCCAGCGGGACGACACACACCTCCACTGGACCACGAAAGTCGCCGGTCAGACCCGCGAGTTCGACACGGTGGTCACCGAGCAGCAACCAGACCAGCGCGTCGCGTGGAACAGCGTCGACGGCGTGGAGCATGCCGGCGTGGTGACGTTCGAGTCCCTCGGCCCCGAAACGACCCGCATCAACGTCGAGTTCCAGTGGGATCCGGACTCGGCGGTCGAGAAGATCGGTTCCTTCTTCGGGGCCGACGACCTCCAAGTCCGGTCCGACCTCAAGAAGTTCAAGGAGTTCATCGAGTCGCGAGGCACCGAAACCGGCGCGTGGAGGGGCCAAGTCGACTCCACTCCGCAGTCGGGCGAGGTGTTCGGCTCCGGTACAAATGCCGCAGGAACCGAATCGGGAGACGAGGGCGCAGGCATCTAGAACCCCGCGCCGTCGGCCGTTTCGCGCCGTCGGCTAGAACCCCGCGCCGTCGGCCGCTGGATCCGCCGGGACGCCTCACGCGTCCCGGCGGATCCAGCGGAAGGTGAGGCGGCTGACCACGAGGCCGACGACGAGCCACACCACGAGCCACACGGCAACCCACCCCAGCTGCCAGGACCCGTGCTGTTCGAGCACTTTGAACCCGTCTGGCAGGAACACTGAGCGCATGCCCTGAGCGATCCACTTGAGCGGGAAGACGCTCGCGAGATTCTGCATCCACGTCGGAAGCATCGAAAACTGCAGATACACCCCCGAGATGAACTGCAGGACCAGGACAATCGGGACGACCACAGCTGTAGCGCTTCGGCTGCTGCGCGGAAGCGCGGAGAGCGCGATACCGAGCAGCGCGGACGTGACCGTGCCGAGCACGAAGACCCACGCGAACGTTCCCCACGCGCTCCAGGCGGTCGGCAGCGCGACGCCGAAGGCGAGCTTCGCAACGGCGAGGAGCAGCGCAGCCTGCAGAATGCCCGTGACGAAGACCCTGCCCAGCTTGCCGACGAAGTAGGAGAGGGGTGAAAGGGGCGTCCCGCCCAGGCGTTTGAGCGTCCCGTCGCCCTTCTCCCCCGCGATGTCGACTGCGAGGTTCTGCACCCCGGAGAGCAGGATGCCAGCGGCGAGCATTCCGGGGAGGTAGTAGCCGGCCACCGACACGTGATCGGTCGAGCCGGGCCCGAGCCCCATGTCGCCCCGTGAGCTGAAGGCGGCTGCGAAGATTCCGAGCATGAGTATCGGGAACAGGAAGGTGAAGAAGACGCTGTCGGGCGAGCGGAAGTAGCCCTTCGTCTCGTAGCCCGTGCGGGCTATCCCGTGGGAGAGGATGCTCACGCCGGTTCCTCCTCTTTGACAGATTGGGCGACGGAGGGCGCTGAGCTCGCCGCGTGGACGAGGCCAAGGTAGACGTCCTCGAGGCTCGGCCGGATCACCTCGAGCTCGCGCGGCTCGCCCAGCTGGCCCGAGAGCTCCACGACGAGCTCTGCAGGTCGTTCCGTGCGCACCTCGTGCCGCTCGCCCGCCTCGTCAGCCCACCGCACGAGGGGGACGCGGGCTTCGGCCCCGCCGAGCTCGTCGATCCGCCCGACGGCGATGAGCCGGCCGCCCACGATGACCCCGCCGCGGTCGCCGAGCCGGGCGGCCTCGTCGAGGTAGTGGGTGGTGAGCAGGATCGTGGTTCCCTCGGACTTGAGTTCCTCGATGAGACCCCAGAACTCGTGACGGGCTTCGGGATCGAACCCGGTGGTGGGCTCGTCGAGGAACAGGAGCTCGGGGCGCCCGATGATTGCGAGCGCGACGTCGACGCGCCGCTGCTGGCCTCCCGAGAGCTTGCCGATCCGAGTCTTGGCCTGCCGTTCGAGGCCCACGGCCGCAATCACGTCCTCGACCTTACGGGGGTTCGGGTAGAAGCGCGCAAAATGCGAGAGCTGCTCGCGGACGGTGTATTGACCGTTCTCCCCGGTGGACTGCAGCACGATGCCGAGGCGGGCCTTCCAATCGAGCCTCGCGTGGGCGGGGTCGACCCCCAGGACACTCACCTCGCCGGAGGTGCGGTGCCGATAGCCCTCGAGGATCTCGACAGTCGTCGACTTCCCGGCACCGTTGGGACCGAGCAGAGCGAAGGTCTCGCCGCGCGCGATGTCCAGGTCGACGCCGTCCACGGCCTTAAGGTCCCCGTACGTCTTCCGCAGCCCCCGGACGCGGACGGCAAGGTCGGAACGGCTTGCACTCATAGGTCTCCCCCAGCGGATGAAGGTGCCGGAATCTCGCCCGCAGCGAGGCGGCGGAGGACGTCGATGAGCAACCTGCGCTCAACGACCTTGATCCGCTCGTGGAGCGACTCTTCGTCGTCGTCCGCCTCGACGGCGAGCGCCTCCTGGGCGATGATCGGCCCGGTGTCCACCCCGGCGTCCGCCCAGTGCACCGTGCAGCCGGTGACCTTGACCCCGTAGGCGAGCGCGTCGCGCACCCCGTGCGCGCCGGGGAACGCGGGCAGGAGCGCCGGGTGTGTGTTGAGGTAGCGGCCTCCGAAGCGCTCGATGAAGTCGGGGCTCACAATCCGCATGAAGCCCGAGGAGACGACGACGTCGGGTGCGTACGACGCGATCCGCTCGGCTAGTGCGGCGTCCCACTCGGCGCGCGTCTCGAACGAGTTGAAGTTGACCACGAACGTTTCGAGGCCAGCCTCCTCGGACCGCTCGATGCCGTACGTGCCCTCGCGGTCCGCGCCGACCGCAGCGATCTCGACGTCGAGCTCACCCGCCGTCGCGGCGTCGATGACCGCCTGCAGGTTGGAGCCGGTGCCGGAGACGAGGACCACGATGCGCATGGGTCCACGATAGGCGAGATCCTGCGGCCGCCTGACGGCGTCGTTCAGGCGCTGACGGTTTCGGCATCGGCGCGGGCGAGCTGGCCGCGCTCGAGCCACGGGGCGAGCGAGTAGCCGACGATTGTTCCGATCGCCACCTCGATCCCCACCCAGATGAGCATCGAAAGCGGGTTGGGCCCTACGAGGGAGTAGCGGCCGACGCCTGCCGAGCCGCCGGAGAGCCAGGCCGCAGCCGCGGCCAACGCCCCGGCGACGGCACCGACGAAGGCGCCGAGGACGAGCGCGGAGACCGACGCTGAGAACCACCGCGCGGGGACCTTGATGGAGATCCACTCGTCGAAGTGGTCCTCCCCTGCCCGCTGGAACCACCAGCCGCCCAGCACGCCGGCGAGGACAGGGAGCACGACGGCGGCGGCCGCGAGGGACACGGACGACGTCGGGAGCGCGGCCAGGACGGGGATGGGCGGGAGTGGACCTACCGCCGTCGAAAGAGCGCCGGCCTTCGAACCGGCCCCGAGGATGACGCCCGCGCCGGAAGACCAGCCGAGCGACCAGACCGCGAGGTTCGGGAGGTAGCCGAGCTGTGCCACTGTAAGGGCCGCGCCACCCACGCCGCCGGCCCGGAGGGCCTCGTATACGGTGACAACGTCCGCCCAACGGATTGCAAGGTCCAGCGCCAAGAGCGCCGAGGCGAGTCCGAAGGCGCCGACGGCGGCGACGAACCCCGCGCGGACTACCGCCCAGACGTAGCTGCCCGCCCAGCGCGAATACTGCCCGGTGCGCGCGATCCAGTCGACCGCGTCCACGCCGATAAGCCGGCTCCATGAGCCCGCCTCGCGGCGCGCCCCGATGATGAGCCCAAACCCGACCGGGATGAGGGGGACCGATGCAGCCAGGGCCACGCTTGCGCTCACGGCGCTCGTGCTGCACACGAACGCCGTCGCAAAGCCTGCGAGCGCGTAGAGGGCCGCCGCGCCGAGGAGCCCCTGCCACAGCGTGTCAGCGTAGGACGCGCGGGCGAGGCGGCGCCCCGATCGCCATGAGAGCAGGAAAGGCACGAGGGCGAACCCGAGGGGGATGAGGCTCAGGACGGTGGGCGCGGAAGGCGCCACTCCGCCGTCGGACGCGGGAGCCGCCTCGGCGAGATAGAGCGGAACGCCGTGGACGAGCAGCCACGCCTGTCCCCCGAGCCGCATCGCATCCGCCACCTGCAGCGAACCGAATCCACCCGTGAGCCAGACGGCCACGATCGGGACGAGCGCGGCAACAGCTGAAATGAGCACAGCCTGCAGCGCCTCCACGCCGCCTTGAAGCCAAAGCGGCATCGGCAGGCCGCGGATCCCGGACTGGTCGGAGCGCAATTTCATCGGGTCCCACTGTGCCACGCTCCGGGCGCGAGGCGGCTCAGGCGCACCGGAGGTTGGGCGACTACGACTGGCTGGGCGCCCGCGCTCCGGCCCACTTCTGATGCTCTGCGAAGGCGTCAAGGCGAGACACGCCGCGCCCCCGACCGATTGGGAAAACACAAGCGGGCGGGAGCGCGGGTGAACTCAGCTGAGCGTCTCGCGGTCCTCCGCGTTGAAGGGGAGGATCTCGTCGAACCGGCCGTCGCGGACCTTGGCCACCCAAGCCGGATCGCTCAGGAGCACGCGGCCCACAGCCATGAGGTCGAACTCTCCGCGGGCGAACTGTTCGAGCAGCGGCTCGAAGCCGGTCGTCTCGGCCCGCCCGCCCTCCTGGAACGCGACCTGGAAGGCCTGGTTGAGCCCGACGGAGCCGACCGCGATCGAGGGCAGCCCGGTGACCTTCTTCGCCCAGCCGGCGAGGCCCAGCTGAGCGTCCGGCCCCTCGGCCTCGGGGAATGCCGGCTCCCAGTGGCGGCGGGTCGAGGCGTGGAACACGGAGACTCCAGCCTCGGCGAGGGAGCCGAGGAGGATCTCGAGCTCGGCGGGCGTCTTCGCGATCCGGGCCGCGTAGTCGCCCGACTTCCACTGGGAGAACCGGAAGATGACCGGCATTTCGGGGCCGACGGCGGCGCGTACCGCGGCGGCGACCTCGGCCGGGAAGCGGGTGCGCGCCTCGAGCGAGGCGCCGTAGCGGTCATCCCTGCGGTTCGTCCCCTCCCACAGGAACTGGTCGAGAAGGTAGCCGTGGGCCCCGTGGAGTTCGACAGCGTCGAAGCCCGCCGCCCTGGCTGCCACGGCAGCGCGGGCGAAGTCGTCGCGGATGCGCTCGAGTTCGGCGACCGTGGCCGCGCGCCCGCGGGCCTTGCCCGACGACGAGAGGCCCGAGGGGCTCAGGGTCGGAAGCTCGAGGTTGTACTGCGGATGGTCCCCGCGCTCGGCGCCGAGGTGCCAGAGCTGTGGGGCGATGAGGCCACCCTCGGCGTGAACCGCCTCGACCAGTCGCTTCCACGCCTCGAGCTGAGACCCGCCGAAGAGACGCGGAACCCGGGTGCTCGGACCCGAGTCCTCCGAGACGTACACACCCTCCGTGATGAGGAGCCCGACTCCGGCAGCAGCGCGGCGGGCGTAGTACGAGACCACCTCGTCCGTCACGGTCCCTTCGGGGGAGAACTCGCGCGTCATCGGTGCCATCGCGAAGCGGTTGGGAACGTGGAGCGAGCCCAGATCGACAGGGGTGAAGAGGTCTGCGAGGGCCGCACGGCCGGTTTCGATGCTCTCAAGGGTCATGCTGGCGGCAACCTCGCGGAGCCGCTTCGCATTCCGCCCCTCCCCCTCATCGCATGTGAGCTTGGGCACGTACGCCAATCCACTACACGGCGTAAAATTTTAGTAGTTGATGCAGGAGGAGAGAGGCCGACGATCATCGTCGGCCTCGTCTGGCCGTATCCGACTGATACCTCGCGACGAACGTGGAGGACCAGGCATAGCCCCAAGGAGCCAACCGAAACCGACGGCGCGGACCAACTCGGCGGAGTCCGCGCCGTCGTCGTGTCCGTAGACTTCACCGGTGAGCCAACCACGCCCTCAGGCGGCAAGCGCCGCCGTCGTGCCCCTGTACGCGGCCGGCTTCACGACCGCCTTCGGGGCCCACAGCATCGCGGCGGCCCTCGGCGCGGAGAGCAACAACGGTAATCTCGGCCTCAACCTCCTCGTCCTCGGAGTGCTGCTCGCCCTGTACGACGTGGCAGAGGTGTTCCTCAAGCCCGTCTTCGGCTCGCTTTCGGACAGGATCGGCCCTAAGCCCGTCATCGTGGGTGGCCTGATCGGCTTCGCCCTCGCGTCTCTCGTGGGGCTCTGGTCGGGGCAGCCGCTGATCCTCGCGCTCGCCCGCCTCGGTCAAGGAGCGGCCGCCTCCGCCTTTTCGCCTGCGTCATCCGCGAGCGTCGCCCGGCTTGCCGGGAAGAGCACCGGCCGCTACTTCGGCCGCTACGGATCGTGGAAGGGGCTTGGCTATGCCTTCGGTCCGCTGCTCGGCGCTGGCGCCCTGATCGTGGGCGGCTTCCCGGCCCTCTTCGGCGTTCTCGCGGCGCTGGCTGTCGTCGTCGCCGTATGGGTCGCGGCCGCTGTGCCCCGGATCGAGCCGCTCCCACGGCCGCGCTACACCGTCGCTGACCTCGCGCGTCAACTGGCCGACCGTTCGTTCCTTGGCCCGACCCTCGTGCTCGCCGGAGCGACGGGTTCCCTCGGAGCCGCCGTCGGCTTCCTCCCGGCCCTCGCAGCCAGGGCGGGCCTCGGAACCCTGGAGAGCGTCGCCGTCGTCACCGTCCTCGCGCTCGCGTCCTCGCTCGTCCAGCCGCGCATCGGGCGGCTTCGCGACGCCGGACGGATCGGTGACCGCTGGGGCATGGCCGGTGGGCTGCTCGCGATCGCGCTCGGGTCTGCCGTTGCGGCCCTCCTTCCGCTCGCCGGGCAGGGCGCGACGGCCTTCGCCGTGTACGTCGCGGCGCTCCTCGTAGGCGGCGGGATCGGGCTCGCGACGCCCATCGCGTTCGCCCACCTCGCCGACGCGACGCCGGCCGAGCGGATGGGCCGCACCATGGGCAGCGCTGAGCTTGGGCGCGAAATGGGCGACGCCGGGGGGCCGCTGCTCGTCGGCGCAATCGCCTCTGGCGCGGGGATCGGCTGGGGGCTCGGAGCTCTCGCCCTCGTCGTGGCCGCCCTCTCCGCGGCGGCGCCGAGAAAGGCCACGCTCCTCCCCTAGCCGAACCGTCTCGGGTACGCCAACTCCCGCCCCTGGTCGTTTCGGGTACGCCAACTCCCGCCCCCAACCGTCTCGGGTACGCCAACTCCCGCCCCCAACCGTCTCGGGTACAGATAATCCCGAGTTGGCGTACCCGAAACGCCTGAAACGGCGATTAGCCGTACCCGAAACGAGGAGCGGGCGGGAAGCCTCGCGTTAACCAAGCCTTCCCCTCGCCGTCACGCGGTTTCCGCCAGACCTTCAGGCGCACGGGGGACCTTGGGAGCGTGAGGATCGCGATAGTCGCCGAATCGTTCCTGCCCCAGATGAACGGAGTGGTCCATTCGGTTCTGCGGGTCTTGGATCACCTCCAGGAACGCGGAGACGACGTCCTCGTGATTGCCCCCGCCGGGGACTCGGGGACGGGGCCGGAATACGTCTCGGGGGCGCTTGTCCACCGCCTGCCGTCGATGCCGATGGTGGGCTATTCGAAGGTCCGGGTCGCATTCGGCGCCGTCCCGAAGGTCCGTCGGATCCTCAAGCGGTTCGCGCCCGACGTCGTGCATCTCGCCTCGCCGTTCGAGCTCGGGTGGCGTGCCGTCCGCGCCGCCCACAGCCTGGGCATCCCCACGGTGGCCATCTACCAGACCGAGGTTCCCAGCTATGCGGCGCGCTACGGGGTGCCGTTCCTCGAGAACTGGGCGTGGGAGCGGGTCGAGAAGATCCACCTCCTCGCAGACCGCACCCTCGCACCGTCGACCTTCGCGCTCAACCAGCTGCGGGGCCGCGGGATCTTCGATGCCGCGCTGTGGCGACGCGGCGTGGATACGGACCGCTTCAATCCAGCCAAGCGCGACGACGCGTGGCGGGCTTCGGTCACGGGCCGCGCCGCTGGCGGGAGGCCCCAGAAGATCATCGGCTACGTGGGCCGGCTCGCCGCCGAGAAGCAGGTCGAGGACCTTCGCGTGCTCGCCGACGGCCGGGACACGCAGCTCGTCATCGTGGGCGACGGCCCCCTCCGGACGACTCTCGAGGCCCAGCTGCCTTCGGCCCATTTCGCGGGTTTCCAAGGCGGCGAAGACCTCGCCCGAATGGTCGCGAGCTTCGACCTGTTCGTCCATCCGGGCGAGTTCGAGACGTTCTGCCAGACCATCCAGGAAGCCATGGCCTCGGGCGTGCCGGTCGTCGCGACGGGCCGCGGAGGCCCGCTTGACCTCGTCGAGAACTCGAAGACGGGCTGGCTCTACACGCCGGGCCGGCTCGATGAGCTCCGCTCGTACGTGCAGGACCTCATCGGCGACGACGCGAAGCGGGCCGCATTCGCCGAGGCTGCCCTGCGCAGCGTGCAGGGCCGCACCTGGCCTTCGATCTGTTCCCAGCTTGTGCGCCATTACGACGACGTCATCACCGCCCGCGCGTCCCTCGCCGTGTGCTGAGGTCACCCACTTCCGGAAGGAATCTGAATGAGAATCTCGGTCATCGGATGCGGCTACCTCGGGGCCGTCCACGCAGCCACCCTCGCGTCGATGGGCCACGACGTCGTGGGCATCGACGCTGACGCCGAGAAGGTGGGCCATCTGGCGCGCGGCTTCGCGCCGTTCTTCGAGCCCGGCCTCGAGGAGCTCCTTGCCGAGGGCCGAGCGACTGGCCGCCTTACATTCGACACAGACATGGCTCTTGTCGCAGACTGCGACGTGCACTTCCTCTGCGTCGGCACCCCGCAGTCGAAGACGAGCGAGCTCGCCGACCTCACGTATCTCCAGGCGGCCACCCGCTCTCTCGCGGCGCACGCGAAGGCGGGGTCCGTCGTCGTCGGCAAGTCCACCGTGCCTGTCGGGACGGTTCTGCGGGTGCGGTCCTGGCTCGGGGGGACGCACGTCGAACTCGCGTGGAACCCCGAGTTCCTGAGGCAGGGCACGGCGGTCAAGGACTCGCTCGTGCCGGATCGCCTCGTGTACGGAGTGGACGACGGCGATGCTGCCGCCCCCTCGGTCCTCCGCGCGCTCGACGAGGTCTACGCGCCGCTCCTGCACGCGGGTGTGCCGCAGATCGTCTGCAACTTCGCGACGGCGGAGCTCATCAAGTCGGCGGCCAACGCCTATCTCGCGACGAAGCTCTCCTACATCAATGCCATGGCAGAGCTATGCGACGCGGCGGGGGCCGACGTCACGCAGCTCGCCGCCGCTATGGGGCTTGACCCGCGCATCGGGCAACGGTATCTCGCCGCCGGGCTCGGCTTCGGCGGGGGCTGCCTCCCGAAGGACATCCGCTCATTCCGCGCCCAGGCTCGGGAGCTCGACGTCGACTCGGTGGACGCTTGGATGGGGCTCGTCGACTCGATCAACGTGGGCCAACGGAGCCGGGTCGCGTCGATCGCTGCCGAGCTGTGCGGCGGCTCCGTCAGCGGCAGGCGCATCGCCGTCCTCGGGGCCGCGTTCAAGCCGGACACCGACGACATTCGCGACTCCCCCGCCCTCGACGTCGCGCTGCGGCTGGGAGAGGCGGGCGCCCATGTGGTCGTCACCGATCCGAAGGCCATCAACAACGCCTGGATGCGATACCCGCAGCTCCAGTTCGAGGCCAGCGTCCGGGCCACATGCGAGGGCGCGGAGCTCGTCCTGCTCCTGACCGAGTGGGCCGAGTATCGGAAGCTGAGTCCCGACGACCTCGCCCACATCGTTGCCCGGCCGGTGGTGGTGGACGCGAGGAACGTCCTCGACCGCGACGAGTGGCGCGGGGCAGGGTGGACCGTGCGGGGGCTCGGCACTGGGCTGCAGGTGCCCGAGGCGGCCGTGTCGCGATAGGGGGTTGTCTGCTGCGGTAGCGCAGACGTCGGCCCTCGCAGCAGACGTCCGCCCTCGCGGGAACGTCCCCTCGCGGGGTGCGTCCGCCCTCACGGAGCGGGCCGAGGAGTGTCGTGGGTGCGTGGGAGGATGGCATCGTGCCCTTCTCCCCTGACCTGCCGATGGTCGACGTCCAGGGGCTCGTCCGGACGGTCGGCCCGACAACGCTCGCGCGGGCGACGGCGTACGCGCGCGGCGGGCACGTCCTGAACTTCAACTGGAATGCGAAGAGCGGCGAGCTCACGGCGGAGGTGCAGGGCAGCGACCCCGAGCCCTACGAGTGCCTCGTGCGCATTCGCCAGGCACCGGGACGCGACCTGTACGAGGGCGGCTGGTGCACCTGCCCGGTCGGGAGCGACTGCAAGCACATGCCCGCGGCAGTCCTCGCGGCCAACGAGCAGACCGTGCGGGCCCGGATGGGCGTCGCCTCCCCGGCCGGCGCGGCCCGCAACAAGCAGCCCGCATGGCGGACGGCCCTTGCCGAGATCCTCACCCCATCCGGGTCCACGCCCGGCTCGGCACGGCGGGTCCAACTGGCTCTCCAGTTCGAACTGCGTGACCTCGACGCCCACAAGAAGAAGAAGAAGTACGGGCTCGCGTACGCAAGGCAGCACAAAGAAGGTGTGAAGCTCGGCATCCGGCCTGCGAGCAAAGACCCGGTAACGGGACGATGGAACCGCGGAAGCCTGGGCTGGTCAACGTTCGGTCGGCGCGACTACACAGGCGGTTTCGACCCCGCCCAGTTCCGGGTTCTGCAGCAGGTTCAGCCGCTCCAGCTCGCCGACGGCGGCAACTATTGGCGCCCCAACGATCCCTGGATCTACGTCGACGACTTCAACAGTTCGCTCTGGTGGAACGTGCTGGATGACGCGGCCGCTGCCGGGATTGAGCTTGTGGGCACGAAGAACTCGGTGCAGATCCACGTCGCGGGTGTCGCGGAGGTGAGTGTCGACGTGCGGAAGGCGGACGACGGCGGGCTGACCGTCGCGCCGTCGCTCGCCTTCGGCGGGGAGGAGGTCCCGGCGTCGTCGGCCGGTCCGATCGGCGACCACGGCGCGTACGCCGCGCTGCGGAACGGCAAAGACGAGCTCATCGTGCTCGCCCGCGCCTCGCACCCGCTAACCGATCGCGAGCGTGCGCTCCTGAAGCGTCGCGAGCCGATTCACATCCCCGACGAGGACAGCGAGATGTTCTTCGGGGAGCTGTATCCCGACCTCGCTCGAAGCCTCGCCGTCTCGAGCAGCGACGGCAGCGTCGAGCTCCCGCCCATCGAGCCGCCCGTCCTCGTGCTCACCGCAACATTCGAGCCAAGGGACCGGCTGCGTCTCGCATGGCACTGGGAGTACCGGACGGGCGACGACGTGCGGCAGCTTCCGCTCTACGCCGCGCCGAACGAGCCGCACTCGAGGGACGAGATCGCGGAGGCCGCCGTCGTCGGCCGCGTTGCGGACGCTCTCGAGGACAGCGCTCTGGGCCGCCACGCCCTCGGCGACGCGACGCTCGCGGATCTTGACACGGCCGACTTCGCCGAGCGGACGCTGCCCGAGCTGCGGAAGGTCGAGGGGCTCGAGGTCGTCCTGCGCGGGGACAAGCCTGACTATCGGCGGCTCGATGGCGTGCCCGAGCTAGTGCTGAGCGCAGTGGAGAGCGACAAGCGGGACTGGTTCGATCTCGGGCTCATGATCACGGTCGAGGGACGGCAGGTCGCCTTCCAGGACGTGTTCGTGGCGCTCGCGCGGGGGCGGACGAAGATCATGCTTCCGGACAAGTCGTGGTTCAGGATCGACACGCCGGAGATCCTGCGCCTCAAAGAGATCATCGACGCCTCCCACGAACTGCGCGAGTGGAAGGCCGAGGGCGGCCCACCGAAGCCGCCCAGGCTGAGCCTGTACCAGGCGGGTCTGTGGGACGAGATCGCCGAGCTCGCGGGAGAGACGGTCGAGCCGCCGCGCTGGCGCCAGACGGTGCGGGGGCTCCTCGAGCCCGAGGCCCTCGACCCGGTTCCGATTCCGGCGGGCCTCGTCGCCGAGCTGCGCCCGTATCAGCACGAAGGATTCGAGTGGCTTGCGTTCCTGTGGCGGCACGGGCTCGGCGGCGTCCTCGCGGACGACATGGGCCTGGGGAAGACCCTTCAGGCGCTCGCGCTGCTGCTGCATGCGCGGGAATCGGGTGACCACGCCGGAGGCACGGGTTCGGGCGGCCCGGGCGGCGACGCTGGCAGCGCTGCTGGCGCGGCTTCGGAATCAGCGCACGATGCCGGCCGGGCGCCTTTCCTTGTCGTCGCGCCGACATCGGTTGTGCCCAACTGGGCCGTCGAAGCCGAGCGCTTCGCACCGTCACTGCGGACGGTCGCCATCACGGACACCCAAGGGGCGGCCGGGATACCGCTCTCGGAGGCCGTGGCTGGCGCCGACGTCGTGGTCACGAGCTACGCACTCTTCCGTCTGGACGCCGACGCGTACTCCGAGCTCCCCTGGGACGGCCTCATCATGGACGAGGCCCAGTTCCTCAAGAACCGAGCGACGAAGGCCCATCAGTTCGCGCGGGACCTTGAGGCACCGTTCAAGCTCGCGCTGACAGGTACTCCGCTCGAGAACAACCTGATGGAGCTCTGGTCGCTCTTCGCGATCGTCGCGCCGGGGCTCTTTCCCGGGGCCAGCGTCTTCGCGCAGGACTTTGCCCGACCCATCGAGAAGAACGGCGATGCCAAGCGTCTTGCCCAGCTCCGCAGGCGTGTTCGGCCGCTCATGCTGCGCCGCACGAAGGAAGCCGTGGCCTCCGAGCTTCCCGAGAAGGTCGAACAGCGGCTCGACGTCGACCTTGCGCCGAAGCACCGCCGGCTTTACGAGCAGTACCTCCAGCGCGAACGCGAGAAGGTGCTCGGCCTCGTCGAGGACCTCGACCGCAACAGGTTCATCGTCTTCCGCTCGCTCACGCTCTTGCGGCTCATGGCCTTGGACCCGGCACTGGTCGATCCAGCGCTCGGCGGCGTCTCCCCCGCCAAGCTCGATGTGCTCCTCGAACAGCTCGACGACGTCATCGCAGAGGGCCATCGCGCACTCGTGTTCAGCCAGTTCACGTCGTTCCTCCGCAAGGCAGCCGAACGTCTCGATGCCGCTGGAATCCCCTACGCCTATCTGGACGGGTCCACGAAGCGGCGGGGCGCCGTCGTCCGCTCGTTCAAGGAAGGCGACGCGCCAGTCTTCCTCATCTCGCTCAAGGCCGGGGGCTTCGGTCTCAACCTGACCGAAGCCGATTACTGCTTCCTTCTGGATCCGTGGTGGAACCCAGCCGCCGAGGCGCAGGCTGTGGACCGCGCTCACCGCATCGGCCAGGAGCGCGCCGTCATGACGTACCGCCTCGTGGCGAAGGGGACGATCGAGGAGAAAGTCATGCAGCTCAAGGAGAAGAAGGCTGCGCTCTTCACATCCGTCATGGACGACGACGCAATGTTCTCCTCCGCCCTCACTGCAGAGGACGTGCGAAGCCTCATCGAGTGAGCGGCAACCGCCTCCGATCACGATTTGGCAACGAAGGATTTGTACTCTAGGGTAGGTCAAGGTTCGATAACGGACCGCCCGACCCAGCGGGCACAACGCCGAGGCATTTTGCGCCATCGGCTGCATATGCCGGGTACTGCCGTCCACCGCTCGCCGCCGTTTGCGCAGTCACCATCGTCCTGACCTCAAACTGTCAGGGACCGGCGGCGCACGTCGACTTCCGGGGACGGAACGAGTGCCGGTGGAGTCCCGAGCATCTGAGAACCCATGAAGAAGACCTTCAAAACTGCTGCACGTCGTTCTCTCGCCCTCGCCGCCATCTCCGGTGCTGCCATCGGCGGCGCCGCACTCGCGGCCCCTGCCGCCAACGCGGCCAGCACGTCCACGTGGGACGCGATCGCCCAGTGCGAGTCCGGTGGCAACTGGGCCATCAACACGGGCAACGGCTTCTACGGCGGCCTCCAGTTCACGCTGAGCACGTGGCAGGCCTACGGCGGAACCGGGATGCCGAACCAAGCCTCCCCGGCTACCCAGATCTCCGTTGCCGAGCGCGTCCTCGCAAGCCAGGGCTGGGGCGCATGGCCCGCCTGCTCCGCGAAGCTCGGCCTCTACGGCACTGCCGGCGCGAACCCGACCCCCATCCAGGCCGCTCCCGTTCAGGCCGCCCCTGTACAGGTTGCTCCCAAGGCTGCCACCGTGACCCCCGAGGCTGCGCCTGTTCAGGCTGCCCCGGTTCAGGCCGCTCCTGTCCAGGCTGCCCCTGTCCAGGCTGCTCCGCGCCACGCTTCGCAGGTTGCCGTCTCTGGCCAGACCTACACGGTCAAGGCCGGCGACACCCTGAGCGCCATCGCCCAGCAGCTCGGCGTGACCGGCGGTTGGGAGAGCCTCGCGGACGCCAACGCGAGCGCCATCGCCAACCCGAACCTCATCTTCCCCGGCCAGGTCCTCCAGCTCCCGGCCCGGTAAGGCCCCGCCCAACAAAGACCTGGCCCAACAAGACCTGACCCAACGAGGCTTCCGACCCCGGTCGCGAACCGGGATCCAGCCGACGGCGCGCCAGCGCCCACCCTTCGAACGCCGCATCGGCCGCATTCGTCTTCGGACGGACGCGGAAGGTGCGGCGTTCGCTGCGTTGCGGGCTGAGTTTTCAAAGCCGGCCTCCCCAGGTTCCCCGCCGTCCTCCCCACCTTCCCCGCCGTCCTCCCCAGGTTCCCCGCCGTCCTCCCCAGGTTCCCCGCCATCCTCCCCACCTTCCCCGCCGTCCTCCCCACTTTTCGCGGCTGATGCGGCTCTGCAACGGCGCGCCACGGGAATTTCTCGGCGTGTCGCGGCCGACGTCACTCAAACTCGGGGGATTCCGGTCAGAAAGGTGGGGAGCTCGGCCTTGAGCCGGTCTAGCGGCCCCGCTTCACGAAAACCTGGGGCCGGGAATTCGGTATCCCAATTGACAGCAAAAGAGCCTCAAATATCACTTTCGCCCAACCTCTTGCCAGCTTTGGTATCCCAGCGTAGTTTGTATACCAAGCGATGAGAGGCCGGTCACACCACACCGAAACTCCTCGCACACCGGCCGCCGAGCCGGACAGCTGAGCCTCACAGCCCCAAACAGGCCAGCGGATCCCCAAACGCGGACCCCAATCCGCCAGCACCGATCCGAAAGAGAACAATGAACAGCAACCCGGACATCGCCGTCCAACCGCTGACAGTCCCCACACCCAATGCCGGTGCCGCAGACGCCGGCACGAGCCGTGGGTCGTCCTCCGACTCAGCCCCCTCCAGCGGTGAGCCGACCGCCACGGCACAGTCGCCGTCGTCGCCCTTCCCGTCCCGGTCGATTCCCGTCGCCCTCAGCCCACGCCTCTACAACCGCGACCTCGCCCCGACGCAGCGGTCTGGCCGCAGCTGGAGCGCCTACAGCATCTTCACCCTCTGGGCCAACGACGTGCACAGCCTCGGCAACTACGCCTTCGCGATCGGCCTCTTCGCCCTCGGGCTCGGCGGCTGGCAGGTGCTCGGCGCGCTGGGATTCGGCGCGGCGCTCCTGTTCGGACTGCTCACGCTCTCGGGATTCATGGGCCAGAAGACCGGCGTCCCGTTCCCCGTCATGAGCCGTATCTCGTTCGGCATCCATGGGGCGCAGATCCCAGCACTGATCCGCGGCGGTGTGGCCATCGCGTGGTTCGGGATCCAGACGTACCTCGCGTCCGTCGTCCTCCGCGTCCTCCTCGTGGCTCTCGCGCCGAGCCTCAAGCCTCTCGATCAGGGCGACATCCTCGGCCTGTCCCCGCTCGGCTGGATAGCGTTCGTCGCGCTGTGGATCGTGCAGGTCATCATCGTGAGCTACGGGATGGAGATGATCCGCAAGTACGAGGCCTTCGCCGGCCCGATCATCCTCGCGACCATGCTCGCCCTCGCCATCTGGATGTTCGGCCGTGCCGGCTTCTCGATCGCCTGGCACACGAACACCAGCCTCACGGGGCCGGCGATGTGGGGGCATATCTTCGGCGGCGGTGCGCTCTGGGTCTCGATCTACGGCACCTTCGTCCTCAACTTCTGCGACTTCACCCGGGCCGCCAAGTCCAAGAAGTCGATCGTGAAGGGCAACTTCTGGGGCATCCCCATCAACATGCTCCTGTTCGGCGCCGTCAGCGTGGTCCTCGCGGGTGCCCAGTTCAAGATCGACGGCAGGATCATCACCTCCCCGTCCGACGTCGTCCAGGCCATCCCGAACACGTTCCTCCTCGCTTGCGCCTCCCTCGCGCTCCTCGTGCTGACGGTCGCGGTCAACCTCATGGCCAACTTCGTCGCCCCGACCTACGCCCTGACGAACCTCTTCCCGAAGCGGCTCAACTTCCGCAAGGCAGCGCTCGTCTCCGCGGTGATCGGCCTCGTCATCCTCCCGTGGAACCTCTACAACAACCCCGCCGTGATCGTGTACTTCCTCGGTGGACTCGGAGCGCTGCTCGGCCCGCTGTTCGGCGTCATCATGGCCGACTATTGGCTGGTCCGCCGCGGCCGCGTCAACGTCCGGGAGCTGTACACGGAAGAACCCACTGGCGAGTACCACTACCGCCGTGGCGTCAACCCGCGGGCAATCGCCGCGCTCGTCCCGGCGGCGGCCGTCGCCCTCGCGATCGCGTTCGTCCCGGCGCTCAACGTCCTCTCGGAGTTCGCCTGGTTCTTCGGCGCGGGTCTCGGTGCCATTGCCTACTGGCTTATCGCCGACCGTCGTCGCCAGTTCCACGACGCCGACGGCGAGGCGATCGCCGTCCCTGTGGTCCACTGACGTCCCCAAGCACACCACTAGCCAGAGAGTTTCCGATGCGCATCCTTGTCGCCAACGTCAACACCACCCAGTCCATGACGGACGCCATCGCGGCACAAGCCCGCCGCGCGGCCCTGCCGGGCACGGAGATCGTGGGCATCACCCCACGGTTCGGTGCCGACTCATGCGAGGGGAACTTCGAGAGCTATCTCGCGGCGGTCGCGGTCATGGATGCGGTGACGAGGTACGACGGCGAGTTCGACGCCGTCGTCCAGGCCGGCTACGGAGAGCACGGGCGAGAGGGGCTCCAGGAGCTGCTCGATGTGCCCGTCGTAGATATCACCGAGGCCGCCGCCGCGACCGCGATGTACTTGGGCCACAAGTTCTCGGTCGTCACGACGCTCGATCGCACCGTCCCCCTCATCGAAGACCGCCTCAAGCTTGCCGGGCTCGACGCGCGGTGTGCATCAGTACGGGCCTCCGGGATGGCTGTGCTCGAGCTCGAGGCCGACCCCGAGCGCGCTATCGAGGCGATTGTCGCCGAGGCCGAGTGGGCCGTGCGGGAGGACAAGGCCGAGGTGATCGTCCTGGGCTGCGGGGGCATGGCGGAGCTCGAAGAGCGCATCCGCGAGCGCTGCGGGGTTCCGGTGGTCGACGGCGTCGCTGCCGCCGTCGCTGCGGCGGAGTCCCTCGTCCGCCTCGGGCTCACGACGTCGAAGGTCCGCACCTTCGCGAAGCCCCGGCCGAAGAAGGTGGTGGGCTGGCCGGCGCCGGGCGTTCCGGAACCCGTTCTGCAGGAAGCGCCGATCGTCGAACCAGCCGCGTAGTCGCTGGTTCGCTTGACCAAGGCTTGAGCTGACACCGCAACGGAGGCGGACGCCGCCCACACAGGGGACAGGCGTCCGTCTCCGGTGCGGCGTTGTCGTTTTAATGCGCTGTTGGGGTTTCGGACCTGCTGCGACGGCCTCTCCTGCGCAGAGACCACTGATCTTTCACGTTGGGCCACTGATCTTTCACAGGAAAACCGGAGGGACACTGAGTTCTTTGGCCGATGAGGCCGATTCCGGGCGTCCACCACTGAGAGTCTGGCCTTTGCTTCACGGAGACGTTATCCCTGCATGCTGAACTTTCGATACCCAGCGGCACGCCTGCCTTCACTCGACGGGCCTCTGGCTGAACAGTTGGTTCGCGTCGAATGCAAGGAGAAAGAAGTGAAACTCCATCGAGCGGGTTCGGTTGGGCTTGTCGTTGCGGGCGTTCTCGGCGGGGCCGCCTTCGCGGCTGCACCCGCCCATGCCGATATCTACGGCTGCTCAACCAGCACCGTATGCATCTATGAACACACATACCGCGGCGGGGCGAAGCAGTCTGTTAGCGGCTACGCCTCCTACACGGACCTTAACGGCTCGCTCCACGACCGCGCCTCCTCGTGGACGAACGCCTGCAGGTCCCAGGGGTTCGCGATTGGTGAGTGGCGAAACGGGAGGCCCTACAACGGCCAGCTTCTCCCCGCGGGCTGGTACGAGGACGATCTGAGGACCGCGGGCTTCAACGACATGGCCGACTACGTCGCGTGGGCCTAGCCACCAACATTCACCCCCTAGTTCCTGCGACGGTCCTGGCGTCGCAGGAATTAGGGCATGCAAGCACGGGGGACCTTGGGTGAAGAAGAGCAAGCTCACGATCACGCTCATTGTCAGTGCCGCGATTGTTGCGACGGGCGGCACGGTGCTTGCGGCGTCCAGTTTGAAGTCGACAGCTCAAAGGGCCGCCGAGGCCGCTCCCCCACCTCCATCCGAAATAACCGCGAGTATAGAGAAACGCCAGCTGCAGGACAGCGTCCAGCTGACCTGCAAGCCGGGCTTCCTTTCGGAGGCCGCCGTGATGGGCCCGGCGACAACCCCGAGGGTGCTGACCAAGGCGCCCCTCAATGAAGGGGATCCGATCGGCGACGGAACGTTGATCGGCGAAGTCAACGGAAGCCCTGTCTTCGCGGCCATCGGGTCGTTCCCTCTCTACCGCGAGCTGAGGCTCAACGACACGGGTCCGGACGCGCGGCTAGTCAATGACGCGCTCGTCCGCGCCGGGCTCCTGGTTCAGCTTGACGAATCGACGGCTTCGACCGTCACGGCACACACCGTCCGCGCCGTGGCGGCCCTCTATCGAGGGGCCGGATACGCTCCCCCCAATTCCGGCGACGCCGTCGTCGCGAGGTCAGCCTTTGAGGTCTTGGAGAGCCCCGGCACCGTTGCGGGCGCGGCACATAAGACGGGAGATCTAGGCACCGATCCCATCTTGACCGCCGGTCTCGGCCATCGCGGACTCCTCTGTAGCTCGGCCTCCGGATCGGTGCCGTCCGAGGCTAAAACTGGCCAGAAGGCCCGAGTGACCTCTCTCGGCGCGGAACTGTATCCAGTCGTGGTCGAGCCGGGCTCCCGTTCCGGTGCCAAGCCGGCTGGGTCCTCACAAGCTGGAGAAGGGGCATCATCTGATCAGGGGGGCTCCGGAGCATCGCAACGGGACGCATCGCAAGGGGATAAGGGACGCATTTTCATCGACATCGGCAAGGACATGGGCGGGAGCCCAGCGGTGTCCGCCGACCTCATTCTGGCCGAGTCCAAGCCCGACTCGTTGGTGGTCCCGAGTTCCGCCCTCTGGACCCGCGGATCGGACACGTTGGTCACGGTGGTTGAGGACGATGGCTGTCGTGACGTGGCCGTGACGATCGATTTCACGGCGGCCGGAGAAAGTACCGTGGCCGCGCCGGCGAAGGAGTCTGGCCTTAAGGTGGGCGACCGCGTGATCGTCACGGGGGCAGCGAAATGACTCCGGATGCAGCGTCCCGCCGTCCAGCCGTGGAGGCTAGAGGTATCTGCAAGTCGTTTCCCAACGGCGAGCGCGACGCGAGCGTCCTGAAGGACGTGAGTCTGGACCTTGCCTTCGGCGAGATGGTGGCCGTGCACGGCTCCTCGGGCTCCGGCAAGAGCACGCTGCTGAACATTCTCGGCCTGCTGACCCGTCCGGACCGGGGGCAGCTCGTCATTGACGGCCATGACGTCACGCAGCTTGCGCCGGCCCACCGTGCGGCGTTCCGCCTCGGGCGCATAGCGTTCGTCTTCCAGGCCTTCCACCTGGTCGAGCATATGACGGTTGCCGAGAACATCGCCCTGCCGCTCCTGCACACGTCCACACCGAAGGACGCGCGGAGGGAAACTGTCGACGTCATGATCGAGAAGCTCGGCCTCGGGCACCGAAAAGACAACCTGCCTCGCACCCTGTCCGGGGGAGAGAAACAGAGAGTGGCTATCGGCCGGGCCTTGGTCACGAAGCCCACGCTGCTGCTCTGCGACGAACCCACCGGCAGTCTGGATTCGGTTCGATCGCGAGAAGTCGTCGAGCTCCTACGGAACCTGACAGGGCCCGAACAGGCGACCGTCATCGTGACTCACGATGAATGGGTGGCCGGACAATGCGACCGGACGGTACGAGTCGAGGACGGTCGGATCGACGCGCCCTCGAGACGGTCCACTGCGGCTCGGCGGACGGCAGCCCAGCCGCTCCAGCCGCCCAAGACCACCTCGCGATGGGCGCTGCTCGGAATGGGCCAAGCCCTCAGAGCAGTCCAGCGACGCGCTGGCCGGAACTTCTTCACCATGCTCGGCGTGACTTTGGGCGTCGCCGCACTCGTGCTGACAGTAGCGTTGTCCGCCACTATTTCCGCGCAACTCTCGGACACGTTCAACCTCTATCTCGCGCAACGGGTCACTCTGAAGCCGCCGGGCGACGCCCAGATCGGCGCACGCGAAGCCCTATCGTGGGAGGATTCGACCGGGCTTGCAAGGCTCAAGTCCCTCAATGGGGTGGAAGCCGCGGGCGTCGTCCAGGACGTCTCGGGCGGAGCGGCGACCATCACGCCGGTGCATGAAAACCGGACCGACTTCGAGGGCCGGATCCAGGCACCCGTCATGTCCACGAGCAGGGGCGGCATGCAGGCCATGGGCCTCGAGCTAGTGGCCGGCCGTCTCTTCGACGCAGGGCACATCGCCCGCGGGGATCGGGTCGCCGTCCTCAGCGAGTCAGTCTTCCAGCAGCTCGGCCGCACCTGGGTCCCTGGCCTGACAGTTTTCGCCAACAACACCCCGTTCTCGGTGATTGGCCTCGTGAAGCAGGACCTCACCTCAGGATCGACTCTCCCCAGCGTCTTCATCCCTCTGGGCCAGACGCTCGGGGGCGAGGGCGGCAGGGCCTCGATCATGGTCAAGACAGCGGCTGGGGCTGCTTCGCAGGTGGCTGCTGAAGGACCGGTCGCATGGAATCCTGCCCGCCCCGGCAGCATGACGGCGGCGGCGTCCCCAGAGCCCAAGTCACTCCGAAAGGCTGCGGACGCGAACCAACAGACGCTCATGATCGGAATGGCAGCGGTCACGCTGGTTATAGGGGCCGTCGGGACCATGAACACCTTTCTGGTGGCCGTCCTTGAACGACGCCGGGAAATCGGTCTCAGAATGGCACTCGGCTCCTCGCGCCTTGGCATGATGGTCCAGTTCGCCACGGAATCCGTGCTGACCGCCGGGGCCGGGGCCGTTCTCGGGGTGGTTGCGGCGATCAACATCCTCGCCGTCACCTGTCTGGTGAACCACTGGGTGCCGGTGTTCTCCCCGGAGAGCATCACGCTGGGCCTCGCGGCAGGCCTCGTCATCGGGCTCGTGGCGGGGGTCTACCCCGCCATGAAGGCTGCCCAAACCGATCCCGTCGTGACGCTCTCGCACGGCTAGAACCTCCGGAGGAACGCTCATGGCACGTCGCATGGTCCGAATTTCCACCATGGCCCTGCTCGTGGCCCTCGCCGTCGCAGGATGCAGCGCGACGCCGAAAAAGGCGGCGACCGGCGGCGGAGGCGTCGAGGCATCGTCCCATCCGGACCCCCAGGCCCTTGCCAAGGCAGATGACTTCCTCCAGTCCAACGCACCCGCCGAGCGCGCCCGGCAGGCAATCCTCAAGCGCTGTATGAACGAAGCAGGCTTCGACTGGGAGGAGCAAGGGGTCAGTCAGGTTCGCGTCAGGGACTTGATGAGCCTCAAGCCACTGACGGTGGAGGAGGCCCGCCAACGTGGCTACGCAAACCCCGAGAAGTCCGGCCGGCAGGAGCGAGGCGGGCCGTTGAGCCCCGCAGGGACGGTCGCGTACGTGGGCCCGCCGGACGCGCCGAAGGTCTCCGTGGATGTCCTCGGAATGGCTCCTTCGGTCTCGTCGAAGGGCTGTCTGGCAACGAGCTATCGAGAGGTTTACGGATCGGTCGAGAATGGGATGCTCGCCACGGGGGTGACCGCCAACGCGGTACTGCCTGCGATCAACGCAGCCATAGGCGATCCGTCTGTTATCGAAGCGGACAAGAAGTGGTCTGCTTGCATGACCGACGCCGGGCTGCCCGGATTCGACACCCCGGAACTGGCGTGGAATGCCGCCCGCAAGAACTCCTCGGACGCCGGGTCCCTCGCGGTGGCGGACGCAAAGTGCCGGGAGGCGATCGCGTACGAGGCCACCCGGACGGCAGCCCTGAACAGCTACCTGACCACCTTCCTCGAATCCAACGAGGCGATCATCAGCGAGATCCAAGGCTTTCGGAAGCAAGGAGCGTCCCGCGCGGAGACGATCCTCTCGGGGTCTCGCTGACTTGCCCGCCTCGTGTCAGCGCAGGGTTAGGCTTGGCCCCATGGCTGCGAAGGAGCGCACCCGCGTCGCGATCGCCGGTGGTGGCCCCGCCGGCATGTTCCTCGGGCTCCTGCTCGCCCGGGGAGGAATTGAGGTCATGGTTCTCGAGAAGCATGCCGACTTCCTGCGGGACTTCCGGGGCGACACGGTGCATCCCTCGACCATGACGTTGCTCGACGAGCTCGGCCTCGGGCCCGCGTTCGAGGCGCTGCCGCAGCGGCGGATCACGTGGGTCGGCGCCGACCTCGACTCGGGCCCCGCCCAGCTCGGAGACCTTTCCCGCCTCCACGGCCCTCGCAACTACATCGCCCTCGTCCCGCAGTGGGATCTGCTTGAGCTGTTGGCGGACGCCGCGAGCAAGGAGCCGAGCTTCCGGCTCCTTCGGGAGGCGGAGGTCACAGGCCTGTTGCATGGCAATACGTCCCAGAGTTCGGCACCCGGCGGCTCGGTTCCCGGCTCGGCGGACGACAGGGCAGCAGAGGACGGCGGGCGAGTCACCGGCGTCGTCTGGCGCAGCCGAGCCAAAGACGGAGAGCGGGGCCAGCGGGGCCAGGACGAAGATCACGGCCGGGACAGCAGGCCGGAGCACCGCCTCGAAGCAGACCTCGTCGTCGCGTGCGACGGACGCGGTTCGACTGTCCGCGCCGCCGCAGGGCTCAGGCCGGCATCGTTCGGTGTGCCGATGGACGTGTGGTGGTTCCGGATCCCGCGCAAGCCGAATGATCCCGAGGGCGCGCTCGGGCGGATCCATCGGGGGCAATTCCTCATCATGATCGACCGAGGCGATTACTGGCAGTGCGGCTACATCATCCGCAAGGGCGCCGACGCGAAGCTCCGATCGGAGGGAATTGCTGCCTTCCGCGCCCGCTTGGCCGAGGCCCAGCCGTGGCTGGCTGACCGCCTCGGGCAGGCTCCGGCGTCGTTCGATGATGTCAAGCTGCTCGACGTACGCCTCGATCGACTTGCCCGCTGGCACCTCCCGGGGTTCCTCGCAATTGGGGACGCGGCCCACGCGATGAGCCCGGTCGGCGGCGTCGGCATCAACCTCGCCGTCCAGGACGCTGTCGCCGCGGCCCGCATCCTGCGGCCTGCGCTTGCCAACGGAGGCCCCGTGCCCGAGGCCTCGCTGCAGAGCGTGCAGCGACGCCGTTGGTGGCCCACGGTGCTCATCCAAGGGTTGCAACAGCTCGCGCACCGCGGTGTCGTGGGCAAGGTGCTCGACGAGGATGCCGTCCACGGGTCGGATTGGACGACTTCTGCCCGCTCCCCGCTCCCCTTGCGGCTGCTCGATGCTCTGCCCGCGCTGCGCGCGGTTCCCGCTCGGCTCGTCGGTATCGGGCCGCTCCCAGAGCATGCGCCAGGATGGGCCCGCCGCTGATAGGCGGCCGCGCGCCTCACGCCGTACACTCGCGTCCATGACTGCGATGCCCTCCATGGACCCTCGCGTGTTCGACGCGGACTTGCGTGAACAGTTCGACACGTTCCTCGACGAGCACCGCTCCGCGCTCGAGGGCTGCCTCGACGGCCTGACGGAGGCCGAGGCGCGAGCGTCCCTCGTGCCTTCGCGGACCACGCTGCTTGGCCTGGTGAAGCATGGCGCGTTCATCGAGCGGGTCTGGTTCGACGAGGCCATCACGTGCCGTTCTCGTCACGAGATCGGGATTCCGGCTACGCCCGATGAGTCCTTCGTTCTCGACAGCGGCGATCGGATCGAGTCGGTCCTGATGGCGTACCGCAAGGCGTGCGAGGACTCGAGGCGAGCCCTCGCACCCTTGGCGCTTGACGACGTCGTCCGCGGCAACCGCCGGGGCCCGCTCCCTCTGCGCTGGGTGTTCCTCCACATGCTCCGCGAGTTAGCACAGCACTGCGGGCACGCCGACATCCTGCGCGAGCAAATCCTCGCCTCCCGCTGAAGGTCAGCCCAGCTCGCCGAGGACATCCGCGATGACGACCGCGGAAGCCGCCGACCAGGCCTGCGGCCGGCACGCCGACGGGTACGGGAGGGCGCGGGTCGCGGTCTCGGCCGAGTCGCCCGAATGCAGCTCAGGCATTCGGTACTCGAACGACTCCGCAGCCTTGAGCAGCCCCTCCCCCAATTGGGCGGCGGCATCCCGGTGGCCGGAGCGGGCGAGCCCGCGGATGGCTATGGCCGTATCGTGTGCCCAGACCGAGCCGCCGTGGTACTTGAGGGGCCAATAGCCCGCGCTCGAGGTGGCCAGAGTTCGCAGCCCGTAGCCCGAATCCAACTCCGGGTGGACGAGCCGTCGGGCGACGATCGCCTCCTCATCTGCTGTGAGGAGCCCGGTTCCGAGCAGGTGGCCCATGTTCGAGGCCACCGTGTCCACGGGCGTCCCGGACCCGTCGAGCGCGATCGCGACGTACGGCCCGAGCTCATCCTCGAGCCAGAAGTCCGCCCTGAAGCGCTCGGCGAGTGCGGCCGCAGCGTCCCGCAGCTGGGCGGGGGCGGCGCCAGTCTGTGCGCCAACATGCCCGAACGCCTCGAGGAGTTCCGCCCCATGCACGAGGGCCTCGTGCGCATAACCCTGCACCTCGCACAGCGAGATCGGCCCCTTCGCGAGCTTTCCGTCACGGAACTGCACCGAGTCGGCCGAGTCCTTCCAGCCTTGGTTCGCGAGTCCGTGGCCGGTCGTGTCGAGGTAGTTGAGATACCCGTCCAGGACACCGTCAGCGATCCATGCGAGAGCTCGCTCGGCGTGCGGCAGGAGGCGCTCGACGGCGTCGACTGCCATCCCGGCGCGCCAGGCATCGTAGAGGAGGCAGACCCACAAGGCGGTCGCGTCGACGGTGCCGTAGTAGATGGGCGGGAGGCTGATCTTCTCGCCGTGCAGGGTGAGCGCAGTACGCCGCAGCTCGTGCATGATCTTCCCGGGCGCCTCCTGCGACTCCGGATCACCCTTCGCCCCTTGGAACGAGGCGAGGACCGTGAGTGTGCCTTCCGCGATCTCCGTGCCGAGCGGCAAGAGGAATCGAGCAGCCCAGAGCGAGTCCCGTCCGAATAGCGTGAAGAACCACGGCGCTCCGGCAGCGAGGAATTCGCCGTGCTCGAGGTGGGGAAGCGACAGGCGGAGTCCGTCGAGGTCGCGGAGGGACTGCTCGAGGAAGCGCGCGAGCCGCACGTCCCCCGGTCGCCGCAGCCCCCGCCACCCCATCGGTGCGGGGCCCCGGGCGCCGACGACGACGGCGATACGATCCTCCGCCCTGACCCGCCACGAGACGCGTGCAGGCGCTTCGGCAGATGCGGTGAGCGACCACCGGAGCACCGGGTGGGCTGGGTCCGAGAGGTCGACGACGGCGCCCGGCGCTCCCACGGCGGCCGTCACCTCGCCCGCGGACCAGGCCAAGCCGCCGTCGGCCTCGGAAGCTGCGATCGGCTGGACGGGGATGCCCGACTTCACCGCCTCCATGGGAGCGAGGTCTGCGGCGAGCCGGACCGTCACGTCGGCCGAGACGGGCTCCTCGGTCGCGCAGGCGAACGCGATCTCCTCCTCCACGAGGCCCGGCTCGACGCTGCGGGTGCGGCGGATCCGGGCAACAGGGTCGCCCCAGGCCTGGGCGAGGTTGCGGGGAAGGCCGACGACGACGAGCCGCCCGTCGTCGTCGTGCCATGACCCAGCGGGCTCGGGCTCGGACCCGCCGACCTCGAGCACCGCCTCACTGAGCACGCGCACGTCCGAGTGCATGACCCCTTGGACGGTTGCACTGCCGGGGGCCGCGGCCCGGATCTGTCCGTCTCGGCCGGACCACGCTTGAGTGGGTGCCCGGAGGACGATTTCGAGGTCATGGAGGAAGGGCTGAAGCTTTTCGGGCATGGTAGATCGCTCCCTGTGGTGGTCGCCGACTCGGTCCGTCTGCCAGTTCTCAAGACCCTACCGGATTTGATCAATCAAATACATCACTTGAAAAAGGCGTAAGCGGCCCAAGGGCCCCTCACGCCTCAAGCTTTCGCTTCACACCGTCGTGCCTAGACGGAGCCCGCGGGATCCAGAAGCTCGTCGAGCGAACCGAAGACGGCGTCGACGGCGGTGAAGGCACGGGAATCGGCACGAGCCGTGCGGCTGCGGGCGACGGTCTCAAAGCTGCGCTTCGCGCTCCGCACCGCCTCGTCGGCTCCTTCGGGGTCTCCGGGGCTGTGGAGAAGCTGAATGATGACGTCCTGGAGCGGACGCAAGGCAGCCTCGAGCGTTGAGGCTGTTGCCACGCTCCCCACTGCTCGCTCGCGGCGGCGCAAGCCATTGATCATCTCCCACGCCTCGAGCGCCCCCGCACACGCAGCCTCGGCCACTGCACGATTTGCCGGCGCTCCTTCGAGGAGGAGGGACGTGCGCACATTCGCCCACCGGGCCAGAAGTGCATCTTTCGCGGGCAACGGAGCAGGGGCCGATACGGCGGAAATGGTCATGATTTCCTTCCCGTGGCTCTCAAAGCGACCACGACTGATGCGATGCGTGCGGGGGGATCTATTTCAGGATCCCCGAGCGCACCCGGTGTTCCCAAGGGCCAAAAGTCCCCTGCTGGTCGATCTCGAAGAACAGAGAGTGCACTCGCGGGACCGTCAGCACCCCGGAAAACCACAAACCGAAAAAGGCCCAGGCAGAAAGATGGACAGGGCAGAAAAAGGATCGGGCGCGCACCCGCAGCACGCCCGATCCACCCCGAATCCCCCTATTCGGCCTTAGTTGACCATTCGAATGGTCCAGAAGTCACTCGAGAGACCCGTCGAGAGGAGGTACTGGTACGGCATGGTGAAGTACCCCGCCTGGCCCCATCCCGTTCCCCAGGAGTTGCGCACCCGGAAGCGCTGGCTCGCGTTGTCGTAGCCGACCGCGACAACCGCGTGCCCGCCCAGGACCTGCTCGTTCGGGGCTGGCATGGGAGCCACCCCTGAGTGGGCGACTTCCTGGCTCTCGAACGATTCGTACACCGTGAAGCCGAACACGAAGGGATAGCCAGCGGCGAGGCAGCCCTGCATCTGCTGGAGGCTTCGGGCGACGCGCTGATACGCGACCGCGCGGTGCTCCTTCGCGTCCGTGTAGCACTGCTGGGTGGGCTGGTCGGTGAACTTCGCGATGTCGTACGGCCACTCGGTCTCTGGGCATGCGCCTTGCGCGCCGACGGACTTGATGCCGTCGCGAATCTGGGCACCCGAGTCGCTCGAGACCGTGTTCTCCATGACGCGTTCGTTGTAGTAGATGAAGAGACGCGATGGCGTCGCATACCCGGAGATGCTCTCCTTGTCGGCATCGAACTCGAGCGCGGCCGCGATGGCGTTGGCGGTGCACGAGCCGAGCTGGCCTTGATCGTAGACGGGCGGACACTGGGAGGTGAGATCGGTCGACGCAGGGAGGGCACCGAGGACTTCGGGCGGCACCGCGAAGAGGTAGTCGCGTTGGTCAGGAACGTCGGGCACCCAGCCGTAGCCGTGAGCGCCATGAGAGGTGGTGGGGGTGGTCATGGGAGGAGACCTTTTGCACGGCGGCCGAGACCGGCCGCAGCTGATGTGAACCGCATGGACGGAAGTACGCCTCCAGCCGGGTTCGCAGCTCGACCTTACGCAAGGAGCTGGTCTTTTCGGGGGGACGGGCTCGACGCCCGGCTGGCGCGTTCGGTCCAGACGCTGGGGGGTATCAGGACCGATTCGGTTGTTTGTCCTTCGATTTTATTAACCCTGTGACGAGCCTGTCAAGAGGTTGTCCGAGCTTCCCCGGATCTCAATACACGCGCGAGATCGAGGATTAATGCATTCTCGTCATTTGCGCCTACCGATTGTCACCATCCAAATCGTTCCGATGGGATCCCTCACTCTCCGACATGGCTCGCAGGGCCTCGGCCACGCCATCGATTCCCGCAGCGACAAGGTCCGGATCGACGAAGTAGGAGGGATAAGCAGCGTCGGAGCGGTTGACCCATGCAGATTGGAGGCCCGCCTTCGCAGCGCCATGGACGTCCCAAGGGTGCACAGCCACGAGCATCATGTCCTCGACCGAAACCCCGCAGGAAGCCGCCGCGTACGCGTATGAGGCGCCTGCGGGCTTCCACAGTGGCGCATCTGCTACCGAGAGGAGTGCCTCGAACGCATCCCGCAGACCCGCGCCCTCGAGCAGTTGCTCCGCCACGAGGGTTCCGCCGTTGGTGAGCGTCACGAGCCGGAACCCGCCCTCGGCCAGGGCGCGGATGCCGTCGGCCACGTCCGGATGAACGCCCAACCGGAGCATCCCGGACATCACATGCCGTACGGCGTCCTCGAGGGAACGGTCCAGCTCGTGGCCCCGCAGGATCCCCCGCAGGACCTCGGCGCCGATCTCGGCGAAGTCCCCGTTGTCGCCGGCGGCCGCGAGCGCGAATCCGTCCCGCAGGAGCGTCGCGAACCACAGCTTGGCGAGCTCGCTGGGCGCACCGACATCGGTGAACCGCGAACCCATGGGGGACATGTCGGAGAGGGTCTCGTTGACGTCGAAGACGATGACCTCGGGGCGGCGAACCATGGGGCTGCTTCCTCCTTCGCGAAGGGGTGGTTCAGATCTGGTGCCCACAGCCTACGGCGTGAGCCGCGCCTCGCGGATGGCCTCGGCCAGCTGGTCGTCGGCGCCCGGGAGCGGGGTCCGACCCCAGAGTCCGAGGTAGAGCTGGGAGGCAGTCCCCGAGAGCGTGCCGAGCAGCGGCGCCTCGGCGCTCTCGTCGCGAGGAGGGAGGGCGAGCGTTTCGAGCAGCTCGCCGTCGTCCGTGCGCACTTCAAGGCGGACGACGGCGGGCAGGCCTGCCGTGCGCCCGAGCCGCAGCTGCCGGGGATAGAAGCCTTCGACAACCTCATGGATGCCGTCGAGGGCGACGTCCTCGGGCAGGGTCCACAGGTCTGACGGGGGCTCCCCCGCTCCCGCGGCAAGGGACTGCGCGAGGTCGAACGTGTGCACGGTCGTCTCGTGCACCTGCCGGCGCGCCCAGAACGCGGCCACGCGCTCTCCCCAGAGGGTCCAGGCCTTGGAGTCCGGAGCCGATGCCCGCAGTGTCGCGACGAGTTCGCCGGCCCGCGCCCGGTACCACGTGGGCAGCGGCGCGTCGCCGAGGTCGAAGCGGGCCTCCGGCGGGGCCGCACTCGCGCCGATCGCCGAAGCCGCCCAAGCGTGGATGAGCCCGAGATGGACCAAGAGCTTGCGCGTTGTCCACCGGGGACACGCGGGGACCGGCGCTTCCCAGTCCGAGACGCGTTCGGCGGCGGAGGCGAAGCGCCTGGTCAGGGCGTCGAGACGGTCGATGGCAGCGGCATAGCTGGCGGGTGTGTCAGTCACGCGGACACGATAACGCCCAGGGGCGACAATGCGAGGGCTGTGAAGGCATCACCATCCGGCGAGGAGGTCGTCCCGGGCTTGAAGGTACGCGAGGGTCGGAAGGTAGTTGCCGTGGGTCGCGACTCGGGCCATGTACGAATCGGGCTCCATCTCGAGCGCGAGCCGGTCGAGGTTGTTCGGCTGCACTGAGTAGGAGTAGCCGGGGAAGCCGAGGTAGTCGGTGCGTCGCCACAGATTGATCCACACGGGCTGCGGCCGGGGCACGACCGTTAATGCTCCCGTGGGGATCTCGAGCAGCCCCGTGAGCGGAATGGAAACAGCGGAAGGCGACCCGCCGCCGTCGTGCGCCGCTGACAGGCTCGTGGCCCCTCCGAGACCTCCCCCCGCCAACTCCATACCGTCCAGGTCCTTGCCTGCCCAGGGATCGGCGGACCAGAACGACGGCGCCGCGACACCCGGCGTGCCCAGAACCTCTGGCCCGAACAGCTCGGGGAAGAACCGGCCGAAATACGGTCGCAGCTGCATGCCGAACGTCAGGAGCCGTACCTTCCGGAGGAGATCGGCGCGGCCGAGCGCGGCCAAGTGGAACAGCGCCGCGACGCCCAGCACGGTTCCGAGGCTGTGGGTCGCGAGGAGCACGCGGCGCCGCGACTCGGGAACTCCGCCCGGCTCGAGCCAGCGGATCATGCGGTCGGCGAGCTCCGGCACGGCTCGCTCGGAAAAGCACGCGGGGCCGAAGGGATGCGCCGCCCGCGGGAGCCACGCCATGAGATCCCACAGGAGCCCCAGAGGGCGCCCGCGCCCGAGCGTCGCAGCGTTCGTGACCGCGGCCGTGAGGACGGCGAGCGCTCCGAGTACGACGCTCGTGAGCACCACCCACTGCGCGAATGCGAAGAAGCCCGCCACCCCGGCAGGGCCGCCGAACCAGCGCGCCAACACCCCTTCCACCCACGCCCAGCGGTCGGTGACGCCCTGCGCCTGCCGCATGACCGTGAACGCGAGCGAGACCGTGACCGTCACGCCCACGACCCAACTCAGGGTGTGCAGAAGCGGCTCGGCCCGTTGCATGAACGCACTGGAGCGGCGGACCGCGTCGATCTCGCGGGCGAAGACCGCCTCGGACGGGTCAACGGGCGGGCTCGCGATGACGGCCTTGCGCATCCCGAACCAGGCGAGCACGCACAGGAGCCCCGCGACGAACA
Source organism: Sinomonas terrae (assembly GCF_022539255.1). Taxonomy (NCBI): domain Bacteria; kingdom Bacillati; phylum Actinomycetota; class Actinomycetes; order Micrococcales; family Micrococcaceae; genus Sinomonas; species Sinomonas terrae. Next base: position 3,301,679 of record NZ_JAKZBV010000001.1, read on the forward strand.
GGACGATGAGCGCGAGCACTCCCCCGAAGGCCCAGAAGGCGGTCGGAACGGCGATATCGTGGGCGCCGGCGGGAATGGTGAGATCACGGAAGAGCGGGTCGGAGCGGTCGGGTGTCGATTGAAGCCGGCCCGCGCGGAGGTACGAACCGATCCCGAGCGCGACGGCGGAGGCGAGGAACGCGCCGACGACGAGCGCGAGGTACATGAAGACGCCCGGCCCTGCGCCGTGCCACGCGTGCTCGCGGCGACGCGGGTCCCTTCGACGGAGCACGAGGAACGGCACCACGAAGCCGAGCCCGGAGAGCACGACGACGGCGAGCGCCGCTGCGTTCGCCGCCCACCCGAGCGGGTCGAGCCAGCCGCCCACGGCGACGACGAGGGCTGCGACGCCGACGGTGAGCACCGCCGTCGCGATCCACTCGTTGTAGCCCGAGCGCACGACGCAGCCCACGGTCGCGAGGATCGTGAGGCACACGAGGATGATGGTCGGCGTGAGCTGCCCGGCGGTGAACGGAGAGGCCGGGTTCTCGTTGGAGAGTTGGACCTCGGTCACCACGCACGTCAAGTAGGTCAGCAGCGCCGCCGCGATGAGCACCCCGGCCCAGAGATAGCGGCTCGACCAGAGGTCCGAGACGATCGGCGGGTGGACCGATCGGGCCCACGCCGCGACCACGCCCGCGACAACCACGAGCTGCACTCCCGCCACGCACACGAGCGCGGGGGCACTCGCGCCATCCCGGGACCATGCGTCCGCCATGAGGAGGATGACGACGAGGTGGATGCTCGCAACGAGATGCAGCATCCCGGTCGGGGAATTGATGCGGCGCCGCACCCAGAGGCTCGGAGCCGCGAGCGCGAAGGCGTCCGCCTGGGTCGGGTTCGCGAGGGCGCGCGCGGCGTCGCCTGCACGGGTGCGGAAGCGGACGTCGCTCACGAGGCCCAGGAACGCGACGAGGACGACGGCGAGGATCGGCGCGAGCGAAAGGGCCGCGAGGCGCTGGCCGCGAGTGAGGTCCCTGAGCCCGTCGAACTGCGACGGGAGCGCGCTGCAGACCTTCCACGTTCCCGGCGTTCCCGTGGGCTGGAAGCATTGGACGGCTACGAGGTCGAACGCGACCGTGGAAACCGCGGCCACGAGCAGGAGCGTGAGGAGCAGGCCGAACAGCCGCACCACTGCCCCGCCGCTGCCCGTGCGGAGGCCGCCCTCGCGGCTGGGGTCGGGGCGGAACGCACGGGCCCAGTAGGCAGCGTTGGCGAAGCCGAACGGCGCGATGAGGAACCAGCCGAGGTTGTACAGGATCCTGCCGATCTTCCCGAGGAGGTTGTTCCCCTTCGAGAAGCGGTCGAGGTTGCCCCAGCTGTAGGCCTCGAGGCGAGTCTTCTGATCCGGCAGTGAGGCTCTGGGGGTGTAGAAGCCGGCGAGATTGTCGCCGAGGGGGATCACGCCGTCGTGCGCGAGCTCGACGTTGTCGACGGTAGTGCCCAGCATTTCCTGCGGCGGCGCGTTGCGGACGCCGTGGATGCGGAGCTCGAGGACTTCGAGCGTGGGGGCGGATCCATCTGGTGCTGCTGTGGACATGGCGCTCTCCGAGGCCTTCCCCAGCGCTTGCCTAGATGGTACGGCGGCGGGAGGGGCCTGTCCACGGCGGGCTCAGGGATGCAGGCCGCGCACGAGCTTCGCCTTGCCGAGGGGCGTGCGCGGCACCTCGTGCACCGGAAAGATGCGCACCGGAGTGCCGACGACGCCCTGCTCCGTGAGGCGCTGCGCAATCGCGTCGCGCAGGCCCTGCAGATCGGTGCCGAGCGGTGCGCCGGCCACGAGGAGGTCGAGCCCATCCTCCCGTTGCACAACCTGCCAGCCCGTCACAGGCGCTTCTTCGAGGACCTCGTGGAACACGTTGGGGTGGACCGCGACAATGCCCCCCGCGGCAGGGAGACGGAGGACGTCTTCGGCCCGACCCTCGACCCCCTCGAGGATCCTGAACGAGCGCCCACATGGGCAGCCGCTCTCACCCAGGCGGACGCAGTCGGACATCTCGTAGCGGATGAGCGGGAGAGTGCGCGAGAACAGGACAGTGACGAGAATGCGCTCCCCCGTGATGCCGGGCGGAACCGGGCGATAGTCGGCGTCGACCGGCTCGACGATCACGAGGTCCTCATACACGTGGCGGCTCCCGCTCGTGCACGTCGAAGCGATGCACGCGGTCTCGGTCGTGGCGTAGAGGTCCACGGGTGGGACTCCCCATGCCGCCTCGATGTCCCTCGACTCGGGCACGCCCAGCACCTCGGACGCCGAGAGGACTGCAGTGGGCGCGATGTTGAGACGACCAGCGAGCTGCTCCATCGCGAGGGGGCGCAGCGCCGACGGGAAGCCGACGAGGAGATCGGGCTGGAAGGCGCCGAGGCGAGCGGCGAGGTCGGCGGGGCTGTCGCTCGCATCGAGGCGCAAGGTGGGGAAGAGGAGGGAGTTGAAGGTGGCGCTGATGATCGCCGACTGGTGGCTCGGGCGACGCGTCGTCACCATCGCGGCGCGCACCGGCCTCCTGACCCTGCTCAGGATCCCGCCCCAGCTCAGCGCGCGCGTGTAGGAGGCAAGGACGGCCGCCCACTCGCGGTGATCCCAGATGAAGATCCCACGCCGCCCCGTCGTCCCGGCGCTCGCCGCCACCCACCACCGGCCGCGCCACGGGACTGACGGGTCGGCGTCGTCCTCTACGATCCTGTGGAGGTGCTCCTCGATGTCGTACAGGCGCAAGCTGGGCGCGGTGACCACCTCGTCGAAGCGGTCCATCAGCTCGTCCTTGGTCACGGGAGGCAGGGCGGCGAGGGGCGCCTCCTCGAGGCCCGCGTAGCGCTCGCGGTAGAAGGGCGAGCGGGCGACGGCGTACGATCGGAGCCGCTGGAAGGCCTCCATCTGCTGGGCGGCAATCCGGGCGGAACTCCACCGTTCATGGCTTCTCCACGCCGCACGAAGCGCAAGGAGGCGAGTCAACAGCTCGGCGTCCACGGCGCTCATGCGGCCCACCATAGGTCGCGGCGCGTCAGCTTGGATAGGGCCCGTAGCCTCCCCCTGCCGAATCGTGACCTCACGTAATGCGCCGGCAGTTCAGAGCTTGTCCCATGCGAGCCAGAGCCATCCCGCCCGCGCTGGAGTACCCTTCGGCCATGACTCTGGAGCGGTGGCGGAGGCTGTCCGAGTGGCCCATGATCGGTGCGGCCGTCGTGTTCCTCGTGGCGTACTCCGTGCAGGTCATCGCCGACCTGCCCGAACGGGAGGGCATCTGGGCCGATGTCCTCGTCTTCGCGTCCTGGGCCGTGTTCATCGTGGACTATTTCGTTCAACTCGCGCTCGCGCCGAACCGCGGGCGTTGGTTCGTCCGCAACCTGCACGAGCTCGCCATCCTCGCGCTTCCCGCTCTCCGCCCCCTGCGCCTGCTCCGGCTCGTGGTGTTCCTCCGAGTCCTTCAGAGCCGGGCCGGAGATGCGCTGCGGGGCCGGCTGCTCCTGTATGTCTTCAGCGCAGCGGGCGTGATCCTGTACTGCGGGGCGCTCGCCGCCGAGGACGTCGAGCAGAACGAGCCGGGCTCCAACATCCGTTCGTTCGGCGATGCGATCTGGTGGGCCCTCGAGACGATCACCACGGTCGGGTACGGCGACCATTACCCGATCACCTTCGTGGGCAGATGCGTCGCGGCCGTGCTCATGGTCGCGGGCATCACCGTCCTCGGTGTCGTGACGGCCTCGATCGCGGCGTGGCTCGTCGAGAACATCACCGTGCAGGCGACGGCCGAGGTCGAGGCCGAGGTGGAAGCGGAGGTCCAGGCCGTCGACGACACCCTCGAGGCGAAGGTCGAGGCGCTCACGGAGCAGGTCGCCCAGCTGACGGCGGCGCTCGAACGGCAGGCCTTCGGCGGACAAGCTCTAGGCGGGCAGACTCTGGGCGGGCAGACTCTGGGCGGGCAGGCTCTAGGCGGGCAGGCTCTAGGCGGGCAGGCTCTAGGCGGGCAGACTCTGGGCGGGCAGACTCTGGGCGGGCACGAGCGGATCGACTGAAGAATTCCGGATCATGTCGCAGGGGCTGCGAGCACGTCGGTAAGAATGGACTGATGGACCTCGGAATCACAGGGAAGACGGCCTTCGTCGCGGCCTCGACGTCGGGTCTCGGGCTCGCTGTCGCGCGGGCCCTCGCCGCGGATGGCGTGCGCGTGGCAATTACCGGACGACGGCGGGAGATCTCCGAGCAGATTGCGGAGTCCCTTCCGGGGGCGGTCGCCATCGGGGTGGACCTCGGAGCGCCTGACGCCGTCGCTTCAGCCGTCGATCAGGCCGAGGAGCGGCTCGGGCCGATCGATATCGCCGTCCTCAACGGGCCCGGGCCTCGGCCGAGCACGGCGGCGGCGCTCACCTCGGAGGACCTCGCGAACTCCTTCGACCGGCTCGTGCGCCCGCAGCACGACCTCGTCTCGAGAGTCCTCCCTGAGATGCGGCAGCGACGCTGGGGCCGGATCCTTGCCGTCGGCGCAAGCGGCATTGTGGCGCCCTTGCCGAACCTCGCGTCGTCGAACGCCGGCCGCGCCGCCCTCGCCGGCTACCTCAAGACGCTCGCGGCCGAGGTTGCCCGCGACGCTGTGACCGTCAATCTGCTCCTGCCAGGCCGCATCGCGACAGACCGCGTGGCCGAGCTCGATGCCGAGACCGCCAAACGACGCGGGATCTCGGTCGACGAGGTCCAGCAGGAATCCCGCGAGAGCATCCCCGCCGGTCGTTACGGCACTCCCGAGGAGTTCGGAGCCGCCGCCGCTTTCCTATGCAGCGCGTCGGCGTCGTACATCACGGGAGTCGCGCTCAGGTGCGACGGCGGGCTCGTCCGGAGTCTCTGATTCAGGCACACTGATCGCATGGGTGTTGATCTCGACGAATTGAAGAGGCTGCGCCGCGCCCGCGATCGGATGGACCGCGAGTACGCCGAGCCGCTCGACGTCGCCTCGCTCGCGCGCACGGCGCTCATGTCGACGGCGCATTTCAGCCGACGCTTCCGCGAGGCCTATTCCGAAACGCCGTATGCGTATCTCATGACCCGGCGAATAGAGCGGGCGAAAGCGCTCCTGCGCTATGGGGAATTGAGCGTGACCGAGATCTGTTTCGCGGTCGGCTGTACGAGTTTGGGCTCGTTTTCTTCCCGGTTCACCGAACTCGTCGGCGAATCACCGTCTTCCTACCGGGCGCGCAATCACGACGACTGGCGAGTCCTTCCGAGCTGCCACATCATGGTCGTGACACGTCCGCGGAAGACTGGCGCGCCTGTTCCTGAATCCGCCGGGCCGGAATCGGCCCAGCCGGAATCGGCCCAGCCGGAATCGAGCAGTTTCGAAGAAGCGCTCATTTCGGCCCAGACCTAGCATCATTTCCATGACAATCTCCATCAGCACCGTTCACGTACTCGTCGACGACCCCGACGCCGCCGTCTCGTTCTACCGCGACACCCTCGGCCTGACAGTCCAGAACGAGGTAGCCCGCGAGGGCTTCCGCTGGATCGTCCTCAGCACCCCGAACCAGCCCGAGATCCAGATCGTGCTGTCCCAGCCGCAGGCAGGGCGTTCGAAGGAGGACGGCGAGGCCATCGCAGCGCTGCTCGCGAAGGGCGAGCTGGGCGGCATCAACTTCGCGGCCGACGACCTTGACGCCACGTTCGAGAAGGCCGCCGCGGCGCCCGGGGTCGAGGTGCTGCAGGAGCCGCTGAGCCAGCCATGGGGCGTCCGCGACGCCGCGCTCCGCGACCCGGCCGGCAACACCGTCCGCATTCAGCAGGCCTAGATCCGCTGTACGCAAAGGCGCCATGTCCAAAGATTTCGGAGGCGGCGCCTTTCGCCTCGCTGCGGACGCCGACGAGCTCGCCGAGTCCGCCGTGCTTGGAACCGCTCTCGACGGGGACGTGCGTCTGCGCGAGGCCGCGAGGGCATGAGAATCCGCCTGAGAGGCGAGGGCGAATCATCTCTCCGCAGAAAGTAGCGCCGCTAGAGGGCTCAATGGCGTTGCCTCCCGAGGAGCCCCATACCGGGGAACGCGGGCGGGGGCCCGCCCCGGAGATGGCGAGGCGGACGACGGCGGGCGGCCGCCGTCGTCCGCCTTAGTGGCGCGCTGGCTCACCCGAACGCTGCCTGACGCGGGTTGGCTTACCCGGTGCTGCGCGTCATGCTCTAGGTCCATGACGCTCCCGGTCACACAATTGACGTGATGGGGAGGTATGGGGATCTGGAGGGACCGCCGTGGAGAAGCTGATGGACGTCCTCTTGCTGGGACAAGTCCGGTTCCACGAGCTGAGCATGCGCGGGCGTGTGGTCCTGAGCCAGTTTCCACTCAACCTCACGCTCCTGCTGGTCTGCGTCATCGCGGCCATCGCGGATCCCAAGGTCTTCACAGACGCGAGATTCCTCATCGGGCAGGGACTCGAGCTAGTGATTCTGGCGGTGTGCGTCGCCCTCCCGTGGGACCGGATCCCCTACGGGCTCTTCCTCATCGTCCCGCTGCTCGACTTCGGCCCGATCAGCCTCCTGCACTACGCGAACGGAAGCTCGCTCAACGGTCTCTCGCTCCTCGGCGTCTTCCCGACCATGTGGCTCGCCGGCTCAGGTATCAGGCCCCGTGTCATGGTCCCGCTCGGGGGCCTCGCCGCGCTCCTCATGGTGTGGGCTCCCCTGATCCTGGCTGGCACCGCCGCGCCGAACACGCTAGCCGCCGAACTCCTCGTGCCGTTCCTGCTCCTCGCCATCGGCATTGGCACCTCGGTCATGACGCTCAGCGGCATGGCGCAGAAGGCCCGTGTCGAGGAACTGCTCGCACGCACCGAGACCCGCGAGCGCCTCCTGAACACCGTCCTCGACACCGTCGACGTCGGCGTCCTCGTTATCGACGACCACGGCCAGAACACCTATCTGAACGCCAAGGAGCGCGAGCTCTACCTCGCCGCACTCCCCGAGGGCGTCGAGACCACACTCGAATCCGAGCTCTTGATCTACCGCGACGGCAGCGAGGAACTGCTCCCCGCAGAGCAACGCCCCCTCGCGAGGGTCCTCTCGGGCGAGACGATCGCGCACGAGGTCTACCGACTCGGCCGCGGGAGCGAGGCCCGGACGGTATCGATCTCCGGCCGGCAGTTCGCGGACGTCGCGGGCGACACGGCTGGCACGGTCCTCGCGTCGACGGACGTGACGGAGGTCGTCGCCGCGGTCCACGCTCGGGACAAGTTCCTCGCCGCGATGTCCCACGAGTTCCGCACCCCGCTCACGAACATCCTCGGCTACGCCGAACTGCTCCAGGACGATGCTTCCCTCAGTCCCGCCGCGAAGTCCGACCTCCAGATCATGATGCGCAACGCCCGCCACCTCAACCACATGGTCGACGACATCCTCGCCGCCTCGCTCACGGGCGACGAGGCGGGCGGCATCCGGCTGCCGCTCGACCTCGCCGAGCTGGTCAAGCAGACAAGCGACTCGTTCAGTCCCGAGGCCTCGAACAGTGGGATCAAGCTCGACCTCGCCACGGAGACGGCCCTGCCAATCCTTGGCGATCGGACGGGCCTCGTCCGCGTGCTGAACAACCTCGTCTCCAATGCACTCAAGTATTCGCAGCCCGGGACCACAGTCCACCTGGCGGCCCGGGAGGAGGGCGCGTGGGCCGTCTGCGAGGTGGCCGACGAAGGGCTCGGCATCGACCCCGAGGATCTCAAGCGACTCTTCACCCGTTTCCAGCGGAGCGACGCCGCCGTCCGAGCAGGCATCCCCGGCACGGGCCTCGGGCTCGCGCTCGCAAAGGACGTTGCTGAGCAGCACGGTGGCGAACTCGAGTGCAGGAGCGAGGTCGGCGTGGGCAGCGTCTTCACCCTTCGTCTGCCCCTGCGGAAGGCAAAGCAGCATATGACTTTGTCCTAAGTCCTCGCCGCCGGGCGTCTCTAGAGGCACGATTAAGGCCCGGACCCGGAACAGGGAGGCGCGCATGTCGGCGAAAGGCACCAACGGCTCGGCGAAAGGGACTGTCAGCTCGGAGGCAGCTCCGGACCGCCCGGAACTCATCCGCAATGTTGTGCTCGTGGGCCATTCGGGCGCTGGCAAAACCATGCTGCTCGAAGCCGTGCTCGCCTCGACGGGCGCCATCACGCGAATGGGGTCGATCGCGGATGGGACGACCGTCGGCGATTCTGATCCCTCGGCCGTGCACCAGCAGAGGTCGGTAACGCTCTCGGTGGCTCCCGTCGTCGTCGGCGATATCAAGGTGAACCTGCTCGATACCCCCGGCTACGCGGACTTCGTGGGCGAGCTCCGCGCCGGGCTGCGCGCCGCAGACGGCGCGCTGTTTGTCGTCTCAGCGGTCGACGGCGTCGACGCGACAACGAGCGCCCTCTGGGCGGAGTGCGAGCGGGTCGGCATGCCCCGCGCCGTCGTCATCAGCCGTCTGGACCATCCGCGCGCCGATTACGACGGCGTCCTCTCCGAATGCCGCGCAGCCTTCGGCGAGTCTGTGCTTCCCCTCTACCTGCCGCTGAGATCCGACGGCGCTGCTACCAAGCTGCTCGGGCTGCTCTCCGGCACGGTGTCCGACTACTCAGGCGACGAGATGCAGCCGTCCTTCCGGCCGGCGGAGCAGAGCGAGCTCGCGGACTGGGAGTCCGCGCGCGGCGAGCTGATCGAGGGGATCATTGCCGAGAGCGAGGACGAGACCCTGATGGACCGGTACCTCGGTGGCGAGGAGATCTCGCTCGACACCCTCATCGGGGACCTCGAAACCGCCGTGACCCGCGGCTCCTTCTTCCCAGTCATACCCACCTCCGCCACGAATGGCCTCGGGACCGCCGAGCTCCTCGAAGTCCTCACGCGCGGGTTCCCGTCTCCGGTGGAACACGACGTTCCGGAGGTGAGCGAACTGAACGGCAACCCCGTCGAGGGCCTCACGTGCGATCCGAATGGGCCGCTCGTAGGCGAGGTGGTCCGAACCACCGTGGATCCTTTCCTCGGAAGGGTCTGCCTCGTGCGCCTCTTCTCGGGGACGCTCCGCGAAGACACGCCCGTGCATGTGGCCGGCCATGGCCTCGAGGAACGGGGCCACCCCGACCACGACAGCGACGAACGCCTCGGCCGCCTCTACTCGCCGTTCGGCTCGAACCTCCGGCCTGTGCAATACGCGGTCGCGGGCGATCTCTGCGCGATCGCGAGGGTCTCCGCCGAGACTGGCGATACAGTGTCCTCGCGCGAACAGCCCCTCCTGGTCGCGGCGTGGGACATGCCCGAGCCGCTCATGCCGGTCGCCGTCGAGGCCGCGTCCCATGGCGACGAGGACGCGCTCGCCAAGAACCTCGGGAGGGTCGCGGCGGGCGATCCCACCCTCCGCGTGGAACGGAACCCCGAGACGCATCAGCTCGTGCTGTGGTGCATGGGCGAGGCCCACGCGGAGGTCGTGCTGGACCGGCTCCGCGAGCAGGGCGTCAAGCTTCAGACGGTCGACGTCGTCACCCCCTTGCGCGAGACGTTCGCCGAGGGCGCGGCGGGCCACGGGCGGTATGTCAAGCAGTCGGGCGGCCACGGCCAGTATGCGATCTGCGACATCGAGGTGGAGCCGCTCGAACGAGGCGGCGGGTTCCAATTCGTGGACAAGATCGTGGGCGGCGTGATTCCGGGCCCGTTCATCGTTTCGGTCGAGAAGGGCGTTCGGTCCCAGATGGAGAAGGGCGTCGCCAAGGGGTTCCCCGTTGTCGACATCCGCGTGACCCTGATCGGGGGCAAGACCCACAGCGTGGACTCCTCCGACGCCGCGTTCCAGGCAGCCGGAGCCCTCGCGCTCCGGGAGGCGGCCGCGGCGGCGAAGATCCAGCTCCTCGAACCCGTCTCGTCGGTCACGATCAGCGTCCCCGATGACTACGTCGGCGCCGTCATGAGCGACCTCTCCTCCCGCCGCGGGCGCCTCACCGGCACGACGTCGTCGGGCGGCGAGGTGACCGAGATCAGCGCCGAAGTGCCCGACGTCGAACTCCTCCGCTACGCCGTCGAACTCCGCGCGCTCACCGCCGGAACCGGCCGCTTCCGCCGCGAATACCTCCGCCACGATCCGGTCGCGGGCGGCTGAGGGGAGGCCGGTTCATTCTGGCCGTCGATACGTCCCTCACGAAGCGCTGCCATCCATCCCTCGCCGAATTGTCCCGGCCTAACTCGCAGTTTGCGCGGGACTTCTTCCGACGAATGCCGTCACACAGAGCCATAACGCCATCGCAGGCCGTGAAGGCGTTACTTCCCAGAAGGCATCTCGCCAGTCACCCTGAAAAGTGTCCCGCCCCAACTCGCTGTTAGGGCGGGACACTTCGGCGTCAGCACTGAGGCGTAGCTGCCACCGTTCCCGAAGCCGGGCTCCCCGTGCCGTTGATGCTGTAGTCGCGCACCCAGTCGACGTTCATCGTCGCGGGCTTGGTGGTCTGGCCGGCGATCGGGAACCAGTCGAGCTGCAACGTCTGATGCATCGACTGCCCGGGCTGGTGCGCCGGGTCGGTGTCCTTGAACCATGTCTGCCCGTCGATATAGCCGGTGACTCCGGAGGGGCAGACCTGGACCGCGTAGTTGTGCCATTGGGTCAGATCGATCGGCTTGGTTGCATAGGTCTGGACGCCGCTGGCGCAGCCGTAGTGGAGGAAGAAGTTGATATCGGCGAGGTTCCCCGTCTGCTCTGCGAAATCGATCTCAGAGCACTTAGGAGATGTCGTGTCAGGCCAGAGAATCGAAACTGCGTGGTACTGCGGCTCGTTGGCGCTTGTCCTCATCCGGACCTCGTACCGGCCGTACTGCTGGCGGGAGAACTTGGCGCTCATGCCGCCCGTGGTGCCGGCAGAGTTCCCCGAGATCGTCATCATCCCGTTGTTCACGCTGATCGCCTGAGGGGAACGCAGTCCCTGTCCTGCATTCCCGACCGAGTTGTAGACGCTCCATTTCGTAGAGTCGGGCGCCCCAGAATAGTTGAACTCGTCGCCCGCCGTAATTGGGCCCCAGCCCTGCGCCACAGCCGCCTGCGTCCCGTCAGTTGTGCTGGCAGGAACAACGTTGGCGGTCGGGGACGACGCCGTGCCAACCGCGGGCGTCGAGGTCCCGGGCAGAGTCGAAGCCGCGGGAGTCGTTGACGCAGGCGCAGCCGCCGTGGTGGCCGCGGCCTGGGGCGTTCCGGCGCTGGGCGAGGGTGCACTGCTCGACCGGCTGGCGGTGGAAGTCGAAGCACTCTGGGAGGTCGGCGCACTGTTCGGGGTCGGGGTGAGCGACGGCGTCGCGCTCCCACCCGTGTTGGCAAGGGCCGCGGCCGACGACGGACCCGTGGCTGCTGCGGTCGAGCCCGGTCCCGGGCCCGCGCAGCCGGCGAGAGCCAGAACCGTTGCAGTCAGCGCCACGAGGTGACGTTTGCGGAATATCAAGACATCGGATTTCATGGGGTCGTCCTCTTCTTCAATGGCGCCCCCCGCCCGCCTACAACTCGTTGTTCGCGATAACGATTTGGTCACGAACGCGCGTCAACGCTAGGCAGAACGGCCGCGACGAAGCAAGCCTGCGGCCGTCGGCGCCGACACAAGTTGCAGAGAGCGGCATCGAGATGAGACTCTTCGAGGTTTCGTCGGTGGCAGGCCGATCCGGCTCGCTGTACACGCAGGCCTCATGATCGCCCAACACGGAACTTGCCGCTCGAGGCACCGAGATTCGCCCCTCTTAACACGGAGTTTCGCCCCTCTGGCGCGTCCTGCGGCTACGCCAGTAGGTACGGTCGGCGTGCCACCGGAAATCGACCCCTCACCTTCACTAAAGGAAGGCGCAGCGAGCCTGTACTCATGCAGTCCGGGCAGCAACTCTTCAACTATCACTCGAGCTCGGCGGTCCAGGGCTCAGCTCAGCTCGATCCGGTCGTGCTCGTGATGCCTGCTGATTTGACTGCCCTTTCCGACGATTTCTTCGTTTCGGCTGCGTCCTCGGGCGGCCTTCTGTTCTCGGATCGGACTCACCTCGAGTCGCTCGCGCGCACGAGCGGCATTGACAAGTACTTGATGTCAGTCGATTCAGTGAGCGAGCTCGCCCTCGAAGAGAGGGCCCAACGTCTCCACGAACTCCGCATGAAGACTGGAGAGCTTGCTCTGATGGTCGCGGTCGTCGTGACGCTGATCTCGGTTGTTTCGGCCGCCTATTGCGAGCGGAACCGTCGCAGGCTCTTTCTGGAGAGGATCCATGGCCGCTCCTTCGTCTCGCGCCACCTTCGCTTTCTGATTGCGGCTGCTGGAGGGGCCTTGGCCGTTCTCGGAGGGTGCATCGTTCTCAGGACGGCTGGGTCGGGAGCTGGCCTGATGGCTAATACCGGGGTGATCGCAGTCCTGATCTCCGTCGCCGCCGCGGTCCTTGCGAGCCAAGAGCGCCGCGCCACCGCTCGGGTCCCTGAATGAGAGGAACACACGTTGCTTGAAGCCGAATCGATCTCGAAGACCATCAACGAGCGCGAGCTCTGGTCGAGCGTGAATCTCGCCGTCGGTCCGGGCGAGATCTTCGACCTCGTGGGTCAGAGCGGCTCGGGCAAGACGACGTTGCTCAATTGTCTGGGAGGCCTAGCGCCGGTCGACGACGGCGAGATCCGGATCGATGGCGTCCACATCGGCAAATCCCCCAGAACGGTCCGACGTCGTTTGCTCCGTTCCCACATCGGCTTCCTGTTCCAGAGCTACGCTCTCATCGACTCTTGGACGATCGAGCAGAACCTCAGCTTGGCCTTCCGGGGCCGCACCCGACGGTCGGAACGCCGTCGGAGGGCGCGTGAAGTGCTTGACCGGCTAAACCTCCACGCCGAGCTCGAGACTCCGGTCTACCTCCTGAGCGGAGGTGAGCAGCAGCGAGTGGCCTTGGCGCGCGTGATGCTGAAGCAGCCCAAGATCATCCTCGCCGACGAGCCGACATCAGCCCTTGATGACCACCACTGCGAACTCCTGCTCGAGGTGCTCCGTGAGCATTGCGCGGGAGGCGGAGCCGTCGTCGTCGCCACCCATGATCCGCGCCTCATGGATGTCTGCGATGCGCTGTATCGGCTCACGGAGATCTCGCTCGAACACCGAAGAGCAGTTACGGTGTGGCATATGGATTGATCTGTGTGTAGCACTGTCTGCATTGGAAGGAAAATCTGATGACCACCGAACGGGGCGATTCCAAGCACAGCTGCATTTGGATGAAACGATGACACAGGAAACCAGCTGGATCCAGCGCCATCGTGTTGCAGCATTCATTCTTGCTGGGGGCATTCTCATCGTAATTGCCGTTATTGTCGCCTTCACCCTTCTTCAACAAAAGCCTGGGCCGCAAAGCAGCGGCAAGTTTTATTCGCCGCTGACGGGTGAACAAGTCGCTAGCGAAGCGGAAACGAAACAGGCCGTCACAGCCATTATGATCGAGAACAGCCCGGATGCGCGTCCGCAGTCAGGAATCAAGGACGCCGGCGTGGTCTACGAAGCAATCGCCGAAGGCGGCATCACACGCTTTCTGACGTTGCATCAACAAGATAAGCCACAGATTATTGGCCCGGTACGAAGCCTCCGGATCTACTTCCTGGATTGGCTCGCACCGTACAACGCAAGCGTTGCGCACGTTGGCGGCAGCGCGGACGCCCTCGCTGAGGTGAGGAACGGCAAGTACCGGGACATCGACCAGCTTTTCAATGCCGACAGCTACTGGCGCGCGACCGACCGCGTCGCCCCGCACAACGTGTATACGAGCTTCGAAAAGCTTGACGCCCTTAATCACGCAAAAGGGTATAACGAGTCGAATTTTACGGGCTTCACTCGCACCGACGGCAAACCGAGCGACTCGCCAACAGCGACATCAGTCACGATCAATTTCGGTTCCTCAACGCTTTATAACACCAGCTATGCCTACGACAAGAAGACAAATACGTACGCCCGATCGATGGCCGGGGCACCCCACCTCGACCGTGAAAAGGGGCCGATCACACCGAGTGTCGTCATCGCCATGCAGGTGGAAATGAAATTGGCCGAGCCAGATAACGGCCACGAGGATATAACAACAACCGGCACCGGCAAGGCGACCATTTTTCAAAATGGAACTGCCCAAGCCGTCACCTGGCACAAAGCCGACCGGGCAAGCCAAATCAGCTTCACGGACGCCAACGGGCATGACGTACCTTTAGTGCGCGGACAAACCTGGATAGCTGCCGTCCCCAACACCGGCGGCAGTGTCTCCTGGCACTAGCGGCCGCGAGGCCGCCGGCATCGAATTCCAAGGCTGGGACGCGACGACGAGCAGCCTGAGTTCGGCCTCCGCAGCGCGGCCTGGATCTCGAGGTTCACCGACGCGACCCGTCAGGCCGCCTCGTACCGCAAGGGGCGCTTGCTGCTGGCCGGCGACGCCGCACACGTGCACTCTCCGATGGGCGGCCAGGGATTGGGCGTCGGCGTGCAGGATGCGGTGAATCTCGGCTGGAAACTGGCGCAGGTCGTCAAAGGGACGTCGCCGGAGAGCCTGCTCGATATCTATCGCGCAGAGCGCCATTCGGTTGCCGCCCGCGTGCTGCACAACACGATGATCGGGTCCAACGGGTCGACGCCGAATACCGAGGCCGCTGGGAATTTCCGGTGCTGGGCACCGTCACGGCTCCCAGCGCAGTTCTCATCCGCCCGGACGGCTATGTCGCTTGGGTGGGCGTAGAGCCGCAGGAAGGGCACGAAGGCCTGCACAACGCCTTGGCCAAATGGTTCGGGACAGAATGTCCCGGTCTAGATGGAAACTAGACCGGGACAATCCGGCGGGATTAGGGGGCGCCTCGCGGAGTTACTTGGTGGGGATCCAGATCCGCATCGCACCCGGGTCGCCGTTTCCCCACGTGGCGTAGGGGCGGAGGCGCAGGATGGTGCGCTCGGAAGACGGCCGCGTGACTTCCCTCCGCGCATACAGCCGACGGGTGCCACCTTCCCTCACCGCCCCGGCCGCCTTGAGCATGGGCCCAAGCTCGGTCGTCGCGTCCGTCTCGGCGAGCGGCTCCTCCGGATCGATTGTTGCGCGGTCGACGTCGGCCTCGTTATCGCGCTGCTCGAGGCAGTAGACGATCGGGCCTCGCTGCACGGCTACGCAGCCGCGGATGGCGTCGATCCTCTCGTCCGGGACGAGCACATGCGGAGTCAGGTCGAAGTCGATCTCGACGACGGTGCCGGCAGCGAGCGCGTTGTCGAGCCGGATCCAGCCGTCGTTGGGCTCGGCGTGGGTGGGCTCGGCGTCGTTGGGCTCGGCGTTGGTGGGCTCGGCGTCGTTGGGCTCGACATCGGCTGCGCCGTTGACGACGACGCTCGCTCCCCCGCACCATCGGGGAACCCGCAGCGAGAGCGCGCCGATATGCTCCGCGTCCGCCGCCCCAAAGCCCTCAGTGACGCTGATGCGAACCCTGCCTTCGACCGGGTAGTCCGTGTCGACGTCGAGCACGCAGCGGGTCCCGCCCACCTCCGCTTCGATCCGCGAGCGCGTGTACTGCACGAGCTGCAGCTCGTTGCCTCGGACACCCGCGAGATACCCCTCCATGCTCGCGAACGTGCGCATGAGGTTCGGCGGGCAGCACGCGCAGTTGTACCAACTCAGCCGGGTGGCCGCCGCGGTTTCCTCCTGAACTGAGAGGTGGTCAGCGCGCAGCTGCAGGGGGTTGCTGTAGAAGAACGCATCGCCGGATTCGGCGAGGCCGTCTGCGACCACGTTGTAGAGGGCCGTCTCGAAGAAGTCGGCGTACTTCGCCCCGCCGGTGGCCAGGTACATCCTCCACGCCCAGTGCATGGCCGCGATGCCGGCGCAGGTCTCCGCGTAGGCCCGGTCACTCGGCAACTCGTAGGCGTCACCGAACGCCTCGTCCCGATGCCGCGATCCGGTCCCTCCCGTGACGTAGCTGCGGCGCGAGAGCATATCGTCCCACTGCGTCTCTAGGGCCGCGAGCAGCGTGGCGTCGCCGGTCTCGAGGTAGACGTCGGCCGCGCCGCTGTTGAGATAGATGGCCCGCACGGCGTGGCCGCGCATGACCTCCGTCTCGCGTACGGAAGCGTCGTCCTGGTAGTAGGCCTTCCCGAAGGCGCCGTCCCCGAGGCACCCGGCTCCCCGGCGGTCGATGAAGGCGGCGGCGGTGTCGAGATACTCGCGCTTCCCCGTGAGGCGATAGAGCTCCACGAGCGCGTACTCGACCTCGGGGTGCCCCGGGTACACGGGCGATTCCGGTCCCCCGAACTCCCGCACGATCAGGTCGGCGAAACGGGTCGCGACCTCGAGCAGGCGGTCGTCGCCGAGCGACCGCGCGGACGCCACGGCGGCCTGGATCAGGTGGCCCGCGCAGTACAGCTCGTGCCCGAACGCGAAGTCGGTCCACCGCTCGCGCACGGTGGCGTGGTCGCGACGCGGAGCCCCGCCCTCGTCGGCGAGCTGATAGGCCGTGTTCAGGTATCCGCCCTCCTCCTGTGCCTTGTCGAGGAGCGCGACGGTGTCGTCATAGAAGGCCCGAAGGGCGGGATCGCCGCCGTGCCCGAGCTCCCACGCAATGGCCTCGAGCGTCTTGTAGACATCGCTGTCGGCGAAGACGAGGCCGCGGAACGGCGCGTTCGAGAGCCCGGCCGCGCTGCGGAAATTGTCGAGGTTTCCGACGGCCTCGAGTTGTTCGAGGCCGTGCGGGATCGTGCGTTCCCGGTTGCGGCGCTGCCAGCGGCCGAGCACCCCGTCGCCGAGCGTCGTGCCCTGGTCTGGCGGGGTCACGACCCCGAAAGCCGTAGCGGCCACTGGAGCGGCGGAGACGGAGGTGGGGCTAGTGGTCATCGTGGCTCCCTTCCGGCCGTGGCGGGCCGGCGTCGTCGTTCGTCGTTCGTCGATGTCAGGCAAGTCAGGCTGGGCGTTGCGCCGTCAGCGCAGCCCTTCCGGTCCTCGCGGACGCCGAGCCCCACGACCGCAGGGCCTCGCGCACGTCATCGCGGCGCTCGTTCTCGAGCGCGGTGCGGTAGGCGTCTTCGAGCACGACGGCGAGTTCAACCGTGCGCCCGGTCGCGGCGGAGAGCACGGCGGCCTCGACCATCGCGAGACTGTGGACGTTGGAGTGGACGTCGCCGGAGGGGGTTTCGCCGGTGCGCAGCGCCGAGACGAACTCGTCGAGCGCGCCCGCGATCTCGGACCGCACCTCCGGCACCTCCCCCGCCCACGCGCCGTCGTCCTCGGCTTGGACGACGGCCGGTTCGCCGTCGCCGTCCCACACCGCCGTGCCGCGTGCCCCGCTCACTCGCCAACGGCCGTTCCACGAGGTCTCGAGCCCGGGGCTGCACCAGCTGCCGGTGTAGGCGTACCGCGTTCCGCCGTCGAACGTGAAGAGCGCGTTGGCCGCTGCATCGCCGCGGTACCAACTCCAGGCCGGGTTGAAGGTGCGGCAGTCCACGGTGACGGGATCGGCGTCGAGCAGGTAGCGCACGGCGTCGAACGCGTGGATCGCCATGTCCACGAGGAGGGGATGCTCCATCTCCTCCCGGAAGCCGCCGAAGTGCGGCGCCTTGAAGAACTCCGTGGTGACGATGCCGACGTCGCCGAGCGTCGCCGTCATGCTCTTCAGCTTTGCCAGAGCCGGGTAGTAGCGGCGGGACTGGCTCGTCATGAGCAGCTGCCCGGAGACCTCCTCGGTCGCGATGAGCGAGAGCGTCTCGGCGACGGTCGGCGCGATCGGCTTCTCGCACAGCACGGGCAGTCCGGCCAGGAGCGCCTCGGTGTTGACCGCGTGGTGCGCGGGCGGCACGGTCACGTCGATGACGGCCTGCGCCCCGGACTCCGCGGCGACCGCGGTGAGCGAGGAGCCGATCACGACGTCGAGCCCGTGCTCCGCGGCCGCGCGGTGGGCGAGGTCGAGGTCAAGGTCGACCAGACCGACGAGACGAACAGCAGGCGTGCCCGCGATCATCCGCAGCCACGCGCGCCCCATGTTCCCGGCCCCGACGAGGACGAGGCGCAGCGGCCCGTCGTCGGGCACGACGGCGAAGGAGCCCATCAATGGTCGACCCTGTCGCGCATTGCACCCTGGTAGCCGTGGCCGTTGAAGAAGTCGCCGGACTCGTAGCGCAGCAACACCGGGATCTCCCGCTTCTGCCGCTCGCTGGCCGCCCACTGCACACCGTTGGCGATGACGCGGCGCACGTCCTTGTGGTGGTACACGGGGAAGTCCTGGTCGCCGGGGCTGAAGTAGAAGATCTTCCCGTTGCCGCGCCGGAAGGTGATGCCGCTGCGGAAGACCTCTCCCCCGGTGAACGAGCTGATGAAGACGATCTCGTCCGGCCTCGGGATGTCGAACTGCTCGCCGTACATCTCCTGCTGCGGGATCTCGATCGGGTGTGGGACCCCCTGGGCGATCGGGTGCGTAGGATCGACCGTCCATACGAGCTCGCGGTCGTTCTCGCTCCGCCAGCGCAGCGTGCACGTGGTGCCCATGAGCTTCTGGAAGATCTTCGACCAGTGTCCGGAGTGCAGCACCACAAGGCCCATGCCTTCGAGGACGTGCCGGTGCACGCGCTCGACCACCTCGTCCGAGACCTCAGCGTGTGCCGCGTGGCCCCACCAGGTCAGCACGTCGGTCTCGGCAAGGCGTTCCTCGCTGAGCCCGTGCTCGGGGTCGTCCAGCAGCGCCGTCGTGACGCTGACCCGCTCGCCGAGGTTCTCCTCGATGCCCTCCTTGATCGCGTTGTGCATGCCGTCCGGGTAGATCTCGGCGACGTGCGGCTCCGCCTGCTCGTGCCGGTTCTCTCCCCAGACGACGACGCGCAGTCGCCTTCCATCCTTGGTATTCATGGTTTCTCCTTCTGTTTCACGATTACTTGACCGCGCCGCCGAGCGCGCCGGCCGCGATGTACTTCTGCGCGAGAACGAGCAGCACCCCGGCCGGGATGGACGCGATCACGGCCGTTGCCATGACCGGGCCCCACTCGGAGACGTTGGCGCCGAGGTAGTTGTAGATGCCCAGGGTGATGGGGCGGACGTCCGGGGTGCTGGTCAGCGTCAGGGCGAAGAGGAAGTCGCCCCACGCCCCGAGGAAGGTGAACAGCGCCGCCGTGATGATCGCGTTCTTGCTGATGGGCAGGACGATCGAGACGAACGCGCGGAAGTTGTTCGCGCCGTCGACCAGCGCCGCCTCGACGAGGGTCGCCGGGATCGACGTCATGAATGCGCGCATCAACAGGATCGAGAACGGGATCTGCGCCGCGCTGTCCGCGAGGATCAGGCCGAGGTACGAGTTCAGCAGGCCGAGGTTGTTGAAGAGCGTGTAAAGCGCGTTCGCGATGACGATCGTGGGGATCATCTGCGTGATGAGCAGGACGAACACGAATCCCGTCATCCCCTTCATCTTGAAGCGGGCCAGCCCGTACGCCGCCGGCGTGGCAACCGCGAGGGTCAGCACGACGGTGCTCACCGAGACGATGAGGCTCGTGACGAGGTTCCCGCCCTGCTGCGCGAGGGCCGTCTGGTAGCCGGCGAACGTGGGATGGATCGGGAACCAGTCCGTGTTCACGGCGCCTGAGTTCGCCTGCAGGCTGCTGTTGATCATCCAGTAGACCGGGAAGACCATGATGGCCAGAAAGATGATCCCCAGCACCGTCATGGGCCATTTCCTCGAGGGCCGGTTGCGGTCCTTCCGTACGGCGCTCGGCGCGAGGATCACCTGCTGTGTGGCCGTCGTCATTCGTCGACCTCCTTACGGGTCATCGAGAGGTACACCAGGGCGAAGACGAGCGAGACCGCGATCAGCACGTTGCTCACGGCGGCGCCCTGGCCGAACAGGAACTGCACGAACGAGTTCTGGTAGGCCCACGTCGCGAGCGTCTGGGTCGAGTTCGCCGGTCCCCCGCCCGTGAGGCCGAGGATGATGTCCACCACCTTGAGCGTGTAGACCACGCCGAGGACGACGACGACGCCCACCACCGAGCGGATGCTCGGCCACGTGATGTGCCAGAAGGCCTTCCACCCGACCGCGCCGTCCAGCGACGCCGCCTCGTAGAGCTCCTCCGGCACGGCCTGAAGGCCGCTGTACAGGATGGTCGTGTTGAACGGGATGCCCAGCCAGATGTTCACGCCGATCACGGCGACCAGCGCGAGGCTCGGGCTCACGAGCCACGGCACCGGGCTGACGCCGAAGAGGCCGAGGAACTGGTTGAGCGCTCCCGAGCCCTGGTCCAGGATCCACTTCCACACCGCCGCGGAGGCGATGAGCGGGAGCAGCCACGGCAGGAGCAGGAGCGAGCGGAGGAACCCGCCGAGCGGGAAGCGCCGCTTGAAGAACAGCGCCAGCGCGAGGCCGATCGCGAACTGGCACACGATCGAACCGACCGTGAACAGCGCGGTGTTGATCACCGTCGTCGTGAACAACGGACTCGTGAAGACGGTGACGTAGTTCGCGAAGCCGACCCACGGCGCCTCGCCCGTGTAGAAGGTGGTGGTCGTGTAGTTCTGCAGCGACATCATCACGTTCTGCACGATCGGATAGCCGAAGAAGATCAGCACGAAGAGGACGGCCGGTGCGACGAAGAGCCATCTGGCCACGTAGCGGCCAAAGCGGGGCCTGCGCCGCGGCGCAACCGGGCCGCTCGCCGTCGGGCGCTGGCGCCGGTCAAGGCGACCCTTCACCGAGGTCATGTCACTCACTGAGGTCATGTCACGCTCCTTTGCGGATCGGATGCCGGGGGCGGGCTGGGCCGCCCCCCGGCTGACCGGTCTACTTGTTCTGCGCCTGCGCCTGCTGGAGGGCGTCCGACGGCGATGCCTTGCCCGTGAGGGCATCCTGGACTGCGGTGTAGATGGCGGTCGCGGCCGTGGGCCACTTCGGGCCGAGTTCAGCCGTGCGGGCGCGAGCCGTCTTCACGGTCTCGACGAAGGATGCAACCTGTGGGTGGCTCTTCGCCCAGTCCGCGGCGGCCGATTCCTGAGCTGGCACGTTGCCGGAGATCTCTGCGTCCTTCACCTGCATCGCGGGAGTGTTGATGCACTGGACGAACTTCGCGGCCAGGCCCATCTTCGTCTTGTCGCCAGTCTGCGGGACGTTGAAGGTCTCGCCGCCGAGCGGGGAGACGATCTGCTGGTCGGCCGTGCGGGTGGGGATCGGCACGCTCGCGAAGTTCAGGCCCTTCGTGGCGTTGAGATGGGGAAGCTGCCACGGGCCGTTGATCATCATGGCGGCCTTGCCGGCCATGAACTGGTTGTTCACGTCCTGCTGGCTCCACGTCACCGAACTCTTCGACATCGAGCCGTCGTTCTGCAGGGCGACGTCGAACTGCAGGGCCTGCTGGGCGGCCGGGCTGTTGATGTTCTTCTCGTCGCCGCCGTTCGTCCAGAAGAACGGCAGGAACTGCCACGTGCCCTCGTAGGTGTTGATGTTGCTCATCGCGAAGCCGTAGACGCCCTTGCTCGGGTCTGTCAGCTTGGCCGCGTCAGCCTTGAGCTCGTCCCACGACTTGGGCGGCGTGAGGCCCGCGGCCTTGAGCATGTCAACGTTGTAGTACAACGCAATCGAGTTGATCACGGGAGCCAGGCCGTACAGTTCGCCGTTGTAGGTGCCAGCGTTGACGACGCCGGGAACGTCGCCGGCCGGTGCACTCACACCGAAGTTTTTGAGCGGCGCGAGCGCGCCGGTCGAGGCGATCTGCTGCACGTCCGGGTTGTCGAGCATCAGGACGTCGGGCAGGGTCCTCGACGAGGCCTGCTGCAGCACCTTGGCGATCAGCGCCGCACCGGCCACGTGCACCGGGTTGATGTTCGCGCCGATCTGCTGGCCGCAGTCCTTGTAGAGCGGATCATAGGTGCTGGTGTAGTAGTCCTCGATCGTCAGCGTCTGCTTCCCACCAGAGGCGGAGGTTGATCCCGACGAGCAGGCCGCCAGGGCGAGCGCGAGGGAGGCCGCTCCGGCGAGCGCCGCGACTACGCGTGAATTCTTCACAGAAAAGCTCCTTTGCTTCTTGGGGAAGGTCCCATCTGAGGTATGAGTTCGGAGGTGCGAGGCGGTTTGTTGGTTGTCGGTTTTGCATGTCGATGCGTATCGATGATGCGCATCGATTGGTGCTGTAGTGGGACTGGTTGGAGGGGTTGGGTTCTGTCAGCGCTTGGGGCGCTGGCTCAAGGTGCTCTTCCGCCTCTTGAGGACGGGGCGGACGAGCTCCACGGCCTCGTGGGGCCTGGACGTGGGGTCGGTGAGGTCACGGACGATCATGTTGACGACTCGCCGGGAGACCTCGTCGGGTTCGAAGCCGATGGTGGTCAGCGGGATGTGCTGCCGCTCGGCAAGGCTGTCGGAGCAGTTGACGACGACGGAGACGTCCTTCCCGAGGACGAGGCCCAGGTTGTTGAGGGCTTCCACGAGGAGATCTTGGTTGGCGGCGTCCGGGGCGATGAAGGCGGGGATGCCCTTCGTCTGCTCGAGCGCCTTGGCGACGGCCTTCTCCATGCCGGAGATCGTGATGCGGCCCGGTGCGTGGAGGACCTTGAGGCCTGCAGCCGCGGCCGCCCTGTCGACGCCGCGGTGGAACCGCTTGACGTAGTTCATCGCGTGGCGTCGGACGACGGCGTCCTGCCAGTTCACGAGCGTCACCGTCTCGTGGCCCACCTGTGCGAGTTCCTCGACGCACAGCTGCCCGGCGAGCTCGAAATCGGCGTCGATGCACTGGAGGCCCTCGTGCCTGTCGGGGATGCCGATCAGGACGCTCGGGACGGGGAGGTTGCGGATGACGGGGACGCGGGCGTCGTCGCCCTCGACCTGCATGATGATCAGCCCGTCGACCAGCTGCTGGCCCACCACCCGCTCGAGGCCGGCGGGGCCTTCGTCGTCGGTGACGAGGAGGATGTCGTAGTCGCTCTGCCGTGCAGTGGTGGCGATGACCGAGATGAACCCCATCATGGATCCCCTGTGCAGGTCCGGCACGAACGGGATCGCGAGGCCGATGACCTGGCTGCGGCGGCTGGCGAGCGCCCTCGCGCCGGCGTTCGGCTGGAACGCGAGCTGGGCCATGGCGTCCTCGACGCGCTTGCGGGTCTTCTCCGAGATGGGCCGCCGGCCGCTCATGACGTACGAGACGGTGCTCTGCGAGACGCCCGCGAGACGGGCCACGTCCTTGCTGGTCGGCATCGGCCACCTCCTCGTGCTCGTCGAACCGTATCGTCGATGCGTATCGAGAACGAGTATGGCATGGGTCACATCGGCAGGGCAAGGGCTCACGCGAGCCAAGCGCCAGACAACGACCACCCCGAGAACTAAGCCCTGAGGTCGCCCCGCAGCGGAATGGCACGCCGACATCCAGAATGCCCTGCGGATCCATGGCATTCTTGACCGCGGTGCATTACCGCCTTTGCGGTCCAAACAGACGGGGCGGAGCACCCCGCTTCTGGGGACTGAACGCGACTCCCAATGCGATCGGCCGGGTCCCAACGCGATCGGCCGGGCCAAGACGACGCGGAGCCTTCGGTGTTGCCAACAAGATCCGCTTGCACTTCAGCCACGGAAGCAACTAAAGATTGACTGTCTACGGTTTATCCGGGAGCGTGGCAATTTCTTCGTAGAGCCGCTCAATTACTGCAGGGATGAGTCGGGGCGCAACGCTCTGCGCCAGCTCCTCACGGTAGTGCTTGACCCAAACTTCAACAATTGATTGAAGATTTGAAGGCAGGGAGCTGAAGGGCTCACTTGGCCTTGGCCCTCCAGCTGGCGCGACAGCCGCAGTCAATGCAACTGCCGCCGAAATAGCCCCGTCAAGGGCGTGGGGTACCGCGGGCATCGGAATCGAAAACGGATCGATCAGGGGTGGCGGCTCCACCTGAGCTTCACTCACGAGCGGTGAATGGAAATCCATTTCATTCTCAGCCGTTCTCGACAACGCTGCCGGCGGAATGAGCTCTTGGAAGAGGCGCGGCACGTTTCCTTCTGGAATAACAATGTCCAGCATCGTGGTCGTCCGCGTGAGCGCTATGTAGAGAAGCCTCATCCCATGAGGCATTTCGGCGATGCGCTGGGGGTCAACAACGATGACCGCATCAAACTCCAAGCCCTTTGCATCTTCAGGGGCGACCAGATTGATCGCGCCCGAGAGCTCACCGGAGCTTGATTCAGCCCACTTGAGTCCTTGCTGGTCAAATGCGATACGGAGATCCTCCCAGCGGTCGGGGTGGGCGATGACGCCGACGAAATAGCCCTTACTACGGTCAATAACTGCTTTCGCAACCGCGCAACTGAACTGATCTTCAGCCACTATTGTCCAGATCGGTTCCTGGTCCACATCACGCAGGACCAATGGCGCTTCTACCTTGGGCGCGGCTTCGGCGAGAACCGGGAGGGCGAGATTGAAGGCCTGGCGGGGAACACGATAACCATGCTCAAGTCTGGTCTCCTGGGATGGGAGCCCCATCATTAGGGCCTTTTCCACTGAGTCCCATGAGTCGCGAGCATGCGGACCAGTCGATTGGGCAATGTCGCCGACGACGGTCATAGACCCGCTGCGCGAGCGAGCGCGCAACGCGAGCAACTCCATGTGCGAAAGATCCTGCGCTTCATCGACGACAATGTGCTCGTATTTCTGCGGCACCCCTCGCATCAGCGTCTGGGCGAGATCCACCACTGCCAAGTCCGCTTTGGTCCACGGCTCGTCTGCCATCCGAGCGACCATCGGACGATACAGGAGGTCCAACTCGCCTTCATCAAACCCCTTATTGGCTTTAATCAGTCGATCGCGGGAGCCGTACAGCTCCCGCACGAACTGCGCGGGGGTCAGCTGGGGCCACATACGCTCCAGGGCCCCTTCGATCGAGCTCGCGTCCAGCACGTTCTGCCCCCCGTCGCCATACCGCACAAGCCTCGATCGCTATCCGCTCGCCACCGCTGGCAGCCCTTGCGGCAACAAGTACCAGCCGTCACAAGAGCATCTGCGCGAGCAGCACGTCCGTCAGCGGCAGGTCCATCCACGCACCAAAATTCTGATGCGCAGAAAGTGCTTGAAAGCTCAAGGAAGCAACCTCTACCATCGTCTAAGCGATATTGGAACGTGGAGTTCTATTATCGAACGCGCTAACGAGGGCGCGTCAGTCACAACGATGTGAAACGAGGGAAACCCATGGCTCTTCCGGTCCCCGCAGCCGCCCGAGCGGAGAACCGCCTCCGGTGAGCACCGCACCCACCGCAGTCTCCGCGCGCAGCATCAATGCTCGACTCGACCGCCTCCAGGTTTGGTCGCTCTCCCCGTCCTTCATCGCCATCATCGGACTGGGGTTCCTGTTCACCTTCTACGACATCTTCGACATCAACGTCTCTTTCATCCAGACGTGCGTAAGCCTCCAGAAAGGCTGCACGCCCGAGACCGCGCTCGACGCCCTGCCTCTTCCCGTAGTGCTCAACCTCGCGGGCTACGTGGTCGGGACGCTCGTCCTCAGCCCGGTCGCCGACCGCATCGGACGCCGCAACATGCTGCTGTTCACGATGCTCATCACCGGCCTCGGCTCCCTGTACACGGCGTTCTCAACCGACTACCTGAACTTCACCATCTCCCGCATCGTGACGGGCATCGGCATCGGCGCCGACCTCGCGATCGTCAACACCTACATCAGCGAGGTGGCGCCGAGGCGTTCTCGCGCGAAATTCACCACGGTCATCTTCATCATGTCCGCGCTCGGCGCGTTCTTCGGCATCTGGCTCGGCCTCTGGCTCACCACGCCAGCGACGCCGTGGCCGCTCGGCCTCCCGTTCGCCGTCGCCGGCCCCGGGTTCGAAGACGGCTGGCGTTGGATGTACGGCATCGGTGCGATTCTCGCCGTGGTCGCGATCCTGCTCCGGTTCGAGCTTCCCGAGTCCGCGAGGTGGCTGGCTCAGCGCGGGCGGCTCCAGGAAGCGGACAAGACCGTCGCTGAGATGGAGCACCGCGCCCTCCAGAAGGGCCCGCTCCCCGAGCCTGCCGCTGCCGCTACTCTCGAAACGTCCGACGACGCCGGTGCCGCCGCGCGTGCGGAAGGCGCCAAGCCGTCGTCGTCCGCGCCCTACCGCGAACTGTTCGGGAACCCGTTCTACCTCAAGCGAATCCTCCTGCTGCTGGTGATGTGGTTCATCGGGTACATCACCGTGTACTCCTTCGCGGCAGGGTTCACGGCCGTGCTCACGTCGCTGCATTACGCTCCGCCCGAGGCGGGCGTCATCGCGGCAGTCGGGACCATCGGCTTCGTGGCCGAGGCCGTGATCATGTCCTTCATCGTGGAGAAGCTCGAGCGGCGGGTATGGCTCCCGATCGCGGCGGTCGTGACCCTCGCCGGCGCGTTCACCGTGGCTCTCGCGGGCACCGACATCCTCATCGCGTTCATCGGTGCAGCACTGATCTTCGCCGGCTTCAACATGTGGGTCTCCCCCACCTACGCCCTCACCGCCGAACTCTTCCCGACCCGTGCCCGGACCACTGGCTTCGCACTCGTCGACGGCGTGGGCCATATCGGTGGCGGAATCGGCGTCCTCGCGATCGCTCCACTCCTGCCGCACCTCTCCGTGCTCTGGGCGCTGCTCCTCATCACCTCCTTCATGGTGGTGTCGGCAGTCATCGTCCAGTTCACGCCGCACACGCGGAACCGGCACCTGGACCACGTCTCGCCCTAGGACGGCTGGCTCGCCTCTAGATGAGGCATCAGGCAGCGAACGACGACGGCGCGCATCTCCCAAGGGGTGCGCGCCGTCGCTCATTCCGTAGTCCTTGCTTCCTGCCCCGGATTCCCTCAGTGGGAAGGATGCATGCACATCAGTAGTAGAAACTTCACTATTTTTAACTACTGATCGCACGGACAACGGCTGTGACACTCAGAGGAGCTAGAGGGGAAGCCCATGGCAGACAAGATGGTGCTACGCGCTCAACAGTGGATCAACACCTACGCGGTGAGCGGAATACCCAACGTGGAGGAAGACGGGCGGACGAGCTGGGCCGTCATGTACGCGCTCACCCGGATTCTCCAATACGAACTCAAGATAACGAATCTCTCAGACAACTTCGGTCCGATCACGCTCAGCCAACTCGGAAGTCAATATCCCCTCATCGACGACACGTGCCGCAACGCCGCCATCGTTCGCGTGGCGCAAGCAGCCCTGTACTGCAAGGGCTACGACGGCGGTGAAATCAATGGCGTCTTCGACAGCCGCACTGCAAGGGGCGCTAGCACTCTGAAGCAGAATATGGGGCTATCAGGCGTCTGGCCCGGGGGTAGCCTCACGCCAAAGGCAATGAAGGCCCTGCTCACGATGGATGCCTACGTTCGAATTGGCAGCGGAACTGAAGCCGTTCGAAGCGTTCAGCAATGGTTGAACTCACGGTATATACATCGACGAAACTTCTTTCCAGTTCCATGCGACGGGAACTTCTCACGGGACGTCCAAAGGGCTCTCATGCTCGCAATTCAGTTTGAGCTGGGGATGGACGACAACGTTGCCAATGGCGTTTTCGGCCCCGGCACCAAGGCCGGACTGAAAAGCCAGGTCCTCGCCATAGGAGCGACCGGAGTCTGGGTTCAGTTGTTTTCTGCGGCAATGCTATTCAATCAGAGACCAGAAGTAATCTTTACGGACGGATTCAACACCAACCTGCGGGACCACGTCATTGGGTTCCAATCATTCGCGGCGCTCGCCCCCACCGGTCGGGCAGACTTCCAGACGTGGGCTTCACTCCTTGTTTCGACCGGCGACGACTCCCGGGCCGGAAGGGCATTCGATTGCATTACGACCGTTACTGCAGACCGTGCCAAAGCGCTTTTCGCACATGGTTATCGAATCGCTGGACGCTACCTCTGCAACGGAACTTCAGGCACATTTAACAAGATGATCGAACCCGGAGAGCTGACGACGATCACGGCCGCAGGCATGGCATGCTTCCCTATCTTCCAGACTTGGGGAGGAAGCCCGTCATACTTCAGTGCCGAGCAGGGTTACGCCGACGGGCTCAGTGCAGTTACCTGGGCTCGTCACCATGGGTTCAAGGCCGGGACGCGCATCTATTTCGCGGTCGACTTCGACGCACTCGACCATCAGGTCACGAACAACATTCTTCCGCACTTTGAAGGTATTTCCCAAGCACTTCACACCTACGGACCGGAGTACAAAGTGGGAGTCTATGGGCCGCGAAACGTTTGCGCGCGCGTCGGGGCCGCAGGCCATAGTTCTGCAAGTTTCGTCAGCGGCATGTCCATCGGATTCTCCGGCAATCTTGGCTATCCGCTGCCGTCGGATTGGGCCTTCGATCAAATCAAGACCATCACCATCGGCACCGAGTCCAGCCAGATCGAGATCGACAACAACATCACTTCTGGACGCGATACCGGACAACAAAATTTCGATCCGCCACAGAGAGATCCGAAACTGTACGACGTGACATTCGATATGTACTTTAAGAACGCGATGCTCAGAGACCTTAAGATCTACATGGAAACGGTTATTCAACTTGGAGAATATAGTTTCGAATTCAGTCTTAGCACTACCGATTCATATGAGATCGTGCTCAAACATGACCGATTGGTGACCGAACTCTCCAAGACACTTCGGATTCGTAAAGCATTAATCCAAGCACCTCTATTCTGGGAATTGCGCAAACGAACCAAAGTCGATGATGCGACAGATCTTGGAGTGGAATCGTACTACAGAGGTCAGGGTGGAATCGACGATTGCTCAACAGGGCTGGCACAAATCTATGCCCGCACAGCAATCAGAGCAACCAATTACTGTACTCAAAACGGGATTATCGCTGGGACCACTCTCGATCCCTCGAACACTGCCCACGTGTGGATGATCTGGCAGATTCTCCACAATCAGGACGACAAGAACGTAGAAACGGTTCCCCTGGTTCTACTTCACGCTGCAGGCATGCAAGGACTGGGCAGACCAGGACTAGAAGCCAGCGATGACGTCACGCGCCAAACTCTCCAGAGGTATAACGGGACAGGTGATGCCGCCGTCAAATATGGCTATGAGTTGCTTGGTGTGTACCGCGTCTTCGAGAAGTACCACCGCATGCTTCGGGAGCGGTAAGTTGAAGACTTCAGACAAAGCGAAATTGTCATGGACCGACCTTTCACCCATAGGTACCACCTTTCCTCACCAGAATCATCGAGCTTCCCCTTTGCTTTTTCGGTCTCGCTTGGAGGGAATACTGAGGGAATACCATGTTTGGCAATTCTCGCGGCAATCAGTACGATTCTCATCATCGGCCCGGTGGAAACAGTCATGCTCCCTAGCATTGCTGGGATACCCTCTTCAATCTTGCCTGTGGCCTAACGAGGTGCGATGACTGAATCACCGCGTCCAGGAATGCGCTATCGAGGATCTAGGGCAGTTGCTGTAAAAATCACGGGAATCTCCCTCGTGCTTGGTCTCGTCGAAGTGATCCCAGCTATTACCGCCCCCTATACGTTCACCCAACTAGTGGTGGCACCGCTCGCCCCCGAAAACGCGGACGCGACCTTCGACGAGGATCCGTTCCTCGTTGCCGTCCTCTTCATAGCCGTGCCGATCCTGTTACTCTTCGCGTGGTTCCTAATCGCCGGTTCATTAGCTCACAATTCTGCCACGCCAAGGCGAGTTTGGGTTCTAGGAGTCATCGGACTTGTTTTCCCCACGGTTACTGTCTTCATCACGCAGATTCTGATTTGGGGCTGATATTTGTTATGAGACACTCATTCACCCGTCGGACACTAATCAGCAGCGGGTTTGCGGTGGCTGGGGCGACCGTGCTCCTTGCTTCTTCTCAGCCAGCACTGGCCGAGAGCCCGGACTGGGAAGGCCAACGGAGAAGGATGCTCGCGCAAGCTGAGGCAAGAAAGCGCCAGCTTGTCCCGGGTTGGAACACGCCGAACGGCTGGGCAGCTGAGAATATGGCGAATGCCGGAGGCACGATCTGGACGAGAGAGGTGGCAAGTACCGCCGTGGTCCTGACAGTTCGAGACGACGAGCCGCGCGCTGTGCTTGAATACGTGGTCCAACGCTTCAATGCCGAGGTTCACTCCCTGAACGCGACCGACGCCGTTGGTTTCGATCCGGCTACCCGCGGTCGTGGCGCTCTGGCCAATCTCGCTTCAGGAACAGCCGTCAATATCCTGCCTGGTTTCTATCCGAGGGGTGGAGGCGACGAGATGTACGATCACGAGGTTCGAACTGTCCAAGACATTCTGCGAGGGTGTGCAGGACTTGTCGGCTGGGGCGGGGAGGCTCGGCCTCGCTCCCAGGGCTTCTTCTATCTACAGGTACCACCCGGCTCACGCCTGCTTAAGGACTGGGTCGCAAAGCGGAGAGAGGATCGCGAGCATCTCGGCATTCCGGCGGTGGGGCGGCCGCTCGGGGTCTGATTAGACGGCTATAAGGAGACTGCAACGACCAGTTTCGTGATCAACGAGCGTCGCGATCGCGGTTCGAAGGCAGACCACTGGAGGCAGAGGGCCCGCATGATCGCGAGCTATCGAGGCTATGTCTATCTCACCAAGAAAGCAAGGTCGCGGCTTGCTCGGCGCTAGGTCATTGAGCCGGTGTTTTCGAAGCATTCTGCAATGCGATAGCAGCCGACTTCGCCAATGCTTTGATTTGAGGGTTGAGTTCTGCCAACAATGATTCGTTCTGCTCCAACCCTCTTTCCTTCGCACTTGTCATCGCCTTGACCCAGTCTTCACGTGCTCCCGTCTCAATCGAACACCGGTGCATGGCAACTGCAGCATTTGCTTCCTCAGCTGTCGGGATGTATCGCCCTACAGGTTCCGCAGGTACCACCTGGGCGGGCCCTCGCCTACCGAGATCCGGCCACTTCTCGACCGGCGCTGTTCCAAGGGGAACCCCAAAATCAACGCCCCAGAGAGGTGCCTTGTTAGGACCGTCTGGGTCCACTGGATACCCACTCTTGCCCATGCACGAGAGGACTCTATCTGTGAGTGGCCCACGATTCTGTTTGTCGACCACCGCTAGAATCTCTGCAAGGCGGTTGCCAAGGGAAACGTAGGCCTTCACAAGGTGAACAAATCCCCCTATTGCGCTGGACGCCGATTCCTTGCACTGTTCGGAGAGCAGACGAAACGAAGGGTCACTCACGTTCACGAAGGAATCGAGACCTGGCGTATCACGTCCGAAGCCAACCGACCTTGCGTATTCCTCATTTGGGTACCAAGGCAGTTCCGAGAACGACATAAAGGTGGACTTGAAGTCCGGTGTCGTAGCAAGTGATCGGAACGAATTAGCTTTCTGAGCCGCAAGCACTTCCAGAAACTGAGGAAAGCCGCTTTCGGCGTAGCATTTATACTCAAGTTCGACCGTGGCGGAATTAATAGCCAGCAGATCGTCAGCAAGATATGCATTGTAGAGGTCATTTGGGTCGGACGCAACCGATGGGCGCGAGCGCACCTCGGTCGAAGTGCTAATCGAGTGCTGGCTGCTGGAGCCAGAACTTCCTTCCGAAACACCACAAGCCGTCAGCCACAGCGCCATAAAGAGGCCGCCGACCTTCAACGGTCCCCGGTTACACGAGCGAGCCAACCCTTGGGTCGCCCGCAAATGACGAATCCTTCTCATCATCGTATGTGTACCGCCCCACCGATCACCGGAGAATTGAAGCTCCCACGAAACCAACGCGGTCGGTACGGCGAGTCATACCAAATCCCCCAACTGACATCCCTGTAGGTGACCCAGCCACTGTTATTGCCCGTTGAGAGGTAGCGAAGACCGTACAAGGTTGTGGCAGCGTCTCCGGAACTTACGAAACAGAGTGACCTGCCACCATCAGTAGTCAATTTGAAGAAATCGGTGCGGTTACCGCAATCGACGAGACTAGTAGCATTTGCCGTGGGAACGCCCACTAAACCAGCTCCGCCAATCAGTGCCAAGCCCAGCGTTGCAACTACCATCTTCCTGACAAGTTTCATTTCCCCACCTAGATAGCTTCCCGTACTCGCTGTTAGAGCAACCTCAGAGTTGCAGTAGCGCCAGCATGCGGAGTTGAGCAACGCGCCGCGGTCTCCTTCGCCATCTCCTCTCTCTGCCGTCCCGTCGCGGTCGGTTACTTGTACGTTTCCCTCCATAGAAGATCGGGACGATGTCGTTCAAGATGCGCGGAAGCACCGACAGGAATCGCTGATGAACGAACTAGCTTTGCATTGGCTACTTGTTGGAGCTAGTGGGTGCCTGTTGGGCCTCTCGGCGTCAATCGACTGCTATCGATCAGTCACCTGTCTCAGTGGAGGGAATGCAAAATCAGTACCTTCCAGCGGTGAGTTCCGTGCCTAGACCAGCAGAATCTCCGTGACGTCCGCACGAGTGTTGGGGGTTCGACGCTCACGTCGGCCAACGTCGAGGCTTTCAGCATCACTGAGATACATCGGGGATCGAGAGACTAAGTGGCTGACTCGGCAAGTTAGCCTTCCCTGGTGAACCGCGCGCAGGCGGAAGGAGTGCAAGCCGTCGTGATCGAGGTCTCTGTCATAGTTCCGGTGCGAAACGCCCCGAGGACCCTCGGGGTCCAGCTTGAGGCACTGCTCGAACAGGAGAACGCGCCCCGATACGAGGTCGTCGTCGTGGACAACGATTCGACAGATGGCACTGCTGCAGTCGCGGATGCCTACTCGGCCCGGTACCGCCAGTCCAACCGGGCCGAACTCCGTCTGGTCTCCGCTCCCGCTCATCGAAGTGCTTCCTATTCGAGGAATGTTGGCGTTCGTTTCTCACATGGGTCCAAACTGCTGTTTTGCGACGGAGACGACTGCGTGCCGGCACATTGGGTGTGGCAGGGGGCAGAACTGCTCGAACAGTGTGACCTGTACTCGGGTGCCGCCGTACCGCTGAGAGATGAACACTTCCCAGATGCGGTCGCTGGGGTCCGGCAATGGCTCGGAGATGATTCCGAGCTGTGTCCTCTTGAAGACCACCAGCGGAATGCACCATTCCCCGTTCTCATGGGCGGGAACTTTGGCATCCGAAAATCCACCATGCTTGAGCTTGGAGGATTCGATCACTCGATGGGGTCAGCAGGAGAGGACAACGAACTCGCCTTGAGGATCAGGGCTTCGGGTCGTTCAGTGCTCACCACCCCCGGGGCAAAGCTCGCTTATCGCATCCGAACCGGTCATCGCAGTGTCTTTGCCGCAGCGCGGCGCGGAGGAAGAGCGCATGCCCTGAACGCACACCGGTATGGGCTATGGCGGGAATCGGAAGTCGTTGGCCACGGACGCTGGTTCAGCGGGCTTGCCTCGGCTTTAGGGTCGGCGGGCAAGATGCTCGTCGCGCCCCAGAGCCGAGACCTCGACGGGATCTCCGGACGGCTTGGCACGACTTGCGGAGCCCTCGAGGGGGGCTGTCCTCTACCGGGTGCACGGGCGTTCGGGAAGGCCCGAACTCCGCGTTGGCTTCGAAGGTGACAGTGAGCACGAGGTCCGACTTCCATCCGCTCCGAGCGAGAAATCCCAGTGAAGGCTGAGAAATGAACAATCTGGATATCATCTTCACGCATCCGGGGGGCCGCGGTTGGGCGCCAGTTGTACGGCTTGCTCACTTAGCATCAGATCTTCTCGAAGCTCGTCTTCTTCAATACACCGACGCTGGGTACACCAAAGCTCTCTTGGCCCGCGGTCTCTTGCCTCCATTGCGCGGAGGCCGTCGCCGAGCCCTGGTGATCGCTCCGTCTCCCGTGCACCTGAACGCCTTACTCGAAGGGGTGCCGTTGCTTTCCCGGTATGAAGCCGTGGCTGCTTGGGTCATCGATTCGTTCTGGTGGGAGCGCATTCCAAGGATCGCCAGGAAGCGAGGACGCCTCGATTTCCTCTATGTGACCGACGGCGGAGACCGTGACCACTGGTCGGAGGCAACCGGAGTCGATGTTCAAGTGTTGCCGTGGGGAACCGACACACTTCGTGTAGAGCCGGTACTGAAGACCGTCGACTTGCAGAGACTCGGCCGCCAGCCCGAGAGCTGGGACGATGACGTGATGACGGGCTTGGAAGCCGGTGAACACGGATTGGTCTTCAAAGGCCGTCCGCGATTTGAGCCCACAGATCTGGAATCGCAGCTACACGTAGATGATGCCCTCGGCCGCGCCAAGTTCGTGCTGGCCTTCTCGAACGGCATGCACGATGCAGGGTATACGCACCCTGTGCGTGAGTATTTGACAGCACGGTGGGTGGATAGCCTGGCTCATGGGGCCGTGGTAGCAGGGGTGGCCCCCAACAGCGCCGCAGCAGATTACCTTCTCTGGGCCGGCGCTACTTTGGATTTGGGCGGGACAAATCGTGCGGAAGGGCTGGCGCGATTGAAGGACGCAGTGGCGGCTTGGACCCCCGCAACCGCTGAACGGAATCGATCCGAGGCGCGAAAGCGTCTGGATTGGCGCCACCGCCTCAAAGTGATCTCCCATGATCTCGAGCTCGCCACCCCCGCACTCGAACGGGAAGCGTCCAAGCTGGTGTGCGAAAGCTTGCGCCCTACCGAATACCCGTGTCGCACGTTATGTCCGCCCGGACTGAAGACCCTGCCCGAACGGTGACGGGAGTGTCAGGGCAACGAGGCCACCCGGCGCCCCCGACCACCAGAACGTAACTGCCGGGTGCGAGATCGAGGGCGTAGCGGCCAGCCGAATCGCTCTGGGTCGAGGCCACCGAGGCCCCAGCCGCAGTTCGCGCCTGGACAACCGTCGGGACGAGCTCTGGAGGGCACGACTGGTCCGCTCTTTGGACAGGACAAGTGGGCCCAGCCGTAATGAGGCCGAATACGCCCGTGCCGGACGACGGCGTCGAAGCCGCCGGGGCCGTCGTCGTCCCGGAAGCACTCGGCAACGGAGGTGACGAGGAAGCGGTCGGGGGTGGCGCCGTCGTCGTACTTCCCGGCGAAGTGGCCCCGCCGCAGCCCGACAGCAAGAGGCAGGCCGCGGCCATCAAAACGACGACCGCGGCCCAGCCCCTTCTCATTGAGAGCTCTCAGCGCTTGAGATCGAATCGATCCAGAGTCATCACCTTGTCCCAAGCGCGCACGAAGTCGTGAACGAACTTCTCCTGCGCGTCATCGCACGCGTAGACCTCCGCGGTCGCGCGCAGCTGGGAATTCGCGCCGAAGACGAGGTCGACGGCGGTCGCCGTCCACTTCCGCTCCCCGGTCCCTCGGTCCCGGCCCTCGAACACGTTCTCCTCCGTCTCGGACGCCTTCCACTCCGTCCGCATATCGAGCAGGTTCCTGAAGAAGTCGTTCGTCAGAACCTCCGGACGCTCCGTGAACACCCCATGCTCGGACTGGCCGAAATTAGCCTTGAGCGCACGCATGCCGCCGACGAGGACCGTCATCTCGGGCGCGGTGAGGTTCAGCATGAACGCCTTGTCCACGAGCATGGTCTCCGGCGGCAGCTTCTGGCCGGCCCGGAGATAGTTGCGGAAGCCATCGGCCTTCGGCTCGAGCACGGCGAACGAGTCCACATCCGTCAGCTCCTGCGACGCGTCAGTCCTGCCTGGCGCGAACGGGACGGTGACCTCGACGCCGGCGTTCCGCGCCGCCTGCTCGACGGCCGCGCACCCCGCAAGCACAATCACGTCAGCGAGCGAGACCTTCTTCCCACCGGACTGCGACTCGTTGAAATCCTGCTGGATCCGCTCGAGCGTCTGCAGGACCTTCGCCAGCTCGGCAGGCTGGTTGACCTCCCAGTCCTTCTGCGGTGCGAGGCGAATGCGCGCGCCGTTGGCGCCGCCGCGCTTGTCCGTGCCACGGAAGCTAGACGCCGACGCCCAAGCCGTCGAGACCAACTGCGAAACGGACAGTCCTGAATCCAGGATCTTGGCCTTGAGGGCGGCGACGTCCTCTGCGTCGATCAGCTCGTGGTCGACGGCGGGAACCGGGTCCTGCCAGAGCTGCGGCTCCGGGACCCACGGGCCGAGGTAACGGGTGACGGGCCCCATGTCGCGATGGAGCAGCTTGTACCAGGCCTTCGCGAACGCGTCCGCGAGTTCATCGGGGTTCTCGTAGTAGTGCTTCGAAATCGGCCCGTAGATCGGGTCTTCCCGAAGGGCGAGGTCCGTGGTGAGCATCATCGGCGCGTGGCGCTTCGAGGGATCGTGGGCGTCGGGAACGGTGTTCTGGGCCTCCGGATTCGTGGGCTTGAACTGCTTCGCGCCCGCCGGGCTCTCGGTCACCTCCCAGTCGTACCGCATCAAATTCTCGTAGAAGCCGTTGTCCCACTTGGTGGGCTCGTTGGTCCACGCTCCCTCGAGCCCGCTCGTGAGGGTGTACTGGCCGTTCCCGGTACCGACGAAGTTCTTCCAGCCCAGACCCATCTGCTCGAGGGGCGCGGCCTCGGGTTCGGGGCCGAGGTTCTCGGGCTTGACTGCGCCGTGGGTCTTGCCGAACGTGTGGCCGCCAGCGATGAGCGCGACCGTCTCCTCGTCATTCATCGCCATGCGGCGGAACGTCTCGCGGACATCGTGAGCCGCACCCAGCGGATCCGGATTGCCTTGCGGACCCTCCGGATTCACATAGATGAGGCCCATCTGCACTGCGCCGAAAGGACTCTCGAAATCGCCGGGAGCTGTGTAACGCTCGTCGCCCAGCCACGTGTCCTCGGGACCCCAGAAGACCTCTTCTGGCTCCCAGATGTCCTCCCGGCCGAAGCCGAATCCGAACGTCTTGAAGCCCATGGATTCCATCGCGACGTTGCCGGCGTAGACGATGAGATCCGCCATGGAGATCTTGCGGCCGTACTTCTGCTTGATCGGCCACAGGAGGCGGCGTGCCTTGTCGAGACTCGCGTTGTCGGGCCAACTGTTGAGCGGCGCGAAACGCTGAGCTCCACTGCCGCCTCCCCCACGGCCGTCCTCGATCCGGTACGTCCCGGCCGAGTGCCACGACATGCGGATGAAGAACGGGCCGTAATGGCCGTAGTCCGCGGGCCACCAGTCCTGCGAGGTAGTCATGAGTTCGATGAGGTCCCGCCGCAGCGCCTCGAGGTCAAGGGTCTTGAACTCCTCGGCGTAGTTGTAGTCCTGGCCCATCGGGTTGGACTTCGGCGAGTGCTGATGCAGGACCTGGAGGTTGGGCTGATTCGGCCACCAGTCCTGAATTGTCCGGGGCCGGCTCGCCTTCGGAGTCGGAGTCGGGATGACCGGGTTTTCGCTTTCGCTGCCACTCTCAGACACGGCTGGGTTCTCCTATCCCGTATTCGCTTCCGATCACTGACGGTCTTGGGCTTGAGGTCTTGGGCTTGAGGTCTTGGGCCGGGTGCAGGCTCGGCAGGGGCGCCCGAACTCCACTGCGCTCGGCACCCTTCGGAGTATTGAACACTCTGAGGAATCAGTAAAGGTCCGACGGCGAGTCCCCCGGTCCCGCTTGGGCACTTCCCTTGGGTGCGCACCGCGGAAGGCGCGTTCGACGACGGCGGTCGCGGCGCGCCGTCGTCCGGGTGTACTCCCGGAGGGGCAAGGCGGAATGATGGGCTAATGAGCGACGAGACGGAAATGGTCCAACGCGGCATCGGGATCCTGACGGCGACCCTCTCGTGGGAACCCGACGACCCGGCGGCGACGAAGATGTTCAAGGAATCGCTGAAGTCGCTCGTCCGGCTCGACGAGGGGGTGTCGGTTTCCTTCACTGGCGGCAGCGAAGAGCAGATCGAAGCCCTCCGCGACGTCCTCCCGCAAATCGTCGCGGGCGTCATCGAAGCCCTCGCGCCCGACTACACGCGCCTCGTGCTCGGCATGGCCGCCGGTTTCAAGACGGTTGCCGACGCGTACCGGAGAGACGTCCCGGAGGCCGACATCGGAAGGATCCTCCAGGCCGCCGCGCTGCATTTGGCGGAGGAGGAGTAGGCCGCCGTCAAAGGTCGCTTTGGCTTGCGCGGTCGAGGAGGTCTTGGAACATCCAGCGTCGGACGAGGATGGTGTCCGCGATCGCATCTACGGCGACCACGGACCAGAAGACCCAAAGTGGGACCTCCGTGATCGTCACCAAGGTCAGCACAGCAAGAAGCGATGCGGCCGTGACGTAGCTGTAGATCCTCCGCGGGCGCGTCGCGCTTCTGGCTTCGGCCCACTCTCGGGTTATGTGCAAGAAAATCACTGACGGCTCCCGGGGCGGCTTCTTGATTTCTTCAAGCCTGTCCCCAGAAATCCACCGTCCGTGGAGCGGGCGTTGATCTAGGTGCACTATTCGTGGACCCGGGGGCTGTTGCCGCATTTAGCCCGGGCGTGGCGGGCTGTTTGAGCCGGCCGTTTTCTCAACCGTCCCTCAGAGGCACGGGCGTCCCTCAGAGGCATAACCGTCCCGCGTGCCAGACGGCCAAGCCGCCGAGGGACGGCCATGCCTTCGCCAGACGGCCAAGTGAGGGCGAGCGGCGTGAGACCAAGAGCAAGAGCCAGCAGAGCACAGAGTCTCGAATCCTTCGGGTCATTCTCGTCTGGAGACGGCACCGCTGATTGGATTGATTCTGTGGGCGTATCTCGGCCGGCGGGAGCTCTCCTAATCCACCTCTCTACCAGCCGCCGCCTTCTTCGGCGGAAACGGCA
Source organism: Sinomonas terrae (assembly GCF_022539255.1). Taxonomy (NCBI): domain Bacteria; kingdom Bacillati; phylum Actinomycetota; class Actinomycetes; order Micrococcales; family Micrococcaceae; genus Sinomonas; species Sinomonas terrae. The sequence continues at coordinate 3,340,216 of NZ_JAKZBV010000001.1, forward strand.
CCGTGAGATTCGCCCCGCTGGCGCTGGCGGTTCGGGTTCCAGGCCAGCCACTTCCGTTCCACGGCCTGCTCCATATCGATCCCGAAATGGTGACCAATCAGCAGGGCCTGAGCGAGGACGTCAGCGAGCTCCGCTTCCAGGCTGGCCTCCAGGTCCGAATCAGACTGGCCCTTGACACGAGCCTGCCCCGTCTTCATGAGAAACGCTTGGGTCAGCTCTCCAACCTCCTCGTGGAGCTTGAGCACAAGCCACTCGGGCGAGCGCTCGATCCCATGACGCGAGGCATAGATCCGGGATACGGCCTCGACTTCGCTGGCAAGCTGCTCCAAGTTCATTCGGTAAACCCTAGACCCAAGCCCTTTCAGGAACAGAGCGGTGACATGGTTTCAACCGACCTTCTGCCACGCCTGGCAGCCGTCTGTACGGAACACCTGACCGTCCGTCAGAGTGGCGGTGGCCGCCCCTTGGGAAATGTTGTTGTCGATGATCGACGAACTGGCGTCAGTACCAGAGCGCCATTCGTAATAGCAGCCGGCTCCATTGCTGCCGTCGGGACCCGTCGTGTGATAGGTGCCCGCCTTCACGTCCTTGCCGACCACATATTCGCCCGCCGTGATCTGGTTTGCCACGATCACTGTCTGAGCTGACTGCACGGCCGCCTCCTGAGACGCCACCGCCGACTCACGATCTTGGAGCGTCGCTGCCTCTGACGCCAGGTCAGCACTCTGAGCGGCGTAAGCCGAGAGCTGCGACTGGAGATCGCTGATACTTGCCTCGTCACTCGCCATGGCGGCTGACTGCGAGGAACTGTTGCCCTTCAGGGCAAGGTAGGCCTTGCTCGTTGTGGGGTCCGGCTGAGCGGCAACACCGATCAGGGCACCGATGATTCCGCCCGCCACGAGGGCCGCTCCAATCGCGATCCCGAGGCGCCGCGATATCCGTCGGGGCTGCTTTAGGCTCTTCGCCCGGCCGGGCACATGACCAGGCATGGGCGGCAGAATCGGGATCACCCGTTGAGGCCGAACAGGACCATCAGCTGGCTCAGGGACAACCTGCTCGGACCGATCTTCCGCCGCACTCTGCGCCTCAGCGTCCGCTTCCTGCGGCTGGTTCTCGGCAAGAACTGGATCGTGAAGAATCGCGTCGGCCGGAACGCCCGGCTCCGCCTCCGGCTGCGGCGACACAGCCTCAATCGGCTGGGCCTCGTCCGCAGTCTCGGACGGCTGTTCTATCTTGAGCTCGGTCATGGCCGGACCCCTTCCCCATGTGAAATGAACCTACTGGCCGTCCGGTATTCCCGATTTGGACGGACCCCAAGGTACGTTCACGGCCCCGACCATCCTGCCAATTGGACATGTAAAAGGCAAGATTACTCTATGGCGAGGTACGGGCGCCGTCGCCAATGGACAAATGGCTGGCAGCGGTGCGTCCGAGACTGCTCGAACGCACGCCCCCTCGGCGCCGCGGCGGTGAAAATAGGGCATGGCATCTGCTGATCACTCTGATGCACCCAACTTCTGCTGCCCCCTCCCCTTCGTCGCACCGCCGGGGACCGGCTGCCCGTCCATTTACGGCCTCGATCTGGGAGATGGGGCCCAGTCGGTCGTCCTCCGCGCTGGCGGAAAGCTCAACAAGAAGGCAACGTTCAAACGGCTTTCGGTCGCTCTCGCGCTGCTGGCCATTTTCCAGTCGGAGGGCTTGATCGAATCCGTCTCCGACGAGAGCGAAGAGTTGCACTGGATCCCGTCCGAGCGCGATTACGAGGAACCCAAGTATTCGGCGCGAGTCGAGGCTGTGATCCGCCAACTCGAGCAGGCCAACGGCCCCTATCAGGTCCAGGCCTGCTTCACGTTTTCGCGGGCGCTTGCCCTGACGCCCGACCCCGAAAGCGCGATCATCGAGTTCTTCAAGCTCATGGAGTTGTGGGTGAAGCACGTCGCGTGGTCGGGAATGCTGGATCCCCATGCCACGAAGAACGTGCTGGTGGACAAGATCCTCTTCTCGAAACGAGTCAAGGAAGACCTGAAACAACGGAGAATCCTCGACCCGGAAACGGTCGACCTGATCTACAAGATGAAGGAGATTCGGAACAAATTCGTCGGACACGGCGGAATGCGACCCCCGCTCGGAGCATTGTTCGGCGACCCCGAGGACTACCGGCAGCTCTTCGACGAGTCCCAGCTCAGGTACGACCCCGAGCTGCAATACGGCAGTGGTCTTTTCGAATCGCTCCTGAGCGACGCAATGCTCACGGGCAGCTTCCTGTTTTCGAAGATGCAGGGCATCGAACCGCTCGTCTGTGTCAGACCCGGCAGGTGGGCCTCAAGCAGCAAACACGCACGGGATGTACTCACCAAAGCCGGGGCGGTGTGGATCGCTCCGGACCCAAACGACTTCCGACCCGCCTAGGCCTCACACGCCGTCGAACGTCACCACCTGCCGGATCACCTGACCCGAGGCCAGCGCGTCCATCCCTTCGTTGATCTCCTCGAGGGCGATCTCGCGCGAGACGAGCCGCTCTAGGGGCAACCGGCCCTCGCGCCAGAGCCGCTCGAACACGGGAATGTCGCGCTTCGGCACGGCCGAGCCGAGGTAGCTCCCGACGATCGTCTGGGCCCGCGAGGTCAGCTGCAGCGGTTCGATCGACGCCGTCGCACCAGGCGCCGGCAGGCCGATCGTCACGAGGGTCGCGCCCAGGCCAAGCAGGCGGAACGCCGTCTCGAAGGCCCGCGGATGCCCCACAGCCTCCAACACGACATCCGCCTCGACACCACGCTCGACCGCCTCGGCGGGAGTCCACGCCTCCGACGCTCCCCACTCACGCGCCGTCGTCAGCTTGGACTCCTGCGCTTCAACGGCGACGACCCGACAACCAGTCGCGACCGCCGTCAGCAGCCCGGCCATGCCCACTCCCCCGAGGCCGACGACGGCGACACTCGTCTCCGCGGTGATCCTCCCCGCGTTCAGCAGTGCCCCTCCGCCGGTGAGCACGGCGCAGCCAAGCAAGGCGGCGACGGTGGGCGGGACGTCGTCGCCCACGGGAACGACGGAACGCTCGTCGACGACGGCATGCGTCGCAAAGCCGGAGACGCCAAGGTGGTGCGCGACGGGCTCGCCGCCCCTTGTGAGGTGCCGAGTTCCGGTGAGAAGGGTCCCGGCACCGTTGGAAGCGCTGCCCGCCGAACACGGAAGCCGCCCCTCCGTCCGGCACGCAGCGCATTCTCCGCACCGCGGCAGGAACGTCATCACCACGCGCTGGCCCACCCGCACGGACCCGACGCCGGGCCCGACCTCCTCGACCATCCCCGCCGCCTCGTGTCCCAGCAGCATGGGCAGCGGTCGAGGCCGCGAGCCGTTCACCACGGACAGATCCGAATGGCACAGCCCCGCCGCCTCGATCCGGACCAGAAGCTCGCCGGGACCAGGCCCAGCGAGCTCAAGCTGGTCGATCGTGATGGGGCGGCTCTCGGCGTAAGGAGGCTCGGCGCCCATGACGTTCAGGACGGCACCGCGGATGCTGCGGGCGCTAGAGCTGGTGGGCACTTCGATCACTCCTTCGCGAGGGTCGCAGGCGCTTCCCCAGAATTTCCGCGGACTTAGCAAGCACGATACCGCCGTCAACAAGAACGGCTTGGCCAGACAGTGCGCGACGCCATCACCTTTGGCAGACTCGAAGGGGTGATGCATCCGACTGATTACTTCGGACAGCTGTTCGCCGCCGCCTTCGATGTCCTCAAGACATATCGCCCGCGACGGCCCATCCACCCCCAGGGGGTCCTCTTCAAGGGGTCGCTTGAACGGATAGGCGGCGGTGCGGCGTCGGGCATTGATTTCCTTGACACGACCGGCACCAACGCCGTCACCGCCAGGCTTTCGCGTTCCCTCGGCGTCCCGATTTCATGGCCGGACATCATCGGCCTCGCCATCCGCGTGCACACGGACGACGGCGACGCGGACGTCTTGCTCGCCTCAACCGGTTGGCGCGTTCCGGACCGATTCGCGCTGACGTGCCATCGGACGGCTGGTGCCGCGCGGCTCTCCTCGCTCATGCCATACCGCGGCAGGAAGGGCGCGGTGTTGATCGGCGCGAAGACGACGAGCGCAGACCCCGGCGCGCCCGGCCGCGTCCGGCCGGACGCCCTGTGGGAACTCGACCTGTTCTGGGCCAAGCCGACCGGGCCGTGGCGGAGGTTCGGCTTGCTGAGCCTCACCCCGGACCTCGATGCGGAAGGCCGGGTCCAGGACACCGCCCTCCGCTTTGATCCGCTCCTCAATGTCCTGCCGACGGCCGGCACGTACGAATGGACACGCCGGCTTCGCGAGCACTCCTACAGGCTCGCGCGGTCCTGATCGCCGTCGGCATTGAACGAGAGGATCACCGAGGCCATGTCCTCGGAGCCGTGGCCGCCGTCGACAGCGTCCCGGAACTGTGCGGCGAGCGCCTCCATGATCTCGGATCGGGTCCCCGCGTGGTCCATCGCCTCAGCGATGAGCTGCGCGTCCTTGGCCGCACCGGTCAGCGGGAACGACGGCGGGAACTCGCCAGCGATCATCGCCTTGCCCTTCAGCTGGGCGTAGGCGCAATCGGTGACCCCGCCGGAGATCGTGTCGAGGTACAGCTGCGGATCGAGGCCGAAACGCTTCGTGAGGTCGATTGCCTGCGCGGTCGCTCCGACGATCGAGAGCACCCACGAGTTGGCGACGAGCTTGAGCTTGTGCCCGTCGTCCGGCAGTTCGCCGACCCAGACGGTCTTCGAACCGATCGCGTCGAAGACCGGTTGGACCCTCTCACGCAGATCCTCGGGGGCGGCCGCGAGCACAAGCAGCTTCCCCTCCTCGGCGGGCTGCTTCGTCCCGAGGACGGGCGCGTCCACGAACGCGACGCCCTGGTGCCCGGCGCGCTCGGCCAACCTCGTCACGCCGGCGAGGCCCACGGTGCTGCTCTGGATCCACACGGCGTCCTCCCGCATCGCGGGCAGCGCCTCCTCCATGACGCCTTCCACGGCATCTGCATCGAAGAGCATCGTGAGGACGACGTCGGCCTCCGAGACCGCGTCTTTCGGGTCGCCTGCAATCTTCGCGCCCGCCTCGGCGAGCGGCTCAGCCTTCTCGCGGTGACGGTTCCAGACGGTGACATCGAACCCCGCCTCGATCAGGTTCTTCGCGATCCCGCTGCCCATGATTCCCGTTCCAAGGACTGCCACTGACGTGCTCATTGCGCCTCCAGGTCTCGTTTCTTCCACCCGAGTCGATACCCAGTTGCTTGCCCCGGCAACCGGGCGTTGGAAGGATGGGCGCGTGGCATTCGACGAAGAGCTCGCCAGCAGGATCCGCGGCGCCCTCATGGGCCAGGCCGAGTTCACCGAGAAAAAGATGTTCGGCGGCCTCGCCTTCCTGATCGGCGGCAACATGGCCGTCAGCGCGAGCGGCCACGGCGGGATGCTCCTCCGCGCGGATCCCGCGGCGAGCGACGAGCTCTGCTCTCATCCCGGCATCGAACTCGCCGTCATGCGCGGCCGGCCAATGGACGGCTGGCTGCGGGTTTCTCCTGAGGCCATCGCCTCGGACGAGGACCTGCAGCGGTGGGTCCGGATCGGCGTCGACTATGCGGGGTCGCTGCCGGCGAAGTAAATCCGGGACAGAAAGAGCGCCGGCAACGAAGGCCAGCGCTCTTTCTGCACGCTCAGCTATTCGCAGGCAACGCCGTCATTGTCGCGGTCAAGAGCCGGGCGATATCCCGGCTGTCCGCGATAAATGGGAGCGGCGCCCGCAGCCCGCGCAGCAGTGCAATTGGCGTAGTACACGCTCGAGGGAGCCTGTTGCTGGGCCGCTTGCTGCTGGGCCGCCTGCTGGGCCGCTTGCTGCTGGGCCGCCTGTTGAGCGGCCGCTTGCTGGGCGGCCTGTTGCTGGGCTGCTTCTTGGGCAGCCTGCTGCTGGGCCGCTTGCTGGGCGGCCTGCTGCTGGGCCGCCTGCTGGGCGGCATCGGCATCGGCTTTCTTCTTCGCCTCCAACGCATCGGCCGCAGCCTTGGCCATCCACACATCCTTCCCCGCCGAGACTTCCTCACATGTCAGATCGGTTCCAACGAGGGTGTAACGGCTTCCGACTGTGACGCACGAATCACCATCGGCATACAGAGCGACGACTACAGTCTTCGTCGACGTCGGGCAGGGGTCTGCCGCCGTCGTTGACTGAACGATCGAACCAGCCGCGGCAGCGTCTGCTGCTGAACTCGCTTTCACTGTCACCGTCGCAGTCGGAGCCGGTGAAGCACAGGTCACCGTCGCACTCGGTGACGCTGTGGCTGTGGCTGAAGAGGTACCTTCAGCCGCGGCGCTGCTCGCTGCCGTGGGCGTGCTGCAACCAGCGCCGACCAGAACAGTTCCTGCTGCGAGAAGCACGAAAGCGGCCCGAACCGGACCTGAGCGAGCGCCTCGAAAAACGACAGAGCTGTCCCCCATAAGTTTCCCCTCCCCACAAGCCTCCGCAGAGGCGCGAATTTATCCAACGAAAGGAAATTTACTCTTTAATCGCCCTTCAGATAATGCATTTGACACTCTCAGTTCAACGAATAACTTGTCACGAGGTATCCACAGCGGGACAGTCAACCTTCGGAACCTTCACAAATTTGTGAAACAAGTGCATACTGAGCGCATGGACACCGTCATCCAGACGACCGACCTCCACAAGAGCTTCGGCCGCGTCAAGGCGCTCGACGGCCTCGATCTTGAGGTCCACGCGGGCGAAATCCACGGCTTCCTCGGCCCCAACGGTGCCGGGAAGTCCACGACGCTGCGCATCCTCCTAGGGCTTGCGAGGACGTCGTCCGGCAGCGCAAGCGTCCTCGGGAAGGACCCGTGGAGCGACGCCGTCGAACTCCACCGCCGCGTGGCGAGCGTCCCCGGCGACGTCAGCATCTGGCCCAACCTCTCCGGGGGTGAGGCAATCGACCTCATCTCGAGGCTTCGGGGCGGGGTGGACGACGCCGCCTACCGCGAGCGCAAGCAGCACCTCTGCGAGCTCTTCGACTTCGACCCGAGCAAGAAGGGCCGCGCCTACTCGAAGGGCAATCGGCAGAAGGTCGCACTCATCGCAGCCCTCGTCACGCCCGCCGAGGTCTACCTCCTCGACGAGCCCACAAGCGGCCTCGACCCGCTCATGGAGGCCGTCTTCACGCGGGAGGTCCGCCGCCTCTCGCGCGAGAACGGAGCGACCGTCCTGCTCTCGAGCCACATCCTGTCCGAGGTCGAGCAGCTGGCCGACCGTGTGAGCATCATCCGTTCGGGCCGAATCGTGGACGGCGGCACCCTCGACTCCCTGCGCCACCTCACCCGCACGGAGATCTCGTTCTCCCAGGACAGCGTGGACACCACCGCTCTCGCCGCCCTCGCCCAGATCCACGACCTCACCGTCGCCGACGGCCGCATCAAGTTCGGCGCCGACTCCCACCGCGTCCACGAGGTCCTCCCCCTCCTCGGGAGCCTCGGCGTCCAGGGCCTGATCGTCGCCCCGCCGTCGCTCGAGGAACTGTTCCTCCGCCACTACGGCGATCAGGTCACCCCCACGACTCCGGAGCCGACGCACGACGGCGCGTCGCACCGCCGTCGTCATCGCACCGTGGCGAAGACGGGAGCCTGAGATGTCCACGGTCTGGGTCCTGTACAGGCAGCGGCTCCGGCGGGACCGGTGGCAGCTCCTCAGCTGGCTGCTCTCGATCGGCGTGCTCGCGTGGTTCGCCGTCGAGGCGATCACGAAGACGTTCGGCGACGAGGCTTCACGCGCCCAGGTCCTGAAGCTCGCGACCGCGACGCCGGCGATCCTCGTGCTGCGTGGCCTGGCTCGGGGGCCCGCGCTCGACGCCTTCACGTTCTTCGAGATCTACACGTTCCTTGCACTGCTGGCCGGCTTCATGAACACGTTCATGGCCGTGCGGCACACACGCGCCGAGGAGGAGTCGGGGCGCGCGGAGCTCGTCTCGGCCACGGCGGCGGGCCGGTGGGCGCCCCTCGCCGCGACCGTGCTGCACGGCGTCGTGGCGAACCTCGTCCTCGCCGCGGCGGTCGCGCTGGGGTTTATGGGCGGCGGCCTTGCCCCGGGCGGCTCGGTCGTGGCCGGGCTTGCGACCGGCGCCGTCGGCCTCGCGTTCCTCGGAGTCGGGCTTCTCGCGGCGGAGTTCTTCAGCACGTCGCGGGCCGCCAACGGGATCTCGGCGACGCTCGTGATGGTCGCGTACCTGCTGCGTGGTTTCGGTGACGCGACGGGACCCGTGAGCCCCGACGGCATGACGATCACCGCCGCGTGGCCGAGCTGGATCTCGCCGATCGGCTGGGGCCAACAGACCTTCGCGTACACGGGCGACCGCCTCTGGCCGCTCCTGCTGCCGGTGGGGCTCGCCGCGGCGTGCACCGCCGTCGTCGTCCTCATCATGTCGCGGCGCGATGTGGGGGCGAGCGTCCTGGTCGGGCGCCGAGGCCGTGGCGAGGCAAGGCCCTGGCTCCGGGGACCATTTGCCCTCGCGTGGCGCCTCCAGCAGGGGTCGGTGATCGGCTGGTGTGCCGGAGGATTCGCGACCGGCCTCATCACCGGTTCGCTCGGCTCGGCCATCCAGTTGACCCTCAACAGCAATTCCTCGGTCACCGCCGCGCTGCGCGAGATGATCCAGGCACAGGGCACGTCGATGACTCAGCTCCTCGTCGCGGCGCTCTTCGAGATCGCGGGCGTGCTCGCTGCTGCCTGCGGCGTCCAGGCGATCCTGCGCATGCGGCAGGAGGAGGCGGCGGGAACCGCCGAGTTCGTGCTCTCGGAGCCGATTGGCCGCGTTCGCTGGCTCGGAAGCTTCATGGGGCTCGGCGCGGTCTCGGTCGTGCTCGTGATGGCGTTCACCGCCCTCGGCGCGTGGCTCTCGCTCGTCGCCTCCGGGGACACTTCGACCGCCGTCGGCGACGTGTGGGCAACCGCCTTCGCGCAGCTGCCCGCAGCGCTCATCTACCTCGCGCTCCCCGCCGTCGTCTTCGTCGTGTGGCCACGCGCGACCATCCCGCTCGGCTGGGCTCTGCTGGGGCTCGGGGTGGTACTCGGGGTCTACGGCGGAATGATCGGCCTCGACCAGAAGATCGTGGACCTCTCGCCGTTCACTCACACCCCCGTCGTCACCGACACGGGCACCGACTGGAGCGGCGGCTTCTGGATGCTGGGGATCGCGGCCGTCATTGCACTGATCGCGCTCGTGAGCGTGCCGCGTAGAGAGGTGGGCACCGCATGAGTGAACCTGTTAGGATGCCCGATTCCGCCGAAACCTCCGCGGCCGTCCTCGCGGCCGCGGGGTTCCCCAAGATGCCGGCCCGGGCGCTCATGGCGCTCGTCGTGTCCCCGGACGGCGCGCTGACCGCGGCCGAGCTCGGTGAAATCCTCGCAGCCAGCCCCGCAGCCGTCTCCGGAGCGGTCCGATACCTTCAGACCGTCGGGTTCGTGCACCGTGTCTCCCAGCCTGGCAGCCGCCGCGACCGCTACGCCCTCCCCGAGAACGCCTGGTACATCGCGTCCCTCAGGCAGAACCCCGTGTACGAGCGGCTCGCCGACCTCGCGGAAACGACTGCCTCGGCCCTCCCCGAGGATTCGGCAGAACGGGCTCGGGTCGACGAGATGGGCCGGTTCTACCGATTCCTCATGGCCCGGTTGCCCGAGCTTCTCGACGAGTGGGAGACCGCGCGGCTCAAGGTCTAGGCGTTTGCCCGAATGCTGCGACGGCGCGTCGCGTTCCCGCCCGGTCGGCGCCCCGCTCCCGAGCTTTACGCCGCACCCCCGCTCTCGGGGCTTCCTGCCCGCTCCCGCCCGGTTGTGTTTTCCCAATCAGTCGGAATCGCGGCGTGTCTCGCGCGACACCTATTGGGGCGCCTCACAAACGGGCTGGATCGCGCCGTGCCTCGCAAGCAACAGGCCGCTGGACCGAGAACCCAGCTGAGTGGCGCCACTTCTGCGCGACACGGGCGACCCGCAGCTCGGCCGCTGACAGGGCGACGCGTCGCGTTCCCGCCCGGTTGAGTTTTCCCAATCAGTCGGAATCGCGGCGTGTCTCGCGTGACACCTGTTGGGGCGCCGCGGAAACGGGCTGGAGCGCGGCGGATCGGGCGAGACACGGCTTCGGCATCCCTAGAAGCGGGACAGCACCCTCGCTAGCGTGGCTCGTGAACGTCGTCGAGCGCACGGCACGGGAGGAGACTGCTCATGGCACGGATCGCGGTCATCGGGGGGCACGGGAAGGTGGCACTGAGGCTCGAACCGCTGCTCGCCGGACGAGGGGACTTCGTGAGTGCGGTCATCCGCAATCGGGACCAGACCACGGAGGTGACGACTGCTGGGGCGCATCCGGTCGTGGCCGATGTCGAGCAGCTCGACACCGAGCAGCTGGCCGAGCTGCTCCATGGCCATGACGCCGTCGTGTGGTCGGCAGGCGCAGGCGGTGGAAGCCCGGCTCACACCTATGCGGTCGACCGCGACGCGGCCATCCGGTCCATGGATGCCGCAGCGAACGCGGGCGTGCAGCGGTACGTCATGGTTTCGTACCTGGGGGCACGGAAGGAGCACGGGATCTCCCCCGACCACGCGTTCTTCCCCTACGCAGAGGCCAAGGCAGCGGCCGACGAGTACCTCCGGGGCACCTCTCTCGAATGGACGATCGTTGCGCCGAGCACCCTCACGCTCAATCCGGGCTCGGGAAGAATCCAGCTCGCAGATCACACCGGCCCAGGGAACGTCAGCAGGGACGATGTGGCCGCGGTCGTCGCCGCGGTCCTCGAGATGCCGAATACTGTGGGAAAGTTCATCGGCTTCAATCAGGGCGAAACGCTCATCACGGACGCCCTCGCATCGCTCTGAATCCGCAACGCCGCCCTCAAGGAGGAGGCCATGGCCAAGCTCATCTACTCCGCGATCACATCGGTCGACGGCTACATCGCCGACCGCGACGCTGAATTCGGCTGGGCGGTGCCTGACGAAGAACTGCACGCGTTCGTCAATGACCTCCTCCGGCCGGTGGGCACCTATTTGTATGGGCGCCGGATGTTCGAGGTGATGAAGGTGTGGGAAGACCCGAAGTTCGCCGCGGAGGGCTCGCCCGCCGTCGCCGATTTCTCCCAACTGTGGCGTGCCGCGGACAAGATCGTGTTCTCGGGGACGCTGTCAGAAGCGGACACCGCGCGCACCCGTATCGAGCCGCGCTTCGACCCAGCCTCGATCCGACAGCTGAAGGAAGCCGCTGCGACCGACCTCGTGATCGGTGGCGGCACTCTGGCCGCGCCCGCCTTTGCCGCAGGACTCATCGACGAGGTCCACCTGTTCCCTGCACCCGTTTCCGTCGGCGGCGGGACGGCGGCGATGCCCGGCTTCCGCGTGGACCTCGAACTCGTCGATGCACGCAGGTTTTCTAGCGGGTTCGCCCACCTGCACTACCGCGTCCGGGCATGAAGCTGCGTCGCGCCACGAAGGAGTTCAAGCGCCCGTGACAACCGACGTGACCAATCCCCTTCAAGTCATCGAGGAATTGCGGGCCGCGTTGCCTGGCCGAGTGGAGACCGACGCCAAACTCCTCCTGGCCTGCACTTCCGACCGATCCGGCCACCGCTCCGCAGGAGTTCCGCTCGCCGTCGTCTATCCGCGGAGCATCGAGGACGTGCAAGCGGTGTGCCGGATCGCGTCGTCGTCCGGGACCCCCATCGTGCCCCGTGGCGCTGGGACCGGTCTGGCGGGTGGGGCGATCGCGGGACCGGGCGAGATCGCGCTTTCGATGCGGGACATGGACCAAGTCCTTGAGATCTCGGAGGAGAACTGGCTTGCTGTCGTCCAGCCGGGAATCCTCAACGGGGACCTCAACCGCATGCTCGCGGCGCACGGGCTGTGGTGGGCGCCAGACCCGGCGAGCAAGGACATCTCGACGGTCGGCGGCAACATCGCGATGAACGCTGGCGGACTGCTGTGCGCCAAGTACGGCGTAACGCGTGAGGCGGTGCTCGCGCTGAAGGTCGTGCTGGCCGACGGACGCCTCATCTCGCTCGGCCACCGGACCGTCAAGGGAGTCACCGGCTATGACCTGTGCGCCCTCCTGATCGGTTCCGAAGGCACTCTCGGCATCATCGTCGAATGCACCCTCAAGCTTCGGCCTCTCGTGCAAGGCGAGATTGTGACGATCGGAGCGTTTTTCGATTCGGTGGAATCGGCCGCGGGAGCGGCGTCCGACGTGACGAAGAACGGCCACGTCCCAGCGATCATGGAGCTCATGGACCGCCGCACCCTCGAGTGCGTGGGCCAGTTCACCGGGGAGGACTTGGTGGGTCGGGGCGACGCGTACCTCCTGATCCAGTGCGACGGCGACGGCGCGATGACGACGGCGCAACGCATCACCGACCTGATCCACGCGGCAGGCGGCCGAGCCCAGACCACAGCCGACCCCACCGAATCCCAGCGCCTCGTCGATCTGCGACGCCAAGCCTTTCCCGCGATGGAGACGCTGGGCCACGTGCTCGTCGAAGACATCGCCGTTCCGCGGGACCGCCTCAGCGAAGCATTCGCCAAGGTCCGCGAACTCGAGGAGCGGTACGGACTCGTCATACCGACGGCGTGCCACGCCGGAGACGGCAACCTGCACCCGACCTTTGTCTTCGAGGGAGAGACAGTTCCCGAGGAGGTGTGGACGGCGGCGGGAGAGCTGTTCGCTCACGCGCTCGAACTCGGCGGGACCCTCACGGGGGAACACGGCATCGGCGTCCTCAAACGAGCTTGGCTCGCGGACGAACTCGGCCCCGCGCAGTACGAGCTTCAACGGCAGATCAAGGCGGTCTTCGACCCCGCGAACATCCTCAATCCGGGCAAAGTGTTCGGCTGAGGCTTGCTTCTGACCCGAACGTACTCATCATGGCCTCATGGGAACCGTGACGGACTACCTTGCGACCTTGTCTGGGCCGAACCGAGAGACGCTCGAGAGAGTGGTGGCGATAGCCCGTGAGGTCGTGCCTGACGCGACCGAGGGCACGAGCTACTCGATGCCCGCGCTCATGGTCCACGGCAAGGCATTCCTCAGCGCCCTCGAGACCAAGAAGCATCTGGCGATCTATCCGTTCAGCGGTCAGATTTTCCCACGGATCGCGGACAGGCTCGAGGGCTTCGACTGGGCGCCGGGGACGCTACGGTTCTCGGCCGCCCACCCCGTTCCGGACGATGTGCTCCGCGAGATCGTCTCGCTCCGAGTCGCGGATATCGAAGCCAAGCTGACGCAGAAATGATGCTTCCCCGACCCCTGTTTGCAGCCTGGCTGGACTACTCTCCGGTTAGCCGCTAGTTCATCTTCCCGTGATCTAATTCTGGGGGTGCCCACCCCTAGCACACGGCGCAGAGAGCAGGAATGATGGCGGACGCGAGCGTTCCCGAAGGCCAGTACTGGTTCGTCGGGTCGTACTACTCGGACCGGGACCCGCAGGACCAGACCGACCGGTTCCTGGCCGAGGGAATCTGGGAGAACGGCTTCGAAGACCGCTATCTCGAGACCGTCAAGTCCATGAAGGCCGGCGATCAGATCGCCATCAAGTCCACCTATGTCCGCAAGGACGGGCTGCCCTTCGACCCCCGTGGCCATGCTGTGCCGGTACTGAGCATCAAGGCGATCGGCGTCGTCACGTCCAACCCCGGCGACGGCAGGCGCGTCGAGGTTGACTGGACACGCCTCCAGAAGCCGCGCGAGTGGTACTTCTACACCGGCCGCCACACCATCTGGAAGGTCACTCCGAGCCACTGGATGCGCGAGGCCCTCATCCGCTTCGCGTTCTGGAAGGAACCCCAGGACGTCGAGAGGTTCCGCAACGACCCGGCGTGGGCCAAGCGATTTGCCGACGCCGATCCGAAGCCCGAGCAGCGCTTCGCCTGGACAGCGTTCTATGAGGAGATGGCGACGGCGCTGCTCGCCTACCGCGGCCGCCGCCCCGAACTCCTCGCGCATCTCACGGACATGCAGGAGCGGCACGAAGAACTCGGCTTCCTCGTGGACCGAGACCGCCGTGACAACCCCATGCCCCTCCGCGACATCTGCCCGTTCACCGTCATGGGCACTTTCAACAGAGGCGCGACGCCGGAGAAGCGCACCGAGATCGCGGCGGGTTGGGCCGAACTCCTCGGCGTGCAGACACCTGCGCCCACGAGCTTCGACGGGATCCCGCTGCTCAACAACCAGAACTCGTGGTTCTTCCCCACCGCCGCCACGCGGCACAAGGACGACATCGACACGCTCTGGGACGTCTTCGAGGGCGCCCTCGCCGCGGCGGACTCGAGCGAGGACCATGAACGTCTCCGCTTCGCCGACGCCTACAGCCGCGCTCGGGACATCTATCGCGTGGGCACGAAACTCACGATGGGCCTCTTCTGGATCCGCCCGTGGAACTTCGTGCCGCTTGACGGGCGCTCGCGCCAGTACCTCAAGACCGAGCTCATGCTCGATCAGGACTTCTTCGCGGCAGACGGCATCGCGTACGTCCAGCTTCTCGACACGCTCGCGTCCAAGTTCGAGGATCCGCAGTTCGCAGTCCACTCGTTCCCCGAGCTCTCGTGGACGGCGTACCTCGAACGCGACGGCCGCGGGGCCCATGCCGAGACGGCCGAGGCACCCGAGGTCGAGGACGACGACGATCCGACGCCAGTCTCGCCGCAGGCGAGCTACACCGTGCACGACATCGTGACGGATGGCTGCTTCATCCCGGAACCAGCCCTCAACGGGTACCTCGCGCGCTGGCGGTCCAAGAAGAACCTCATCCTCCAGGGCCCCCCGGGCACCGGCAAGACCTGGCTTGCCCGGCGGCTCGCCTACGCACTGATCGGCACGAAGGACAACAAGTCTGCCCTCCGCGCGACCCAGTTCCACCCCAACTCAAGCTACGAGGACTTCGTGCGCGGCTGGCGGCCGGGCTCGGACGGCAAGCTGACCCTTGTGGACGGCCCGTTCCTCGAGATGGTCGAACGCGCGAACGCGAACCCGGATGTGCCTCATGTCATGCTCATCGAGGAAATCAACCGCGGGAACCCGGTGCAGGTCTTCGGCGAACTCCTGACGCTCATAGAGGCCGGGAAGCGCTCGCCCCGCGAGTCCCTCCAGCTCGCGTACCCGCGTTCGGGTTCGGAATCGGTGCACGTTCCGAGCAATCTGTACATCATCGGCACGATGAACCTGGCCGACCGTTCGCTCGCCATCATGGACCTCGCGTTCCGCCGGCGCTTCGCCTTCGTCTCCCTTGAGCCGAACGTCAACGATGCTTGGCAGGAGTGGATGTCGAACCGGCACAACGTGGCCGCCGAGCACCTCGAGCTGGTCCGCAGCCGCTTCCAAGCCCTCAACGAGCGCATCGCGGACGACCCGGCGCTCGGCGGAGAGTTCCGCCTCGGCCACAGCTTCGTGACGCCGCCAGCAGAGGAGCGGGTGGCTTCCTTCCCTGACTGGTTCCGCGGAGTCGTGGACACCGAAATCGTCCCCACCCTCGAGGAGTACTGGTTCGACGATCCGGCGAAGGCTGCGGCTGCGACCGAAGCCCTCACGGAAGGACTCGTGTGACAACCTCGGGCTGGATGACGACGCCGGGAGGCACCGGCGTCGTCCCCGCCAGCGGGGCAGAGATCCCGGTCCGCAACGTGTGGCTCCTGCTGCTCTACGCCTCCGAGTTCTATCAGTCGGGCCCCGAGGCATTCGACGGGATTGAGGAGTACCCGGAGAAGCTGCCCGAACTGCTGGCCGAGCTGCTCGTGGCGAGCACCGAGGACCGCCTGCGGCGACCCCTCACGCCGTCGTTCGCCCGGACATCTCGTGACCTCAGCCGCGTCCGCGGTGGAATCGACACCCTGCGCACCGAGTCGCATCAGCTGCTTTCGCGAGGGCTCGTCGCGTGCAGGTTCGACGAGCTCACGGCCGACACGCCGCGGAATCGGATGATCCGGACGGCCCTCGAATCCGTCGCGCCACTGTGCTCCGACGAGGAGCTCCCGCGGCGCTGCCGGGCTCAATCGCAGCGGCTCGCCGGGCTCGGAGTGGGCCTGCTCAACCGCCGAGCCGGCGAGCGCGACGCACAGGTGCGGATCACTCGGAACGACGCTCGCGACCGGTCCGTGCTGCTCGCCGCGAAGCTTGCCCTCGAACTCGCTCTGCCCTCCGGCTACATGACCCCTGGCCATGGGCGCGGAGACCTGTCCGAGCGGCAGTTCCGTCACCTGTTCGAGCGGGCGGTCGGCGGCTTCTATACCGCGCACGGGACAGGCCGGGGATGGACGGTCCAGCGCGGTAGGAAGGTCGACTGGAAGGCGAGTGAGGCCACGATGGGCCTCGCAGCCGTTCTGCCCCACATGGTGACCGACGTCTGGATCGACGACGCCGTTCGGGGCCGTCGGCTCATTCTCGACACGAAATTCGCGCCCGCACTCACGGCAGGCCGTTTCGCCAAGGTCACGCTCCGAAGCGGCCACCTTTACGAGCTGTACACCTCCGTGCGGGCCCAGGAGACCTCGCCGGACCGGTTGGCGGCGTCCGCTGGCGGCCTGCTGCTGTACCCCGCCGTCGGTTGCTCCGTAGCGGAGTCGTTCGTGACCGCGGGGCACCGTCTGGGGGCGGCCACGGTCGATCTCTCGCTCTCCTCGGTCGAGGTCCGCGACCAGCTCATCGCGGCCGTCAAGCCCTACCTCGGCTAGCGCCATCGCTCAGGCCGCCTTGCACTGGCCGAGCAGGTCCTCCGCCTTGCGGTGTTCGGCGTCGGTCATCCAGAGCCCATACTCCGCTTTGACCTCGACCACCCGGACCGCGTATTGGCACCGGTACGTCCGCTGCGGCGGGAGCCACGTCGCGAGGTCGCCGTCACCCTTCTGCTGATTCGCTGTGCCGTCCACGGCAAGCAGGTTGGCGGGGTCGTTCGCGAAGGCCCGCCGTCGCTCCGCTGACCAGTGCTGGGCGCCCTTCTGCCACGCGTCAGAGAGGGGCACGACGTGGTCGATCTGAACGTCAGCGGAACGCTCCCCACGGGCAAAGCTGATGTGCTTCGCCGTGTACGGGTCGTCGAGCGTCCCTGACGAGACGATGCATCGCGCCGAGCTCTTGGCGAAGACGACGTCGTGGAGGTCTCGGGCCAAGACGTCGTTCCGCGTGTCGCAGCCGTTGCGGTCGACGTCGTCCCATGCCTCCCCGAAGCGTTCCCGCGTGTACCCCGTCTTGGGAGCACGCCCCTCGACGCCGATCCGGCCGAGCGCGGCCTTCGCGGTCGCGAGCCGCTCGGCAGGGACGCTCCCGATCTGGGAGGCCGCCCAAGGCGCGGGCGAGGCGAGGCCCGGCGGATCGATGATCCCTCCGAGCCACGCCGCAAGCACGGCCAAGGCGACGACGATGATGAGCGAGACGGATCGACGCAGCAGCCCGGCTCGACGGGCGGCGCGGAGGCGCGGCGGCATGGACTCCCCCAAAAAGATAGCGGTGCTGTCCCTCGACTCTAGGCGAGAGGAACAGCACCGCTTCCGTCGTTCGGGGGCTATGTGGATAACCACCCCCGATCACTTCAGGAGAGCATCACTTTAGGAGAACGCCACGTCCTTGGTCGTGTGGTTGTACTCGATGGTGACCGGGCCGCCGTCGTGCCTGAGCTCGTGGTTCGCCCCGTTCGGGAAGCCGAACGCGCCGTAGTTCTCGTCCCAGGACCGGTTGATGGCGATCTTGAACGAGTAGGTGCCCGCCGGCAGCTCGACCGTGCGACGCCAGACGGACGTCTCGGGGTCGAGACCCATCTGAACCGCGTCGAGGCTCGGCTCCCAGTCGGCCTCGGCACCGAGAGCGGCGCCGAAGTCACCAGCGATCGCGACCGAACCGGGCTGCGGGGCAGGCGCCTGCGACCCGTTCGATTCAGCGAGGTTCGACTCGGCTGCGGCTTCCTCCTCGGCAAGCGCCTCGGCGGCTTCCGCGACAACCTCCGCGGCTTCTCCCACCTTCTCGGCGACCTTCTGCGCCGTCGTCCGCTTGGCGGCCGCCTTCTTGCCGGCCTTCTTCTTGACCGGCGACTCCGCGGGCACGGCGACCTCCGCGGGGATCGGCGTCCCTTGGGCGAGCGCTTCGGCAAGCGTGTCGACGGTCGGGAACGCCACGAGCGCGCGGAGCCCCTCATCCGTAATCGACCAGCCCGAGCGGCCCTTGACCATCCAGCCGGCCTTCACGAGCTTGGCCGTGGCAGTCGTGAGCGCCTTGTGGCCGCGCGGAATGCCGCCGGACAGGAGCGTCGCCTCATTATCGTCGAACGGCACGAGCTCAACAGCCTGGGCGAGGACGGTACCGGCGTTCGGGTTCTCCCCTGCCCAGCGAGCCTCGGCCAGCCCGTCGAGCACCGCCTTCAGTCGAGCATCCAGCTTCTCGGAGGCGTTCTTCGCCATCCCATCCCCTCTCATTGCGTGGATCACACACCTTGCCTCCCCATGCTTGCGGGTTACTCGTGGGTTCGAGACAAGGTGACCGACTGTGACGCACGCTTGTGCCGCCACAGACCGGTATGCCCAGAGTAGACGCTCTGGGTATTCAGCATCTTAATTGCAGACTACGGTTTGCCGCAGGTGGGTCGAACAAAAATGTCGGACCCGGGTGATCTCATGGTGTCGAGGGTACGGAAGGAGTCTCATGTTCTTTCTCGGCAACCAGACCGGGCTCGTGTTCTCCGCCTCTGACATTGTGACGGCGGCGAAGTGCGAGTTCGCGCTTCTGCGGCAACTCGACGAGAAGCTCGGCCTCGTCCCACGCCTCGTGGTGAGCGACCCGATGCGGGACCGCGCAGCCCTTCTCGGCGATCGCCACGAGCGGACGATTCTGGATGGATTCCGGCGCAAGTACGGGCCGTGGTCACCGGGCCGAGAAGGCGGCGTCGCCGAGATCGCTGAAGTGACCGCGATGGAGCGGGAGATCCTCGACGCGAAGCACGCGGAGTCGCTCGAGGCGCTGCGGGCAGGTGCCGACGTCGTCTATCAGGCAGGCTTCTTCGACGGGCACTTCCACGGGCGCTCCGACTTCCTGGTCCGTCAGGCCGACGGCCGCTATCAGGTTTTCGACACGAAGCTCGCGCGTCACGCGAAGGTCGAGGCGCTCCTCCAACTCGCCGCATACGGCGAGCAGCTCGCCCAGGCCGGCTTCCCGCCGTCGGACGAGGTGACGCTCATCCTCGGCACCGGAGATGAGGCGTCGTTCAGCCTCCCCGACCTGCTTCCTGCCTACCGCGAACGACGCCGGAGGGTCACCGATCTCACAGCCGCGCACCTTGCGCTCGGCCGCCCCGCAGAGTGGGATTCGCCCGGGGTTGCCGCGTGCGGGCGCTGCGAGTATTGCGCGGTTCAGGTCGCCGAACACCGCGATGTGCTGCTCGTGGCCGGCATGAACCTCGCCCGGCGGAAGAAGCTGCGCGAAGCCGGGGTCCGGACCATCGACGAGCTGGCGGCAGTCCCTGAGCCAGCCGAGGACGCGGCTCTGGCGCGCCTGCGTGATCAGGCGCGCTTCCAAGCAGGACTTGAAACGGGCGACGGCGGAGCCCTCGCCCCTGCCCACGGCGACGAGCCCGCACACGAAGTCCGGTTCAAGGTCCTCCCCCAGCACACCATCGGCGCCCTCCCGCCGTCGGACGCAGGGGATGTCTACTTCGACTTCGAGGGTGACCCGCTGTGGCAGGACGCCACGACGGGCCTCTGGGGCATCGAGTACCTCTTCGGCGTCGTCGAGCCGCCAACGGACGACGACGAACCCTACTTCCGCCCGTTCCTCGCCCACACCTTGGCAGAGGAAAAAGAGGCCTTCCTCGCCTTCGTCGAGTACATCGAGCAGAGGCGTTCGCGGCATCCGCGGATGCACGTCTACCACTATGCGGCCTACGAGAAGACCGCCTTGAGGCGCCTCTCGCAGCGGCACGCGGCGGCCGAGGACGTCATCGACACGTGGCTGCGCGAGGGGCTGCTCGTCGACCTCTACGAGACCGTCCGCCACAGCATCCGGATCTCCGAGCGTTCTTACTCGATCAAGAAGCTCGAACCGCTCTACATGGGCAGCGACCTGCGCACGGCCGAGCTCAAGAGCGCGGCCGGATCGGTCGAGATGTATGCGGCGTTCTGCGCTGCACGGGCGGAGGGGGACGAAGTCGAGGCCAAGCGGCTGATCGACCTCATCCTCGAATACAACCAGGATGACTGCGTCTCAACCCTGCGTCTGGATCGTTGGCTCCGGGAACTCGGCGGCGTGAGCCCGGGCGCGCGGGCTCTCGCGCGAGAGGTGGCCGAGCCGCCCATCCTCACGGAGCCTGAACCTGCTGAGAGGCCGCTGCTCGAATACCTGGAACGACGCGGCAGCGACGGCACCGAGGCCGGGACGCAAGATGGCCAGGCGGCCGCCGACGACACCGCGATCGCGTTGCTCGCCGCGGCCGTTCGCTACTACCCGCGGGAGCGCAAATCCTACTGGTGGTCGCACTTTGACCGGCTGGAACGTCCTCTCTCCGAGCTTGAGGCCGTCCGCGACGCGTTCGTTGTGCGTGAGGCGGAGGTTCTCGACGACTGGAAGCCGGACAAGCAGACGTGGGCCCGAACGGTCCGGCTCAAGGGGCAGATAGCACCCGGTTCGGACTTCCGGACGAGCCGAAAGTGGTTCCGGGAGTTCGCGCAGCCCCTGCCCCCGCCCCTCCAGCCGACGGATGCCCAGGGCCTCGGCCGGAATGGCATTGCGGGAACCACCCTGCTGGATGTGAGCTCGGATGGCGTGGACGACGTGCTGGAGGTATTCGAGAAGACTCGGAAGGGCATGGAGCCCTACGCGCAGCTCCCGGTGGCCCTCACCGAGGATCCGCCCCCCGACTCGAAATCCATCGAGGCTGCACAGCGAGAGCTCGCGGTCCGGGCTGCCGAGGCGCTCCCCCGGATGCTTGAACAGCCTTCCATCGACCTCTTGCGTCGTATTCCGCCGAGGACGCGAGACGGCGCTTCGCTCCCGCGCGCAGTGGACGCCGCCGGACTGTCCTCCGCCATCGAGGCAGCAGTCCGTCTGCTCGACCGGTCCTACCTCGCGGTGCAGGGACCTCCCGGGAGCGGGAAGACGTTCGTGGCCAGTCAGGTCATCGAGCGGCTCGTCGCGTCCGGTTGGAAGGTCGGTGTCGTCGGGAACTCCCACGCTGTAGTCGAGAACGTGCTGTGCAAGGCGATCGAGGCCGGCGTTCCGGCCGAGCACGTAGCGAAGAAGCTCAAGGACGGCTCCGATCCGGGGTCTCCGGTCCTCTGGAGTCACGTCGGAGACAAGGCCGTCTCGACGCTCCTCGGCCTCCCGGGTGGATGCCTCGTCGGCGGCACGGCATGGACCATGACGGGGTCATCGGTTCCGGCCGGTTCGCTTGACCTTCTCGTCGTCGACGAGGCCGGGCAGTTCTCGCTCGCGAATACGATTGCGGTCAGCCGCGCTGCATCGCGCTTGCTTCTCCTCGGCGACCCCCAGCAACTCCCTCAAGTGAGCCAAGGGCAGCATCCCGAACCAGTCGACACGTCCGCGCTCGGCTGGCTTGCCGATGGCGAGGCCGTGCTCCCCGAACGCTTCGGCTACTTCCTGCCACAGTCCTGGCGCATGTCGCCGGCGCTCTGCGAGAAGGTCTCGCGACTCTCCTACGCGGGTCGCTTGGAATCGGCATCAGCAGCGCGGGGACGTTCCCTCGAAGGGGTTCCGTCCGGCGTCGAGGCTGTCTTCGTGGACCATGCCGGGAACGCGACGGCCTCCGCTGAGGAAGCCGCCGAAGTCGTGAGGCAGGTACGGAAGCACCTCGGCCTCGCTTGGCACGACGGGCGCGCGACCCGCAAGCTCGGTCCCGAGGATCTCATCGTCGTCGCCCCGTACAACGCGCAGGTCAACCTCATCCGCTCGGAGCTCGACGCCGCCGGGCTCCACGCGACCCCCGTCGGAACGGTCGACCGATTCCAAGGCCAGGAAGCAGTCGTCGCGATCGTCTCGATGGCGTGTTCGGACCCGTCGGAAGCACCGCGCGGCATGGAGTTCCTCCTCAACCGGAATCGGATCAACGTCGCGGTCTCCCGCGCGATGTGGCGAGCAGTCGTCGTCCGCTCACGCCGCCTGACCGCCTACCTCCCCACGAAGCCAGCAACGCTCGAGGACCTCGGGGCCTTCATCGGGCTGTGCGAAGGCTGAACGCATGGAGGCAAGCGCGGTTTCAAGCGGAGTTCATGCCGACTCCCGAGGCCGTCGGCACGGCACGGATAGCGGGGAGAGCGCCGGAGCGGGTGTAGAGGCATACCGCCCACCTCCCCGGGGCAAGGGCTCCTAGACGCGCCTAGGCTCCAGAGCGCTAGGACAGAAGCAGCGGCCGACCCGGAATGGTCGGCCGCTGCTCTTCGTAGGATGTCGTCGCTGAGCCGGGTCGTTACTGGGCAGTGGCGTTGCACGTCGCCATGGCTGCGGTTCCGGTGCCAGTATTCTTGGCGACGCTCTTGCCATCGACGCTGATCTCGCAGGACACAGACGAGGATGCGTTCTCCATGTCCGACGAGCTGACGGTCACGGATGTCGCCGTGAATCCGGTCGAGGTGACGTCCTTCGTCCACGCCGAAGTGACGTCAGCCTGGCTCATTCCGCTAGGGGTCCAGTAGCTAACCGTAGCGGCGCCATTCGTCGTGATCTTGTACTGGATCGAGTGCGGTGCGTTCGCCTGAGCCGAGTAGCTCGCGATGCTCTTCGAGGCTTCATGCGCCGCAGAACCCACGGCAGCGAGGACGACAACGTTGATGACGAGAGCGGTGATGAAGGAGATGACGGCGAGCACGAGCCCGATGATCGCCATAGCTTTTCCGCCCAACTTGCGGATAAGCGAGATCAACGCGCACGCCAACGCCACGAGAGCGAGAACGAACGCCATCATGTTGACGACCGGGATGAAGCTGAAAATAAAGGCGAGCACTCCGAGGACCAGCGCAATAATCGCGAGGGCGGCGCTCTTACGCGCAGGTTGCGGCGCGCCGTAAACAGGCTGCTGCTGAATCGGCGAGCCAGACGTGGTGGACATGATTCTCCCTTGAGGATTCACGACGCCACGTCTTCGGCCCATACCGACGATCTCCGGCGTCGGCATCATCGTGCCATGGGGCACCGACAATTTTACGTGTACAACACGATGTGTCGACCGCACGTCGCGGGCCGCCCTCAACCGTTCGCGATGGTGAAGGCCTCAGCACCGCAGGCAGAATTCAGGGCTTGGTTGTTGCCGTCCCCTGAGTAGCTGGATGCCCAGCGCCAGGTCCCCGCCGTGGTCGCGTGGAACGTGGTGTTGGTGGTGCTGTACGTGCCATTCCCACTCGTGACTTGCACCGTTTGGGTCAGGGCGGGAGTGAGTGAACACGTTGTGTCGTTGGGCGAATACAGGTTGAAGGTGATCGTCCCGGTCGGATTGGCTGCGCCCGAGAGGGTCAAGCTGTCGTTCGGGATCATGTCCTGGGCCGTCGATGCGGTCGGCTGCACCTTCCCGACCGCGATGCTCGAGCTCGTCGAATTCGACCCGGCGGCGTTGGTGGCAGTCAGCTTCGCCGTGTAGGTCCCGGGGGCGGCATAGGTGTGGCTGGGGTTCTGCGCGGTGGATGTAGCGCCGTCACCGAAGTCCCAAGCCCAAGACGTCGGCGAGCCTGTGGAGGTGTCCGTGAAGGCCACGTTGAGCGGGGCGGCTCCAGACGTCGGGGACGCTTTGAAGGAGGCAACTGGCGCCTGAAGGGCACTGACGGTGATCGTCGAGCTGGTCGAATTCGACCCGGTCGCGTTCGTGGCAGTCAGCGTCGCGGTGTAGGTCCCGGCGCTGGCGTAGGTGTGGGTCGGATTCTGCGAGGTGGATGTTCCGCCGTCGCCGAAGTTCCACGACCAGGATGTCGGCGAGCCGGTGGAGGTGTCGGTGAAGGCCACGTTGAGCGGGGCGATCCCTGAGGTGGGAGACGCTGTGAAGGAGGCAACTGGGGCAGGTGCCGGGATTACGCTTTTGACGACCAGATCGTCGATGTATGTGTCCTCCATCTGCTGATAATGCTCAGCGCCGTTCATCACGCTCGTCACCGAGGACGCCACAGTGCTCACCTGGTTGCTGGAGTACACCGAAGCGCCGTCGAACCAGACCTGAACCGTCGTCGCGGTCCCGTTCGGGATGACATGAATGACCACGTGATGCCACGTGTTCAGGGGAATGGTCGAGGACAGCAGCCGGGTGAACGTGAACGATCCGCTCGGCGCGAGGACACGCAGCCACAGCTGGCCGTTGTCGTCGTAACGGTAGACATCGACGAAGCGGGTGCTGCCGGAGAAGAAGCGGAAGTACGGCACGTCCCAACCCGAAACACCAGCTTGGGCGATATCGAACCAGCCGTCGGCGTAGACCTCCTGGGTGCCGGTGGGCAGCTGGGTCGAGAAATTCGCAAGCGAAGTCGTGTCGGTGGTCGCATGTACATAGGCCGAGCACGCGCCGTCGTGCGCCTGGGCCGAGGAAACCGCTACGGTGCCTGTTCCCGACGTCTGCACTGCATACCCGGACAGCGTCCCCGACTCGAAGTTGTCGGCTTTCACGACCGTGCCGGGATAGCTGTCATTCGGCGTGCTCGTCCCCGGCTGGCAGGTGACGGCATAAGCCGGGACGGCCAGCAACGACGGGCTCACGATCAGGGGCAGCACAAGTGCAGCCACCGCCCCCAGCGTGCGTAATGTTCGATTCACCACATGCCTCCGGTCCAGGCAGTTCGCCGTTCAGGCAGTTCGCCGTTCAAGCAGTTTGCCGTTCAGGCAGTTCGCCGTTCAGGCAGTTCGCCATTCAAAAAGAAGGAGCCGGGACCGTTAGCGCTTCGCCGAGGTCCCGGCCCTTGATTGCCTGCTGCTAGTCCGCCTTGGCGTAGGTGGCAGCACTGAGGAATTCGAGCCCTACGAATTTCTCGTTGCCGACGACCCAGGCGTCATGGCCTGGAGGAATCGTGTAGGTATCTCCTGCCTTGACGGTCGTGGTCTCGCCGCTGTCGAGGCGCACTTCCAACGAGCCGGAGATGCAGTACCCGACGTGGTTGTTCTGACAGCTGTCAGTGTGGGCCACGGGCTTGATGCAGTCAGACCACCTCCAGCCCGCGTCGAAGCTGAAGCGGCCGATGGTGTATTCGCCGAGGTTGACGATGTCGATCTCGGACTTGTCTGGACGGCGCTTCTCGTCTGGAGCGTCGAGAGACTTCGCTGTGAGGGATGTGACGATGTTGGTCGGCATGATGCGCCTCTTAGGGGGTGCGGGCCCGGACATGGCGACGCCGGGTGGGCAGACCCCTCCCACAGCCGGCGCGTTCGCCGCCCGTCGGCCTCCAGCATCCGGCCGGGTAGCTCTGCACTTCAGATCGGTTTAGCTTAGACGGGGGCGCCGAGGTGTCAAGAGCCCTACGTCCCGCGAGCTTTCAGCGCTCGAACAGGCCCTTCCCCACGTAGGGCGCGAGGCGGCCTCGCTGCTCCTCGGTCAGGCGCAGAAGGCGCCCGGAAGACTCGTCGACGAAGGCGACTGCCGTCGTCGCCCGCACGCACTCGTGGCCGTCTACGGGATCGTGGATCACGTAGTCGAGCGTGAGGGCGGCGGCCTTGAGCCCGCTCACCCAGACATCGACCTCGGCGGCCACGTTCCGGTAGTCGAGAGGCTTGAGGTACCGCACGCGATGTTCGACGACGAGCGCGAGCGTGCCCTCCGGTACGTCCGAGAACAGGGGAACGATGGGGTCGACGCCGGAAGCTCCCGTGCCGCCGGGAGGGCCGAAGGCCGCGATGCGCGCTTCCTCGAGCATCCGGACGATCTGCACGTTGTTGATGTGGCCGTAGGCGTCCATGTCGCCCCAGCGCATGGGGACGCGCACTCGCAGCCGAGTCCCGGCGTCGCCCGTTCCGGGCTCGCCCGGAAGGGAGCCGCCGCTCTGTTCCGCTGTCGTCATGCCGTCCGGTCTATCACAGGGCCTAGTCCCCCTTGGGCCAGTCCCCCCTTGGGCCAGTCACCTTTGGCCCGGCCCCCCACGGCTTTGGTTGGCGGGGCCGGGCCAGGAGCGCTCGATGCTCCGCTGGCACTGCCCCTCCAGAGCCGGAGGGACCCGGCTCCGGGACCCGAGCCACGCTCGCCGGTCCCAGCCGGTTCGTTGCTTCCAGCTTAGGGAGGCAAGCTTGCCGAGGAATGACGCGAGTGTTTAATGCTCGTTACGTTGGCTCGGGAGAACGACGACGCCGCGCGGCTTCAGAGCTTGCGCAGGTTCAGGGGGGCCTGCCCGTGCCAGTTGGCGCGCATCCAGTTGAGCACCGCGTGGACCACGGCCTCGGCGGACTGGGTGGAGTCCGCGAGCGCGCGGAGGGCGAAGCCCGGGACTTCGAGACGAGTGACGCCGATGAGCGGCGACCGAGAAGACGACCGAGAAGACGGCGCGGCCTGCGAAGGCGACCCGAACCGTTCGGCGAGCAGCGCGCGAAGGGCGGCGACAGCGCCGTCGTCGGCCGTGGGGTCCACGACGAGCAGGGACGCGATGTGGGAACGGCCGTCGAGCATGAGCGGCCCCGTTCCGCCGTCGTCCGGCCGGATGAGGAGGTTGTCGGCGACCGCCAAGCGGCCTGCAAGCCGCACGCGGGTCACGAGCGAGACCTCTTCGAAGCGGAACGGCTCGCCTTGCGGGGACCAGCCCTGCGTGACGATCTCGGCGAGCGCGAGCGATGCGTCCGCCGCCATCTCTACCTGCGTGTCCTGGTGATACCGAGCCTCGCGGTACGCAATGAGGGCGTCCGGGACGGACTCAAGGCGTGCTCCGGGCCCGAGGTGGAGGTGCTGGACTGCACGAACCGGGCCCTGCGGGGTCCGGTAGACCTTCGTGGCGGACTGGGTCGTGAGCAGCACGGAGGCGCCCTCCGCGACCTCGATCCGCGTCGCGTAAGTGTCCCCGCCGAGGTAGCCGCCGCCCGGATTCACGAGAGTGAACGAAGGCTGCCCCGAGGCGTCCGGGTAGTGGGCCCTGAGCACCCGCAGGGAGCCGGCGGTGAACTGGCCGACGGCGGCGCTCCGGCTCCCGCGGCGGGCGATGCGAAGGCGCAGCTCGCCCGTGAGGCGAGCGGCCGTCGTCGTCCGCTCCCCTTGCGCCGCCAACCCCCGTTGCGCCGTCAGCTCCCCTTGCGCCGCCAACCCCCGTTGCGCCGTCACCTCTGCAGGGTGTGACCCTGCGGAGGTGACGGCGCGAGATGGGGCGACGACGGCGGGGTCCGGCTCGGGCGTCACGCGAGGTCCGTCATAAGCACGTCGCGTCGGATCCACTCGAGCACGTAGTCGAGGCCCTCGTCCGTCTTCAGATTCGTGAAGCAGAACGGCTTGTCCCCGCGGAAGGACTTCGAGTCGCGTTCCATGGTCTCGAGATCGGCGCCCACGAACGGGGCGAGATCGGTCTTGTTGATGACGAGCAGGTCCGACTTGATCATCCCCTGCCCGGCCTTCCGCGGGATCTTCTCGCCTTGGGCCACGTCGATGACGTAGATCGAGAAGTCCACGAGCTCGGGACTGAACGTCGCCGAGAGGTTGTCGCCGCCGGACTCGACGAAGATGAGCTCGAGGTCGGAGTGGCGCTCCTTGAGCTCCTCGATCGCCGCCGTATTCATGGACGTGTCCTCGCGGATCGCGGTGTGCGGGCAGCCCCCGGTCTCGACGCCGACGATCCGATCCTCCGGAAGCACCCCGTTCCGGGCAAGGATCTTCGCGTCCTCGATCGTGTAGATGTCGTTCGTGATGGCGGCCATCGAGAGATCGCCGATGAGCGCCCGCGTCACGCGCTCCACGAGTTGCGTCTTGCCAGCGCCCACGGGGCCGCCGATGCCGATGATGACTGGATCACTCACGTCAATCTCCTTAGCTCATGAACAGGCGCGCACGCTGGTGCTCGTGCCTCATCTGGTGGATTTCGAGGGCCGGTGCTGCGGCGCCGAAGTGCCGCGGGTCGACGGTGCGGGAACGCACGACGGCGGCCGGCACCTTCGCGCGGAGTGTCGCCAGGACCCGTTGTCCGGCGAGCTGACCGAGCGGGATTGCGCGAACGGCGTTGTACGTGAGGGAGGTCAGGGTCGAATAGAGATAGGCCTCGACAAGCGTCTCCTCGTCGAGGCCTTGGCCCGCGCCCCCGAGCGCGAACGCAACCGCATGGTGGCCGCGGCACCTGCCGTCTGCAACGGCTGAGCTGTACTCCTCAACGACGGTGGATGGGAAGGCTTCCCGCGCGATCTCCAGAAGGCGGCGCCCCATCTTGAGGCTCGCGGCGCGGATCTGTGCGGGGATGAGGAGCGCGGTGAGTTCGGCGTCGAGGGCCTCAATTCCGGCGATTCCCTCTGTGCGGGAAGCGGCGTGTGCGCGGCGCACGACGACGGCGTCGGTGTGGGTGAGCTGCGTCGCCAGGAAACCCTCGAGCCATGCGAGGAGCGTTGTCTCGTCACTGACTTCGCCTGACCCGAGATAGGCCTCGAGCCCGAAGGAGTGGCTGAACGCCCCGGTGGGCAGGGCCGAGTCGGTGAGCTGGAGAAGCGTGCTTGTCCAGGACATGTCAGCGCGTGTGCCCATCAGCGCGTGCGTCCATCAGCGTTTGTGCCCATCAGTGCGTGTGCTCGGCGTGGCGGAACGGAACGGCCATCACCCGTTCCTCGCGGGAATACGGGACGCCGTGGCGGTCGAGGAAGTCCTGGACGGTGTGGTCATACTGGCAGACCATGACCTCCGAACCGCCGAATCCGCCGTCCGTGTCGAAGAACTGGGCCTGAAGGTGCCGGTTCCCGAGCGAATGCGCGGTGAACAGGGCCTCGCCGATGGTTCGCGGCGCGATGACCAGGACGTCGGTCGGCTCGACGGCGATCACCACGACGTTGCCTAGATGGTCGCCGCCCTCCTGGACCGCGAGGATGTCGCCGTCACGCAGGTCCGGCGAGCCGGCCGGGAGCCGGATCCCGATCTCTGTTCCATGATCCGTGCGGACCCGCAGGATGCGCTTCGCAAGGTCCGCGCTCGGCAGGACGACCCGCTCGCGATGGTGGCCTTCGTACGCGACGGCCGCGTCGTCGTCGTACATGTTCCCGAGGATCTCGGTGACGATCATGTGCGTTCACTCCCAGAAGCGGACCTGACGAACAGACCCAAGAATGCCATCAGAACAAGAAATAGCGCTGCGCGAGCGGCAGGGTCTCGACGGGATCGCACGTTGCGAGTTCGCCGTCGACCCTCACCTCGTAGGTTTCGGGATCGACCTCGATGCTCGGCGTCTCGCCGTTGAACGGGAGGTCGGCTTTTCGGAGGGAGCGGATGCCGCCGACGGCGCGGATGTTCTTTTTGAGCCCCAGCCGCTCGGGCACGCCGAGATCGATCGCCGCGCGGGAGAGGAACGTGATCGATGAGCTCTGGGCGCTCCCGCCGTACGCGGCCCACGCCATGCGGAGCGTCTGGGGCTGCGGGGTCGGGATCGAGGCGTTGGGATCGCCCATGATGGAGTTCGCGATCGTCCCCCCTTTGATGACGAGGTCCGGCTTCACGCCGAAGAACGCGGGGTCCCACAGGACGAGGTCGGCGAACTTGCCGACCTCGACCGATCCCACGAAGTCGCCGATCCCCTGGGCGATGGCCGGGTTGATCGTGTACTTCGCGATGTAGCGCTTGATGCGGAAGTTGTCCGCGGGTCCCGGGCCGCCGCCGTCGGCCGGGGCAAGTGGCCCCCGCTGGGCCTTCATCTTGTCCGCGAGCTGCCACGTGCGCGTGATGACCTCGCCCACCCGGCCCATCGCCTGCGAGTCACTCGACATGATCGAGAAGACGCCCAGATCGTGGAGCACGTCCTCGGCCGCGATCGTCTCAGCGCGGATCCGGGAATCGGCGAAGGCAACGTCCTCGGGAATCTGCGGGCTCAGGTGGTGGCACACCATGAGCATGTCGAGGTGTTCCTCGGCCGTGTTCCGGGTGAACGGGATGGTGGGGTTGGTCGAGGCCGGGAGAACGTTGGGTCGGCCGGCGATGGCGATGATGTCTGGGGCGTGGCCGCCGCCGGCACCCTCGGTGTGGAACGTGTGGATGACGCGGTCGCCGATCGCGGCAATCGTGTCCTCGACGAAGCCGCACTCGTTGAGGGTGTCGGTGTGGATGGCGATCTGCACGTCGTACTCGTCCGCGATGCGCAGAGACGTATCAATCGACGAGTGCGTCGCGCCCCAATCCTCGTGGATCTTGAGGCCGATCGCCCCCGCCTCGATCTGCTCCGCGAGCGGCTCCGTCCGGCTCGCGTGCCCCTTGCCGAGGAAGCCGAAGTTCATGGGCAGCCCCTCGACGGCCTCGAGCATCCGGGCGATGTGCCACGCACCGGGGGTCACCGTCGTCGCCTTCGTCCCCTCGGCCGGACCCGTCCCGCCGCCGATCATCGTCGTGATCCCGGATGCCAGGGCGGTCGGGACTTGGTCCGGGGAGATGAAGTGGATGTGCGTGTCGATCCCGCCCGCAGTGAGGATCTTCCGCTCCCCCGCGATGATCTCCGTCGACGCGCCGACCGTGATGTCGACGCCGTCCTGCAGGAGCGGGTTTCCTGCCTTGCCGATGGCTTGGACGTGGCCGTCGCGCACGGCGACGTCGGCCTTGTAGATGCCCGCGTAGTCGACGATGAGCGCGTTCGTGATGACGGTGTCCGGGACGCCCTCCAGGCCGCCCGCCGCACCCCTTGTCAGCCGCCCATTCTGCCCCATGCCGTCACGCAGCACCTTGCCGCCGCCGAACACGACCTCGTCCCCATACACGGTGTAGTCGTCCTCGACTTCGGCGAACAGGCCGGTGTCGCCGAGGCGCACGCGGTCACCGACGGTCGGGCCGTAGAGCTGGGCGTACTGCGAGCGCGGGATGGTGCGGTTGGGGATCCCCTTGGCAGGCGAAGGCTCGGGCGGGACGGACGACGGCGCCGCGCCGCCGTCGTCGTTCGTCTCGCCTTGTGCGCCCGGGGGGTCAAGCGGACCATCGGTGAGGTTCCGAAGCCCGTAGACCTCGCGCGCACCGCCGAGCGGCACGAGGCGCACCGTCTTGCGGTCGCCGGGCTCGAAGCGGACAGCGGTGCCTGCGGGAATGTCGAGGCGGAGGCCGTGGGCGGCCTCGCGGTCGAAGTCGAGGGCCCGGTTCGTCTCGGCGAAGTGGTAGTGGGAGCCGACCTGGACGGGGCGATCGCCCGTGTTGGTGACCTCGAGTTCGGTGACGGGACGCCCCTCGTTGAGGACGATCTCCCCGTCCGCGGGGAGGGTCTGGCCCGGGATGAAGGGCTCGGCCTGCTCGCTCATGCGGTCCTCCTAGCGGATCGGCTCGTGGACGGTGACGAGCTTCGTGCCGTCCGGGAAGGTGGCCTCGATCTGGACGTCATGGATCATCTCGGGCACGCCCTCCATGACATCCTCGCGCGCAAGGATCGTGGTGCCCCAGCTCATGAGCTCGGCGACGCTGCGCCCGTCCCGCGCACCCTCGATGAGCTCGTAGCTGATGATCGCGACCGCCTCGGGATAGTTCAGCTTGAGTCCGCGCGCCTGCCGCCGCCGGGCGAGATCCGCCGCGACGACGATCATGAGCTTCTCCTGTTCGCGCGGACTGAGCCTCACGGGTTCTCCTCAAGACGGGCGGCGGGGACCTAATCTGGGGATGCTAGGCGGCTCATATTACCTGTGTGTTTCCAAGCGTGAGAGAGGGAAGACCATGCTGTTCCAGCACGGCGACGACAACCCTGTCCACCGTCTCCTCATCCGCACCACCCCCGGCACGAAGTTCGCCGAGGTCGTGATCGGCGGCAAGATGGCGTTCGAGGCCGACCACGTCCTGCCGGATGAGGCATGGAGCGTCGTCGTCAAGGGCAGTGCCCGCCTTCTCGAGCACTCGGGCGAGATCGAAGCGGCCGAGGCCACTGGCATCGAGTCCTGGCTGCCGACCGTCAAGACCGTCTACGTGGAGATCAAGCCGAAGCACGTCGAAGGGCGCCACTTCCGGCTCGGGCCGGAGCCCGCGGAGTCCTAGGCGCCGCGCTCGAAGGACCTTGTGCACGTGCGGCTCCTGCGGAGGGAGTAGCGGAACTTACTCCCCCGGCGGGAGGACCGTCACAGGTTCGCGGGGAACAATAGGCCTCGAATCGCTCCGAAACGGCCGCTCGAAACGACGCGGCGGCGCTGAGCGGACCAAACCGATTGCGAGGAGAACCTATGACCACGCCTGCAACCCCTCAACCGAACAAGCTACTCCGCCGCTCGCGGGAGGCGCTCGCGACGCTCGGCGTGCAGTTCCTGCTAGGAATGGGCGCGAACCTCGTCGGGACGCCCCAGGACAACACCGACGGCGGCCGGATCGTGGCGGCGTCCCTGCTTGGCCTGCACATTCTCGTGGGTGTGGCGGTCGTCGTCGTCGCGATCCGCCTGTGGATGGTGGCCCGCGACGAGGAACTCGGCGAGCGTGTGGCCCTCTGGGCGCTGGTGGTCCTCGCGGTGACATTCCTCATCGGCATCGGCACCATGCTCATGGACAGCGGATGGCTCTCGTTCCTCATGGCCCTCGGCTGGCTGATCGGAGTCGGCCTCTACATCCAGACCTTCGTCCTCGCTTCGCGGGCAGGCGCGGGGACGCGCCCGTCAACTGGAATTGTCTGATCCCCCCTCGTCCGACCCCCGCTCCGCCCGGCCCCGGCCCCACTGGTCTTCGTTTCGGGTACAGATAAACCCTCCCCCAAACCTTTCGGGTACAGATAATCCCTCCCCCAAACCTTTCGGGTACAGATAATCCCTCGGTTGAGTGGACTATCTGTACCCGAAACGCCGGCGGGGGCGGATACCTGTACCCGAAACGCGTCAGGTAAGGGATATCTGTACCCGAAACGCGTCAGGTAAGGGATATCTGTACCCGAAACGAGGAGTGGGCCGGGGTGGGGGCTTGCTAGGTGGCCGCCGTTCCTGCGGTCGCCGCTCCTGCGGTCGCCGCAGCAGCCTCGGCCTCCAGGTCGAGACCGCCCGCGAACTGGCTCATGTACAGCCGGTGGTACGCGCCGCGGCGATCGAGGAGCTCCTCGTGGTTGCCCTGCTCGACGATCTTGCCCTCCTCCATGACGAGGATGGTGTCCGCATCGCGGATCGTCGAGAGGCGGTGCGCGATCACGAACGACGTCCGGTCGGTGCGCAGCGCCCGCATGGCCTTCTGGACGAGCAGCTCGGTGCGGGTGTCGACCGACGAGGTGGCCTCGTCCAGAATCAGCAGTGACGGGTTCGCGACGAACGCGCGCGCGATCGTGATGAGCTGCTTCTCGCCAGCTGCAATGTTGGTGCCCTCCTCGTCGATGACGGTCTGGTAGCCGTCCGGGAGCAGGCGCACGAAGCGGTCCACGTACGTGGCCTTCGCGGCTGCCATGACCTGCTCTTCGGTCGCGTCGAGGTTGCCGTAGCGGATGTTGTCGTAGATCGTCCCGCCGAAGAGCCACGCGTCCTGCAGCACCATCCCGATCTTGGACCGCAGTTCGGACCGGGAGAGATCCCGGATGTCGACGCCGTCGAGCAGGATGCGCCCGCTCTGGATCTCGTAGAACCGCATGACGAGGTTCACGAGCGTCGTCTTGCCGGCGCCTGTCGGCCCGACGATCGCCACGGTGTTCCCCGGATGGGCCGTGAGGGAGAGGTCCTCGATGAGGGGCTTGTCCGGCGAGTACGAGAACGAGACATCCTCGAAGTCCACGTGACCGTCGGTGACGGCCGGGAGGTGGTTCGTCGCCGTCTCGGGCTCCTGCTCCTCAGCGTCCAGCAGCTCGAATACGCGCTCCGCGGACGCGACACCGGACTGGAGCATGTTCGCCATTCCCGCGATCTGACCCAGCGGCTGGGTGAACTGCCGCGAGTACTGGATGAAGGCAGTCGCGTCGCCGAGGGTCATGAGGCCCCCCGCGACCCGCAGGCCGCCGACGACGGCGATCCCCACGTACGCGAGGTAGCTGATCCAGTTCATGATCGGGAACATCATGCCGGAGACGAACTGCGCGCCGAAGGACACCTTGTAGAGGTCCTCGTTCTTGCTGTCGAAGCCCGCGACGAGGTCGTCGCGCCGGCCGAACAGGATCGCGAGCTCATGGCCAGAGAACGACTCCTCGATGTGGCCGTTGAGGATGCCCGTGTTCTTCCACTGCGCTTGGAACATCTTCTGACTGCGCGAACCGATGACCCCGGTGACGACGGCGGAGAGCGGCAGCGCGATGAGCGCGATGAGGGCGAGTTCCCACGAGACGATGAACATCATGACGACGATGCCGAGGACCTGCAGGATCGAGGACAGGAGCTGGGAGAACGCCTGCTGGAGAGCCTGCTGGACGTTGTCGACGTCGTTCGTCACCCGGGAGAGGAGATCGCCGCGCTGCCGGGTGTCGAAGTAGCCGAGCGGGAGCCGGTTGAGCTTCGCCTCGACGTCCCGCCGCAGCCGGTACACAACGCGCATGACGACGCGGTTCAGGATGAAGCCCTGCGCCCACATGAAGAGGCTCGCCACGAAGTACATCACGAGGATGACCGAGATCAGGTACGTCAGCTGGTGGAAGTCGATGCCCTGGCCGGGGACGAGGTTCATGGGCGCGAGCATGTCGGCGACGTTGCCCTGACCGTGGGCCCGGAGCCCAGCGATCACCTGGTCCTTCGACACGCCGGCGGGCATCTGCTTCCCCACGACGCCGGCGAAGATCACGTCCATGGCGTTGCCGAGGATCTTCGGGGCGATGACCGACAGGACCACCGAGATGATGATGAACGCGACGACGACGACCATCCACCCGGACTCCGGCCGGATGAGGGTCAGCAGCCGCTTGGCACTCCCCCGGAAGTTCTTCGCCTTCTTCGTCGGCATCTGCTGGCCGAAGCCCCCGCCACCCCCGCCGTGGCCGCCGCGCGAGCGCGGTGACTCGAGGTCGTCGTCGAGCTCGTCCTCAACGCCGCCGTCGACAACCCCGCCGTCGACGCCAGCTGCGAGCGCCGTCTTCGCATCGCCGTTGGCCTGACCCTTTTCCTGGCCCTTTTCCTGCACCGTTCGCTCTTGGCCCGTCTGATCCTGGCCCGCCTGATCCTGGCCCGTCTGATCCTGGCTCATGCCTGCTCCCCCGCTGCTCCCGCTCCGGTGCCCGCGCCGGCACCCGCGACGCTCTCGGCTTCTTCCGCTGATATCTGGGACTGCACGATCTCCTGGTACGTCGGCGATGTCTCGAGCAGTTCCTCGTGTGTGCCCCGGTCGACGATCTTGCCATTGTCGAGAACCAGGATGTGATCGGCGTCGACGATGGTCGAGACGCGCTGCGCGACGATGACGACGGTCGCCTCCCGCGTCCTCTCCCTGAGCGCGCGGCGCAGGCGTGCATCGGTCGTGACGTCGAGCGCGGAGAACGAATCGTCGAAGAGGTAGACCTTCGGCTCGGCGACGAGGGCGCGCGCAATGCACAGCCGCTGGCGCTGGCCGCCCGAGACGTTCGTGCCGCCCTGCGAGATCCCGGACTCAAGCCCCCGCGCCTTCGCGCGGACGAACTCCGCGCCCTGGGCGACGGTCAGCGCATCCCACAGCTCGTCGTCGGACGCCGCTTCCTTCCCGAACCGCAAATTGTGCGCGATCGTGCCGGAGAAGAGGTAGGGCCGCTGGGGCACCATGGCCACGCGGGACGTGATCTCGTGGCGAGGCATCCTGTTGACGGGGACGCCGTCGAGGAGGACCTCGCCGGACGCGACGTCGTAGAGCCGCGGAACGAGGCTCAGGAGCGTCGACTTGCCCGAGCCGGTCGAGCCGATGATCGCCACGGTCTGGCCCGGCCTGGCCGTGAACGTGATCCCGCTCAGCACGGGCGCCTCAGCCCCGGGATAAGCAAACGAGACGTTCCTGAACTCGAGCACGCCCTCGCTGCGGGCCGGCACCACGGGCTCGCCCGGCTCGCCCATGGAAGGTTCGACGTCGAGCACCTCACCAATGCGGTCCGCGCACACGCTCGCGCGCGGGATCATCATCGCCATGAACGTGCCCATCATGACGGCCATGAGGATCTGGAGGAGGTACTGCATGAAGGCCGTGAGCGAGCCGACCTGCATGTCCCCGGTGTCCACGCGGTGTCCGCCGAAGTAGAGGACAGCCGCGGTCGCGACCTGCAGGAGCAGCATGATGATCGGGAACATGAGCACGAAGATGCGCCCGACCTTGAGCGAGACGTCCGTGAGGGCCCGGTTCGCATCCGCGAAGCGCTCCTCCTCATACTCCTCGCGCACGAACGCGCGGACCACGCGGATGCCGATGATCTGCTCGCGCAGCACGCCGTTGATGGCGTCGATCCGGGTCTGCATCCCGCGGAAGAGCGGCATGAGCAGGTAGACGAGGAACCCGACGACGGCGAACAGCACGCCGACCGAGACCCACACGAGCCACGAGAGCCCCGCGTCCTCGCGGAGCGCCATGATGATGCCGCCCACGCACATGATGGGCGTCGAGACCATGAAGTTCAGCCCCATGAGCAGGACCATCTGGACCTGCTGGACGTCGTTCGTGCCGCGGGTGATCAAGGTGGGCGCGCCGAAGCGCTGCACGTCCTGGGACGAGAAGGCCGCGACCCTCCGGAACACTCCTTGGCGGAGGTCCCGGCCGAACGCCATCGCGGTCCTCGAGCCGAAGTAGACGGCGAGGATGGCCGTCGCGACCTGCGCGAGCGCGACGCCGAGCATGATCTCGCCCTGCTGCCAGATATAGCCCGGATCGCCCTTCGCGACGCCCTGGTCGATGATCTGGGCGTTGAGGCTCGGGAGGTAGAGGGTCGCGATGGTGGTGGCGAGCTGGAAGACCGCTACGGCGAGGATCGACGGCCAATAGCGGGCGCCATAGCGTCTGAGGAGGGTGACGAGCATCGGTGTCCTTCGGTCGGGCCCGCTTCCGGGCAACGCTCCGCAGGAGCCAGCTCGCGGGAGCAGACTCCGCAGAGCACGTCCAGATTAGTCCCGGACCGCGCCGACGGGGATCCTCCCTAGGGAGTAATTCGAGAGGCTGCGGACAGTTGCAGTCCGCAGCCTCTCGAATTGGCTTTCAGGAATGAAAACGCCTCAGTTCGCGCTATGCCGCCCACGCGTCGCGAGGTATAGCGCGGCTTCCTTCTGGAGCTCCCGCTCGGCGTCGAGCTCCTGCTTGATCCCGCCGAGGGCCCTGGCGGTCTCCTCCTGCCGCTCCGCCATGGCCTTCTGCTGGGCGGCCAGCTGCTGTTGTGCGGCAAGCTGATCGGCGATGCGGGACATGACGGTTGCGAGCTTGGCCTGCTGGACGGCTAGGAGCCGCTGCGTCTCCTGGAGTGCCGCGAGGGTCTCGGAGGCCGTGAGCGGAACCTCCGCCATCACGGACTCGTCCGCCTCGGCGAGGAGGAGCTGCAGCTCGCTCTCGAGCTGCGACTCCTCGGCCTCGCCGGCCTGCAAGGAGCTGCCCTGCGACGACGCCGCCAGCGCCGCCCGGACCGCAGCCCGGCGCAGGGGCGGCAGCGTGCCGGGAGCGAACGACGGCGAGCCGGGCGCCTCGGGCAGGTTGGCGTCGTCGTCCGTGTGCCGCCCACCGACGGCGGAGGCTGCGACGGCGGACGGCGCGGCACCGCCGTCGTTCGAGACGGCCTTCGAAGCGTCGACAATGTCCACGGTGCGGCGCAGCGGGACCTCCTTGATGAAGAGGACCGCGATGAACGCGACGACCGCGACGATGCCGGCGACGAGGAACGAGCGGGCGGAGGCATCCCCGAACGCGCTGCGCACGATGTCGGCGATGGGCGCAGGCATGTCGTTGAAGTCCAGGCTCGCCCCGTCCATCGAACCCGCGGTCATCTTGATGCCCTTGGCCGCGAGGCCCTGGGTGATGAGATCCGTCGACTGGTTGTTCAGGATGGTGCCCAGTACCAGGACGCCGATGGCGCCGAACACCGAGCGGAAGAACGCGACCGTCGAGCTCGCCGTGCCGATGATCGCAACCGGGACCGTGTTCTGGACCGCGAGCACGAGGTTCTGCATGGTCATGCCGAGGCCGAGGCCGAGCAGGGCCGAGAAGAGGCCGGTGACGGTGAGGTTCGTCGTGTGGTCGATCGTACCGAGCAGGCCCATGCCCGCCGCGATGAACACGGTGCCGCTGACGAGGTACGCCTTCCACTTGCCGAAGCGTGAGATGAGCTGGCCGGTGACGACCGAACCGATGAAGTTGCCGGCGATCATCGGGAGCGTCAGAAGGCCGGCATCGGTCGGCGTGGCGCCGCGGGCGACCTGGAAGTACTGGCCGAGGAAGGACGACGACGCGTACATCGACACGCCGACGGCCGACGACGCGATGACGCTGAGCGCCGTCGTGCGATTCGCGATGATCTTGAGCGGGATGATCGGCTGGGCGACCTTGGACTCGACGACCATGAGCAGGGCGACGCCGACGAGCGCACCGCCCACCATCGCGGCGGTCTGCCAGGACCACCAGTCGTAGTAGCCGGCCTGGCCCGCGAAGGAGACCCAGATCAGGAGCGTGCTCACGGACGCCGCGAGGAGGAGGGCGCCGAGCCAGTCGATCTTCGCCGGGCGGCGGACGTGGGTCAGCTTGAGCGTGGCCTGGATGAGGATGAGCGAGATGATGGCGAGCGGGACGCAGACGAAGAAGGTCCAGCGCCAGCCGAGGGGCGAATCGACGATGAAGCCGCCGAGGAGCGGGCCGCCCGCCGTGCCTACAGCCATGACCGCGCCCATGTAGCCGGAGTAGCGGCCGCGCTCGCGCGGCGGGATCATCGCGCCGATGATCGCCTGGGCGAGCGCCATGAGGCCGCCCATGCCGATGCCCTGGACCACTCGCGCCCCGATCATCTCGGGGATGCTCTGCGAGATGCCGGCCACGACCGAGCCGATCACGAAGATGATGATGTTGAGCTGGGTCAGGAGCTTCTTGTCGAAGAGGTCGGCCAGCTTGCCCCAGATGGGGACCGTCACGGCGCTCGCGAGGAGCGAGGCTGTGATGACCCAGGCGAAGTCGGTCTGGTTGCCCTTGAGGTCCGCCATGATGGTCGGGAGGGCGTTCGAGACGATGGTGCTCGAGAGGATCGCCGTGAAGAACGCGGCGAGGAGGCCGGTGAGGGCCTCGAGGATCTGGCGGTGCGTCATCTGCGGTGCCGGTGCGTCAGCGGGCAGCAAGCGCTTCCTCCTTCTGTTCGGGGTCCGTATCGAGGGGGTGGGTGACCTTGAGGGGGCCGGAGTGGGCTGCCTCGCGGATCGTCTCGGTAAGCCGTCCGACGAGGTCCTTGCACGTGGCGGCATCGGCCTCGTCCCAGCCCTTGAGCATGTCGAGGAGCAGCGAGATCCGGGCTTCCTCGACCTCCGCGAGCTTGGCCTTGCCGGCCTCCGTGAGCTCGAGCAGCTGGGCGCGCCGGTCCTCGGGGTCCCGCCGCCGGGCAACGAGTCCCCGCTCCTGGAGCTCGGCGATGTGCCGGCTCAGCACGGGCGGGCTCACGTTGAGCTTCTCCGCGATGTCGACGGCGCGGCCGCCGAACTCGCTGATCATGCGGAGCACTCCGGCCTCGGCGGTTCCGACGTCGGCTGCCCTACGGTCGTGGGCGATGCACCGGAGGACTCGCTGGAGGTCCAAGACGTTGTGGATCAGGTCCTGGACGGTCTGCGGTTCGACGGGCATGGCGTCACTTCCCTCGATTGATTGCTTGCAGCAACTATATGTCAAGAAGGTTGCTTAGGCAAACTAATGTGAGGGATGACGCTTAAATGAGGGGATGACGCTTAAACATGTCGCGCCGTCACCTTTGCAGGGTGAGAACCCTGCAAAGGTGACGGCGCAACGAAAAAGGGAGTACGGCGGAGGAGCCGCGGGCTACTGACCGAGCGGGCTACTGACCGAGCGGGCTACTGCACCGAGCCGGCTACTGCACGTCGAGGTGGGTCGGAGCGAACATCCTCAGCTGCGTTTCGACGACGACGACGTTCGGCCCGTCCGCAGCAAAGCCGGCTTCGAGCGCCTCCCGGACGTCCTCGGGCGCGACCTTCCGGGCAGGCACTCCGAACGACTCGGCGAGCTTCACGAAGTCGGGGCGAGCGAGCTCGGTCGCCGTCGCCTTGCCGAACGCGCCGACCATGTACTCGCGCAGGATCCCGTAGCCGCCGTCGTCGACGATGAGCCACGTGACGGGCACATTGTGCTGGCGCGCCGTGGCGAGCTCGCTGATCGAGTACATCGCGGAGCCGTCGCCCGAGACGGCGAGCACGCGCGATGGCCGGCCGATGGTCTCGAGGCCGACGGCGCCCCCGATCGCCGAGGGGAAGCCGAAGCCGAGGCCGCCCGCGCCCTGGGCCGAGTGGAACTGGCCCTGCCGCGCGTCCCAGCAGCTCCAGGCCCAGTACGCTGCGATGGTCATGTCCCAGAACGTCTGCATGTCGTCGGGGACGGCCGCACGGATGTCCGCCATGAAGCGGAGCTCCTTCGCAAGGTCCTGCGACTCGAGGCGGGCCCGAACCGCGGCGAGGGAGTCCGCGACGAGCTGCTCGGGCGTCTTCCCATGCCAGTCAGGCTTGAGGGGCCGGCCATCCCCGGCCTGCTCGAAGGCTTCGAGGGCCGCGTTCAGCGCGGCGAGGGCCTGCCCCGCATCCGCGCGGATGCCGAGACCCGGACGGTTCGACTCGAGAACCCGCGGCTCGGCGTCGATCTGGATGATGCGCCCGCGAGGTTCGAACGTGAAGTAGTTCGAGGTCACCTCGCCGAGGGAGGAGCCGACGACGACGAGCACGTCGGCGTCCTCGAGGACGTCGGTCATGTGCCGGTCCTCGACCCAGGACTGCAGCGAGAGCGGGTGCGTCCAGGGGAAGGCGCCGTTGCCACCGGGGGTGCTGATGACGGGGGCGCGCAGCCGCTCCGCGAGCGCGAGCAGGGACTTCTCCGCGTGCCCACGGCGCACCCCGCCGCCCGCGATGATCGCGGGGCGCTGCGCCGTCGTGAGCCATTTGACGGCTTCGCGGACGAGCTCGACGCGCGGCGGGTTGTCAGCGGCGATGGCGAGGGCGTCCTCGACGGGCGGGACGACGATCGGATCGAGCAGGACGTTCTGCGGGATCTCCACCCACACCGGACCCTGGGGCGAGGAGATCGCGTCGGTCCACGCGTCCTGAATCGCGGACGGGATGCCTGAGGCATGCTGGATGAGGCGTTGGCTCTTGGTGACGTTCGCAGCCGACGCCTTCTGGTCGTCGAGCTGGTGCAGCATGCCCTTCCGCCGGGCGCCGAGGCCCTCGAGCGGGATCTGGCTCGCGATCACGACCATCGGGACGCCTGTCGCGTACGCCTCCTGGAGGCCTGCGAGCGACGTGAGTGCGCCGGGGCCGGTAGAGAGGAAGAGGACGCCGACTTCGCCCGTGGCCCGGGAGTAGCCGTCCGCGGCGAACGCCGAGTTGTTCTCGACGCGGCTCGAGACGAACTTGAGGTTCCCGCGGCCCATCGCGTCGAAGAGGCCCAGCGCGTGCTGGCCGGGGATGCCGAACACGGTCTTCGCCCCGAGGGCTTCGAGCGTCTCGACGACGAGGTCGCCGCCGTTGCGGTGCTGTTCCCGCTGCTCTGCCGCCGATTCCGTGCTCACTGAGCACCCGCCGTCGTCCGCTGGGCCGCCCCCCGCTCGGTGCGGTTTGCTGCCTTCGGCAGTTCGCTCATGAGCGAGACGAGGTCGTAGGCGACGTGGCTCGCAGCGACTCCGGTGAGCTCGGCGTGGTCGTAAGCCGGGGAGACCTCGACGACGTCGGCGCCCACGAGGTTGAGGCCGCGGAGGCCGCGGAGGATCTCGAGGAGTTCGCGGCTCGTGATGCCGCCGGCCTCGGGCGTTCCCGTGCCCGGCGCGTGGGCGGGGTCGAGGACGTCGATGTCGACCGAGACGTAGAGCGGGCGGTCGCCGATGCGGTCGCGGAGCTTCGCGACGGTCTCCCGCACGCCCTGGTAGTAGACGTCGGACGACGTGACGATGCCGAAGCCGAAGCGGCGATCGTCCTCGAGGTCCCGCTTGCCGTACAGCGGCCCCCGCGTGCCGACGTGACTCAGCGCATCGGTGTCGAGGATGCCTTCTTCGACCGCGCGGCGGAACGGGGTGCCGTGCGTGTACTCAGCGCCGAAGTAGGTGTCCCACGTGTCGAGGTGCGCATCGAAGTGCAGGAGGGCGACGGGGCCGCCCGTGCGCTCCGCCGCCGCACGGAGCAGCGGGAGGGCGATCGTGTGGTCGCCGCCTATCGTGAGGAGGCGTGCGCCGTCTTCCGTGAGGTCGAGGGCGTTCTGCTGGATGGTCTCGATGGCCGCGTTGATGTTGAACGGGTTGACGGGCACGTCCCCCGCGTCGGCGACCTGCGCCTCAGCGAACGGAGAGAGGTCAAGGGCGGGGTTGTACGGGCGCAGGAGGCGGCTCGCCTCGCGCACGTGATTGGCGCCGAAGCGCGCGCCGGGCCGGTAGGAGACGCCGCTGTCGAAGGGGACGCCGACAATCGCGACGTCGGCGCTCTCGACCTGGTCCAAGCGCGGCAGCCGGGCGAACGTCGCGGCGCCGGCAAAGCGGGGGATGCGGGACGAGTCGATCGGGCCGAGCCGACCATTGTCCTCGATGCGCAGCTCTTCCAAGGGGTTCCTCCAGAGTTCTTGGCGTTGTGATTCACACTACAGCAGAGTTGCCCTTTATGCACCTCTTGTTTCCTATGAACGGGCGACGACGGAGCGTTTCCTTTCATTTCAACAGTCGTGCCGCCAATGTGAGACGCGCTACACGAGCAGTTAAGGATGCGTAAAAGGTCCCATCTGCGCGACGGGGCGGGCCTAGTCTCCCAGCAGGAGATTCGAAGAAGCAGGAGCCATGACCACACTCACCCGGCCGCCGGCCGAACCATCGGACCGCAGACGGCACACGGGCGGTGGCTTCCGCTCCTGGCTGCTCGAAGGCATGCCCGAAGCCTCGGGTCATCACCCCGGGCCCCACGGGGTCCCCAAGGAAGAGCACAAGCCGTCCTCATGGTGGAAGGTCATGTGCCTCACCGGCGTCGACTACTTCTCGACGCTCGGCTACCAGCCCGCCATCGCGGCCGTCGCCGCAGGGCTGCTCGCGCCCATGGCGACGGTGATCCTCGTCGTCGTCACGCTCCTCGGTGCGCTCCCCGTCTACCGGCGGGTCGCGAAGGAGAGCCACAAGGGCGAGGGCTCGATCGCGATGCTCGAACGGCTCATGCCGCGATGGGGCGGCAAGCTCTTCGTCCTCGCACTCCTCGGCTTCGCCGCGACCGACTTCATGATCACGATGACGCTCTCGGCTGCCGACGCGAGCGCCCACCTCATCGAGAACCCGTTTGCGCCTCAGTTCCTCCACGGGCAGCAGGTCATCATCACGCTCGCGCTCATCGCGCTCCTCGGCGTGGTTTTCCTCCGGGGCTTCCGCGAGGCGATCAACGTCGCCGTCGTGCTTGTCGGGGTATACCTCGTGCTCAATGCCGTCGTCATCTTTGTCGCGATCGCGCACGTGTTCACGGACGGGGTCGCCGTCACGAACTGGTGGACCGCGCTCACCACCCAGCACAGCAACCCGCTCGTCATGGTCGGGATCGCACTCATCGTCTTCCCGAAGCTCGCCCTCGGCCTCTCCGGCTTCGAGACCGGCGTGGCCGTCATGCCACAGATCAAGGGCAGGCCGGACGACAAGCCCGAGTACCCCGCCGGGCGGATCAAGGGCACCCACCGCCTCCTGACGACCGCCGCCGTCATCATGTCCGCGTTCCTCATCACCTCGAGCTTCGTGACGATCCTGCTCATTCCGGAGCAGGAGTTCCAGCCGGGCGGGAAGGCCGACGGGCGTGCGCTCGCGTTCCTCGCGCACCACTACATGGGCAACGGCTTCGGGACGGTGTACGACATCTCGACGATCGCGATCCTGTGGTTCGCCGGGGCCTCGGCCATGGCGGG
This sequence comes from Sinomonas terrae, assembly GCF_022539255.1. NCBI lineage: Bacteria > Bacillati > Actinomycetota > Actinomycetes > Micrococcales > Micrococcaceae > Sinomonas > Sinomonas terrae. The sequence goes on from NZ_JAKZBV010000001.1 coordinate 3,384,243, forward strand.
TCTGCTCAACCTCGTCCCGCGCTACCTCCCCCGGTACGGCATGGCGCCCGCCTGGACGCGGGCCGTGCGGCCGCTCACCCTCGTCTTCACGGCAATCGGCTTCCTCATCACCTGGATCTTCGACGCGAACGTGGATGCGCAGGGCGGCGCGTACGCCACCGGCGTGCTCGTCCTCATGACCTCCGCTGCCATCGCCGTAACCCTCTCTGCGCGGCGGAAGAAACAGAAGGCTCTCATGTGGTTCTTCGGGGTGGTGAGCGCCGTGTTCCTCTACACGACCATCGCCAACGTCCTCGAACGGCCGGACGGCATCCGGATCGCAGCCCTGTTCATCGTCGGCATCCTCGTGGTGAGCTTCGCCTCGCGCGTGCGCCGCTCCTTCGAACTGCGAGCCACCCTCGTGCGGCTCGACGAGCAGGCGCTCGAGTTCCTGGCCGAGATGGACCAAGGCCCCATCAGGCTCATCGCGCACGAGCCGAAGCGCCTCGACTCCGAGCGGTATCAGACCAAGCTCGAGCATGCGAGGGCCGCGAACCACCTGCCCGAGGACGCCGACATCCTGTTCATCGAGGTGGTGGTCGACGACAGTTCCGAGTTCGAACAGGAACTCGACGTGCGCGGCGTCAAGCGCCACGGGTTCAAGGTGCTCGAGGTCCATTCGAACAACGTGCCCAACACGCTCGCCGCGATCCTCCTGCACCTGCGGAACGTCACCGGGCTCATGCCGCACATCTACTTCCGGTGGACCGAGGGGAACCCGGTCATGAACCTCACCAAGTTCCTGTTCTTCGGCGTGGGCGAGATCGCTCCCGTGACGCGCGAGGTGCTCCGCGAGGCCGAGCCCCGCGTGACCGAGCGCCCGTGGGTGCACGTGGGCTGACGCGCCCCCGCTCGCGCTCCCGCCCCGCTCCCGCCCCGCTCCGGCCCCCGCTCCCGCCCGCGCTCCCGCCCGGTTGTGTTTTCCCAATCGGTCGGGAGCGCGGCGTGTCTGCCGAGGCACGGAAACCGCAGCTCCAGAAATGGGCTGGAACGCGGCGGCCCGGCAACGCCACTCGCCCTCCACAGCGTCCCGGCCCGGCGCGTCGTCCACATGGCCTCCGCCGGAACGCCGCCGCCCCTTGCGTCCATGAGCTGCTGGTCCCATGGACCCTCTCCAAATCCTCAGCTCACTGGGCGGCGTGGCGCGTTCCGCCGCCCTTCTGGACGCCGGGCTCAGCCGGACCGACCTGGATTTCCTGGCCCGACACGTCGCCAGGCCCAAGCGCGGCGTCTATGCGGCGGAGGACTGCCGACGCGACTACCTCGCGGCCATCATGCACAACGCCGTTGTCACGTGTGCTTCCGCCGCACGCGACTACGGACTCTGGCTCCGCACCCCGCCGCCGCAATATCACCTTGGCTGCGACCACGGGCACTCGACGAATCTCTGGGCAGCGGTCGCGGGCGTCAGCTCAAAGGTCCACCGCGGCCTTCGGTATCCGAAGCATCACTCCCTCCCTCTGGCGGCCCTCGAAGATGTGCTCCTCCACGCCCTTCGATGCCTTCCACGAGAGGCCGCCGTGCCCCTCGTCGCGTCGGCAGTCAGGCTCCATGGCATCCGGACCGCGTTCTTCGAGGAGGATCTCGCCGCGCAGAAATGCGGCCCGGCACTTCAGGCCCTCCGCGCGGTCGACCCACGAGTCGAGTCCCTTCCCGAGGCCGAAGCCCTGCTTCTCCTCATCCCCCTCGCACGCGAGCTCGGTTTGGAGGTCGAACCGCAGGCCTACGTTCCGGGGATCGGACGAGTGGACTTCCTCATCGGAGGATTCCTCATCGTCGAGATTGACGGTGTCTCCTACCACTCCGACAGGTCGTCTGTCCGAAAGGACCGTCAGCGCAACAACTCGGCCGTTCTGGGCGGCTACATCACTCTCCGCTACGTCCCCGAAACCATCTGGAATGAGCCGGATCGGTTCGTCACGGACGTAAGGGCCGCACTCACGGGGCGGCTCACCCGGTGATCGGCCCGCTCCCGCCCGGTTGTGATTTCCCAATCGGTCCGAAACGCGGCGCGGCGCCGCACGGCACGAGTTTCCGGCCTCAGAAGTGGGCTGGAGCGGGGGCCGACCGGTGAACTGACCCGTCGGCGGGGTGTCTGGAGGCTAACGGCTGGCCGCCGGCAGCAGGACCCAGAGGACGGTGGTGGGCTTGTCGGTCGGATTGACCCACGAATGCGGCTCGCGGCCAGGGAATGTGAGGGTGTCCCCGGCCGAGAGCTCGTACCTGTCGTTCGTCATGATCAATTCGATCCGCCCGCGCACCACGTGGAGCACATCGACGTCGCAGTCGACGGCGTAAAGATCCGACTCCCCCTTTCCCCGGGGCTCGATCTCGGCCTGAATGATCTGGAGCCGCCGCTCGGACCGCGCCGTCAGCAGCCGCTCGACGATTCCCTCGCCGCCCAGGGAAATGCGGGGCGCCTCGTCCGCCCGGGTCAGGTGGGTTTCCGGCGTCGCAAACAGGTCGCCGATGGGGAGGGAGAGGACTTGGCACAGGGTCACGAGGGAGGAGACGCTGGGCGAGGACTCATCCCGCTCGACCCGGCTGAGGAAGCCCTTCGAGAGTCCAGCCGCCTCGGCCACCTGCTCGATCGTCATGCGCTGCGATTCCCGCGCGGCACGGATCCTCGAACCGATCGCGATAGCGGCGTTGCTCGGCTCGACGGGCAGGGCTTTCATAGGTCGCCTCTCTGGGACGCGCAGGAACGGAAGGGGCCCCCGCTGCTGGAGGTCGAGTTTATAGGACAACGCTCGGTGCCCTCTGGGAATCACCGCACCAGCACGCCCACCCCGCTGTGCGCGCCTCCCGCAAGGTCGTCAAGCGCGCGGTCAGCGTCCTCGAAGGGGTAGGGCACGACGGCGGCCCGCAGCCCGAGGCGCGCAGCGAGCGCGAAGAGTTCCTCACCGTCACGCCGGGTGTTGGCGGTCACTGAGGTGAGCGTCCGCTCGCGGAACAGGTGAGCCTGATACTGCAGCGGCGGGATATCGCTCAGGTGGATCCCGGCGACGGCGAGCGTGCCGCCCTGTTCGAGGCCAGCGAGCGCGATGGGGACCAGCTCGCCCGCCGGAGCGAAGAGGATCGAGGCGTCGAGGGGCACGGGCGGCCCGCCCTCGGCTGGGCCGGCTGACGCAGCACCGAGCTCGAGCGCCAGCTGGTGGGCCTCCTGCCCGCGGGTCAGCACATGGACCTCCACCCCTTGGGCGATGGCGATCTGTGCGGTCAGATGGGCACTGGCCCCGAAGCCGTAGATACCGAGCCGCCCGGCCGGTGGGAGATTGGCCCGACGCAACGCACGATAGCCGATGATCCCCGCGCACAGGAGGGGTGCCGCCTGTTCGGCCGGCACTTCGTCCGGAATCCGGTAGGCGAAAGCTTCAGGGACGGTCGTGTACTCGGCGTACCCGCCGTCGTCGTCCCATCCGGTGAAGCGCGCGTCGACGCACAGGTTCTCGCGCCCTGAGCGGCACCATCGGCAGAGGCCGCACGTTCGACGCAGCCAGGGAATCCCCACCCTGTCACCCGGCGCAAACCGGCTCCCACCCCGACCAGCACGGACGACGCGCCCGACCGCCTCATGCCCCGGCACGACGTGCGGCCGGTGAACGGGCAGGTCGCCGTCGGTGACGTGCAGGTCGGTCCGGCAGACGCCGCACGCCTCGATCTCGACGAGCACTTCGCCGGCATACGGGACGGGAACGGGTCGCTCGACGAGGCGGACGCGGGTGCCAGGCGCACCGACGCTTTCCCACGCCCGCATCGTGGCAGGCACTGACTTGTCTCCCGGCATCGCGACCTCCAGCCTTCGACGCACCTACGCTCGGCGTCATTTTCCCACCAAGACCCCGGACGACGGCGCAGCGCGGCTTCAGGGGCCGGCGGACGACGGCGGGGAGCGGCTCAGACGCCATGTGTCGCCCCAGATGACACCCGGGAAATTGAGGCATGCCGAAGTCTCGAGCGCTGGAGAACCGGCCGAAAAAGCGCGAAAATCCGGGCTAGAGTGGCGTGGGCAAAGGGGCCCGAGATACCCACTCAGCCCAGGAGCACCATGCCGACTACAAGCCCATCCGAACCCGCCCACAAGCCCCGGCAGCCGACCCCGGCAGACTATCGCCGCTGGCGGCAGTACCTCGCGGACGAGCGCGCCGAGGCTTCGATCTACCGCGCGCTTGCCGACCGTCGTGAGGGCGAGGAGCGCGAGATCCTGCTTGGCCTCGCAGATGCCGAAGGGCGTCACGAGGCGCACTGGACCGCGCTCCTCGGAGATCAGATCGGCAGGCCTCGGGCCGCCTCCGTGCGCAGCCAGATCCTGGGCTTCCTCGCTCGGCACTTCGGCTCCGTATTCGTGCTCGCCATGGCCCAGCGGGCCGAAAGCCGCTCGCCGTACTCGACCGATCCCTACGCCACCCCCGCAATGGCCGCGGACGAGCGGATCCATGAGGAGGTCGTGCGGGGGCTCGCAGTGCGGGGCCGCACCAGGCTCTCCGGCTCGTTCCGTGCAGCTGTCTTCGGGGCCAACGACGGTCTCGTCAGCAACCTCTCACTCGTGACCGGCATGGCGGCCTCGGGCGTATCAAGCCACGTGGTGCTGCTCTCGGGCGTGGCCGGTCTGCTCGCGGGGGCCCTGTCGATGGGGGCCGGTGAGTACATCTCCGTGCGGTCCCAGCGCGAACTGCTCTCGGCCTCGCGCCCCACGCAGGTGACCCTGACGGCGGCTCCTGCCCTTGACCTCGACCAGAACGAGCTCGTGCTCGTCTACAAGGCCCGCGGCATGAGCCAAGCCGCGGCCGAACACCGCGCCGCCGAACGCCTCGGCTACTTCACGTGCGACTGCGACCCGAGCCTCTCGCTCCAGCCTGAGCGCGCGGCCGAGGAGGACGAGCACGAGGCGATCGGCTCCGCCTGGCAGGCTGCCATCAGCAGCTTCTGCTTCTTCGCCTCGGGGGCGATCGTGCCGATCCTGCCGTTCCTGTTCGGGATGGTCGGGGTCTCCGCGCTCGTGGTCGCCGCGGTGTTGGTGGGCTTGGTGCTGTTGGGGACAGGCGCCGTCGTCGGCCTGCTCGCCGGCGCTTCGCCGCTCTGGCGCGCCATGCGGCAGCTGCTCATCGGCTTCGGCGCCGCAGCAGTCACCTACGTGCTGGGATGGATCTTCGGAGCGGCGGTCGGCTAACCTCCCGCGGCACCCCTCTCGTTGCGCCGTCAGCTCCGCAGGGTGCGCACCCTGCGGAGCTGACGGTGCAACCTATGCGGCCAGGACCGCGACCGCCTCGTCCACCGAGTCCACGAGGTGGACGCGCTCGGCCATCCCCCGGCCCGCCGCGAGACGCTCGAGGAGGGACCACGCCGGAAGCTCCTCGGTCCAGTAGCGCTTGCCCATGAGGACCATGGGGTTGATAGCCTCCGGCGTCGCGTAGTAGTTCTCGCAAGCGTCCTGGAACACTTCCTGCACCGTGCCCGCCGCGCCCGGGAGGAACACCACTCCCCCATTGGCCTTCTCAAGCAGCACTGCCTCACGCACGGCATTCGCGAAGTACTTCGCGATGTGGGTTGCGAACATGTTGGGCGGCTCGTGGCCGTAGAACCAGGTCGGGATGCCGAGGCTGGGAGTCCCGCCCGGGTGCGAACCGACGACGGCGAGGGCGGCCCGTGCCCAAGCGCTCACCGAGGGGCGGAATCCGGGGACGACGGCGAGGCGGCGGAGAGCGTCGTCGAGTTCGTCCTCGGGGGCGCTAGAAAGATACGCGCCGAGGTTGGCGGCCTCCATCGTCCCGGGTCCGCCGCCCGTGGCGACCACGAGCCCCGCCCCAGCGAGCCCGCGCCCGAGGCGAGCGGCGTCGTCGTACGTCTGGCTCCCCCGCTGCGCCGCGTGGCCACCCATGACGCCGACGATCTTTCGGCCGGCAAACGGGCCCTTGAGCGCATCCTGGAGGGACTCGCCGATGTGATGGTCGTGCAGCGCGACCGAGAGGGCTCCCTCGACCCCCGCCCTCCCCTGCTGCTTGGTCCAAGCGTAGATGAGGGCGTCGGGGGTCTCCTCGTAGGGCCGGAATTCGACGCCCTCATAGAGCTCCGGCCCGGTGTAGAGGCCGGGGCGGTAGGGATTGAACGGGAGGCCGGGGATCGCGGGAAAGACGAGCGCGCCCCTCGCCCGGAGGGAGTCGTCCATCCCGGGCGCGAGAACGCAGCCGAGAAACACGGCGCCCGAGGGATCCATGGCCTTCAGCTGAGCGGAGCGTCCGCTGAAGTCGATCGACTGGAGATGCCAGCCCGACATCTGCCGGGCGCCGCCTGCAACGAGCTCGTCGAACTGATCGAGTGACTCGACGTCGAGCGTTCGGGGCATCGGGCTGAGCGCGGGGGTCGCATTCATGGGGAAAGGCTAGCCCCCGTCGACCACGCTGGGTCGCATGGCCAGCCCGCCGCCCTCGTCGGCCGCCTCCTGGCCTGCGTCTTCGCGCTCCCGCCCGGTTGTGTTTTCCCAACCACTCAGGAACGCGGCGTTTCGCGGGCAAACCGTGCTTTGCCGCCTCAGAAGTGGGCTGGAACGAGCCGCCCCGGCGCGCTAGGCCCGCGCCGGAACGTTGACCCGTACCGGGCGGCCCGTCTCGAGCGACTCCTGCGCGGCATCGGCCACTCGGGACGCCGCGACGGCGTCCTCGGGTGCGCACGGGTTCGCCCGTTCGCCGAGCACGAGCTCCACAAACGCCGCGAGCTCCGCCCGGTACGCCGCGTCGAACCGCTCCGCGAACGTCTTGTGCGTCTCGCCAGCGGGGAACGAGACACCCGCCTCAGTCGAACGGAGTGCGGTCTTGTCGTCGAGCCCGACCATCACGGATGATTTCGAGCCCTGGACCTCGAGCCGGACGTCGTGGCCAGCACCGTTGTACCGCGTCGCGGAGACGGTGCCGACTGTGCCGTCGTCGAACGTCACGACGGCGAGCGCGGTGTCGACGTCGCCGACCTGGCCGATCGCCGGGTCCCCGTTGTTGGAGCCCTTCGCGTACACCTCGACGATCTCGCGTCCGGTGAGCCAGCGGAGGATGTCGAAGTCGTGGACTGAGCAGTCGCGGAACAGGCCCCCCGAGGTCGCGATGAACTCGACCGAGGGCGGGAACATGTCGCCCGTCATCGCGCGGAGCGAGTGGATCCAACCGATCTCGCCAGCGTCGAAACGGCGCTTGGCCTCGAGGTAGCCGGCGTCGAAGCGCCGCTGGTGGCCGATCTGCAGGATGCCGCCATGCTCGGTGATGTAGTCCAGGACGGGGAGCGACTCCGCGACCGAGCCTGCGACGGGCTTCTCACAGAAGATGGGGATGCCCGCGTCGACGCCGGCGCGGATGAGCTCGGGGTGCGTCGGGGTGCCGGTCGCGACCACGAGGGCGTCGACCCCGGAGGCGATGAGCCCGGCGGCGCCGCCGGGCACGAATTCAGCGCCGACCTCGGCTGCGACCGAGCGAGCATGCTCCTCGGCGACATCGGTGAGCTTGAGCCGAAGGTCGACGGAGCGGGCCGCGAACTGCTCGCGGAGCGCGGCGATGTTGTGCGCGTGCATGACGCCGATCCGTCCGACGCCGACGAGTCCGAGGGTCACTTGCTTCACTGGGCACTCCTTCGTGGCTGATTCCACATTGGCTTCACTACATTGGGTTCACTACATTGGGTTCACTGTGGGAACGTTCCAAGGTTCGCATTAGAGTATCCCTGTGACCGGACCTACGGTCAAGCTTTGTTCTGACAAAGGAGACCGCGTGGCCAGATCCGTGACCATCCTCGATGTCGCGGCGCTCGCGGGCGTTTCGAAGTCGGCGGCGTCATTGGCCCTCCGCGGCACCGGCTACGTGAGCGAGGCCAAGCGGCGGGCAGTTCTCGAGGCGGCCGAGGAGCTCGGCTATCGTCCCAACGCCGCGGCCCGTGCGATGGGCTCGGCGCGCAGCGGGATCGTCGGGCTCATCCTCGACGACCTCCGGAACCCGTGGTTCGTCCCGGCCGTCGAGGGTCTCTCGGAAGGGCTGCACGCGGTCGGCCTCAGACCGCTTCTCGGCGACTGGCGCCTCGAGGGGGCCTCGCTCGTCGAGCGCTTCCTCGAACTCCGCGTCGAGGGAATCGCCGCCGTCGGAACGCTCGACGGCGCGGAGCGGGCGCTCGCACGGATCGCGCCGGTGCGCGCGGTCCAAGTGGGTTCACCCCGTGCGCAGGCGCCCGGCGCTTCCATTGTCACGAACGACGACGCCGAGGGCGCCCGCCGCGTCGTGCGGCACCTTGCCGCGCTGGGCCACCGAAAGATCGCCCACCTCGGGGCGCCGGGAACCGCCGTCGGCGACGCGCGGAGGGCGGGCTTCGAGGCCGAAGCCCGCAGCCTTGGCCTCGAGTTCCGCACAGTCGACGCGGGGCTGACAGAGGACGCGGGCTATCGCGCAGGCCACGGCCTGCTCGCGGCCCCCGACCGGCCGACGGCGGTGTTCGCTGTCAACGACATGGCGGCCCTCGGCGCCCTCTCCGCAGCCGAGGAACTCGGCCTCTCAGTGCCCGCCGACGTGTCCCTGGCCGGCTACGACGACACTCCCGCGGCCCGGCTCCGGGCCCTGGGCCTGACGAGCGTGGACAACGCGAGCCGCGAGGCGGGGCGCATGGCAGCGCGGCTGCTCGGCGAGGCCATCGAGGGCCTTTCCGGCGGCGAGGGGCAGACGATCCTGCTCACCCCAGAGCTCAAGGCGCGGACGAGCACGGCGCCGCCCCCCGCCGTCGCCCGCTGACGCGCGCCGTTCAGGCGACGAACTAGCAGGCCGGAGCCTCAGCCGAGCCGGAAGACGGGCTCGAACGCCGGGTCAGCGATCGCGGGACGGCGCAGCGAAAACGCATCGATCGGGAGCGACGAGGTGCCGTCGCTCAGCAGCTCGGCGAGGATCTTCCCGACGAGGCTCGCGAACTTGCCCGCGTGCCCAGCGCCGTTGAACACCGCGACGTGCGGTGCGTGCGGCAGCGTGTCGAGGACGAAGTCGCGATCGGGCGCCATGTCGTACACGCAGGTCCGGTTCGCGTACACAGGCCCGGCTGCTGCGGGCAGATACCGCTCGAGGAAGCCGCGCAGGATCGCGGCCTCGCCGTCGTCGCCCTCGAAAACCCGCTCGCCGCTTTCGATGAACCGCCCGCGCATGTCCCGCGCGACTTTGACCGCGGGCTCGCCATAGACGGGGAAGCCGTAGAACGTCTCCTCGCCATGGAAGATCCAGATGGGAAACTTCGAGGGCGTGAATTCAGCGAGGTGCTGAGACGTGAAGTAGCTGACCTGTTCCTGTGAGAGCGTGAGGCTGTAGTCGAGGCCGAGATCGGGCATGAGCTCGCCGAGCCAGGACGCGGCGGCAACCACGAGATTGTCCGCGTCGAAGTCGCCCCGCGCGGTCCGCACCGTCACGCTGTCGGGGCGGACGACGACGTCGGTCGCCTTCGTGTGCGGGAGGAACTCGACGCCGTTGGCGAGGGCGAGCGAAGTATGCGCAGCCACGCTCTTCCGGATGTCGATGAGGCCGCCCGCCTCCTGGTACATGCCGCTCACATCGTCATCGATGTTCCATTGCGGGTACCGGGCCCGGATCTCGCGGGCTGTGAGGTCCTCGTACGGGATCCCCTCGGCCGCGAGTGCCGCACGGTAGGCGCCGAGCTCGGCGAGGCTGCTCTCCGCCGAGGTAGCGAGGTCGAGACCGCCGGTCGTGACGTACAGCTGCAGGCCGGAGCGCTCCTCGATCTCGTGCCAGGCCTCGAACATGGCGGGCGTGAGCGTCGTGTAGTCCGTGCTGTGGTAGGCGTGGCGGATGATGCGGGAGACGTCGCCCGAGGAGTTGAGCGTGTTGACGAGGTCGAATTGCTCGATCACGAGCACCCTCGTCTCCGGCCGGCGAGAAAGCCAGTAGGCCGCGGCGGAGCCGATCGCCCCGGCACCGATCACGATGTGCGTATAACCCTGCGTCACTTCATCCCTCCCGCGGGCCCCTCGGGGCGAGAAGCCCGACCTATCCTCCCAGAATTGCAGCGACCCGGACCGCCTCCCCCGATTCCACCGACTCGATGCAGGCGCGGGCGACGGCTAGCGCGCGCCGAGCGTCGGCGAGCCCAGGCGTGAGGGGAACGCCGTGGTCTGGCGCCTCGCCGCCATCGCGCTTCGCCCGTACCTGCCCCACGAAGTCGGCGAGCTCGGCAGTGTAGGCGTCCGCGAAGAGCTCGATGTTGAGGCGAGGGGTCTCGGCCGAGAGGCCCTTGGCCCCGAACCGGAGCGCCGCCGTCTCCGTTGCGCGCCCGGCCTGGACCATGCCGCGCGAACCGAACACCTCACCCCGGACGTCATAGCCGTAGAGGGCGGAGTAATTCGCCTCGGCAGCGGCGATCGCGCCGTTCTCGTAGCGGATCGTCACGACGGCGGTGTCGATGAAGCCCATCCCCCTGAGTTCCGGTTCTACCAAGGCGTCGGCGGCTACATAGACGCTCACCGGCTCGGCGCCCGAGTTGAACCAGTTGAGGGCGTCGAAGTCGTGAATGAGCGTCTCGACGAAGATCGTCCCGTGCGGCACCCGATCGGCGTTGCGGATGCTTCCCGTGCCGGGATCGCGCGTCAGCGAGCGGAGCAGCTGGGGCGTGCCGACGACGCCGTCCGCGACGTCCCGGCGAGCCGCGAGGAAGTCTGCGGCGTAGCGGCGGTTGAAGCCGACCTGCCAATGGATCCCTCCCTCGCCCACCGCCTGCTCGACGCGAGCGAACTCGTCGAGATCCAAGGACGCGGGCTTCTCGCAGAACACGTGCTTGCCGGCGCGGGCAGCAGCAATCGCGAGCTGGGCGTGGAAGCGCGCCGGGGCGGCAATCACGACGGCGTCGATCTCGGGATCCGCGAACAGGTCCCCCGGGTCGGCGGTCACGTGCGCGACGCCGAGCTCGGCTGCGAGGGGCTGCGCCGACTCGAGCGCGGGATCGGCGATGGCGGCGAGGCTCGCGTCGGGGATGCGCTGCGCGAGGCTCTTGGCGTGGAAGGAGCCCATCCAGCCGGCGCCGATGAGGCCGACGCGGAGGGGCTCAGGGCGTGCAGAGGTGACGGGAAGGTAGGTCATGGGAACGATCTTGCCAACCAGCCGTCGTCGTCCGCTAGCGTTAGCGGACCCGGTTGAGGATCCGCACGGCCCGGGTGAACAGGTTGGCGAAGGTCTCGTTGCTCATGCCGGCGAACGGGGCGACGGGCACGCCGCGCTGGACGGCGATCGTCTGGGCCTCCGTGTACTTGAGGAGGCCTTCGTCGCCGTGCCGGCGGCCCACGCCCGAGTCCTTCCAGCCGCCCATGGGCGCGCCGTGCGAGGCCCAGGCGGCGCCGTAGCCCTCGTTGACGTTGACCATTCCCGCCTCGATCCTCTCGGCGAGCGCCCTGCCGCGGGACGGCGTGGTCCAAATGCTCGCGTTGAGGCCGAGTTCACTGTCGTTGGCCCGCGCGATTGCCTCGTCCTCCGACGCCACGGGGTAGATCGCCACGATGGGGCCGAACGTCTCCTCCCGAACGAGCTTCGCGTCCTCCGGCACGTCCGTCAGGACGGTGGGCGCGAAGAAGCTCGGCCCGAGGTCCGGCCGGGATGCGCCTCCGGCAAGGACTCGCGCGCCCCTTGCCACCGCATCGTCGAGGTGGGCCCGCACCTTCGCAAGGTGCGCGGGTGAGATGAGCGAGCCCATGTCCTTTCCCCACGAGGTCCCGGCCCCCACGCTCATCTGCGCCACTGCGTCGAGGAAAGCATGCGTGAAGCGCTCGCGGACGGCCTCGTGCACGTAGATCCGCTCGGGCGCGATGCAGAGCTGGCCCGCGTTCGCGAAGCAGGCGCGGACGGCGCCGGCAGCGGCGGCCGGGATGTCGGCGTCGTCCATCACGATGAGCGGGTTCTTGCCGCCCAGCTCCGCGGAGAAGCCGATGAGCCTCGCCGCGCATTGCTGGGCGACCAGCCGACCCGTCGCCGTCGAGCCGGTGAACATCATGAAATCGACGACGCCGATGAGCGGCGGACCCACCGCCGGTCCCGGGCCGACCACGACCTGCAGGAGGCCGTCAGGGAGGCCTGACGCGAGAAGCAGGTCGAGTACGAGCAGCGCGCTGAACGGCGTCTGGTGGTCGGGCTTGACGACGACGGCGTTCCCCGCGAGCAGCGCCGGGACCGAGTCGGTCACGACGAGCGTCAGGGGGTAGTTCCAGGGGGTGATGACCCCGACCACTCCCTTGGGCTGCCGCAGCTCGCTCGTCTGCGTGAAGAGGGGGAACACGCCGGCGCGGCGCCGGGGCTTGAGGAGCCCGGGGGCGGTGTGGGCGTAGTGCGAGGAGATCATCGACGCGTCGAGGACCTCCTCGAGCGCGGCCAGACGGGCCTTGCCGGTCTCCTCTTGGACGAGGTCGAGGATCTCGTCGCGCCGGTCGAGGATGGAGGTGGCGAACCGGCGAACGACGGCGGCCCGCTCCTTGGGCGAGGTTGCGGCCCACTGCCTCTGCGCCGAGCGGGCGCGCAGCACCGCTGCCTCGACCTCGCCGTCGGCGGCCTGGCGGACGACGCCGAGTGGCTGGCCGTCCCATGGGCGTGTGACCTCGAGCGCGGGGCCGGAGCCGGTGGCGAGCGAAGCCAGCCGGTTGACGCTCAGGCGAGCTGAGCGGGAAGGAGGGGACGTCGTCGTCCACGTGTTCACGTCACGAGGATAACTTCCCTCTCCCCGCGCCGGTACTGGCGAGTAACCGGCCCTGCCCTCAGACTTCCCCGGGCCACTCAATAGCCCTCGCCGTAGGCACCTGGGCTGCTCGGCACGGCGCCAGACGGCGTCCGCGAGCGGCGGTTTAGCTTTTGCGGTCGACCCCCTTCGCCGATGCAGTTCCGCCGGTCGGCCACACTTCCGCCGCTCGGCCGCTCCCAAGCCGAGGGCCGACACGGACGGGTCGGACGAACCGAAGCCGCGCTGGAGCGTTCGAGAACTCCACCTCCCCAGCCGCTAGGCCTCGGCGAGCACCCCGACCGACCGCGCCGCCTCGAGGAGGACTTTGGCGGCGACTTCCAGCCCCTCGATGCGGCCGAGGGAGACGTCTTCGTGCTCGATGTTGACCATCATGTCCGGATCGACCTCGTGGAGGGCCTTGAGGAATTCCGCCCAGTAGGCGGTGTCGTGCCCGCGGCCGAGGGCGACGAAGTCCCAGGCCGATTCCTTCGGCCACTCGTTGGCCCACTCGTCGCCGCCGAGGTTGGTGCGCGGTTCGTCCGGGGAGAGGCGGCGGAAGCGGTTGTCGAGGACGCCGTAGAGGCGGGCGTTCTCGGGGTTGACACGCACGTCCTTCGCGGCGGCGTGGAACACGAGGGAGCCGAGCTCGCGGACGACGGCGACGGGGTCCATCTGCTGCCAGAACAGGTGGGAGGCGTCGAGTTCGACGCCGACGTTGGTGGCGCCGGTGAGCTCGACGAGCCGGTGGACATCGGCGGTGTTGAACACGAGGTTCTGCGGGTGCAGCTCGAGCGCGACTTTGACGCCGTGGTCCGCGGCGAGGCGGTCGATCTCACGCCAGAACTCGGCCGCGATCCCCCACTGGTAGTCGAGCACGTCCAGCGCGGCGGAGTTCCACGCGTTCACGATCCAGTTGGTCACGGTCGCCCCGGGCTCGCCGCCGGGAAGGCCGGACATCGTCACAACGCGGTTCTGGCCGAGGCGCTCGGCGAGGCGGATGGAGCGGCGGATGTCCTCGGCATGCTTGTGCCCGATCTCGGGCTTGGGGTGCAGCGGGTTGCCGTTGCAGTTCAGGCCCGCGATCGCAACCCCGGTGCCCTCGAAGAGGCCGAGGTAGTCGTCCCGGGCGGTGTCGGAGACGAGAACGTCCTCGAACGTGGGCACGTGGGCCGCGGGGAGGAACCCGCCGGTGTTGATCTCGATCCCGGACAGGCCCAAGCCGGCGATGACCTCGAGGGCCTCGGGCAGGGAGCGGTCGTGCAGGATCGCGTTGTAGACGCCGAGCTTCACAGCGAGACCTTCTTTCCGTTGTTCAGCGCGGACTCGGTCACGGCCGCGAGGACTTCCATGTTGCGCACGCCCTCCTCGAACGTCGCGCACCGCGGGAGCGACTCGGACTCGGGGATCCCGGCGACCTCCTCGAGGAACGCCCGCGCCTGATAGGCAAAGGCCTCGTTCTGGCCGAACCCCACGCTCGGGGCATCCATGGGGAGCCCACCTGCGATGTACGGGTGCTCGGGGCCCAGGATGACCTGCCGGTACCCGTTCTGCGCCGAGGCGACCTCGGAAAGGAACAGGCCGATCTCGGCCGGGCGGCGCTGGTCGAACGTCGCGGCACCGTTCTCGCAGAAGACCTCGAACATGAGCGAGTTCGCGTGGCCCGCCGCGACCCGGGAAACCTCGATTGACCCGATGCAGTCGGCGAACTCCGCCGAGAAGGCGGCAACGTCGTCGTTCTCCACCGCCTCGAAGGCGTCGCTCACAGCCGCGTGATCGTGGCCCATGACTGCCCCGAGCGGGAGCGGACGCTTGCCGATCGCGGTGGAGAGCTGGCCCCCGGAGACGGTCTGGATCTCCCCACAGAGGAACTCGCCGATGTAGGTCATGTGGCTTCCGACGTCGGCCAGCGCGCCCGAGCCGGGGCCACCCTTGTAGCGCCAGCTCATCGGGGCGCTCGGGCTGCAGCCGTAGTCGGTCCAGTATCGGCCGCTGAAGTGCAGCGGCCGGCCGAGGGTGCCGTTCTGGATCAGTTCGCGGATGGCGGCGATGCCAGGGGCGCGCCGGTACGTGAACCCGATGCGGGCCAGATTGCCCCGGGCCTCGGCCGCGCGGGCGGCCTCGGCCATCGCGCGTGCGTCGGCGAGGCTGTCAGAGAGCGGCTTCTCGCACAGCACGTGCTTGCCCGCCGCGAGCAAGCCCTCGACGACCTCACGGTGCAGCGAGTTCGCGATCACGACACTCACGACGTCGATGTCGTCCGCCTCCGCGATGGCCTGCCACGAGGCGTCGTGGCGCTCGTACCCGAAACGCTTCGCCGCGGCCTGGCCGAACTCGGGGTTGACGTCCCCGATCGAGACGAGGCGGGCCTCGGGCAGCGTGGGGCGGTAGAACGTGCTCGCTGCGCGGTACGCGGCGGCGTGGGCCTTGCCTGCCATGCCTGCGCCGATGACGGCGACACCGAGGGACTCGGACATGGTCTCTCCTTTGAGGGAAGTCTGCTGGGGAAGTCTGGGAAGAGGAGGCTGTTTGGAGCGCTCCATAGATCGAGAATAGGAAGCAGTCTTTGTCCTGTCAATACGGTCGCCGCTGACACGTCGCGGGGCGGGTGAGGTGCCATGATGGTCGCGTGGTGACGAGAGAAACCCCCGCCCGGCCGACGATCTACGACGTCGCGCGCCGCGCCGGCGTGTCCAAGTCTCTGGTCTCGCTCGTCCTGCGGGGGGCGCCCCACGTGAGCGCCGCGCGCAGGCAAGCGGTACTGGCCGCGATCGAGGACCTCGGCTACCGGCCGAGCCGCGCCGCGAGCGCCCTCGCGAGCCAGCAGACGCGCTCGATCGGCGTCCTCATCGACGACTTCCGCAACCCTTGGTTCGTCGAGCTCCTCGCGGGACTACGCTCGGTCCTGGATCCGGCCGGGTACACCGTGAGCGTCGCCGACTTCCAGCTCGAGGCCGCGTCGGGCCGCAACCCCGTGGACGGCTTCCTCGCCCAGCACGCAGACGCACTCGTGCTCGCCGCAGAGCCGGACGCCGCGCTGCTGGGAGAGGTCCCCGTGCCAGTCGTCGTCGCCGGCGTACGTGAGCTCGGGCCAGCGACACTTCCCGAGGCGGATGTTGTTGCGGGCGACGACGAACACGGCGGCACGCTCGCCACCCGACATCTCGTGGAGCTCGGCCACCGCCGGATCGGGCACATCACGGGTCGCGGCGGCCCCGCGGCGCACCGCCGGCGCGGGTACGAGCGCACAGCACGCGATGCGGGGCTCGAGCCGTTCGTCGCAGGCCAGGATGGCGGCACGGCCGAGGCCGACGGCTACGCCGCCACAGTGCGGCTCCTCGAGGAACGCCCTCTCCTGACGGCGATCCTCGCGGCGAACGACGTCATGGCCGTCGGCGCCCTCGCCGCCCTGCGCGAGCGGGGGCTTTCCGCGCCGTCGGACGTCGCCGTCGTCGGCTACGACAACTCACCCCTGGCCGCGTACCGCTATCTGGCGCTCACCAGCGTGGACCCCCACAGCCGCGACATCGGCGCCGAGGCCGCCCGCACGCTCCTCACCCGCCTCGAGCAACCCGATGCCCCGCCCCGGCCCGCCCTCCTCGAACCGACGCTCGTCATCCGATCGTCATCCGGCGCCTAATCCACGCCCCGCTCAAGCGTTGCCCGCGCTCCGACCCGTTTCTGTCGCGTCGACACGGCGAAGACCCGCGGCGCGCCGAGGATTAGACTGATTGAGAAATCACAACCGGGCGGGAGCGCGGCGCTCACCCGGAAACTCAATCCCAATCGCTCTTCGCAGCTCGTCCGCGACCCGCAGTGCGAGGAGGCTGAGCTCGAGCGGGCGCTCGTCCGTCTCGATGCGCCCCTCGGCAATCGCGCGGGCCACGGCGGCGGCCTGGAAGTGGAGTCCGTCTACATGCGAACCCGGACTGCCCTCCCAACGGTGTGTCTCGCCGTCGGACGTCCGGACGGTGAGGCCGCCCGGCGAATTGAACGGCCCGTCGAAGGTGAGCGCGGCCTCCGTCCCGACGACCGTCAGGAGGGCCGGGGTGAAGCCGCCCATCGTGGTCGTGAGCGTCGCCTGTGCGCCGCTCGGGAACCCGAGCAGCGCAGAGAGCTGGTCGTTGACGCCGTTGGCGAGCGGCGCGCCGAGGCCGAGGACTCGCTCCGGCTCGCCAAGGATGTCGGTCGCGAGCCCGAGCAGGTAGATCCCGAGGTCGAGGAGCGGACCGCCGGCGAGCTCGGGATCGTGGGCGCGGTGGCTCGGCGGAAGGTACTCGCCGTAGTCTCCCACGACAGCGGTCAGCTCCCCGAGGCGACCGCCCCGAATGAGCTGCCGTGCGACGTCGTACGAGGGGAGGAACACGGTCCAGAGCGCCTCGCCCGCGAACACGCCCCGCGCCTTCGCGGCCTTGGCGATCTGCTCGGCCTCGCGAGCGTTGATGGCAAGCGGCTTCTCCACAAGCACGTGCTTCCCGGCCTCGATCGCCTCGAGGGCGACGTCGAGGTGCGCCGTGTGCGGGGTGGCGACGTAGACGACGTCGACCTCGGGGTCCGCTGCGAGCTCCCCGTAGGAGCCGTGGGCGCGGAGCCCGCGCGTCTCGGCGAATGCCTCGGCGCGGGCCCGGGACCGCGAGCCGACCGCCGTCACCCGCTGCGATCCGTGCAGCGCCAGCGACTCCGCGAACCGCTCGGCGATCCATCCGGGCCCCGCGATCCCCCACCTCAGGCTCGGTGCGTCGGAGGGGTCGGGGACGCGCGGCGCGGGAAACTCGAACGTGCTCATGCGTGCACCACCGGCACGAACGCTCCGCGAGCCACGATCGAGGAGGCGAGTGCGGCGCCGATCTCGGATGCGCGAAGTCCGTCCCGCGCGGTGGCGAGCGGCGATGGCTTCCCCGCCCGCAGCCCATCGATCCAGGCCTGGAGCTCGATTCGGTAGGCGTCGGCGAAGCGCGGCCGCCAGTCCGCTGGGTAGTCGGTCGCGCGCAGCCGCTGGACGTTGAACTCGAGGAGCGGGCCCTCAGTGAAGCTCGCGGCGCCCCGCTCCCCCACGACTTCGCAGCGGGTCGAGTAGCCGTAGTCGGCGTTGAGGAAGAGTTCAAGCGTCACGAGGGCGCCGTCGGCCATGCGGAGCAGCATGAACGCCGGGTCTTGGAGCCCCGCGGGAGCCAGGGCGCTCGTCTTGCTGCCTGAGATCCAGGCCACCTCGGCGACGTCTGTCCCGAGAAGCCACGGCATGGAGTCGAGCTCGTGGATCGCCGAATTCGTGATCGCGGAGACGTTGGTGGCATCCGGCGCCGAGCGGACGTTGCGGCTCACGCAGTGGACGGCGAGGATCTCGCCGAGTTCACCAGCGGCGATCCGCCGCTTGAGTTCGGTGTGCGCTGGGTCGAAGCGGCGCATGAAGCCGAGGGAGACGAGGCTCTTGCCGAGCTCGGCGGCAACTCGCTCGTCTGCCTCGACGACGGCGCGCCCTTCCTCCACGGTTGGCGCGAGCGGCTTCTCGCACAGGACCGGCTTGCGGGCGTCGAGGCACTCGAGCAGGAGTTCGGCGTGCGTCGAATCGTGCGAGGCGATGACGACGGCGTCCACGTCGGGATCCGTGATGAGGGCCTTCGGGTCGGTCGTGCTGCGCGCGCCCCCGGCCTCCGCGGCGAGTGCGGCCCGCTCGGCGTCGAGATCCGCGACGAGCGAGACCGAGGCCCCGCTCACCGTGCCCGCGAGGTTGCGCACGTGGTCCGCGCCCATGATCCCTGCGCCGATCACACCAACTCTGATGGTCATGCCGATCCCTTTCTGTCTTCCTCCCAAGGTGTGGGAACGTTCCAAGTTCTCTTCCTCACACTCTAGCTGGCGCGAACTTTGTCCTGTCAAGCTTCGTTGCCGCGGCGCGAGCCCGAAGTCTTCCTTCCAGAGAGCCGAAGGAGTGCTACTGTGGAGTTACGAGATTTGTCCTATCAATGAAACAATCGACGCCGCTTCGGGCCCTGCGGCCCAGCCCAAGGAGGGGCCATGGCGACCAGCCTCAACATCTCCATCGACCGCTCGTCTCCGGTGCCGCTCTATCATCAGGTGGTCCAGGGCATCGAGGCGATGATCCGAACGGGCGCCCTCGAGCCGGGGTCCAAGCTCGAGAACGAAATCGAACTCGCCTCTCAGCTCAACCTCTCGCGTCCCACGATGCGCAAGGCGATGGACGAACTCGTGCGGGCGGGGCTTCTGGTCCGCAAGCGTGGCGTCGGGACGCAGGTCGTGTCGAGCCAGGTGCGCCGCCACCTCGAGCTCTCGAGCCTCTTCGACGATCTGACCCGCGGCGGCCAGAAGCCGACCACGCGAGTTCTCGCCTTCCGCCACGGCCCCGCGGAGGACGAGATCGCGAACACGCTCCAGCTCCCCCAGGGGACCGGCGTCTATCACTTCACCCGTCTCCGCTCCGTCGGCGACAAGCCGCTCGCCCTCATGGAGAACTGGGTGCGGGACGACGTCGCCGAGCTCACCGAGGAGGGCCTGCGCCAGCGCGGCATGTACCAGATCCTGCGCGAAGCCGGCGTGAACTTCCGGCTCGCGAACCAGCGGATCGGGGCGACCGTTGCCGATGAGTACCAGGCGGAGCTGCTGCAGACCTCGCCGGGCTCAGCGCTCGTCACGATGGAACGCACCGCCGTCGACGACACCGGGCGGAACGTCGAAACCGGCCGCCACGTCTACCGCGCCGACTCCTACAGCTTCGAGATGACGCTGGTCCAGCGTTAGGCACCGCCGGCGCCAATTGTCGCCGGCATCCCAGAGAGAGGAACACACCCTATGGCAGAGTGGGTCTACCCCCTCGGCTCAGCGTCCGACGGCGAGTGGCAGGTTTCGCTTGGCGCGCACGACTCCGCGACGCTCGTCAACGGCTGGCAGCATACCGGAATCAAGGTTGCCGAATTGGCCCCGGGAGCGAACATCACCCTCGAGGCCGCTGGCGAGGAGCGCATCATCGTCCCGCTCACGGGGGCCTTCCAGGCGACCGTCGACGGCGAGATCTTCGATCTGGCGGGCCGCGACTCGGTCTTCGAGGGGCCGAGCGACGTCCTCTACACCGGGATCGGCAAGGCCGTCGGAATCATGACCCTGCAGGGCGGTCGGGTCGCCGTCGCCCTTGCACCGGCCAAGGCCGAATATCCGACCCGGTTCATTCCTGCCGAGGAGACGCCGGTCGAGCTGCGCGGCGCTGGCAACTGCTCGCGTCAGGTCCACAATTTCGGCACCCCAGCCGCCCTCGAGGCCGACCGCTTCATTGTCTGCGAGGTCATCACACCCGCGGGCAACTGGTCCTCCTACCCGCCCCACAAGCACGACGAGGAGAAGGAGGGCGAGACCTCGCTCGAGGAGATCTACTACTTCGAGACGCGCCTCGCGCCAGGCTCGCCCACTGGAAGCCAGCAGGCGGCGGGCCAGGACCCGGTCGGCTACGCGCGCGCGTACGCGTCCGACGAACGCCCCATCGACGTCAACGCCGAGGTGCGCACGGGCGACGTCGTCCTCGTCCCCTACGGCTGGCACGGTCCCGCGATGGCGGCGCCGGGCTACGACCTGTACTACCTCAACGTGATGGCAGGCCCCGGCCGGGTGCGGGATTGGCTCATCAGCGATGATCCGCATCACGGCTGGATCCGCAGCACGTGGGAAGCCCAAGAAGTCGACCCCCGCCTCCCCTTCACCGCCTAATCGTTTCGGGTACACCAACTCCCCTCCCAAACCATCTCGGGTACAGAAACGCGGCTCTCCCGGCGTTTCGGGTACAGAAACTCCCCTCTCCCGCCGTTTCGGGTACAGAAACTCACGCCTGCGAAAAGGGTCCGCGAGCACGACGGCGGGTGCCCGACCTTCGAAAGTCGGGCACCCGCCGTCGTGCTTAAGTCAAGAGGAGTTCGCGTACCCGAGATGGAAATGGACATCGATATCTGTACCCGAAACAAATTCCAAAGCCAGCGGGTGGCCGCCGACCCCTGTCACTGTCTCGGGTACAGAAACGCGGCTCTCCGGGCGTTTCGGGTACAGAAATGCGGCTCTCCCGGCGTTTCGGGTACAGAAACGCGGCTCTCCCGCCGTTTCGGGTACAGAAACTCACGCCTGCGTAAAGGGTCCGCGAGCACGACGGCGGGTGCCCGACCTTCGAAAGTCGGGCACCCGCCGTCGTGCTTAAGTCAAGAGGAGTTCGCGTACCCGAGATGGAAATGGACATCGATATCTGTACCCGAAAGGAAAGTGCTGGACTGGAAACGAAACTGCAGGGCCGTGGAAGAGTTCGCCTTCCTCAAACTCCGAGCCGCCGGATCCTTGCGGGTCCGGCGGCTTGGAGTTGGCGTACCTGAAATGGTCTGAGGGGCGGATATCTGTACCCGAGACGAAGTCAGGGGCGGATATCTGTAACCGAGACGAAGCCCTGGATGGTGCGGAGTTGGTAGCGGGAGACCTCGTCGGCGTTCTCGTTCTCGGCGAAGACGCTGGAGACCATCACGGTGTCCTCGCTGTCCAGGAAGCCGATCTCCCCGAGGCCGCCGAAGAACTCGTCCCAGTTGACGTCGCCGTCGCCGATCTTGAGGTGCTGATGCACGCGCACGGCGTTGCCCGGTGGGTTCGTGATGTAGCGCAACCCGTGCGAGGCGTGGTGGTTCATGGTGTCGGAGACGTGCACCACGCGGATTTTCTCACCGGCCGCCCGCATGATCTCGAGCGGCTGATCCTTCATGTGGAACGTGTGCGACGCGACGTACACCATCCCGACGTTCGGCGAGTTGAGCCCGCGGATCACGCGCAGCGCCGCGAGGCCCTCTTCGACGAAGTCGTCCGGGTGCGGATCGATCGCCACGTGGACGCCCTCGCGCTCAAAGATCGGGAGGAGCTCCTCCATCGACTTGTAGAAGCACGCCTCGGATTCCTCGGGCTTCTCGGGGCGCCCCGAGAACTCCGTGTTCATCTGGGTAGCACCGAGATCCACCGTGATCTGGATGGCGCGCTTCCAGTACCGCACGGCAGCCTCGCGCAGCTGCTCGTCCGGGCCCGACCAGCGCAGCACGGGCAGCACCGACGCGACGCCCACGCCCGCGTCAGCGCACGCCTTGCGGAGCTGGCGCACGAACTCGTCGTCGGCCTTCGGGTGGGTGAAGAACGGGATCAGGTCCCGGTGCGGGGTCAGCTGGAGGTACTCGTACCCGAGGTCCGCCGCGAGCGCGGGGAATTCCAGGAGCGAGTGGGTGCTGTGAAACGGGGTGGGATCGAGGGCGATCTTCACTGGGCCTCCCCCTGCGCCGGCTCAAAAGACCCGTACAGGGCAGGCTTCTCGTTGAGGGCGACGGTGACCTTCTCGCCGCTCTTCTGCGCCTCGACGCCGGCCTCGCAGCACGCGGCGGTCGCGTAGCCGTCCCATGCCGACGGCCCACCGATCTCGCCGCGGAGGGCCGCATCGACCCACGACTGGACCTCGACGTCGTACGCCGCACCGAAGCGCGCCTCGAACCCAGGCGTCACCTCACCGCCCCAGCGCCCGGCGCGGTGCACGTACGGGCCGCCGTCCCCGCCGATGTTCACGATGCCGTCCTCGAACGCTGCCTCGGTCGCAACCTGGTAGCCGAACTGGGCATTGACGAAGATCTCGACGTCGACGAGCACGCCGGATGCCGTCTCGATCAGGACGTGCTGCGGATCGTGCTGCCCGCTCGGCGCCTTCGAGGTCGCCTTGCCGAGGCGCACCTGAACGGACGTGATCTCCTCGCCGGTCAGGTAGCGGATCACGTCGAACTCGTGGACGACAGAGTCGTTGATGAGCATCTCGTTGGTGAAGCCGGGAGGGGTGTCCGGGTTGCGGTGGCGGCAGTGCAGCATGAGCAGTTCGCCGAGCTCGCCTGAGCGGACCAGACCCCCGAGCTGCATGTAGCCCTGATCGAAGCGCCGCATGAAGCCGACCTGGATCCGCTTCCGGCCCAGCTTCTGCTCCGCCTCGACGATCTTCCAGGCCGACGCCGCGTCCGGGGTGAGCGGCTTCTCGCACAGGATCGGGATGTCCCGCTCGAGTGCCTCGAGGAGCGCAACTTCGTGGAGGAAGCCTGGCGTGGCGATGAGGACGGCGTTAGCGTCGCCTGCAGAGTATGCCTCGCCTGCTGTGGCGTAAGCCCGAGCGCCCGGGATGTGGGCGACCGCGGCCTTCGCGCGATCGAGATCGATGTCGACGACGGCGGCCACCTCGGCGCCGTGGATGCGCGTGTGCAGGCGTTGGATGTGGTCCGCGCCCATACGGCCGGCGCCGATGACGGCGACGCGCAGGTTCTCAGCCATGGAAGAGCCTTTCGGGAGGAGTCAGGTGGGTCAAGATACGCGCGTGCGGGAGCCGCACGAGAGGAGGTAGTTGCGGGTGCGCTGGGCGATCGGGAGCGGGACGTCGAACGCGACCGGGTACATGTCCTGCTCGACGATGCCGAAGATCGGGCGGTCGAGGCCCTCGACGGCCTCGATGACCTCACGCAGGTCGGGCAGGCCCGACGGCGGCTCGGCCATGACGCCGGCGGTGTTCGCCGCTGCCCAAGTCAGGTTCTCGGCGCGGACCTTCGCGAGGACGTCCGGGTTGATCTGCTTGAGGTGGAGGTAGCCGATGCGCTCGGGGTACTTGCGGATGAGGTCGACGCTGCTGGCTCCGCCGTACTCGGCATGGCCCGTATCGAGGCACAGCGTGAGCAGCTCGGGGTCGGTGTTCTCGAGCAGCCGCTCGATGTCGGCCTGCCCCTGCACATGCGAATCCGCGTGCGAGTGGAACTGCTGCTTGAGGCCGAACTGCTCGCCGAGGCGGCGTCCCAGCTCGTCGTGGCCCTTGAACAGCGAGTCCCACTGCTCGGCCGTGAGCACCTCGTTCTCGACGGCCTCGCCCGTGACGTCGTCGCGCCACATCGCGGGGATGACGACGATGTGCTCGCCGCCCATCGCCGCAGTCAGCTCCGCGACGCGCCGGGCCGGCTCCCACGCTTCCTCCCACTGGTCAACGCCCCTATGGAACGCCGTGAACACGGTCCCCGCCGAAACCTGCAGGTCACGCGCCTTGAGTTCGTCCGCGAGATGCGACGGATCGGTCGGGAGATACCCGTACGGGCCCAGCTCGATCCATTTGTAGCCGGCCTCGGCCACCTCGTCGAGGAAGCGCTCCCACGGAGTCTGCTTCGGATCGTCGGCAAACCAGACGCCCCAGGAATCGGGCGCGGTGCCGATGATGAGCTTGTTCTCGATGTCGCTCATGTTGCTCCTTCTCCCGTTGCGCCGTCACGTCTGCAGGGTCCACACCCCGCAGACGTGACGGCGCGACGGGAATGTCAGTTGGAGGGGAAGTTGTAGGAGGCGCCGGAGGCGTGGGTGGGCTCGGGCCAGCGCTGGGTGACGACCTTGCCGCGGGTGTAGAAGGAGACGCCCTCTTCGCCGTAGATGTGCTTGTCGCCGAACAGCGAGCTCTTCCAGCCGCCGAAGGAGTGGTACGCGACCGGGACGGGGATCGGGACGTTGACCCCGATCATGCCCACGTGCACGCCGCGGTGGAACTTGCGGGCGTTGGAGCCGGAGGAGGTGAAGATCGCGGTGCCGTTGCCATACGGGTTGGAGTTGATCAGCTCGATCGCCTCCTCGACCGTCTCCACCCGCACGACGCCCAGGACCGGGCCGAAGATCTCCTCGGTGTAGGCGTCCATGTCCGTTCCAACGTTGTCGATGACCGTGGGGCCGAACCAGAAGCCGTCCTCCTTGCCGGGGACGGTGAACTCGCGCCCGTCCACGACCAGGTCCGCCCCGGTCTCGGCCGCCTTGGTCACGATGCCCTTCATCCGCTCCTTCGAGGCCGCGGTGATGATCGGGCCCATCTCCGCGTCCGGGTCGGTGCCCTCGGCGACCTTGACGGCCTCGGCGCGCTCGGCGACCTTGCCCACGAGCTCGTCGCCGATCCGGCCGACGGCGATCGCGACCGAGATCGCCATGCAGCGTTCCCCTGCGGAGCCGAACGCGGCGGCCGAGAGGTGGTCCGCGGCGTTGTCCAGGTCCGCGTCCGGGAGGATGATCGCGTGGTTCTTCGCCCCGCCCAGGGCCTGGACGCGCTTGCCGTGAGCGGTGGCGGTCTCGTGGACGTACTTCGCGATCGGGGTCGAGCCGACGAAGGAGATCGCGTCCACGTCGGGGTGGGTCAGGAGCCCGTCGACGGTCTCCTTCCCGCCGTGCAGGACCTGGAAGACCCCGTCCGGGAGCCCCGCCTCGGTCCACAGGCGCGCGAGCAGGAGCGAGGCCGATGGGTCGCGCTCGCTCGGCTTGAGGATGAACGCGTTCCCGGTCGCGATCGCCACCGGGGCCATCCACAGGGGCACCATGACGGGGAAGTTGAAGGGGGTGATGCCGGCGACGACGCCGAGCGGCTGGCGGTAGGAGAACACGTCGATGCCGGTGGAGGCCTGGTCGGAGTAGGCGCCCTTGAGCAGCTGCGGGATCCCGCAGGCGAACTCGATGACCTCCAGGCCGCGGCCGATCTCGCCCTTGGCGTCGGAGAGGACCTTGCCGTGCTCGCTGGTCACGAGCTGGGCAAGGTCGTCAATGTGTGCGGCGACGAGCTCGCGGAACTTGAACAGGACCGCGGTGCGCTTGGCCAGGGAGATGTCCCCCCAGGACTCGGAGGCCTTCTTCGCGTTGGCGACCGCGGTCTCGAGGTCGGCCGCGTCCGCGAGGCGCAGCTCGCCGGTCTGGGCCCCGGTGGCGGGGTTGAACACCGGCTGCGTCCGCTCGCCGACGCCGTTGGTCTCTTCGCCGTTGAGGAAGTGCGGGATGGTCTTGACAGTCATCGATTGCTCCTTTGCAGGTAACTCTGTGGTGCCCAGTGCCGTGGTGTGCGGTGCTCGGGGTGCTCAGCCGAGCAACGGGCGCTGCTGGGCCTTGTGCTCAATGTAGGTCGCGAACGCCTGCCTGGTGGATTCGAGTTCGGAGGCGCCCGAGACGGGCACGTCCCACCACGACTCCGAGGACGGGGCGTCGATGAGCGGGTCGGATTCGATGTGGATCACGATCGGGCCCGAGCCCTCGGGGGCGGCCTTGGCCTTGGCGATCGCGGCCTCGAGGTCCTCGATCGCGTTCGGGCCCGGCTCGATCCGGTGGACCGTGACGCCGAGGCTCTCGGCGTTCGCGGCGAGGTCGATCGGGAGCTTCTCGCCGTCGTCGAACGTGTGGTGCGTCCGGTCCAGGGTGCGGTACTTCGTGCCGAAGCGCTGGGAGCCCAGCTGCTCCGAGAGGGCACCGATCGAGGCGTAGCCGTGGTTCTGGATGAGCACGACGATGAGCTTGATGCCCTCCGCGACCGCGGTGACGAGCTCGGTGTGCATCATCAGGTACGACCCGTCCCCGACCATGACGACGACGTCGCGCGCATCCTCCCTGTCTTCTTCGCTCGGGCGCGACGCGGCGTCGAGCGCCGCCCGCTTGACCCCGAGCCCACCGGGGATCTCGTAGCCCATGCAGGAGAACGCGTACTCGACGTGGTACCCGAACGGGTCCCGGACGCGCCACATCTTGTGCAGGTCGCCCGGGAGGGAGCCGGCGGCGCAGATGACGACGTCGCGGGCGTCCATCGCGCGGTTCGCCGCGCCGATGATCGCGTTCTGGGACGGCAGCGGCGAGTACCGCTCGTCGAAGGCGGCGTCGACGGTGGCGTCCCAGCGTGCCTTCTCGGAGGAGACAGCCTGCTCGAGGTCGGCCCCCACGCGGTAGCCGCCCAGCGCCGTCGTCAGCGCCACGAGCGCCTTGCGCGCATCGGCGACGACCGGCACCGAGGTGCCGTGCTTGTAGGCGTCGATCGGGGCGACGTTGATATTCACGAACCTGACGTCCGGGTTCTGGAAGGCGGTGCGCGAGGCGGTCGTGAAGTCCTCGTAGCGCGTCCCGATCCCGATGACCAGGTCCGCATCGCGGGCCAGGGCGTTGGCCGCCGTCGTGCCGGTCGAGCCGATCGCGCCGAGGGCCTGGGCGTGGTCCCACGCCAGGACGCCGACGCCGGCCTGCGTCCAGCCGACCGGGATGCCGGTGGCCTCGGCGAACTCGCGCAGCTGCTCCTGCGCGAACGCGTACAGGACGCCGCCGCCGGCCACGATGAGCGGGCGCTTCGCGGAGCGGATGAGCTCGGCGGCGCGGGCGATGTCCTCGGCCTCGGGCTCGGGGCGACGGATGCGCCACTCGCGCTCGGCGAGGAACTCCTCCGGGACGTCGAAGACCTCGGCCTGGACGTCCTGCGGCAGGGCGATCGTGACCGCGCCGGTCTCGGCCGGGTCGGTCAGGACGCGCAGTCCGTGCAGGAGCGCCGAGAAGAGCTGCTCGGGTCGGTTGACCCGGTCGAAATACTTGGAAAGGGGCCTAAAGGCGTCGTTGACCGTGATGTCGTAGCCGTGGGGCTGCTCGAGCTGCTGCAGCACCGGGTCCGCGGCACGGGTCGCGAACGTGTCCGAGGGCAGCAGCAGGGCCGGGAGCCGGTTCGCCGTCGCGAGGGCCGCGCCGGTGAGCAGGTTCGACGAGCCCGGGCCGATCGAGGTCGAGACGGCGAACGTCTGACGGCGGCGCGTGTGCCGGGCGTAGCCGACGGCCTGGTGCACCTGGGCCTGCTCGTTCCTTCCCTGGTAGTAGGGCATGAGCGCCGGGTCCTGGACCTGCCACTGCTTCAGGGCCTGGCCCACGCCCGCGACGTTGCCATGCCCGAAGATGCCGAACATCCCCGGGATCAGCCGGCCGCGGTACTCCTCGGTGCCGACACGGTCCACGGTGTACTGCCGCCCGAGGAACTCCACGAGTGCCTGGGCGACCGTCATCCTGCGCGTGCTCACTTCGAGGCCTCCTTCGATGCCGGCTCTCCCGCAGTCGGGGGGACGATTTCTTCGGTGTGCAGCAGCGACGCCGCGGCCGCGACGGCCCCGGCCACGTCGCCGTCGGCCGGGTAGAGCAGGGTCCGGCCCACGGTCAGGCCTTGGACACCCGGGAGGGCGAGCGCGGCGCCCCACGAGGCGAACACCTCGTCCTGGCGCCCGGTCGGGTCGCCGCCGAGCAGGACGGTGGGCATCGTGGTGGAGGCCATGACCCGCTCCATCTCCGCCACCACGGGCAGCTTCATCCACGTGTACGCGCTTGTCGCGCCCAGGCCCGAGGCGATCGCGACCGAGCGGATGACCGCCTCCGGGGAGAGGTCGTTCTTGACCTTGCCGTCGACCCACGAGGACAGGAACGGCTCGACCATTGCCACGAGCTTCCGCTCGGCCAGGGAATCGATGGCCTTCGCGGTGTTCTCGAGGATGCCCGCCGTCGCCGGGTCGCCGAGGCAGATGCGCGTGAGCATCTTCCCCCCGGTCGCCCCGATCGCCTCGAGGGCCTCGGCGGTGTGGCCGGTGAAGCGGTCGTCGAACTCGTTCACGAACCCGGCCAGGCCGCCGCGGTTCATCGAGCCGAACAGGAGCTTGCCCTCCAGCGCCCCGAGAAGGAGCAGGTCGTCCATGATGTCCGGGCTCGCCAGAACCCCGTCCACAGCGGGGTTCGCCAGAGCGAGCCGGAGCCGGTCGAGCAGCTCACGCCGGTCCGCCATCGCCTCCGGGCGGCCCTGGGCCGCCAGCGCCCCGCGGGCCGGATGGTCGGCGGCGACGATGAAGTTCTGCCTCCCGAGCACGACGCCGGGGTGCGGCTCCCGCGCCCGGGCAGCCCGGGCGATCGCGTCCGGATCCTCCAGGCGGATCTTGGTCAGGTGCTCATAGCGGCGCGGATCGTCGTCGAACGTCCCCTTGGCGAGTTCTGCAGGAGTCGAAACGGTCGTCACTTGGCCACCGCCTCGGGGACGAGCCGGCCGCGCTCGGCCAGCAGCGAGGTGACCTCGGCCGGCGTCGGCATCGCGTCCGCGCAGGAGAGCCGGGAGGCGACTATCGCCCCGGCCGCGTTAGCGTAGTCCAGGACCTGGGCCAGGGGCCAGCCTGCGAGGAGGCCGTGGCAGAACGCGCCGCCGAACGAGTCGCCGGCGCCGAGGCCGTTGAGGGTCTGGACAGGGACCGGGGCGGAGACCACGCGCTCGTCGCGGGTCTTGGCCATCACGCCCTCGGGGCCCAGCTTCACCACGGCGATCTCCACCCCCGCGGCGAGGAGGCGGTCGGCCTGCTCGTCCGGGGTGCCGTGGCCGACGGCGACCGCGCACTCCTCCTCGTTGCCGATCGCGACCGTCACGTGCGGCAGGACCTTGGCGACCTGCTCGCGGGCGGCGTCCTCGGAATCCCAGAACATCGGCCGGTAGTCCAGGTCCAGGACGGTGAACTGGCCCTGGCCCAGACTGGCGCGGGGGCGGGCCTCGTGCGCGGCGATGTGCGCGCCCCGGCTCGGCTCCTGGCAGAGCCCGGTGACGGTGGACCAGAAGATCCGCGCGGCGCGGATCGCCTCGACGTCGAGCTCCTCGGCCCTGATCTGCAGGTCCGGGGCCGTCGGGAAGCGGCCGTAGAAGTACAGCGGGAACTCGTGCGTCTCCGGGAGGATCGCGCAGAACGTCGCCGGGGTCTGCAGGCCCGCGACCGGGGTCACGAAGCGGTCGTCGACGCCGAACTTGACCAGCTCGCGGTGCAGATACACGCCGAACGGATCGTCCCCCGTGCGGGTCACGACGGCGGTGCGACGCCCGTGCTGCGAGGCGGCGACAGCAACATTGGACGGCGAGCCGCCCAGGTACTTGCCGAAGCTCGTCACGTCCGCGAGGCCGACGCCGATGTCGTTGGGATAGATGTCGACGCTGATGCGCCCCATCGTGAGAACGTCATAGGTCACGATCGCTGTGCCCTTTCCTGCTTCAAAGCCCGTCGAATCCGAGCCGGCTGCGCTGCCTGTGGCGGCGGCCACAGATCAACTCTCCTACAGATTTAATGTGCTGTCAAAGGTTTGTACTGACATGTTTGATGCATCACGAGGCACCGCTCAGCGGGCCGGAATCCCCAGCTCGCCCGTCATGTACTGCGCCCTCCCGAAGCCGAAGGACCAGTCCCCCGCGCCGTTCTCGACGTAGCCGATGAAGACATCCTCGCCCGGGATGCCGGCGTCCGCCAGATTCCGTGCGATGGCTGCGAACAGCCCCTCTTTCGCCTCCTGGCTGCGACCTCCCTGAGTGAAGATCTGGATCATCACGACCCCTCCCGACCGATCGAAGCCCAGCCCCGCATCCTGCGCCACGATCTGTCCGGGCGCATGCTCCGTAATGACGTGGAAGTAGTCGCGCTCCGGAATCCGGTACTCGGCGAGGATGGCGTCATGGATGGCGCGGCTCAGGCGGGAGAGCTGTTCGGGAGTGCGGCCGGCGTTGACGTCGATGCGGACGAGAGGCATGGGAGAAACTCCTTGAAGGACTTTGTTCTTACAATACGACAATACCGGACAAAAGCTAGAGTGGTCAAGATTTGTCCTAACAAAGTTTCAAGGAAAGGCAGCCGCCCCGCGCCGACCCGAGAGTCCGCGCGGGGCGACAGTCACAGCCCCCAGGCGCTACTTCTTGTGCACCGCGTAGATAGCTCCGGTCGTGACGTCCTCCTCGAGGGCCTCGAGCGTGCGCCCACGGCTCTCCGGCACCTGGGTGATCACGAAGATCAGCGCGAGGGCGCCGACGGCGGCGAAGAGGAAGAACGTTCCGGTGATGCCCATGGCTGCCACCATCGAGGGGAAGTAGAGCGAGAGGAACCCGTTCACAACCCACAGGGCGAAGACAGCCACACCGATGCCGAAGCCACGCATGTGCAGCGGGAAGATCTCCGAGAGGTAGACCCAGACCGCGACGTTGAGGAACGTCTGCATCGAGCCGACGAACGCGACCACGAGGAACAGGATCACGAAGGGACGGGCAGGATTGCCCACGGGAAGCGCCATGGATGCGACGCCGATGAGGATATGGCAGGCAGTCGTCAGCGACAGGCCGGTGATGAAGGTCTTGCGACGGTCGAGGCGGTCCATCATCCTCAGCGCAATGATGCCGCCGATCACAGCGATCACACCGGGTGCCACGTTGGCGATGAGCGCTCCGTCCTTGCTGAAGCCGGACTCGGTGAGCACGGTCTGCCCGTAGTACATGATCGAGTTGATGCCGGTCAGCTGCTGGGCCACACCCAGGCCGATCGCGACCAGCAGGATCCGGAAGAGATTCTTGTTCGAGAAGATCGCGCGCCAGCCGATCTGGTGGCTCTCCCGCTCTTCCCTCGCGACGGTCTCGACGTCGGAGAGTTCGGCAACGGCACGGTCGCCGGTGCGCACGGTCTGGAGCACCGCGAGCGCCTCCTGACGGCGCCCCTTCTCGACGAGCCAGCGCGGGGATTCGGGCATCCGGAGCATTCCGAAGAACAGCGCGAGGGCCGGCAGGGCACAGATCGCGAACATGATGCGCCAGACACCGCCGACATTGCCGAACACGTTCCCGATGATGGCGTTGACCACGAACGCTGCGAGCTGGCCGATCACGATCGCAAGCTCGTTGCGGCCCGCGAGCGAACCACGGATCTCGAAGGGCGCGAGCTCCGCGAGGAAGACCGGCACCACGGTCGAGGCGCCGCCCACGGCGAGGCCGAGGAGAATACGGCCGACGACGAGCACCTCGAAGTTCGGGGTGAACACGACCGCCACGGTTCCGGCGAAGAACAGGACGGCGAGCAGGATGATGGTCTTGCGACGGCCCCAGGCGTCAGAGAGGCGTCCGCCGAAGATCGCGCCGATTGCGGCCGCGAAGACGAGGGAGGCGGTGACGACGCCCTCCGTGAACGGGGTGAGGCCGAGCTCAGAGGACATCGGGCTGAGCGCACCGTTGATGACTCCGGTGTCGTAACCGAAGAGGAGGCCACCGAAGGTGGCGACGAGGGCGACGAGGCCGAGGCGCTTGCGGTGAGGACCGTCAGTCAGAGGCGGGAGCGAGGCGGCGCTCGACGCTCCGGCGTGGGCTGTAGCCATGAGAGACTCCTTTGTCGTTCCGAAGCGGGCATGTGGCCCGCGTCTCACCTAAGACTAACGCGCGAAAGATAGAAATGTAAGGTCAAATGTACAAAATCTTTTGAAGTGTCGAGCGTGCAAGGATGAGGGGCGTGACACCTCCCGCGCTCCCAGGCCCTCCCCGCCCAGGAACGCCGCGCCGCGCTGTGACCCAGGAGGATGTCGCGCGGGAAGTGGGAGTGTCCCGGACGCTCGTGTCCTTCGCCTTCCGAGGCGCTCCCGGCGTGAGCAACGAAACCCGTGAGGCCATTTTCGACGCTGCCCAGCGCCTCGGCTACCGGCAGAACGCGGTAGCCGCGGACCTCGCGCGCAAGCGGCCCTCCGCCGTCGGCCTCTATCTCCTCGACCTGCGCAACGAGGTCTACGCCGACGTCTTCCACGGCGTGCGCGAGGCGTTCGAGGACGCGCCGAACCGGCTGATCCTGAGCGTCTCCCCCACCGCCAACTCGCTCGGACGCGCCGCCGTCGACTCCCTCATCGAGGCGCGGGTCGGCATCGTGGTCGCGGCGACCCTCCTCGACGCGGATGCAGACGTTCAGGAACTGGCCCAGACGGTGCCGGTCGTCAACGTAGCGCGTCGGGTGCACGGCGTGG
The DNA here is from genome assembly GCF_022539255.1 of Sinomonas terrae. Taxonomy (NCBI): domain Bacteria; kingdom Bacillati; phylum Actinomycetota; class Actinomycetes; order Micrococcales; family Micrococcaceae; genus Sinomonas; species Sinomonas terrae. The sequence goes on from NZ_JAKZBV010000001.1 coordinate 3,416,607, forward strand.
ACAGCGTCTACTCGGACGATCCTGCGGGAGCCGAGGCCGCCGTGCGCCATCTGATTGAACTCGGTCACACGCGGATCGCGCACCTCACGGGGCCCCCGCACGAGGGGCATCAGGGGCGTCGGCGATCCTACGAGCGCACAATGTCCGACGTCGGGCTCCCACCGCGCGTCGTCACCGCGCAGGACTACACGCAAGAGGCCGCAGAGAGGGCCGTCGTCCCGCTGCTCGCCGGCGGCGAGCGGCCGACGGCGATCTTCGCCCACAACGACGAGCTCGCCGTCGGCGCGAGGGAAGCCGCCTACGGCCTGGGCCTCGCCGTGCCGGACGATCTCTCCCTCATCGGCTACGACAATTCGCGCATCTCGCGACTGCACGGAATCGACCTCACGTCCGTGGACCTCCACGCGCTCGAGCTCGGACGCTCGGCCGGCCGAACGGCCCTCGAGCGGCTCGCGAACCCGCTCGCGCCCGCCGTCGATCTCAAGAGCTCCCCGCGCCTCGTCGTCCGGGGTTCGACGGCGGCGCCTCCCGAAGTCCGGAAGGACCGACCGTGACCCGGGCGCGCGCCGTCTTCCTCGACGTCGACGGCACCTATGCTGACCGCGGGATTGTCCCTCCTGGCCACGTGGACGCCGTCCGGGCCGTCCGGGCCGCCGGCCACCGAGTCCTGCTGTGCACCGGCCGGCCGAAGTGCCTGCTCTCGGCCCACCTTCTCGCTGCAGGCTTCGACGGGATCGTCGGAGCAGCCGGGGGCTACGTCGAGATCGACGGCCGCGTCCTCTTGGACCGCCGTTTCCCGCCCGAGCTGGCCCAGCGCGCCGTCGCCGTCCTGAACCGGCATCGCGCCGCGTATCTGCTCGAGGCCCCCGAGGCCGTCTACGGTGTCCCCGGCGTGGACGTGCGGCTCACCGAGCTGCTCACAGGCCACCTCCGATCCGGGGACGCCACGGACCACGACGGGCCCGTCGACATCCTCAATGCCCTCGAGATGGCCGAGGAACTCGCTCAGACCTCCTTCGGCAAGATCATCTACTTCGATTCCCCCGAGCCCCTCACGGCACTGGCTGAAGCGATCGGCGAGGAGGTCGGCGCCCTCCCGAGTTCGATCCCGGGCATGGGAGACACGGCAGGCGAGCTCTACCTGAGGGACGTGCACAAGGCCGTCGGCATCCAGGCGGTGGTCAAGTACCTCGGGGTCTCGCGGGAGGACGTCATCGCGATCGGCGACGGCCCCAACGACGTCGAGATGATCGCCTACGCGGGGGTCGGGGTCGCGATCGACGGCGCTGTCCCCGCGGTCCTCGAGGCGGCGGCCCACGTTGTCCCCGGCCCAGAGCGCGAGGGACTCGTGCACGCGTTCGCCGAGCTGGGCCTCACCTAAGCCCGGTCCCCAGCCCGAGCCCACGTCCCGGCCCGAGCCCACGTCCGGGCCCCGGCCCGAGCGCTACCTGAGGACTTCTGCGGGGCGCCGCGCGTCGTCGTGGGTCCTGATCGCGGCGAGCCCGCTCACGGCCATGACGACGACGGCGACGAGCACAAGCAGGAACGGCGCCGTCCAGCCACCCGCGGCATCGCGCAGGTAGCCCATGAGGATCGGTCCGAGAGACGCGAAGCCGTATCCGACCGACTGGATGAACGCGGTCATCCTCCGGTTCTCGTCGAGGGACTTCGCGCGCTGGATCACGACCGTGAAGACCACGGTGAAAGTGCCGCCCTGGGCCACGCCTCCGACGAGGGCCCACAGGGGCCACGCGCCCGGGGCGAGGAGGATCCCGGCGGGCAACGCGATCCAGCAGGCCGCGACCAGGACGAAGAGCCGCTGGGGTCCCCAGCCGACCCAGCGGGACAGGGCGGGGATGAGCAACGGGCCGACGACGGCGAAGAGCTGGAACATGCTCGCGGCGAGGCCCGCCTCGGAGGCCGTCATGCCGCGCGTCTGGACGAGGAAGGTCGGCAGCCACAGCGTGATCGCGTAGTAGCCGAGGTTGTGCAGCGCGAACGCAACTGTGAAGAGCCGCATCATCCGGCGGTTCGCCGAGCTGATCTTCGGCCGGCTCGCCTTGCGGGCGGGGCTGATGGGCAGGGGGCCGGTCGAGGTGCCGGGTTGGCCCTGCGCTGCACGAAGCTCGGCGCGGCGGCGCGTCACCGCCCGAGCGAGCGGCCCCGGGAACTCCGCGTCGGACCAGCGCGGGCCGTCCTTCGACGGCGGGAACACGGAGAACCACGTCACGGCCGCGAGCGCGGTGAGGACAAGCCACGAGACGAGCGACCACTGCCACCCGATCGCGCCCGCGAGCGGGGCGGTCAGCGCGGAGGCGAGGGTCGTGCCGACGTTGACGGCCGCCGTCGTCAGTCCCGTCATGAGCGCCGCCCGCTGAGGGAAGTCGCGCCCCACGAGCAGTGGGGTGACGACGTTGACGATGGTCATGGCGACGCCGAGCACGACCGTCCCGAGGATTGCGCCCACCGCTCCCCCGAAAGACCGGAGGGCGACGCCTGCGGCGAGGCCGCCGAAGAAGTACAGGTTCGCGTGGTTGATCCCGATCCGTCCGATGAACCATGCCGCGGCCGGAGTCACGAGCCCGAAGCACAGCACCGGGATGGCCGTCAGGAGGCCGGCGACGGCGGCGCTGAGCCCGGTGTCGTGCTGGATTCCTCCGAGCACGGGGGCGAGGCCGACAAGGGGCGCGCGGGCGTTGAGGGACATGAGGCCGACGGCGAGCAGGGCCAGGGCCGAGGCACGGCCGATCCGGCGGGTCACAGCGGGATCCTTTCGGGAGGGGTCGCCCTCCAGCCTCTCACGGCGCGGGGTCAGCTGCGCTCGAGGAGAAGCCGCGCGACCTCTTCCGGCTTCGTGTACATCATGACGTGCGGCTGATCGGCGAGGACGGCGAGCTCGGGAGCCCGCGACAAGGAAGCGAGCGTGCGGAGCCATTCGGGCGGAGCGATCGGATCCTTCTCGCCGCCCACAAGGAGCACCTTGCGCTCCATGTGCCCGATTCGCTCCTCGATGTGGTGCGCCATCATCTCGCGCAACGTCTTGAGCCACCATCTGAGTCCGCAGCGGAAATAGTCGTTCGTGATGATCGCGTTCACCTCGCCAGGCTCGCGCAGCGTGTCCTGAGCGAGACGCAGCCCCTGCATGACGACGGAGCGGTCGGCGGTGTTCACCGTCGGGGCGAGAAGGGCGATCGGCTCAGGCCCAGAGCGCTGGATGCCCATCTCGACGGCGACCTGACAGCCCATCGAGTGCCCCACGATCACGGGGTGCCGGACGCCGAACCGGTCGAACGCCGCCCACGCGATCTCGGCGAACTCGGCCATGGCCAGCGCGCGGCGCGGCTCGAGGTTCCGCCCGTGGCCGGGAAGCTCGAGCAGGTACACGCGAGCGTGTTTGGCGAGTTCGTGCGCGAGGGGGCCGAAGTAGACCGACGACGCCCCAATGCCGTGGACGAGCGCGAACGCCCGTTCGCCCTCGCCTCCCGTGCGCATCTCGACGCCGTGGCGTTCGTCGAGGACATGCAGCTCGCCGAAGGGCTGCCGCGGGGTCATCGTCTTCCGGTTCATAGCGTTGTCCGTGTCATCGCCTGCCCAGCCTAGCGGGGAGCGCGAGCGCAGACCGGCGGGACGCAGACCGGCGGGACGCGGACGGACGACGCCGGGCCTCGCCTCAGGCGGCGGCGCGCGCCTAGCATCGTGGCGGGAGGGATCGGACGAAAGGAGCACCATGCTTCCCGAGTCAGTCCAGACGTTCATCGACGCCGAGATCGCGGCGAACAGCACCGACTTCTCGGACCTCCGCGCCGTCTATCTCAACGGCACCCTCAAGCCCAGCCCGCAGCCCAGCCACACGGACGGCCTCATCGCCGTGAGCCGGCACGTGCTCGAAGGGCTCGGGGTCCACGTCGACGTCGTTCGCGCCGTCGACCACGACATCCCGCCGGGCGTCTACCCAGACATGCGGGAGCACGGGTGGGCGAGAGACGACTTCCCCGACCTCTACCACCGCCTGATCGAGCCCGCCGACGTCCTCGTCATGGCCACACCGATCTGGCTGGGTGACCAGTCGTCGGTGACCCGCAAGCTCGTCGAGCGGCTCTACGGGTGGTCGGCGGAAATGAACCGGAAGGGGCAGTGGTCGTACTACGGGAAAGTCGGCGGCGTGCTCGTCACGGGCAACGAGGACGGCGGGAAGCACTGCTCCGCCCAGCTGCTCTACGCGCTGAGCCACATCGGCTTCACGATCCCGCCGCAGGCCGACGCGTATTGGGTGGGCGAGGCCGGTCCCGGCCCCTCCTACCTCGACGACAACCGCGGCGCCCACAACCACTGGACCACGCGCAACACCGTGTTCGCCGCGTGGAACCTGCTCCACACCGCGAGGAGGATCAAGGACGCGGGCGGAATCCCCGCGCAGGGGAACGTGACCTTCAACTGGAACCTTGAGGATCCCGACCACCCCAATCCGGAGTACCGCCGATGACGACGGCACCTGGGTCGGGGCGCCCAGCCCTCGAGGATGGCGGCGCCGACAGGGACGCGGGAGCGCTGACGACGGCGGTCGTCGCCGCTGGTGCTGCGTTCATGGCCCAGCCGGGTGACTGGACCTTCCTCTCGGTAATCCTGGGCATTGCCTTCCTGCTGGTCCTGCTGGCCTACCACCGGCCGAGGACCGGCAGGCTGACCGTGCAGTCCGTCGTCGTGCGCGCCGCCTTCGCTGGCACGGCGGCGCTCTCGCTCGGCATAGCTGTGGGCTATCCGATCCAACTGGCAGCCGAGGCGGCCGGGCTCAGGAAGCCCGATGAAATAGCAACGGACTGGATCAGCTGGGGCTGGTTCCCTGCGATGCTGGTGATCTTCTGGGTCGAGCCGCAGATCGTCAAAGCCCTCATGCGGAGGGCGCCGAAGCTGAGGCGGCACGCCGCCTAGTAGTCTGTCGGCTGGGCTACCGTCATTCCCCGAACGAGCCCGGAAGGAGAACCGGTGGACGAGAGCCAGCCCCGACTCGGCAAAGGGCGTCCTGTTGGCGGCGCCTACGGTCCCCAACGCTTCACAGGCCCTGTCGTGGCAGGAGTTACGCCCGGCCAGAGCCTCGCCGTGATCCATCGCGCAGCAGATCTCGCACGCAGCCTCGGAGTCCGGCTCGTCTGCGTGCACGCCGATCCTTCCACAGTGCAAGAGCGCGAGGCCGACGGGCGGATCAGCGTCCTTCCCATCGACCCCGACGCAGTCGACGACGACGCCGCCCGCGTCCGCGCGGAGCTGTTCCACGGCCTGCGGGACCAGCTCGAGGGCACAGGGCTCGAGTGGCACTTCACCGCCGTTTCCGGCGAGCCGGCGAAGGTGCTCGGCGCCTTCGCCGAGGAAGCCGGGGCGTCCTTGATCGTGGTCGGGACCCGCGAGCGTGGCATCGGGACCCGCTTCGAGGAACTGATCGGCGGGTCCGTCGCGACCCATCTCGCACACGGGCAGAACCGGCCAGTCGTCATCGTCCCCCTCACACAGCACCCGCATGCCCAAGCGCACGGGCACCGCCGTGGCGGCGGGGTGGGCTGATGGAGCAAGAGCGACCCGCGGAGACGAGAGGCCAATCTACCGATGTGGATCCCGACGCCGGGACCCTCGGCGTCCGGCGTCCGCAACGGCCGCTGCACCTCGATCCTCGGTACCTCCTCCTCGTGGCCGTCGGCGGCGTGCCCGGAGCCATCGCCCGCTATGGTCTGGAGCTGGCCCTCCCCACCCCTTCGGCGTGGCCTCTGCCCACACTCCTCATCAACCTCGCCGGGGCGTTCGTGCTCGGCATGCTCCTCGAGACCCTGACCCGCAGCGGTCCCGACCATGGACGGCGCCGGACACTTCGCCTCCTCATCGGAACCGGCTTCCTCGGCGCCTTCACGACGTACAGCACGTTCGCCGTCGACGCTGACAAGCTCTTCGAGGCGGGGCGGATCGACGCCGGAATCGGCTACGTCGTCGCTTCGCTCCTCGGCGGGGTCATCGCAAGCTTCCTCGGCGTCTGGCTCGGCGCCCGGACCTCCCGTAGTGCCCGGGCTTCCGGAAGTGCCCGGGCCTCGGGAAGGCGCACGCGATGACCGCGCTGCTGGTGCTTCTGCTCGGGCTCGCAGGTGGCCTCGGTGCGGTCGCCCGCTTCGTGGTCGACGGCGTCGTCCGCGCCCGCGTGCGCTCGGCGCTCCCGGCCGGGACGATCTTCATCAACGTCTCCGGCTCATTCCTGCTCGGACTCCTCGCAGGGGCGACGCTGCACGGGGCTCCCGCAGCGCTGCAGGCCATCGCGGGAACTGGTTTCCTGGGCGGCTACACGACGTTCAGCACGGCGAGCGTCGAGACGGTCAGGCTCATCCAGGCCGGCCGGGTCGGGATGGCGGCGGCGAACGCCCTCGTGACGCTGGTGCTCTCGCTCGCTACTGCAGCCCTGGGCCTCTGGATCGGCCTTATCTGGTAGCCTGCCGGCTCCTGAACCACAGCGCGAGCCACGCCAGTTCCACCGGGACGTCGGCGAGGTACGTGGCTCTGATCCGTCCGGGCAGCCCGTAGCGCAGGTCTATCGCGAGGAGGGTGCCGGCCGTGGCGATTCCCAGACGGTGTGCCTGGTCGGGGGTGCGAATCCCCGTCGTTCAGCGTGCCGCCCGCTCGGGGAGCAGCATGACCTTGATGGCCCGCCGCTCGTCCATGGCCGCGTAGGCCTCGGCGGCCTCCTCGAGCGGCAGGACGGAGTCGAAGACGAGGCCCGGCTCGATCGTGCCCGCAAGCACGTCGTCGAGCAGTTCCGGCAGGTAGGCGCGAGTCGAAGCCGCTCCCCCGCCCACGCTGATGTTCTTGGAGAACAGGACGCCGATCGGGAGTTCGGCCCCGCCAGCAGGGACGCCGACGAAGCCGAGGGCTCCGCCGGGGCGAGTGCAGCGAAGCGCTTGGTCCATGGACTCTGCGGTGCCCACGCACTCGAGCACCGAATCCGCCAGAACGCCTCCCAGGAGCTCGCGCACCTTGTCCGCTGCGGCCTCGCCGCGTTCGGCGACGACGTCCGTCGCACCGAACTTGCGGGCGATCTCGGCCCGGTCCTCGTGCCGGGACATCGCAATGATGCGCTCCGCGCCCAGCCGCTTTGCGGCGAGCACCCCGCAGAGTCCCACCGCGCCGTCGCCCACCACGACGACGCTTCGGCCCGGCCCCACGCGAGCCGCTACGGCCGCGTGGTGGCCTGTTCCCATGACATCGGAGAGGGTGAGGAGGCTCTTCAGGAGCGGCTCGTCGGGCTCGCTGACGCCCGGTACTGGCACGAGTGTGCCATCGGCCATCGGCACCCGCACGAGCTCGCCCTGGCCACCATCAACGTGGAAGCCATTCTCGTCGGCTCCACCCCACGCGGCCCGGTGGTCGCAGGCAACTTGCACGCCGTTGCGGCACTGTGGGCATTTGCCGCAGGAGACCGCCCATGGGGCGACCACGAGGTCGCCCACCTTGACCGTCGTCACGCCTTCGCCCACGGCCTCGACCACTCCGACGAACTCGTGGCCGATCGCGCGCGGCTGCTCGATGCTGCGCACGCCGCGGTACGGCCAGAGGTCTGAGCCGCACACGCACGCTGCGGTGACCCTGACGATCGCGTCGTCCGGCGTCTGGAGCTCGGGGGCCGGGCGATCCTCGACGCGGATGTCGCGGGTGCCGTGGATGATCGTGGCGCGCATCTTCTCTCCTACGGGGACCAAAAAGTGTTGCGCCGTCACGTCTGCAGGGTGTGACCCTGCGGACGTGACGGCGCAAGCGAGCCTCAGAGGCCTGAGGGCTCCTCGTGCTTCGGGTACACGGTGCGGAGGAGGTGGGCGGTCTCGGACGGCGTCTTGCCGACCTTCACGCCTGCGGCCTCGAGGGCCTCCTTCTTCGCCTGGGCCGTGCCGGAGGAGCCGGAGACGATGGCGCCGGCGTGGCCCATGGTCTTGCCCTCGGGGGCCGTGAAGCCAGCCACGTAGCCCACGACAGGCTTCGTGACGTTGTTCTTGATGAACTCGGCCGCGCGCTCCTCGGCGTCGCCGCCGATCTCGCCGATCATGACGATCGCCTTGGTCTCGGGGTCGGCCTCGAACGCCGCAAGGGCGTCGATGTGCGTCGTGCCGATGACAGGGTCGCCGCCGATGCCGATGGCCGTGGAGAAGCCGAGGTCACGGAGTTCGTACATCATCTGGTAGGTCAGCGTGCCGGACTTAGAGACGAGGCCCACGCCGCCCTTGCCCGTGATGTTCGCCGGGGTGATGCCCACGAGGGCCTCGCCCGGGGTGATGACGCCGGGGCAGTTCGGGCCGATGATGCGGGTAATCTGGTTGCCTTCGGCATCCTTCTTGGACTGCGCAAGGGCCCAGAACTCGGCCGAGTCCTGCACCGGCACGCCCTCGGTGATCACGACGACCAGGCCGATCTCGGCCTCGATCGCCTCGACCACGGCGTCCTTCGTGAAGGCCGGCGGCACGAAGACGATGGAGGTGTCCGCGCCGGTCTCGGCCATGGCCTCCTTGACCGAGCCGAAGACCGGCAGCTCGATCGGGGAGCCGTGCTGGTCCTCGTGCTTGACGGTGGTGCCGGCCTTGCGTGCGTTGACGCCGCCGACGACGTTCGTCCCCGCCGCGAGCATACGGGCGGTGTGCTTCGAGCCCTCGCTGCCCGTGATGCCCTGGACGATGACCTTGTTGTTCTTGTTCAGGAAGATCGACATTTCGTATGTCCCTTACTTAGCAGCCAGCTCGGCAGCCTTGTCGGCGCCCTGGTCCATGTTCTCGGCGAGGGTGACCAGCGGGTGGTTGGCCTCGTGCAGGATCCGGCGGCCCTCGTCGACGTTGTTTCCGTCAAGGCGCACGACGAGCGGCTTGTTCGCCGAGTCGCCGAGCTTGGAGAGCGCTCCGACAATGCCGTTCGCGACCGCGTCGCACGCGGTGATGCCACCGAAGACGTTCACGAACACGCTCTTGACCTGCTCGTCGCCGAGGATGATCGAGAGGCCGTTCGCCATGACCTCGGCCGAGGCGCCGCCTCCGATGTCGAGGAAGTTCGCCGGCTTGACGTTGCCGTGCTTCTCGCCGGCGTACGCCACGACGTCGAGCGTGGACATGACCAGGCCCGCACCGTTGCCGATGATGCCGACCTCGCCGTCGAGCTTGACGTAGTTCAGGTCCAGGGCCTTCGCCTTGGCCTCGAGCGGGTCCTCGGACTCCTTGTCCGCGAGCTCCTCGTGCTCCTTGTGGCGGAACGAGGCATTCTCATCGAGCGAGACCTTGCCGTCCAGGGCGATGAGATCGCCGGAACCGGTCTTGACGAGCGGGTTGACCTCGACGAGCGTGGCGTCCTCCCCCTTGAAGACGTCCCACAGCTTGACGACGACGTCCGCGACCTTCTCGCGCAGCTCGGGGGCGAACCCGGCGGCCTCGGCGATCTCAGCAGCCTTCGCGGCATCGATGCCCGTACCCGGATCGACCGGGACCTTCGCGAGCGCCTCGGGGCGCTCGACAGCGAGCTGCTCGATCTCCATGCCTCCCTCGACCGAGCACATGGCGAGGTAGTTGCGGTTCGCTCGGTCCAGCAGCACCGAGAAGTAGTACTCCTCGGCGATGTCCGCGCCCTGCGCAATCATGACCTTCTTGACCGTGTGGCCCTTGATGTCCATGCCGAGGATCTTCTGGGCATGCTCGAACGCCTCATCCGGCGTCTTCGCGACCTTGACACCGCCGGCCTTGCCGCGGCCTCCGACCTTCACCTGGGCCTTGACGACGGTCACGCCGCCAATCTTCTCGGCAGCAGCCTTCGCTTCCTCAGGGGTGTGCGCAACGATTCCGGCCAGCACGGGAACGCCGTGCGCCTCGAACAGATCGCGCGCCTGATATTCAAACAGGTCCACGGTTCAGTGTCCTCTACGTCGAAGTAGTTCTGACTCGGAACACCCATGGTTCGCCGTTGGGAGCTCCCCGTCGGCGGGCCCAGTGCTCCAAGGGGAAACTCTAGCCCCTCCCCACGGGCACAGTCCCCCGGGGGCGTTTTTCGTGACTAACCGCACAGCTCTACATCGTGTAGAATCCGCCTGCTCCTGGGCGGGACGCTATGCGGTTTTCGAGGTTCTGGTCAGCTCACTTTCGTGAGCGGCGCGTAGCGGAGCAGGAGCCGCTTCTCTCCCACTGAAAACGTGACCTTGGCGACCGTCTTGTCGCCAGAGCCCTCGACGCCGATCACCGTGCCATCGCCGAATGCCGTGTGGTTGACCTTGTCGCCGATCGCCACGGAGATGATCTCCTTCTGCGGCTGAACCCGATTCGCCCTGACCGAAGCGGGAGGGGACGAAATCGCGTCGAACTGCGCGTTCCGGCTCGCTCCGGAGCCCCAGTAGGAGCCCGAGTAACGAGACGAGAAGCGGTCGCCCGCCGTCCCGACCGCCGGCGGCCGCGCCGAACCCTCGCGCTTCCAATCGATGAGCTCGGCCGGCACCTCCCCGATGAACTGGCTCGCAGGGTAGTACTCGCTCTGACCCCAGAGGCTGCGCACTTCGGAACGTGTGAGGTAGAGCCGCTCACGCGCACGCGTCAGCCCAACGTAGGCGAGGCGCCGCTCCTCCGCGAGTTCCTCGGGATCGGTGGCCGAACGCCGGTGTGGGAACACACCGTGCTCCATGCCGGTGAGGAACACGACGGGGAACTCGAGGCCCTTTGCCGTGTGGAGCGTCATGAGCGTCACGACACCCTGGCGTTTCGCCTCGGCGACCGCAGCCTCGACCTCCTCTTGGGAGGCGCCGGGTGCGTCCGGGATCTGGTCCGCGTCCGCGACGAGCGAGACCTGCTCCAGGAAGTCGGAAAGCGTCCCCTCCGGGTTGTCCCGCTCGTATTCGCGGACGACGGCGACGAGCTCCGCGAGGTTCTCGACGCGGGACTCGTCCTGGGGGTCAGTCGAGTTACGCAGCCCGGCGAGGTAGCCCGTCTGCTCGAGCACCGCCTCGAGCGAAGCGGCCGCGCCGGAGCCCGCGGCCACGACGGCGAGGTCGTCGAGGAGCTTCACGAAGCCTTTGACCGCGTTGACGGAACGCGTCGCCATGGCGGGAGCCTCGTCGGCGCGGCGCATCGCGGCCATGAACGAAATGCGGTCCCGTTCTGCGAGCGCTGCGAGTGCGCCCTCCGCGCGGTCTCCGATCCCCCGCTTCGGCTCGTTGAGCACGCGGCGCAGGTTGACGTCGTCGTCCGGGTTGACCAGGACCCGCAGGTAGGCGAGCGCGTCCTTGATCTCCTTGCGCTCGTAGAAGCGCGTGCCGCCCACGACCTTGTACGGCAGGCCCACGCGCATCAGGATCTCTTCGAGGCTGCGGGACTGCGCGTTCGTTCGGTAGAAGACGGCGACGTCGCCGGGCCGGTAGTCCCCCGTGTCGACAAGCCGGTCGATCTCGCCCGCGATGAAGCGGGCTTCTTCATGCTCGTTCTCGGCGGCGTAGCCGATGATCTTCTCGCCATTCCCTTCGGCCGTCCACAGCGTCTTCTCCGGACGGTTGGGGTTGCGGGAGATCACGGCGTTGGCGGCCGAGAGGATCGTCTGGGTCGAGCGGTAGTTCTGTTCGAGCTTGATGGTGCGCGCGTTCGGGTAGTCCTTCTCGAACTCCACGATGTTGCGGATGTCCGCGCCGCGGAACGCGTAGATCGACTGGTCCGAATCGCCGACCACGGTGAGCTCAGCCGGCTCCGGGCTCTGCTCGTCTTCCTTGGTGCCGACCAGCTCACGTACCAGTGCGTACTGCGCGTGGTTCGTGTCCTGGTACTCGTCGACGAGCACGTGGCGGAACCGCCGCCGATAGCCCTCGGCGACGGCCGGGAACGCCCGGTACATGTACACCGTCTCGGCGATGAGGTCGTCGAAGTCCATTGCATTCGACTGGCGCAACCGCTGCGCGTAGCCCCGATAGACCTCGGCCACGCCGGCCTCGAACGGATCGTTCATGTTCGCGCGAGCCGCGAAGTCCTCGGCGTCGATGAGCTCGTTCTTGAGGGCGGAGATCTTGTTCTGCACCGCCTTCGGGGCAACCTTCTTGGGATCGAGCTCAAGGCCCTTGTGAACGAGGGTGATGAGCCGCAGCGAATCCGCAGCGTCGTAGATGGAGAAGTTCGAGTTGAGTCCGACGGCGGAAGCTTCCCTCCGCAGGATCCGCACGCAGGACGAGTGGAACGTCGAGATCCACATCCGCTTCGCCCGGTCGCCGACGAGCGATTCGATGCGATCGCGCATCTCGGCCGCGGCCTTGTTGGTGAACGTGATCGCGAGGATCTCGCCGTGGTGCGCCCGGTGGGTCGCGATGAGATAGGCAATGCGGTGCGAGAGCACCCTCGTCTTGCCGGACCCTGCTCCCGCGACGATGAGCAGCGGGCTTCCCGCATGCACCACCGCCTCATGCTGCTGCGGGTTCAGCCCCTCGAGCAGCCGTTCGGCACGGGCGTCCACGGCATCGGGGACCGGAGGCTCAAGCTCGTCCGGATCCTGCACGCCCCCAGGCGTGCCGGGTTTGGGCAGGTCAGCATACGGATCGAAGAGCATCTCCATGATGCATCCATTTTAAGGCCGCGCCCCGACAGTTCTGGGCGCGGCTTCAACCCGAGGCGGCGCCCAACCCACCGGCAAGCCGGTCTAGGCGTTGGTCTGGTCCTCCTCAGGCGGCCGCCGGACCCCGTAGCGGTGCCCCTCGGAGTCCGTCACGACATCGATCCCCTCGAGCTCGCGGGACTCCTTGACGTCCTCTGGATTGCGGGTGTGAGGCGCCTCTTCGCTCAGATCGCGGTGCGCGGCAGGGCCGTAGACACTCCGCAGGTGCCCCATCGTCCTCATGAAGTGACCGAGTCTCGAGTGCGGGGCACCGGGCTCCTGCCGCAGGTCTGCCCGATCGCTCCTTGCGTGCTGAGGCTCTCCTGGCTGCGCGCCGCCCGCGTTGGCGTAGGCCTCGCCATCGGTCGCGGATTCGCTCATGGTTCCTTCATCCTCTCCAACGCCCCCACCTTCTCAACGCTGCCCCGGCGCGTCCGGTTCAATCCAGCAGTCAATCCAGCGGACTCCCGCCTCAGTCAGGACTCGCCTGGACCGTCTCGCTGCTCTCGAAGACCTCTCCCAACAGCCCGAGAATCCGATTCCTCGCCGAAAGCAGCTCGACCAGGATCTTCTCGAGGCGTTCGGCGATGCTGGCATCGAGCCAGTCACGGGCATAGACCGCGAGCGGCTCGTAGACAGCGACGGACCCGTAGAGGACTTCGAGCGAGAGCGGCAGGACCGCCAAGTCGAGGAGCGACTTGTCCGTCTTCCGCAGGATCGCGTTCGCCTCATGATTAAGGCCGTCGGCCGTGTGCCCGGCTGGCACGGCCACGTTCCGCTCGAGGTCGGCGAAGATGTCCTCGAGAACGGCGGCGTGCAGTCGGGCTTCCTCTTGGAGGTCCCGCATGAGGGCGTTGACGGCCCTTCGCTGGGCATGTTGCTCAAGGGTGCCGAGCGTCACGATGGCCCGGCGGCTCGTGCCGCGGGCGATGCCCAGACGGTAGACGAAGAGTTCATGGGCTTCAGTGAAGTATTCGAACACAGCGCAACCTCGCTTTCCGCGGACCCGCTGGCCGCGGACGCCAAGGCAGCGGCCGTGCCGAGCAGTCCCTCCCACAATTTTCCCCCGGGTCGGGGGAGGCAGCAATGCCCGGCACGGCCGGGCAGACGTCAGTCCTCGACCTTTCGGTGCTGCTCAGCGATGTCGGCCGGGTCGGCCTCGACGACGACGTTCTCGTCGTCGATCACGCTGTCCTCGTCATCCCACACCGGCAGATCCGGCTCCACGGAGTAGTCGAGCGACGGATCCTCGTCTTCGCTGAGGCTGCGGACCGGATCCTGGTTTTCGATGCTGGCCATGATGCCCCTCCTAGCTGTCGCTGACTGGGTCCTTCCAGCACAGCATCGCTCACAGCATGGGTCAAGCAGCATGGGTCAATCTGGGGGGTCAAGCCGGGGGGACAAACCGCGGGTCAAGGCACCATCGGACAGATCCCGGGGGCCGCCGCGCGTCAGGCGAATTGCACCTCGGCGAGGGCGGCGAGGATCTCGCCGACCGCCGTAGGGCCGCCCGCGACGAACCATGTGAGCCCGTTGACGACGACGGTGCCCGTGCTCCCGCCTGCCGCGCCGAGGATCGCCTTCCCCGGCAGCCAGTCCCACTGGGGACATGAGTGCTGGAACCAGGCGCCGATCTCGCCCTGGGCAACACGCGCGAGGTCGCACGACCCGGAGCCGAGGATGCGGATCGAGGCGGCCTTGATGGCCGCGTTGTGCCACGGCATGGCAGAGAGCGGCTGCTCGAGCCAGCGAGGCTGGATCGAGGTCGCGGTGCCGAGCATGGCCAGCGGCAGGTCAGCGGGCCCGGCGAGGGGCTCCCCGTTCAGCGTCGCCGGCACGTCCGCTCCCCCGACCCAGAGCTTGTCCTCCTGAGGCTGGAAGATCGCGCCGAGGTCGACGTCGGGGTCGCACTCGGTCGTCGCGGCCTCGCCCCGGAGTGCGATCGCCGAGCACCAGTAACGGGAGCCCGAGAAGAAGTTGAACGTTCCGTCGACGGGGTCGATCACCCACGTGCGGCCGGAGGACGAGGCGATCGAAGCTCCTTCCTCCCCGAACACACCGTCGTCGGGACGGCATCGCACCAGCTGGTCGACGACGTAGGCCTCCGCGGCCTTGTCCGCGGCGGTGACGATGTCCGAAACCGAGGTCTTGCGTTCGGCCGAGAGCCCCTCCGTGCGCATTCGCAGGGCAAGACTGCCGGCATTGCGGACGAGGGCGGCCGCGAGCGCGGCGTCGTCGAGGGCAGGATCGAGGGCCAGATCTTCGGTCAGCTGGGGCACCCCACCAGCCTAGCGATAATGGAATCATGTCCAAGACCCCCGCCCAACGCGCCCGCAAGCACGGCGAGAGAGCCGCCGTCGCCCCCTCGGCGCAGCAAGGCGCACGCACCCCTGTACAGCCCATGCGGCCCGCCCAGCCGGGGGAAGGCAACCCCAAGCTCATCATCATCGCGGCGCTGGGCGCCACGCTGTTCATGTTCTGGTACTTCCACCTGCTGACGCTCACCCAGATGACGCAGCTCAGCAACGGGCTCGCGATGCCTGACTCGCTTATCGGCGGCTTCTCGACGGGGTACGTCCAGCAGCTCCGCGGTGTCCTGAACTCCGACGCCTTGGGGCAGCTGAGCTACGTGCACAAGACGGCGGGGACGATCTTCGTCGTCGTCTTCGCCCTTACCTTCCTCCTCGTCTTCGGCACGTGGGCCAAGTCCAAGGCCGTGCGCTGGGCGGGTTTCGCGGGCGTGCTGGTCTTCGCCGTCGTGAGCATCTGGGGGCAGATCGCGATCGACGACGCCCTGGGCTCCCACACGTTCAGCGCGGGCCTCGCGGCGCTCGCCTCGGTGCTCGTGGTCCTCGGCTGGGTGCTGTTCCTCCTCCTCGTGCTCGGCGGCGGGGCGATCGCGCTCGTCAGCTGGCGGGAGAAGAAGGACGAGCAGCCCGCAGACGCCTGATCTCGGCCTGCTGGCGCTGCGCACCAGCGAAGATGACGGCACCCATCAGCGCGATGCCGAACGTGATCGGATAGGCCATGAAGCGCTCGAGCAGGCCCGGTTCGGGTACCTGGAGGCGGGTCGTGGCACCGATCACGGTCGAGACGAGCGAGAGCACGCCGAGGCCGAGGACCGCCCACCCTGCGGCCGTGTGGGCGAGCCATTGCGCCCCGAGGATGACGAGCGCCAGCGAGGCACCCCCGAAGTAGAACCCGGCGCCGATCAGGTGCAGCGCGTCGATCGAATCCTCCGGGACGAGGCCGACGACGACGAGCCCGGCGCCCGCCGCGGCGAGCAGAATGCGGGCCGCCGTGGTCGCCGTGAGCCCCCTCGGCGAAGGCTCGGTGGGGCGGGCAGCAACGCCGAGGACGGTCGAGGTGATGAGGGCGGCTGCCAAGAGCATGCCAAGCCCTTGCAGCACGAACGAGCCGTTCATGAGCCAGTTCAACGGCGAGCAGACTTCCCTCCCCGAGTGGAGCCCGCAGCGTAGCGCACCGAGGTCGCTGATGAAGTTCGCGGACCGGCTGTACGGCGTCGGGCCCGCCCAGCGGAGCGCGACGACTGCCTCGGCCACGAAGAACTGCACGACGCTCACGGCGGACCACGCGCCCAGATAGTGCCGTACGTCCGCCGGAGCGGGGAAGGTCTCGCGGGATCGCATGAGCACACACTAGCGAGCAGCACCGACAGCCGGTGGCGCAACCCCGCGCGCGAAAACGATATGCTTGAGAGCGTGCCCGGGACACCCGGGCGGGCCCCCGTAGCTCAGTAGGATAGAGCGGCCCTCTCCTAAAGGGCAGGCCATCGGTTCGATTCCGGTCGGGGGCACTTGTCGTATTCAGTGCCGGATCTGCGCTCCTATCTGAGCGGCATCTGGGCGGTCGAGCGCAGGATGCTCGATCGCTCCACGGGCACCACCGGCACCTTCATGGGAAGCACGGTCTTCGCCCCCGGCCCAGCGTCAGCGGACGACGGCGCCCTGCTCCAGAGCGAGCACGGAACCGTCCGCTGGGGGGACCACGAGGGGCCCGCGGCGCGCGAGTACGTGTGGCGGCCGACCGATGCGGCCGCCACGATGGACGTCTTCTTCCCCGACGGGCGGTTCTTCCACCGTGTATCGCTCTCCGCGGACTCGTCCGGCCTGCGCGCCCAGCACTGGTGCGACCCGGACGACTACCGCGTCTCCTACACCGTCCTCGGCCCCGACCAGTTCCGCTACGTGTGGGACGTCAGGGGCCCCGCGAAGGACCTCCTCCTGACGAGCACCCTCACGCGACATTCCTGAGGGCCGGGAGCACGTGGTCGGTCAGGAGCGGCGCGAGGTCTTCCGGCAGCTCCCCACCGAGGTCGAGCCAGCGGAGCTCGGCGATCTCGGCTGAAGCGTGGATCTCGGCAGGATCGTGGGTCCCCGGAGCGGTGAAGACGGTCGCCTCGATGTCCATACCGGCTTCGTTCGCGGCCCCGGCAACCCAGAACCCCATCGGCTCGAGCTCATCAGCAGCCACGAGGATCCCGACCTCTTCGGCGAGCTCGCGGCTCGCGGCCTGCGCCGCGGTCTCGCCCGGTTCCGGCTTCCCGCCGGGGTGCATGAAGCGGCTCGTCCCGCGCTTCCGGACGGTCAAAAGGCGACCATCGGAGGAGAAGACGCAGACGGCGGAAACGACGATCGGAGGCACGGGACGAGCCTAACCCGCGAGGTCCACCCCGGCGTCCTCGGCAACCGCGACCGCCTGGGCGAACTGCGTGTTGTACAGCTCGGCGTAGCGGCCCCTGGCCGCGAGCAGGTCGGCGTGGGTCCCGCGCTCCACGATCCGGCCCTCCTCGACGACGAGGATCTGGTCGGCCGCCCGGATGGTCGAGAGGCGGTGGGCGATGACGAGCGCCGTACGGCCCTCAAGGGCCTCCGTGAGGGCGGCCTGAACGGCCGCCTCGTTCGTGGAGTCGAGCGAGGCCGTCGCCTCGTCGAGGATGACGACGCGCGGCTGCGCGAGCAGCAGCCGGGCGATCGTGAGCCGCTGGCGCTCGCCGCCGGAGAGCCGGTAGCCGCGCTCCCCCACGACCGTCTCGAGGCCGTCCGGCAACGAACGGACCATTCCGTCGAGCCTCGCGCGCCGCAGCGCGTCCCACAGTTCGTCGTCGGTCGCGACCGGGGCGGCGAGGCGCAGGTTGGTCGCGATGGATTCGTGGAAGAGGTGGCCGTCTTGGGTCACCATCCCGACCGTGCCGCGGAGCGAATCGAACGTGGTGTCCCGCACGTCGACCCCGCCGATCCGCACGGCCCCCGAGTCGACGTCGTACAGGCGCGCGATGAGCTGCGCCGTCGTCGACTTCCCGGCCCCCGACGACCCGACGAGCGCGACCGTCTGGCCCGGCTCGACCGCGAACGAGAGCCCGTGGAGGACTTGCTCGCCTCCCCGCGTGTCGAGCACGGCGACCTCTTCGAGCGAGGCGAGCGAGACCTTTTCCGCCGAGGGGTAGGAGAACCGCACGTCGTCGAACTCGACCGAGACCGGCCCTTCCGGGAGCGGCCGCGCCGAATCCTTCTCGCGGATGAGCGGGACGAGGTCGAGCACCTCGAAGACGCGCTCGAAGCTCACGAGCGCGCTCATGACGTCCACGCGGGCGTTGGACAGTGACGTGATGGGTGCGTACAGCTTCGTGAGCAGCAGGGCGAGCACGACGACGTCGCCCGCCGCCATCTGCCCGCTCACCGCGAGCCAGCCGCCCACCCCGTAGACGAGGGCTAGGGCCAGCGAGGAGACCAGCGTGAGCGACGTGATGAAGGCGAACGCGAGGACCGTGCTCCGGACGCCGATATCCCGCACGCGCTTTGCCTTTGCGGCGAACTCGGCGGATTCCTCGTCGGGCCGGCCGAACAGCTTGATGAGCGTTGCGCCGGGCGCCGAGAAGCGCTCGGTCATCTGGTTGCCCATCGCGGCGTTGTACGCGGCCGCCTCGCGGCGCATGTCGGCGATCTTCGCGCCCATGCGCCGCGCGGGCAGCAGGAACAACGGCAAGAGGAGGAGCGAGAGGAGCGTCACGAGCCACGACTTCTGCACCATGACCGCGATGGTCAGGATGAGCGAGACGCTGTTGCTCACCACGCCGCTCAGTGTGCCGGCGAAGGCCGACTGCGCGCCGATGACGTCGTTGTTGAGCCGGCTCACGAGGGCACCGGTGCGCGTGCGCATGAAGAAGGCGATCGGCATCTTCTGCACGTGGTCGAAGACGGCGCGGCGCAGATCGAGGATCACCCCCTCGCCGATGAGCGAGGACATCCACCGCGAGAGGAGGCTGAAGCCAGCGTCCGCTATCGCGAGGACGCCGATGAGCGCCGCAAGGAAGACCACGGGACCCAGGCCCGAGCGGGCCACGATCGCGTCCACGACTTGGCCCGCGAGGACCGGTGTGGCCACGGAGACCACCGCGTCGAGGATCGAGACGATGACGAAGACCAGGATCCGCAGGCGGTAGGGCCGGGCGAAGCCCAGGACCCGCTTGAGGGTGACCTTGGTGAAGGGATTGGCCCCATCCTTTGCCTTGCCCATGGCGTGCATGTAGCTCCACGCCGCCCGGTCCATGCTCATGCGCCGGTCACCGCCTTTCCGTGCCTAGTAAGGATAGGCCCGGCCGCGCACGCCTCGCACAACTGGGCTGGCCGCAGAAATGAGCCGTCCGCAGGAGGGATCTGGCCTAGGAATTGAAGGGCCCGCCGGCTCGCGATTGGGGGGTGCGCGAGCCGACGGGCTTGAATTCAGCATAGACCACCCCGAGACGGTCGTAAAATCAAAATCGGTCGCTACGCCATCTATCTCTGGGAGCCGCCCGACCTGACGAGGAAGGTCCTGAATGTCCGTCTCCGCCATCGCGTTCCAGCGCTGGATCAGCCAGCTGGCCCCTGGGTCGAGTACCGCCGACGTGTGCCGTCAGTCGGGCGTCAAGCGGAGCACCCTCGCCCAGCAGCTGGTGCGCGGAAAGGTCGCGGAGACGACCGTCGTCGCCGTCGCGCGCGCCTACGGACGCAATCCCGTGCTGGGCCTCGCGGACTTCGACCAGTACCGCGAGCTCGCCGCGAGCGTCGCGCCGCCCACGGATGCAGAGGTACTGAGCCAAACCCCGACCGCGCGGCTGCTCCAGGAGCTCCTCGTGCGCGTCGGAGCCCAGCCCTCTGTGCCGGCTCCGCCGCAGCCCGGCGAGCTGCCCCTCGGAGAGCAGCCCGCCGTGCGCCAGTGGGTCGAGGCAATTGACGACGGCGAACTCCGCCACCGCGTGAGCCTCGCCGCGGGCATCGCCCCCCAGAACTACTCGGCGCAGCTGAGCGCTAACCGGCTAACGCCCGAGCTCGCCGTCCGCACGGCGCGGGAGGCCGGCGTCGGACTCCGCAACGGGCTCGTGGTCACGGGCCTCGTGACGGCGGACGAGGCGGGATGGCCGCCGTCGGCCGTCCAAGACGCCTTGGGGCGGCTGAGCGATGCGGAGCTGACGCTGCTCGCCTCGGAGCGGCTCGCCGTGCTAGGCCGCTCCCTCAAGCGCCAGGAGCACGACGAGCGCGCCTCCCGCCGAGCATGGGATCATCTAGCGTGATCTTGCTCCAATGGGGGACGTGCGCGATCGTCACAATCCTCCTGCTGACCCGGCTGCCCGCCTTCCTGCGCGGGCACAACCGACTCATGTTCTGGCTCATGACGTTGCTCGACCTCGCCGTCCTGCTCAGCATCGGTGGCCCCTACCTCGCGGTCGACCACCTTCTCGGCGGCCACAACGTAGCCAACCTCGTCCTGCGCTTCATCATCTTCGGCTTCACGCTCCTGCTCGGCGTCCGCGTGGCCCGCGCGTTCTCCGGCTTCCGGGCCGAGCGCGCGCTCCTCGGCCCCTTCGGGCTCGGGCTGCTCGCCGCGGCGAGCGCAGTCCTCGTGGCCTCGTTCGTGCTTTCCGATCTGGCCACCTCACGCGTCGGATTCAACACGCCGGACCTTGAGCTGTGGCCGGCCATCTACGGCACGATGGGGCGGCTCTATCCGACGTTCACCGGGATTGTGCTGCTTCCAGTCCTCACGGCGGCGGTGCGGCGTCCGGGCCCCGCTCTCCTGCGCTGGGCCGCGGCGCTGCTCGGCCTCGGCTACTTCGACCTAGCCATTTCGAACATCATCACGGTCCTCCCGAAGGAGGACCTGTGGCTGTCCCAGACGATCAACTACAGCACGATCCTGCTGCTCTGCTCGGGGCTCGCCCTCGTCTGGGTGTCGTCGCTCATCGGCAGGGCGCGCCGCCGTAACTTCGCCGACACAGAAGTAAAAAATCCACACACTTGATGAACGAGTTCACAAATTCATTACTGTGTGCCAGAATCATGGATGTGTGAACGCGACCGTCAGGGGGATGGGCGCTTCTGCATTGGGGGGATGAGTGGCGGCGGCCTTCGGGCCGCCTCCACTCAGCCCAGGAAGAGCTTCTACAGATCCCTCCGGAACCTCAGCGTCACGATCTGGAACGGTCTCAAAACCATCGACGCGGAGCCCTCGGGCCCGCTCACCACGCGGGCCGCTGTTGCCTCACCGCTCGCCCACGGCCGCTCAAGCAGGTCGACAGAACTGACTCCCGCCGCAGCGAATCCCGGAACGACATTGGCCGCTGCCCGCTCGCCGCGTGACTCGTAGAGCCGCACGACGACGTCGCCCGAGCCGTCCTCCGCAAGCTTGACGGCCTCCACAACCACACCCGGGTTGTCAACCGCCACGAGCGGAGCCGCCTCGCGCGCGCCGTCCACGATCCTCGGCTCGAGGTTCGTCCGGTAGCCCTCCTCGACAGCGTCCTCGATCCCGGCGCCCGGGCGCACCGTCACGATGAACTCGTGCCGCCCCTGGTCCGTCTCCGGGTCGGGATAGCACGGGGAGCGGAGCAGCGAAAGCCGCACGAGCGTCGTGGTGCCTCCGTCCGCGCGGACGCTCCGCGTGACGTCGTGCCCGTAGGTGGACGAGTTCGTGACGGCGACCCCGAAGGTCCCTTCCCCCACGTGGATCCAGCGGTGAGCACACGTCTCGAAGCGGGCCCAGTCCCACGAGGTATTGGTCGCGATGGGGCGGAACACGTGGCCGAACTGGATCTCGGACGCGGAACGCTCGGCCCTCAGATCGAGCGGGAAGCCGAGCTTGAGGAGCTTCTCCCGCTCATGCCAGTCGACGGTCGTCTCGATCCGCAGCGACGGGGAGCCCGGCGCGAGCACAAGGCGCTGCGTGACGCTCGATTCGCCGAACTCACGTCGCACCTCGATCGAGGCCTCCGCGCGAGTGCCCGGCGCCACGGCAACCGAGGTCGCCTCGTCGAGCCGGGTCGAGACGCGCCGGTAGAAAACGTCGATGTCCCACGCGTCCCATTCGTTGGGCGTGTCCCGATGCAGTTCGAGGAGATTGCCCGCCTCGCCCGGCGCAATGGCCTCGCGCCCGCTTGCGGCGTCGCGCAGCGACACGAGCAGCCCGCGCTCGTCGACTTCGGCCCGCACGAGGCTGTTCTCGAGGACCCAGCGGCGGCCACCCGCCGTCGTCCGCTCGCCCACCTCAGCGTCGGAGGCAGAACGCACTACGGCGCGGGCCCCCAGAGCGGGGACGCCCTCGCGTGCGTGCGGCGCGGCGTTGAGCAGGAGAGGCGTGCTGCCCTCGCCGACGACGGCGCGCGCGGCCGCGGCGATGATCCGCTCGAGTTCGGCCTCGACTGCGGCGTAGTTGCACTCGGCATCGTGGTGGACCCACGCGATTGCACTTCCGGGCAGTATGTCGTGGAACTGCTGCAGGAGGACCGTGCGCCAGAGCCGCTTGAGGTCGGCAGCCGGGTACACGGCACCGGCCCGGACGGTCGCAGTCGCGCACCAGAGCTCGGCCTCGCGCAGGAGGTGCTCGCAACGCCGGTTTCCGCGCTTCGTTCCCGCCTGGGTCGTGAAGGTGCCGCGGTGCTTCTCGAGGTACATCTCGCCGGTCCAGACGGGAGCGTCGGGGTACTCGGCCTCCGCCTCGGCGAAGAAGTCGCTCGGCCGCCCCAGCTCGACCCGGGGTGAGCCCTCGAGGTCCCGGGCGCGGTGGGCGGCAGCGAGCATCTCCCGGGTCGGGCCGCCGCCGCCGTCGCCGTAGCCGAACGGGACGAGCCCCAAGGTGGCGCGGCCCTTCTCGCGGAAGTTGCGCTCGGCGTACGCGAGCTCGGAGGCGGCGAGGTCGGAGTTGTAGTTGTCGGTCGGAGGGAAGTGGGTGAAGACGCGGCTCCCGTCGATCCCCTCCCAGTAGAAGCTGTGGTGGGGGATCCTGTTGACCTGATTCCACGAGGTCTTCTGGGTGAGGAAGTAGCGCGCGCCGGCAGACTTCACGATCTGCGGCAGGGAGGCGGAGTAGCCGAACGAGTCCGGCAGCCAGCACTCCTCGCATTCCACCCCGAACTCCCCGAGGAAGAAGTGCTTGCCCTCGATGAACTGGCGCGCCATCGCCTCGCCGCCGGGCATGTTGCCGTCCGCCTCGACCCACATGCCCCCCACGGGCACGAATCGGCCCTCCGCGACCTTCTCCTTGATGCGCTCGAAGAGGTCCGGATAGAGATCCTTGATCCACGCGAGCTGCTGGGCGGACGAGCACGCGAACGTGAACTCCGGGTCGGCGTCCATGAGCGAGACGACGTTGGAGAACGTGCGGGCGCACTTGCGCATCGTCTCTCGCACGGGCCAGAGCCATGCCGAGTCGATGTGCGCGTGTCCCGTTGCCACGAGGCGCATCGAACTCGCCGTGGCCGGGGCCGCGAGCACCCCGGCGAGGGCCTCGCGCCCGGAGGCCGCGGTGCGGGAGACGTTGTCGGGGTCCATGACGTCGCACATCCGCTCGAGGGCGCGCAGGATCTCGTAGCGCCTCGGGCGATCCATCGGGAGTTCGTGCATGAGCCCGCGGATGCTGTACACGTCCTGCACGAGCTCCCATACCTCGAGGTCGCGCTCAGCGAGCTCCATCCGGCCGAGCCTGTAGAGGGGCTCGCGGCTGGCCGTCTCAAGGTCGCCTTGGGCTGTGGGCACGAAGCCCCAATTCTGCGCTAGGTCCGGGTTCGCCGCCGCTTCGAGGTAGAAGACGACGGCGGGGCCTCCGCCGAGCGCCGCGAGCGGGATGTAGCGATTGCGGGGGTTCACGGCCTTGATCGGCGTCGCTTCGACGGACCAGGCGAGTCCCTCGCATTGGAAGCCCGGCACTTGGGGTGAGAAGCCGAGGTCGACGACGGCCTCCACCTCGAAGCCTGCCTCACCCCACCCCTCGGGCACGTCGGCTGAGAGCCGCAGCCACGTGGTCCCCCAGGTCGGCCCCCAGGCCTCTCCCTCTTGAGCGGGCCGATACTTCTGCCCGAGCGCCTCCGTCACCCGGACCGGCTCCCCCGGAGCGTCCCACCGCTCGGCAGTGAGCGGGATGCTCCGGCGGTAGATGGCCGGTTCGAGCCGATCTCGAAGAAATCTGTCGATGCGCGCTTCAGTGATGAGCCGGTCGTCGTGCACGTGCTCTCTCGATCCAATCGATGGAGTAACGGTCCCCCTTCAAACCTACTCGACCGTAGCCGCGAGTGGAAGCGCTTGCCTTTCCGCTCCTGGCTGAGAGTTCTGCGTCAGGAGAGCAGCCTTTCGTGCCCCGCGTAGACGTTGAACCCCGCGCCTCGGCTGAAGCCGATGAGGGTGACGCCAGTCTCTTCGGCAAGCTCCGCGGCGAGCGAGGACGGCGCGCTGACCGCGGCGAGCACCGGGATCCCCGCCATCGCGGCCTTCTGTACGAGCTCGAATGAAGCCCTGCCCGAGACCTGCAGCACGGTGCCGGACAGCGGGAGCGCTCTTGATCGCAGGGCCCACCCGATGACCTTGTCCACCGCATTGTGCCGCCCCACGTCCTCCCGCAGGCACAACAGCTCCGCCGACGTCCCGCCCTCGCCCACGCGGAAGAGGCCTGCGGCGTGCACGCCGCCGGTCTTGTCGAAGAGCCCCTGCGCCTCGCGGAGCCGGGCAGGCAGGCCGGCGACGAGCTCAGGGAGGAGGCGAACGCCGTCGTCCGCTGGACTGTGGTGCCCCGAGCGCCGGACGGACTCGATCGAATCCGTCCCGCAGATGCCGCACGAGCTGGACGTGTAGACCGCGCGGCCGGTCTCGGGCATCGTGACGTCCGGGCGCAATTGGGCCTGGACCACGTTGAATGTCTGGCGCCCGTCCTCGTCCTCGCCGCCGCAGAACCGCTCGGCGATGATCTGCCCGGGCTCCCACACGACGCCCTCGGAGACGAGGAAGCCGGCGACGAGGTCGAAGTCGTCTCCCGGCGTGCGCATGGTGACGCTGTAGGTGAAGGTTCGGGAGGGACCTGAGAGACGGATCTCGAGCGGCTCCTCGACTGCGAGCACATCCTCCTTGTCCCGCACCGGATATTCGCTGCCGAGGACGAACTTGCGCACGCGGCGCCGCTGGCTCAGCCGGCCCATGGGGATCCCTCCATCACTGCTCGTAAACACCATCCTGCCCCTCCCAGCCGCCTCAAAACGAGCGCGGCCGGCGCTGTCTGCGATCAGGCATCGAGCGCGCTCCAGTCCACGGGCTCCTTCGACGAGACGCTCCTACGCTTCGGCTTCGGCTTGGCGGCAGTTTCCACGGCGGGCTCGACGAGCGGCCGTCCCCACGGGAGCGGCAGCACCTGCACAGGTTCGCCGAGCTGGACGCCGTGTGGCGGGATCACCATGACGCCGTCGGCCCGCGCGAGCCCGCGCAGCATCCCCGACCCGGTGGCACCGGCCGGCGACGCCATCCCATACATGCGCCGGAAGGGGACGAGCCGCGTCCGCTTGAGCTCGGGCTCGAAGACGGTTCCCGACGGCAACTCGACCGTATTCAACGGAGGGCGTCCCCCGAGGGTGGAGAGGAGCGGCTCCCCCACGGCAAGAAAGCCCATGACCGCGGCAAGAGGGTTTCCCGGGAGTCCCACGAAGAACCGCCCGTCAGGCAGTTCCGCGAGAACCGTCGGGTGGCCGGGCCGCATCGAGATGCCGTCGACGAGCAGGCGTCCGCCCAGCCGGGCGACGACGTCGCGCAGGTGATCGGACTCGCCTTTGCCGGTGCCGCCCGTGGTGATGACGACGTCGGCCGGGCCGAGTTGTGATGGGGCGCTCGCGCTTCCGCTTCCTTCTACCGCGTCTTCTACCGCGTCTTCTACCGCGTCTTCTACCGCCGTGTCTGCTACGGCGTCGTCCGCGAGGGCCGCATGCCACTCCTCGGCGGCGTCGCCGATCTTCTGCTGGCCCACGAGGATCCCCCCGTAGGCCGCCACAAGCGGTGGGATGAGGAAACTGAAGACGTCGCGGACCCGTCCCGGCTCGGGCATCCCCGACTCGACGACCTCTGAGCCCGTGCGCACGATCCGAACTAGTGGCCGCCCCTCGACCGGAAGTTCGTCATACCCGGCGATCGCGGCCAGCGCGAGCTGGGCTGGTCCGAGCTCCGTGCCCACCGGCAGCAAGACGTCTCCGGGCTGGGCTTCCTCTCCGGCGGGTCGGAGGTCCGCCCCGCCGGAAGGCGAGCCGGGGGGCGCCGCGGGGCCCAGGCGGAGGTGCGGGAGGCCTTCGTCATCCGGCGCGATCTCGCCGTACTCGCGGCGCAGGACGGCACGGGCCCCCGCTGGCAGCGCGCCCCCCGTCACGATGGGGCTCGCCTGATGCGCGGCGAGTGGTTCCCCAGGCTCGGCGAGGATCCACGGCCCAGTGCCGCTCACCGCCCAGCCATCCATGGCCGACGACGCGTAGTGGGGCAACGGCGTGAGCGCGGTGAGGTCCTTTGCCAAGGCCCGGCCCGCGCACGCAGAGAGCGGGGCTTCGGCCGGCGGAATCGGGGATCCCGCCGCGGCCGCCGCCGCGCGGGCCTCCGACCATGAGTGGTGCAGGGAGTGCGCGGCGCCCGCGGCGCCGTCGCTCATTCCCCGGACCCGGCCCGATCGGCCCGCGACTTCAGGGCCCGGCGCGCGACGTCGATGGCCGATTCCATCGCGACCTTCTCTCCGGCTTGCCCGCTGCCCGCGGCAAACCCTGCCGCGTAGGCCGCGATGAAGGTCGTGAGCGGTGCCGCTGGGCGCACGACACCGTGCGCGGCCACCCCCGCGAGACCGAGCACCGCGTCGATGTCGACCTCGAGCCCATCGAGCTCGAAGGCCTCAACAAGCTCGGCGCACCATGCCCGCAGGATCTCGTCGTTGTCCGTCTCCGGCATCTCGGGCTCCTCGTACTCGCTCTGCGCGCCCGGTCGTTCCGGGCGGGGGATGCCCCAACGCTCCGCGGAGGACCATGTGTCGACGTCGTCGGCCAGGCCTGGCTTCAGGCGCAGGGGCTGCACCGACAGCCTAGCAACGAGATGCCGCAAGGGCCGGTCGGCCAGACCGCCGTCGTCGGCCAAGGCGGCGAGGGCCCGTTCGAGGGGAGCGCGCCGGTACAGTGCGAGGAGCGGCTGCGGGCGGCCCCCTTCATCCTCGGCGAGCACGACGTCGGCGGGGGGTTCAAGCGCGCAGGCCGCAAGAAGAGGGGCGAACGCCTCGCCCGCGCGCGGGAGATCCGCGGCAAGGACGGCGACCCACGGTGCGCCCCGCCCTTCGATCGACGGAGCGAGCGCGGCGACGCCCGCTCCAAGGGCGGCGACGGGCCCAGCGAACAGCGGCGACTCGCGCGCCCAGCCCACGGAGCGAGGCACGTGCTGTCGGGGGCCCACGACGACGACCCTCTCCGCCCCGCCCACGGCACCGAGGGCGCGATCGAGCAGCGTGACGCCCTCATAGACGAGCTGGGGCTTGGGGTAGCCGCCGAGCCGCGAAGCCCGGCCCCCGGCCAGGATGACAGCATCGAACGCGGGCGCCTTCTGGTGGGCGTTCAGGCCGCCGACTCCGGGAGGAGGAAGGGACTCCACTGGGCGATCGGCTTCTCGAGTTCCTTGATCTGCCAGATCGTCCCGACCGGGGTCTGGGGAGTGAAGCGAAGCTTCCACCCCATCTCGGCTGGAGTGTGGTCTCCCTTGAGGTTGTTGCAGCGCAGGCAGCACGCCACCAGATTCTCCCAGGTGTCCTGGCCGCCGCGCGACTTCGGAAGCACATGGTCGATGGTGTGGGCGGTCTTGCCGCAGTAAGCACACAGGTGCCCGTCTCTGCGAAGCACCCCGCGTCTGCTGACCGTCGCGGTGTGCGTTCTCCGGGGTCTGATGTAGCGGTTGAGCAGGATCACTGACGGGCGCCCGAGCACATCGCGCGGACCGACGACTGGATCGCCGTCCTCCGCGACGATGCTCGCCTTTCCGGCGAGGACAAGCACGAGGGCCCGGCGGAAGCTCACTACCGCCAATGGTTCGTAACCGGCATT
Source organism: Sinomonas terrae (assembly GCF_022539255.1). NCBI lineage: Bacteria > Bacillati > Actinomycetota > Actinomycetes > Micrococcales > Micrococcaceae > Sinomonas > Sinomonas terrae. Next base: position 3,444,580 of record NZ_JAKZBV010000001.1, read on the forward strand.
CAGGACGAGTGTGCGCATGCTGCGTTCCTCTTCACGGCCGCACCCGATCAGGGGCACAGGGCCGGCTGCCCTGTGCATGGTCGGGCTGATCGACCCTTTTAGAGTACTGAACGAATTTGCAGTTTTACGAACCACGACGGTGTTCGGCCGCAACCTCTACCGATTGTTCACTCCCCTGATACCAAAAACGGCGCCCCTCCCTTCAGGGAGAGGCGCCGTTTTAGGAGAAGACCGGGATCAGCGGTCGACGTGGATGAAGACGGGGCCGGAACCGACGTTCACGCTGTAGAGAACAGTGTTGTCGCCGTCCCAACCGCCGTGGACAGCCATGCCGTTGCCGACGTAGACGGCGATGTGGGCCATGCCCATGCCACCGTTCTGGTAGTACACGAGGTCGCCGGGCTGGGCCTCGGAGCCACTCACAATGTGGCCGAGGGACATGTAGTCGGCCGGCCAGCCGTGGAAGTAGATGCCGACCGCGGCGAGCGCGTTCGTCACAAGCATCGTGCAGTCCTGGTGGACGCCGAGCTGTGCGTAGGCGGCAGCGGCGATCGCCGCGCCCTTCCCGCTCGAGGAGGCGGCGGGAGCCGTCTGGACGGCGGCGGTCGCGGTGGCCGTCGTCGTAGCGGCAGGGGCGGGGGCGGGAGTGGTATCCGCTGCGGGAGTGACGTTGGTCGCGGCCTGCTGAACAGGGGCAGGCGCCGGAGCAGGAGCCGGAGCGGCTTCCGACCCGACGGCCGGCCGCTCGAAGCTCACCTGGGCACCAGCATCGGCGGCGACGTTGGCGTCAACGGCGGTCTGGACCTGCAGAGCAGCAGGTGCGGAAGCATCACGCTGAGTGGGGAGCTCGGCCGCGTTGGCGGCAACGCCGCTCGTCAGGACCAGGCCCGAAGCGGCAGCGATGACGGCAGCCTGACGGCCCATGCCGCCGGCGTTCTCCGTCACGGCCTTCGCGATGATGGCGATGGAGGAGGTGTTCTCGGCCCGGTGCCGAGCGATTCCAGCACGAGTGGACATCTGGGGCGTTTCTCTCTTTCGTCGCCCGCGCGCCTGGGGGTTTTGGCACGCGGATGAGGACGCGGCCGTTGGGGGACGGCCGTGAACCCTCACGGTCAGGGGGTCAGCGGAACGTACAGAAGCCGCAACCGGCGGCGTGCGAGTGCATGCCGGAAATCGACTTCTTTGACGCGACGACGCTCGAGAAGCGGGCGCTGCCGACGTCGGAGAGGACCGAGGCTTTGCGCTGCAGCTTGTTTGACACGGGCGAACCCGTGGCAACAGTCAAGCGTGGCGCAGCGGCGACGGCCGTACGGCCGACGATGCCTGCGTCATCGGGCATGGCCGGAGCAGCAGCCGTGGTACGGCTGTTGCGGGCCGGCATGGCCCAACGACGCGCAATGACGTTGCGTGACGACACAGAGGTAGCCTCTCCCAATGCCTGCGAGGTGAGCTGTCGGGTTCGGACTGGAAGTATCCGGCCTCCCGGTGCAAGCACCGGGCTGCTTTACCCCAAGGACCTCCGTGAGGAGGCCCGAAATTGGTTCCCCCGCCCCTGCCAGACGGTTGTGCGAACGGACTCCGGCCAGCGGCAGAGCTAGGCAATCCGACCGGATGTTCCAACTTGGTTGGAGCTGGAACACGAACGAGCGTAGCCGACTTCTCACGGAAAGTCACATTCGGATCACAGCGGTATCTCAGATGATCACGGCCAGGACACGGATCTTGGTCCAAAAACCCCGGAATCACGGGCTTGCCGCCCCTTCAAGGGTCCATTGAGTCGGTTCACGACTCGATGGCAGGGTGAGTGAGAAGTGTCACCCGAGGGCGATTCGTGATCTTGCCGTGACCTTTAGTGAGATAGCGGTCGCGGGTAGCGTTCTCTCATTTGTCCAAGAAGTAGATTTTTTCCTTCTCGGCGTGTTCGAACCTGTGAGATCTGTCCCACAGGCTACAGTGACCCAAATCCAGCGGCGGTCACGAGCCAGCCGCACTCACGAGATCGAGACAAAGACGTGGGCGGCGACCTCGACGGGAAGCTCGAGGGCGCCGTCGACCTCGGGCGTCCGCACCGAGATGTAGTCGCCAACCCGCTCGAGCGCGAGCTTCGCCCCCGGACGGATCCCGCCCTCGTCGAGCTGGGCGAGGAGCTCAGGGTCCACTTGGATCGGCTCCGCGAGGCGGCACACCATGACCCGCGACCCCGGCGCATACTCCCGCATAGCATCGACCAGGGTGATCACACCTACTGTGAAAGCCTCTGAGGGCTCGCCGCCAAGGGCCTCGAGTCCGGGGATCGGGTTGCCGTACGGCGATTCGCTCGGGCGCCCCAAGAGCTCGTACAGACGCCGCTCGACGCGCTCGCTCATGACGTGCTCCCAACGGCAGGCCTCGTCGTGGACATAGGCCCAGTCGAGCCCGATGACGTCGGACAGGAGCCGCTCGGCGAGCCGGTGCTTGCGCATGACCTCGGTTGCGCGCTTGCGCCCCAGGACCGTGAGCTCGAGGTGGCGGTCCCCCGTCACCACCACGAGGCCGTCACGCTCCATGCGGGCGACCGTCTGCGACACCGTGGGACCCGAGTGCCGAAGGCGCTCCGCGATGCGCGCCCGCAGGGGAACGATCCCCTCCTCCTCGAGTTCGAGGATGGTGCGGAGATACATCTCAGTGGTGTCGATGAGGTCGGTCATGCGGCCAGCGGCTCCTTGGAAGCGAAACAGCGGTTCCCGCGCCTGGCGGAGGAACAGGGCGCGCAGCACGGTGAGTGCAGGCCCAGTCTAGCTTATTTTGAACTGCTCAGATTAGCGCTTGCGGCCCGGATCTGAGGCCAGGGAACTGCGTCGCGTTCGAGGCCAGGGAACTGCGTCGCGCGCATGTCTTGGATTAACCCGTCGCCAAGCCCGTGCGGCAGACTGTTGCGGGGCGGAAGGAGCCTCCGCCCGGAATCGTTGCAAGGAGCCCCCGTGAGCGAAACGACCCAGCTGGACATTCCTGCCGACCTCCTGCCGGCCGACGGCCGATTCGGTGCCGGCCCCTCGAAGGTGAGGAAGGAGCAGGTCGAGGCAATCGCGGCCGCTGGGACGAAGCTCCTCGGTACTTCGCACCGCCAGGCCCCCGTGAAGAACCTCGTCGGCTCCGTCCGCGAGGGTCTCTCCTCGTTCTTCAAGGCGCCGGAGGGCTACGAGGTGATCCTCGGCGTCGGCGGCTCGACCGCGTTCTGGGATGCGGCGTCGTTCGGGCTCGTACGCTCGAAGGCTCAGCACCTCTCGTTCGGCGAGTTCGGTTCCAAGTTCGCCAAAGCCACGGACAAGGCGCCGTTCCTCGAGGCCTCCAGCATCCGCACGTCCGAGCCGGGCACCCGTCCGGAGCCGGCAGCAGAGGGCGGCGTGGACGTGTACGCATGGCCGCAGAACGAGACCTCAACCGGCGTGGCGGCTCCCGTTCGCCGGGTCGAGGGCGCCGACGAGGGCTCACTCGTTGTCATCGACGCGACGAGCGCCGCAGGCGGGCTCGATGTGGACATCGCCGAGGCCGATGTCTACTACTTCGCCCCCCAGAAGAACTTCGCGTCCGACGGCGGCCTGTGGCTCGCGCTGTTCTCCCCCGCCGCGCTCGAGCGCGTCGAGGAGATCAAGGGCTCGGGACGGTGGATTCCGGACTTCCTCGACCTCAAGACCGCGGTCGACAACTCCAAGCTGAACCAGACGTACAACACGCCGAGCCTCACAACGCTCGTGGGCCTCAACGCCCAAGTGGAGTGGCTCAATGCCCAGGGCGGCCTGGACTGGGCGACCAAGCGGACCGCGGACTCCGCCGAGCGCATCTATTCGTGGGCCGAGGCCTCCGACTTCGCGACCCCGTTCGTCTCCAACCCGTCCGAGCGCTCGAACGTCATCGCAACCATCGACTTCGATGAGTCGGTCGACGCGGCCCAGGTCGCGAAGATCCTGCGGGCGAACGGCGTCGTCGACACGGAGCCGTACCGGAAGCTCGGGCGCAATCAGCTCCGCATCGCGACCTTCGTGGCGATCGAGCCCGACGACGTCACCAAGCTCACGCAGTGCATCGACTACGTAGTGGCGGCCCTGCGCGGCTGACACAAATGGTCAGCTCCGGCGGGAATCCACCCGCGGGAGCTGACCATTGAACGTTAAGCCAGTTGACCGTTATGCCAGCTAAATACCGGCTCAGTCGATCTCGTCGTCGATGTCGGTGATGCCTGCGGCCTCCGCGTCGGCCGCCTCAATCGCTTCCTCTGCCTCGGCTTCCTCTGCTTCGGCTTCCTCTGCCTCGTCAGGGCCCTCGTCAGAGGAATCATCCGCGGACTCGTCAGCGGCCTCGTCGTCGTACTCATCGGCCTCATCGGCGGCCTCGACGCCCTCTGCCGCCGCGTCGAGGATCGCCTGCTCCCGCTCCTCGGGCCGCACGCGTTCCGACCACGGCACCCACTCCGGAGCGAGCACCGAATCCTCGCTCGGCAGGACGCCGAGCTCGCTGACGGTGACGATCTTGGACCGCGAAACCCTCGCCACCGTCACGTACCACTGCCAGCCTCGGTAGCCCGGGCGGAGGCATTCGAAGAGATGGGTGACGAGGCGCTCGCCCTCGCTCTTCGCCCCAAGGTGGCGGCCAATGTGCTCTGCGTCGACGGCCTCGAGGAGGGCTGCCCGCGCAGCCCCGACCGCTCCGGCCAGGAGAGCGTCCGGCTTGCCGACGCGCCACACAGGGACGCCAGCCCGCGGCCGCGGTTCAGCGCCGCCCGCGGTGGTGGAGGAAGAAGCTTGCCCTGCCATGTCAGACGTCGAGCTGGTCGGCTACGCGGCGGAGGGCGGCCGCGATCGTGGCGCCCTTCTCGGGGTAGGTCCCCTTGGCGAGCTGCCCCGACAGATTGTCCAGGACACTCACGAGGTCCTGGACGATCGGGGCCAGCTCGCGTGCGGGCATGCGCTTGGCCCGAGCCACGGACGGAAGCTTCTCGAGCACGCGCACGCCGAGCGCCTGCGGGCCGCGCTTGCCCTCGGCAATGCCGTACTCGAGCCGGGTTCCAGTCCTGATCTCACCCGCACCGGCGGGGACAGCGCTGCCCGGCAGGAAGACCTCGTGCCCGTCATCGCCCGCAATGAACCCGAAGCCCTTCGCCTTGTCGAAGAACTTGACCTTGCCAGTGGGCACTGCCCTGACCCCAATCTGTTGATTGCTCATCGTTCGGCTGATTGCTCGCTGTTCGAGTAATTGCTCGCTGTTGGAGTAATTGCTCGCTGTTCTGCGCGAACCGCTCTCCCTAGATTACTGTGTCCGGTCAGCCACGGACGCGCCAGAGGCTCTGGCACTGTTAGGTTTGGATTCATGGCGCCAACATTCCGCCGCGTCGCCTCTTGGGGCGGTGCAGCTGTCGCGGTCTTCTCCTTCGCGACGGTCGCGCTTGCCCTCGTACTGGCAGCGTCGGGGAAGACGCCTCCCGGCTGGATGGCCGCCGTCGTGCTCTACGGCCTTCCACTCGCGTTCGCTTGCATGGGCGCCGCGCTCGTCGCGGCGTTCCTCGAAAGGAGGAAGCGCTAGGGGCATGTCATCGATCCGCGCACTCGCCGAAGAACTATCCGCTCGGGGCAACGATGCTCTACGCCGTCTCTTCGCCGCCAGGCCGGACCTCATCACGCCCGGCGTTCCCGATTTTGCTGCCCTCGCCGCGCGGGCCTGCGCCCGCGTCAGCCTCCAGCGGGCTCTCGAATCGCTGTCGAAGCCGCAGCTGCAGGTGCTCGAGGCCCTCGTCCTGACCACGGACGAGGACGAAGGCCGCAGCGGCAGCGCCGTCGAACTCCGCCACGCCGTCGGCAACGCGACTCTCGGCACCCTCGACGCGATCCTCGCCGACCTCTCGCAGCTCGCGCTCATCTACCGCGCCGACCCTCCGGATTCCATCCACTCCGCGTCGGGGAGCAGGCGGCGTTACTACCAGCCGGTCGCGCGCGTCAGGGAGGTCCTAGGCAGCTACCCGGCCGGCCTCGGGCGGGGCTACACCGAGCTCACGTCCGTCTCGCAGTTCTTCGCGGAGAAAGCCGCGGACATCGTCAACGCGATCCCCGCGGCGGCCCAGCAGCAGCACGTTGAGCATCGCATCGCCGCCGCGTACGCGCTCGAGCGTTGGGCTGCGCTCCCCGAGGCGCTCGAGAGCGCGCCCCCGAAGGCGCGCGAAGTCCTCTCGAAGTTCACGAACTGGCCCGTCGGCGCCGTGCCGCACGCCGAGGCACGCGTGCGCCCGGGGCGGAAGACCGACAACCCTGTCGATTGGCTCCTTTCGCACGGTCTGCTCGTCCCGCTCGACGACGAGCACGTCGAGCTGCCCCGCCCTGTGGGCCTTGCCCTGCGCGGCGGCCGGATCGTCCCCGACCTCGCGCTCGACCCGCCGCCCCCGCCCGCCACAACCACGAGCACTGCCCTCCGGCGTAACGCAGCGCTCGGCGCGATCGGCGAGGTCCTCCGGCTCGTGAGCGGGCTCGCGGTCGAGGCCGCGGAGCGACCCATCGAGACGCTCCGCGCCGGCGGCGTGGGAACCCGGGAGCTGCGCCGGATCACCGCCGCGCTCCGCGCGGACTCCGATCAGACCGTCCTCGCGCTCGAACTCGCCGCGGCCGTGGGCATCCTCACGCTCGACGTCGACACCTCCACGTGGCGCGCCACGGCTGCCGAGGAATGGCTCGCGCTCCCCCGCCCCGAGCAGTGGCTCCTGATCGCGGCCTCGTGGCTCGACACGCCCCGGGTCGCCTCGCTCGCGATGACCGCGGAGGGCGGCGGGCAGCTCGCCCCTCTCTCCGGCGAGGGGCAGCGTCCCGACGCGGCGACCGTCCGGCGTCGGGTCCTCGAAGTGGCGGCCGAGCTCAGCAGTGAGGCGAGCAGCTCGGACGGACGCGCCGTCGTCGTCCGCGCCCAGGACGTCCGGACCCGCCTCGAATGGGCCCAGCCGCGCCTTGCGCGCCGCCTGCGCGGCCTACTCGACGGGGTCCTCGCCGAGGCGACGATGATCGGCTTCCTCGGGTCGGGTGCCCTCACAAGGGCTGGCTCCGCTGTTGTGCGCGGCGACTACGAGGGCCTCCGCGCCCTGCTCGAGGAGATCCTCCCGCAGAGCGTCGATCGGATCCACCTCCAAGCAGACCTGACCGCCGTCGCCCCGGGCTACCTCGAGCCCGGCCTCGCGCGGCGCCTTGCCCTCCTCGCCGATGCCGAGGGGCGCGGGCCCGCGACGATCTACCGCTTCTCAGCGACGAGCCTCCGGCGAGCGCTGGACGCCGGCGAGGACGCGGCGTCGATCTCGGCCTTCCTCGCCCAGCACGCGGAGGCCGGCATCCCGCAGCCCCTCGCCTACCTCATCGAGGACACTGCGGGCCGCTACGGGCGCATCCGCATCGGGCGCGCCGGGTCCTTCATCTCGAGCGACGACGAAGCCGCCCTCGCCGGACTCCTCCGCGAACCGTCGGCCCAGCAGCTCGGACTCACCCAGATCGCGCCCACGGTCCTCGTCAGCAATGCCACGCCCCAGGAAGCCGCAACCGTCCTTCGCGAGCTCGGCTTGGCGCCGGCCATCGATTCCTCGTTCGATCCGGTAGTGCGGCTCCAGCGATCACGCGGCGGCGCGGGGGCGACCGCGTTGCCCACGCCTCAGCCCAGGCCCGCCATTCCCACAGCGGACGACGTCGAGGCCCAGCTCGCGATCCTGCGGAACCAGTCGGCCGTGGTCGCCAACGGCGACGAGGCCGCGCCGATGCTCGGCATCGAGACACTGCAGAAGGCCATCCGGCTCAAGCGGGCAGTACGCTTGAATATCGTTGATGCGCTCGGCAACTCGACGGTGGAGGAACTACGCCCGGTCTCGATCTCCGCGGGCCGGGTGCGCGTCTTCGACCCCGAGCGGGAAACCGAGCGCGTGCTCAGCGTTCACCGCATCATCGACGTCGAGCTGGCCTGATAACCCGAGCGGGCCCAAGAAGGAGCACCCGTGTCTGACGGCCCGCTGATAGTCCAGAGCGACAAGACGATCCTGCTCGAGGTCGACCATGAGCAGGCGACCGAGGCACGGCACGCGATCGCGGCGTTCGCCGAGCTCGAACGCGCCCCCGAGCACGTCCACACCTACCGGGTCACGCCCCTCGGGCTGTGGAACGCGCGCGCCGCGGGAATCGACGCCGAGAAGGTCCTCGACACGCTCCTGCGCTATTCACGGTTCCCCGTCCCGCACTCCCTCCTCATCGACATCGAGGAGACGATGTCCCGCTACGGCAGGCTGCGGCTCGAGAAGGATCCCCAGCACGGCCTCGTCATGCGGACCGACGACTACCCAGTGCTCGAGGAAGTCATGCGGGCGAAGAAGATCGCGCCCCTCCTCGGCCCGCGCATCGACGGGGAGACCGTCGTCGTCCATTCGTCGGAGCGCGGCCAGCTCAAGCAGGCGCTGCTGAAGATCGGGTGGCCCGCCGACGACCGCGCCGGCTACGTCGACGGGACGCCCCACCCCATCGCCCTCGAGGAGAACGGCTGGGCCCTCCGGCCATACCAGCGCCTCGCCGCCGAGAATTTCTGGGCCGGCGGCAGCGGCGTCGTCGTCCTCCCGTGCGGTGCGGGCAAGACGCTCGTCGGCGCGGCCGCGATGGCGCAGTCCTCGACCACGACCCTCATCCTCGTCACGAACACCGTCTCCGCGCGCCAGTGGAAGCAGGAGCTGCTCAAGCGCACGAGCCTCACCGAGGACGAGATCGGCGAGTACTCGGGCTCCGTCAAGGAAGTCCGGCCCGTGACGATCGCGACCTATCAGGTCCTCACGGTGAAGCGCGGCGGCCTCTACCCGCACCTCGAACTCGTCGACCAGAACGACTGGGGGCTCATCGTCTACGACGAGGTCCACCTGCTGCCCGCACCCATCTTCCGCATGACAGCGGACCTCCAAGCGCGCCGTCGGCTGGGCTTGACGGCCACGCTCGTGCGGGAAGACGGGCGCGAGGGTGAGGTGTTCTCGCTCATCGGCCCGAAGCGCTACGACGCCCCGTGGAAGGACATCGAGGCGCAGGGCTACATCGCGCCCGCCGACTGCGTCGAGGTCCGCGTGGACCTTCCCCGCGAGGAGCGGATGGCCTACGCGATGGCCGACGACGCCGACAAGTACCGCCTGTGCGTGTCGAGCGAGACGAAGACGGACGTCGTCGAACGCCTCGTCGCTCGGCACGCGAACGACCAGCTCCTCGTGATCGGGCAGTACATCGACCAGCTCGACGAGATCGGCGAGCGAGTCAACGCCCCCGTCATCAAGGGCTCGACGAGCGTCAAGGAGCGGCAGCGGCTCTTCGATGCGTTCCGCGCCGGCGAGCTGAACCGCCTCGTCGTGTCGAAGGTGGCGAACTTCTCGATCGACCTGCCCGAGGCCGCCGTCGCGATCCAGGTCTCCGGCTCGTTCGGGTCCCGACAGGAGGAGGCCCAGCGGCTCGGCCGGCTGCTGCGGCCCAAGGCGGACGGGCGCGCGGCGCGCTTCTACGCGCTCGTCGCGCGAGACACCCTCGACCAGGAATTCGCCGCGAAACGCCAGCGCTTCCTGGCCGAGCAGGGGTACGCCTACCGCATCGTCGACGCGGCGGACCTCGCGAAGGACTGAGCCGCTCCTCCCCTCGGAGACCTCCCAATCAGGGTCCAGCCTCGCCGTCGACCGCACACAGAAAGCCTCCAGCCGATTCTCAGAATCTGGGCGCACCATGGGAGCGTGAAGAACACGGGACCTGAAGCCAAGCTCCTCGTCGTGGACGACGAGCCCAACATCCGCGAACTGCTTTCGACCTCACTGCGCTTCGCAGGCTTCGAGGTCATCGCCGCGAGCAACGGCCGCGAAGCCCTCGCAGCCGCGGAGGAGCAGGCGCCCGATCTCATGGTGCTCGACGTCATGCTGCCGGACATGGACGGCTTCACAGTGACCCGCAAGCTCCGGGCGTCTGGCCGCTATGTCCCCGTCCTGTTCCTCACGGCCAAGGACGAGACCGAGGACAAGGTCCAGGGCCTCACCGTCGGCGGCGACGACTACGTCACGAAACCTTTCAGCCTCGACGAGGTCGTCGCGCGCATCCGCGCCGTCCTCCGGCGCACCCAGCCCATCCTCGACGACGACGCGGTCATCCGTGTCGACGACCTCGAGCTCGACGACGACGCGCACGAGGTCCGCCGCGGCGGCATGACCATCGACCTTTCCCCGACCGAGTTCAAACTCCTGCGCTACATGATGCTCAACCCGAACCGGGTCCTCTCGAAGTCGCAGATCCTCGACCACGTCTGGGAATACGACTTCAACGGTGACGCGTCGATCGTGGAGTCCTACATCTCGTACCTCCGGCGCAAGGTGGACGCGAATGGACCGAGCCTCATCCAGACCAAGCGCGGAGTCGGTTACGTCCTCAGGACTGCCGAAAAGCGGTAACGTGCTCGCACGCTGGAAGACGGCGTCGCTGCGCTCGCAGCTCGTCGCCATCATGATGGTGCTCCTCACAGCGGCCATCGTCTTCACGAGTGCGGGGACGCTGACTCAGCTCCACCAGTTCCTGGTCGGGCAGGTGGACGACAAGCTCATCGACGCCTCGGACTACGCCCAGCAGAACCAGAACATCGACCTGCTGACCACGCCGAACCCCGAGCTTCCGACCGACTACGTTCTGGTCCTCTACACGAGCAGCGCCCCGCCGCGCACCTACCCGGTGCCCAATCCGAATCAGGCGCGCCCCGACGTCGCCATGATCACGCCGGACCAGGCGCAGCAGATGCAGAGCCAGCACATCATCCGGCAGGCCAACGGGACGGACGGCGATTCGGACTGGCGGTACATCGCGATCCCTGTTCGCATCACGAGCACGGGCGAACGCGCCGCGATGCTCATCGCGCTGCCGCTCACGAGCGTCGACGACGCCATGAACCACACGCTCCTCCTCGAGATCGGCGTCGGCGTCCTCACGCTGGCCATCGTCTTCTTCGTCGCTTCTTGGACCGTGACGCGCGCCTTCCGTCCGCTTCGCCGCGTTGAGAAGACCGCCGCGGCGATCGCCGCGGGCGACCTCTCCCAACGCGTCGACGAAGAGGCGCCCGGCACTGAGCTCGGCCGGCTTTCGACGTCCCTCAACACCATGCTCGCCCACATCGAGCAGGCGTTCCGCGACCGAACGGAGTCCGAGGCCCGGATGCGGAGGTTCGTCTCGGACGCGTCGCACGAGCTGCGCACTCCCCTCGTGACGATCCGAGGCTTTTCCGAGCTGTACCGGCACGGCGCGCTCTCGACCTCGGAGGACGTCGGGATGGCGATGGGCAGGATCGAGAGCGAGGCCAAGCGCATGGGCACGATGGTCGAGGACCTCCTGACCCTCGCGCGGCTCGATGAGCAGCGCCCCGTGGTCTTGAGGCCCGTCGACTTCCTGCCGATCGGGCACGACGCCGTCGTCGACGCCCAGGCGTCCGCGCCGGACAGGAGCGTGCGCCTCGTGGGGCTGGAACCCGGAATCGGCCCGGCAGCGGCCCCGGCCCTCGGCGATGAGGGTCGGCTCAGGCAGGTCGTCGGCAACCTGGTGGGCAATGCCCTGCGGTATACGCCGCAGGGTTCGCCGCTCGAGATCGCGGTTGGTGCGCGCCGCGAGGAAGGCGGGCTCTCTTCGGTGCTCGAGGTGCGGGACCACGGTCCCGGCATCTCCGAGAAGGACGCTCCGAAGATCTTCGAGCGGTTCTACCGGGCTGATACGTCGCGCACCCGCGATACGGGTGGTACTGGCCTCGGCCTCGCAATCGTCGCGGCCATCGTCGGCGCCCACGGCGGCACCGTGCGGCATCGGCCGACCCCCGGCGGTGGGGCCACGTTTGTCATCGAACTGCCTCATCAGGTTGCGGCTGAGCAGGCGCCCGAGCCGCCCGAGAGCCTGCCCGCCCTCGATACAGGGGGCCTCCGGCGAATCGCCCCCAACACTTCCCCTGAGGACAGCGAAATCTCCTGAGTTGTCCACATACGACGACGGCGGGCTGCGGCGGCCGCGTGCGCCTTCCTAGGCTCGTGGTGACGGCGGGCGAGGGCCCGAAGTCGACAGGTTCGGGCGAGGGAGCGTCGGCCGACGAACATGGGAAGACGATCACGGGAAAAGGGGGACGGTCATGGCCGTTTTGAAGGCTGATACCGAGCACATGAACGCAAGCGCGCAGAAGGTGGCCGCGAGTGTCGAGCGGGTCCGGGCGGAGGCGCGTAGCCTCCGGGCGGATCTCGAGGGCCTCGGCGCGAGCTGGCAGGGGCAGGCAGCGACCAACTTCCAGGCGGTTGTCGCGCAGTGGGCCGGAACGCACGTCCAAGTCGAGTCGTCTCTCGACTCGATAGGTCTTGCGCTTCAGCAAGCGAGTGTGGGGTATCAGGAAATGGAGAGCAGCAACGCTCGGCTATTCCTCTGAGCCCTGCTCTCCGCGCCTAAGCCGGGCCCGCTACGCAGCTGGAAGCGGGTCCGGCTTAGGTTGTCCCCCTGTTCTGGCAGGATGGACGGCATGACAATCACCGCCGCCGCAGACGGTTCTGCCCTCGGAAACCCCGGCCCCGCGGGCTGGGCGTGGTACGTCGACGAGGACCGGTGGCATGCGGGCGGCTGGCCGCACGGCACGAACAACCAGGGCGAGCTCATGGCTGTCCTCGACCTGTTCCGATCCACGGCCCATCTGCCCCAAGAGCCTTTGCACATACTCTGCGACAGCCAGTATGTGATCAACTGCGTCACCAAATGGATGCCCAGCTGGAAGCGACGCGGCTGGAAGAAAGCCGACGGCAAGCCCGTGCTCAACGTGGATCTCCTGCGCCAGATTGATGAAGAGCTCGTCGGCCGCTCCTACAGGTTCGAATGGGTCAAGGGCCATGCGGGCCACTCGCTCAACGAGGCCGCGGACGAGCGAGCGAGGGCCTGTGCTACAGCCTTCCAAGCCGGCGTCGTCCCGGTCGAGGGGCCGGGGTTTGGGGGCGCACTGCCGCGGGAGCTGCCGAAAGCAGCGGCTGAGCCCACGTCGAAACCAGTTCAAGACGGGCTCTTTGAAGGTCTCGAAGACTCCGACTCTGAGCCCGACGGTCGGGTTGAGCCAGACCTGCTGGCACAACCGCGCGAAGTCGAGGCCGTGGTCGAACTCGAACAGGAACTGCTCGACCCCGAGACGCGAAGCGACTTCGGCCAGCTCGCGTATCTCCTGCATCCGGAGTACCGCGAGATCGGGCAATCGGGACGGCTCTGGCTGAGGGAGGAGATCGTCGACGCCCTCGTGCAGGCCCCCGAGATCAGCGTGACGTTCGAACTCGTCGAGGCCGCTCCCCTCTCACGCGACCTCATCCAGGTCCTCTACCGCACCGAAGGCTCGGACGGCTCCGCCCTAAGGAGCTCCCTCTGGCAGCGCGCCGACGGCCGATGGCGCCTCCGCTTCCACCAGGGAACCCCCGAAGCCTAACCCCTGACCGTCTCGGGTACAGATACCCCCACCCCTGACCGTCTCGGGTACAGATACCCCCACCCCTGACCGTCTCAGGCACGACGGCGGAAGGCTCTTTCCGTGCGAAAGGCGCCCTCCGTCGTCGTGCGCGTTCTGTCCTCCCGCACATTCTTCTCCGTGCGAGCATCTGTACCCGAGACGCTGCTGGAGGTGAGTTTGTGCGCCCGAGATGCCCCACAGTTGGCGTACCCGAGAGGTGTGATGGGGGAAATATCTGTACCCGAAACGCAAAGACGGCGGGACCCCCACCGAAGTGGGGACCCCGCCGTCGTTCTTGGGGCAGCCGTCCGGCGTACCCGAGACGCTCCCGGGCCGGAATATCCGTACCCGAAACGCTCCCGGGCCGGATTATCCGTACCCGAGACGGTGTGGGGGCTAGAAGCCGCCCATGCCGCCCATCTCGTCGCCACCCGGCATCGCCGGGGCAGCCTTCTCGGGCTTGTCGGCGACGACGGCCTCCGTGGTGAGGAAGAGGCCGGCGATCGAGGCAGCGTTCTGCAGAGCAGAGCGGGTCACCTTGACCGGGTCGTTGACGCCAGCGGCGAGGAGGTCCTCGTACTGGCCGGTGGCAGCGTTGAGGCCGTGGCCGGCGGGCAGGCCGCGGACCTTGTCAGCAACGACGCCCGGCTCGAGGCCAGCGTTGAACGCGATCTGCTTGAGCGGAGCCTCGATCGCGATCTTCACGATGTTGGCACCCGTGGACTCGTCGCCCTCGAGGTTGAGGTTCGCGAACGCCTTGGCGCCAGCCTGGATGAGGGCCACGCCACCACCGGCGACGATGCCCTCTTCGACGGCAGCCTTCGCGTTGCGGACGGCGTCCTCGATGCGGTGCTTGCGCTCCTTGAGCTCGACCTCAGTGGCCGCGCCCGCCTTGATGACGGCGACGCCGCCGGCGAGCTTGGCGAGACGCTCCTGGAGCTTCTCGCGGTCGTAGTCCGAGTCGGAGTTCTCGATCTCCGCGCGGATCTGGGCGACACGGCCGGCGATCTGCTCGGCGTCGCCAGCACCTTCGACGATCGTGGTCTCGTCCTTGGTCACGACGACCTTGCGGGCCTTGCCGAGGAGCTCGAGGGTGGCGTTCTCGAGCTTGAGGCCGACCTCCTCGGCGATGACCTGGCCACCCGTGAGGATCGCGATGTCGGTGAGCATGGCCTTGCGGCGGTCGCCGAAGCCCGGAGCCTTGACGGCGACGGACTTGAACGTGCCCTTGAGCTTGTTGACGATGAGCGTGGCCAGAGCCTCGCCCTCGACGTCCTCAGCGATGATGAGGAGCGGCTTGTTGGCCTGCATCACGCGCTCGAGGACCGCGACGAGGTCCTTCACCGAGCTGATCTTGGAGTTGACGATGAGGATGTAGGGATCCTCGAGGACCGTCTCCTGGCGCTCCGCGTCGGTCACGAAGTAGGCCGAGAGGTAGCCCTTGTCGAAGCGCATGCCCTCGGTGAGCTCGAGCTCGAGGCCGAACGTGTTCGACTCCTCGACGGTGATGACACCCTCCTTGCCCACCTTGTCGAGGGCCTCGGAGATGAGCTCGCCGATCTGGGGGTCGCCGGCGGAGATGGACGCGGTCGCGGCGATCTCCTCCTTGGTCTCGATCTCCTTGGCGGACTCGAGGAGCTCGGCCGTGACGGCGTCGACGGCCTTCTCGATGCCGCGCTTGAGCGAGAGCGGGTCGGCGCCTGCGGCGACGTTGCGGAGGCCTTCCTTGACGAGGGCCTGCGCGAGGACTGTAGCGGTGGTGGTGCCATCGCCAGCGACGTCGTCGGTCTTCTTGGCGACCTCCTTGACGAGCTCCGCGCCGATCTTCTCGTACGGGTCGTCGAGCTCGATCTCCTTGGCGATCGAGACGCCGTCGTTGGTGATCGTGGGGGCGCCCCACTTCTTCTCAAGGACGACGTTGCGGCCACGCGGGCCGAGAGTGACCTTGACAGCGTCGGCCAGCTGGTTGAGACCGCGCTCGAGGCCGCGACGGGCCTCTTCGTCGAATGCAATGATCTTGGCCATGACGGCTTCTGTCCTTTCGGGACGATCGTGTGGTGAGCGCACCCGCTGCAGCGCCCGCGACGGCCGGCGCCAGCTTCCCGTTCCTTCCCGGTCGGCGGACGCCTCACCCCAGCGAGGTGTTCCCTTCCCCCCTCGGACGACGGCGGTCTGGCGAGCCTTTGCGAACCCGCCGACTTAGCAGTCAACCCGTGGGAGTGCTAGGTCAATAATTAGCACTCTGCCCGGTCGAGTGCAAGCGCCGACTGCGCTTCATGCCAATCGCGAACAGAGCGGCGTCAGAAGCGGGGATCTCCGTCAGTGCGGAGGTCAATGCGCGACAGTTTGGGTGCCGGCTTGATGCGCCGTGTTGTCAGTCCCATAGCTCATGACGGTGAAGTTCGCGGTCGTGATGTCGCCGTTCGCGTCGAAGGCAATGGGCCCAGACTGACCGTCATAGTCGATGGGCTTCCCCTTCGACTCGAGACCGAGGCAGTCTGCGAGCGCCGTGCACTTCGTCCGGGGAGCCGCTCCCCCGCGCCCCGCCGTACCGCCCGATACCCCGATTAAGTGCGAGGCGATGGAGGCCCCGGCGTCGTCCTGGGCTTCACCGGCGGCGAGGATCGCGAGGGCTGCGGCGTCGTACGCCTCCGCGGCAAACGTCATGTCCTTCAGCCCGGGAGACTGCTTGAGGATCTCCGTCTCGAACGCTGCGCTCGGGAAGAGGCCCGGCACAAGGCCGCTCGCGCCGTCGAGCGCTCCGCTGGCCAGCCCCGTGGCGTACTGGGCGACGGCGGCGTCGGCGAGCAGGATCTTCGAGCCGGGGACTCCGGCATCGTGCACCTGGGCGAGCACCGCCTGCGCCTCGTCGTGGGCAACGACGACGACCGCTCCCGCGCCTGCGGCACGGGCGGCGGCCGCGGCGGACCCGGCGTCGTGCCCTGAGAACTCGCCGCTGCCCTTCTCGGCCAGCCCCGCCGCCTTTGCCGCGGCGGCGACGGCGTCACCAACGTCCTGCCCGTAGGCGCCCTTCTGCCGCAGGACAGCGATGCTCGTCGCGTCCTTGCCCTTCGCCACGGCCACGAGGGCGGCACCCTCGGCGGTCTCGGGCGGAGCGGTGCGGAAGTAGTAGCCGCCACTCCCGTAACCCGAGAGCGCGGGGTCGAGGTTCGCCGGCGAGATGAGGACGGTCTTGGCCTTGTCGAGGACGTCGATGGCCGCGGGGGCGCGGCTTGAGTCCGTTGGCCCGATGACGACGTCGGCCTTCGCCGCCACGAGCTGGCGCGCGGCCGCCGCGGTGTCCGAGGTGACGGAGGGCTGCAGGAACTCGATAGGGCGCCCCTTGTGGCCGCCCGCGGCGTTCGCCTGCTGGATGGCGAGTTCGACGGCGGCCTGCTGGGCATCGTTCAGGAAGGCCGCCGAACCGGTGTTGTCGAGCAGCATGCCGATGCGCAGCACACCGTCGCCGGAGGCCTCGGTCTGGGCGAGCCGGGCGTTCGTCGCGAAGACCGAACACGCCGAAAGTCCCAGGACGGCGACAACGCCCGCGCCGGCCCGGAGCGCAGCTCGGCCTGCCGACCCGGCTCCCGGACGGCGGATCACTAGCCCGTGTACCCGGGGCCGATCACGGCAGCGAGCGGGTAGCCGAGCTGCTGCGCCTGCAGGACGGTGGCGATGCCGAGGTCGGAGGCGAGAGCGTCCGCTGAGGCCTTCTGGGTCGGGTCACGGTAGAAGACGACGGAGGTGTTGACGGGCGTTCCGGACCAGTTCCCAACTGCAGCAACCGTCCATCCGGCGGAGCGGGCCGTCGTTGCGACCTTGTTGCCGAGCCCAGACGTCGTGGTCGCGTTGTAGACGCCCACGGGGAGGGTCCGGTCTGCGGCCGCTGCGGTTGGTGTCGGGGTGCTGGGCGACGTGGCGGTTGGCGAGGCGGACGTCGACGGGGCGCTGCTCGGGCTGGGAGTCGTGGTTGGGGACGCCTTAGGGGTGCTGCTCGCCGTCGTGTGCGAGGTGCCCGCGGGGGCCGGGGACGAGGTCGGGCGGAGGAGCTTGGGCACGAGGAAGAGCGCGGCAGCGACCAGCACGACGACGACGGCCGCGGCCAGGAGGACCCACGCGAAGGCCCCCCGGCGACCCGTCGCGCTGGTGACGCGGGTCCGATGCACTCCTTGGCGCCGTGGGGTCTCGGGGATGTCGTCGAACTCGTCACGGGGGTAGGTGCTCATGGCGTCAGGTCCTCGTCCGATGTTCCGCTGGGGAGACCGCGGCAGGCTCACGCGCTGCCGCTCAGGCGACGAGCCGTGCGCGCGCGCTGCCGCGACGTCCTAAGTCTACGCAACCTCTTCACGAGCATTGGGTCATGCGCAAGCGCCGCCTCGGTGTCGATCAGGGCGTTGAGGAGCTGGTAGTAGTGGGTGGCCGAGAGGTCGAAGAGCTCCCGGATCGCCTGTTCCTTGGCACCGGCGTACTTCCACCAGTTGCGCTCCAGGGCGAGCATCTGGATCTCCCGCTCCGAGAGCCCCATCCGGTCCTCGCGCTCCCAAGCCTCTCCCGGCTCCGCTGCACCCACGTCCGCTCCCTTCGGCCGACCTTCCAAACCTCGCATCAGTCTAGAAGGGAACTACACACGTGTCATTCGCCTCGGGTGCGAGACTGGAGACCGTGACCGAGACCGAGCCGCTCTTCGAGCTCCCAGATGGACCGTCCCGCGCGGAATCCACCCCGCCCCTGCCGACCCCAGCCGAGGAGGCCGAGTCCCTCGCCGCGATGGCCAATGCGCCGCTCGAAGACCTCATGCACCCCGAATGGGCTGCAGCGCTCGCACCGGCTGAGGCCGCGCTCCGCCGGGCCCTGCGCGCTGCGGCGAAGGACGCCGCGGCCGGCGCCGTCATCCTCCCGCCGCCCGGCGCCGTCCTCCGCGCGTTCCGCGATCCGCTCTCGGCGGTCCGTGTGCTCGTCATCGGCCAGGACCCGTATCCCACTCCCGGCCATTCGATGGGGCTGTGCTTCTCGGTGCGCCCCGAGGTCGCCCCTCTACCGCGGAGCCTCGCCAACCTCTTCCGGGAGTTGGCGGACGACGTCGGGGCGTCGCCTTCGTGCGGAGATCTCACCGCGTGGGCGGGGCAGGGGGTTCTCCTGCTCAACCGAGCGCTCACGGTGAGGGCCGGAGACTCGGGCTCCCATCGCCGCGTGGGCTGGGAGGAAGTGACAGACGCGGCGGTGCGCGCCGTCGTCGGCCGCGGCCTTCCGCTCGTGGCCATCCTGTGGGGCAGGAACGCTCAGTCCGTCCGGCCGATTCTGGGCACGACGCCGATCATCGCCTCCGCGCACCCCTCGCCGCTGAGCGCGTCTCGCGGATTCTTCGGTTCGCGTCCGTTCAGTCGGGCCAATTCATTACTCGTCGAACAAGGTGCAGAGCCGATCGCGTGGGGCTGAACGGCTATTCTGGGCCGCATGACATCAGCCTCCACCACCACGGCTCCCGCCAAGAAGCCCCGCCCCACGCTGGATCTGGTGGTTGCCCGGACCGAATGGCTCACGCCGCACCTCGTGCGCGTCGTCGCCGGCGGCGCGGGCTTCGACGCGTTCGCTGACAACGGGTTCACCGACAAGTACGTCAAGGTCTCGTTTCCCACCCAGCTGCCAGACGGAGCATGGCCCGAGGGCCCCGTGGACATCGCGGCACTGCGCGAATCGCTCCCTGCCGAGCAGTGGCCCGTAACGCGCACCTACACCGTCCGATCCTTCGACCCGGAGGCCCGCGAGCTCGCGATCGACTTCGTAGTGCATGGCGACGAGGGCGTCGCTGGACCGTGGGCGGCCGCCGCAAAGCCCGGAGACAGGCTCATCTGCACCGGCCCGGGCGGGGCCTACTCCCCCGATCCCGAAGCCGAGTGGCACCTGTTCGCCGCCGACGAGTCCGCGCTGCCGGCCGTCGCCGCCGCCATCGAGGCCCTCCCCGGCGAGGCCCGCGGGATCGCGTTCCTCGAGATCGGCTCCGGCGCCGACGTCATGGAGCTCGAATCGCCCTCAGGCATCGACATCCGGTGGATTTCGCGCGAGGGCGAGCCCGCGGGAGAGACCGTGGTCCTCGCCCAGGCCATCGCCGATGCCGAGTGGCTGCCCGGCACGCCGAGCGTCTTCGCGCACGGCGAGCGTGGGGCCATGAAGGAGCTCCGCGCCATCTTCAAGCAGCGCGAGCTGCCGCGCGAGAAGCTCTCACTCTCGGGATACTGGGCGCATGGCCGAGTTGAGGACCAGTTCCAGGCCGAGAAGAAGATGCCGGTCGGCCAGATCTAACAGTTCAGCGGCGCATCCAGCGGCGGCGCCGTTCGACCGACCCTGCCTTCTGGGTGAACGGGCGGGCCAGATGGTCGCCGAGCACAACACCGGCCGCCGCCCCGAGGATGATCGCCATCGCGGTGAGCATCCCTCCCGCCCCGGCACCGGTCTGATTGACGTCGAGCGTCGCGACGTACATCGAACGGAAGATCGTGAGGCCGGGCAGCAGGATCAGTGCGGCCGGAACGGCCACGACGAGCTGCGGCGCGCCCATCTTGAGCGCCACGATCCGGGCGAGGAAGCCGATGACGACGGCGCTCGCCGCCGGAGCGACCCTGTCGCCGACGCCGGTGAGCTGGACGCCCGTGAGGACGAAGTACCCGACGACCCCCACGAGCGCCGTCGGCACCACGAGCCGCCGCGACGTCTGCTCGGTGACGGCGATGGCGGCAACGGCCGCCCCGATGAGGATCACCTGGACCCAATACGGGTACGAGGGCGGAAAGGTCTGCGTGACGTCGATGCGGGACACGCCCAGGAGCTCGCCTGCGAGGAACGCGACCGCGATCCCGGCCACGAGGGCCGCGAACGTGAGGAACGCGGAGAGGAAGCGTCCCGCGGCCGTGACCGGGAAGCCGTTGATGGCGTCCTGGGTGGCAGAGACGAGCCGTGAGGTGGGCAGGAGCAGGAGGATCCCACCGACGACGACGATCGCCGGCGCGATCGTCATCTTGGCCCAGAACATGAGCAGCGCGATAAGTGTCACGAGGAACGCGCTCGCGAGGGTCGTGAAGAAGTCGGGGACGCGCCACCGCCCCATGACCCGGGTCACGAGCGAGACGCCGAGGTTGCTCAGGAACGCGATGAGCGAAGCCATGAGCCCGCCGCCGAGCACGCCGACGAACAGTGCGGCGAAGAGCGAGTAGGCCGCCGTCACCGCCCAGCGGGGGAAGGGCTTCGCGCGCTTCGTGATGCCTTGGAGCCGCCGCATCGCCTCGTCCCGGCCCACCCCGCCGGCGGCGATCTCGCTCACGAGCTGATGCACGAGCGCGAGCCCCGCATAGTTGCTCGTCCACGAACGGACGACGCGGAGAAGCTGGATCGGGGTCTGATCCCTGGGAGAGTAGTTGATCGCAACCGACTGATTGGTGATGTCGACCTCGATGTGCTGCAGCCCGAGCGCGGCCGTCACGGCGATCATCGAGGACTCGACTTCGAGAGCGCCCGCGCCGTATCGGAACATCGTCTCGGCGAGGAGCAGCGTGAAATCGAGGGTCCGTCGCGCCGACTCGTCGACGCCGCCCACTTGGATGGTCGGGTTCGCATAGGGGCTGGCGGCGAGCCGGTCCACGATCGAGAGCGGCGCGGTGGGTGGGCTGTCGCCGGTCATGAGCCGCCGCAGCATGCGGACCGCTGCAGCGTTGTTCGCCCGCGCTTGTGCGGGCGAGATGGGAGGCATCGGCCGGGTGCGTGCGTCCTCTTCGCCCATGATGCCTTCCCTCAGTAGAACTGCTGACCCGTGCGCCGGGTGTAGAGCTGCCGTGCGACCCGTTCGCCCGCCGTCGTCCATGCGGTGTACCGCGGGACGTCGATGATGTAGTCCCAAGCCCCGACGAAGTCCGTGACGGACTTCGTGAAGGAGGTCTTGAAGAGGCCGAGCCCGTGGAACGGGTGGGAGGTGTCCTTGAGCTTGTCGGCGGGCGGGGTGCCGCAGAAGTCGTACTCGGTGCAGCCGAGGGTCTTCATGTCGAGGATCGCGGTCCACTGGACGAGGTGCGAGTCGCCGTACTGGGAACGTTGCTGCAGGGAGCCGCCGTCCTTGTACGTCGCCTTGCGCCCGTAGTTGATGACGAAGGCACCGACGGAGGGACGCCCGTTCTCGTACACGAAGTAGAGCCGGCCCTGCCCACGGGAGGTGAACTCGGTCCAGAACTGGCGGTAGTACTCGAAGCTGCGGACTTGGGCGCCGCTGCGGGACTTGGTGTTGAGCGTTCCCGTCATGAGCGCGTGCATGGTGCGGTAGTTCGCGAGCGTCGGCTCGGCCACCTCGACCTGGACGCCCTCGCGTTCGGCGCGGCGGACGGCGTTCCGCCCACGGGAATGGAGGCTGCGCAGGAGCGGACCGGGTTCCGGAGTGATGTCCAGGATCGCGGTGGAGTCATTCGGCTGGAGGTTGAACGACTTCACGAGGCCGGCCTTCGAGAACACGGCGCGCGCCGCGTCCGAATCCACGATGTCGGGTTCGATCTTCACCGCGAACACCCGGAGCTTCTCCCGCTCGACGAGTTCCTTGACGGCCTCGAGGGCCGCCGGCACGTCGTCCACAGATGCGACGTCGGGGCCCTTGATGAGGTACCAGAGCCGGCCCATCACGGGGAACGACTTTTCGAGGACGAGGTTGTAGCTGCTCTCCTCGGGCCCGTCGAGGACGAGATACCGGATGTCCCAGCCGAAGTTCTTCTTGACGGCGGCGAATGCGGCCGACTGCAGCAGGTTCCCGCCGTTGGGATTCGCGGTGACGTGCTTGTCCCAGTGCTCGATTTCGTCCTGGCTCGCGAAGCGCGCGGTGAAGCTGCTCAAGGTAGGGTGCGTCCCTTCGGTCGGGTCTCGGGGCCTAACCCAGTCTAGTCGCCGGGAGGTGTGCGGTTTACCACGCTGCCAGTGGGTAGCGACGAGATATGGCGAACAACATCAGAGGCAAGAAGGTTGCGTTCCTCCTGACCAACGGCGTCGAGCAGGTCGAGCTGACCGAGCCGTGGAAGGCGGTCGAGGAAGCCGGCGGCGATCCAGCGCTCGTCTCGCCCGAGGAGGGCCAGATCACGGCGATGAAGGGAGACTGGGAGCACGGCGAGTCGTTCCCTGTCGACGTGACGCTCGACCAGGCCGACCCGAATGACTTCGACGCGCTCGTGCTTCCGGGCGGCACCGTGAATGCCGACAAGATGCGGCTCGAACAGAAGGGCGTCGAGTTCGTGAAGGCCTTCCTCGAGGCTGGCAAGCCCATCGCCGCGATCTGCCACGGGCCGTGGATCCTCATCGAGGCCGGCGCCGTCAAGGGCCGCGAGATGACCTCCTACGCGTCGCTCCAGACGGACCTCAGGAACGCCGGCGCGAACTGGGTGGACCGCGAGGTGGTCACGGACCGCGGACTCACGACATCCCGCAAGCCCGACGATCTCGCGGCGTTCTGCAGCAAGATGCTCGAGGAGATCTCAGAAGGGGAGCACGCCGAGGCGTAGCGGCGCTAGCCCCTCCCTCTCAGCACTCCCCTCTCAGCACTCCACCTCTCAGCACTCCACCACGTTGACGGCGAGGCCGCCCATGGCGGTCTCCTTGTACTTGCTGCTCATGTCGCGCCCGGTCTCGCGCATCGTGACGATGACCTCGTCGAGCGAGACCCGGTGCGAGCCGTCGCCCCATAGCGCCATCTTGGCGGCGTTGATCGCCTTCGCCGCCGCGATGGCGTTGCGCTCGATGCACGGCACCTGGACGAGGCCCCCGATCGGGTCGCACGTCAGGCCGAGGTTGTGCTCCATGGCGATCTCGGCCGCGTTCTCGACCTGGGCGGGGGTCCCGCCCATCACCTCGGCGAGGCCCGCGGCCGCCATGGACGACGCCGAGCCCACCTCGCCCTGGCAGCCCACCTCGGCTCCCGAGATGGAGGCCTGCTCCTTGTAGAGCACCCCGACGGCGCCGGCCGCGAGCAGGAACCGGACGACGGCGTCGTCCTTGTCCTGTTGGGTCGCGCCCGCCATGCCGGGGGCGTAGTTGAGCGCGTAGTACAGCACCGCCGGAATGATCCCGGCCGCGCCGTTCGTCGGCGCCGTCACCACGCGCCCGCCCGAGGCATTCTCCTCGTTCACCGCCAGGGCGATGAGGTTGACCCACTCCTGCCAGTACAGCGGATCCCGGTCCTTGTCCTCCTTCAGGAGGCGCTCGTGCCAGTCGGGGGCACGACGGCGGACCTTCAGTCCCCCGGGCAGCAGCCCCTCCCGCTTGAGGCTGGACTCGACACAGGCCTCCATGACATGCCAGATGTGCAGGAGCCCCTCGCGGATCTCCTCCTCGCTGCGGGAGGCCTTCTCGTTGACCAGCATGATGTCGCTGATCGATAGGCCCTTCGACGCGCACCGGCCCATGAGCTCGGCGGCCGTGTGGAACGGGAACGGGAGCTCCTGCTTCGACTCCTCGAGCTCCTTCTGGGCCGCTTCCTCCTCGCCCTCGCGGACAATGAAGCCGCCGCCTACCGAGAAGAAGGTCGCGTCGTGCAGGGTCGCTCCGCCGTCGTCCTCGACCTGGAACCGCATGCCGTTCGTGTGCCTCGGCAGCACCGTGAGGGGGTGCAGGACCATGTCCTCGACCCCGTACTCGAGCTCGCGCCCGCCTGCAAGGTTGAGCCTGCCGGTCTCGGCGATCGAAGCCAGCCGCTCCTCGACCTGCTCCGGGAGGATCTCCTCGGGCTCGAAGCCCTCGAGCCCGAGGAGCACAGCCGTGAACGTCCCGTGCCCGCGCCCTGTCGCGGCGAGCGAACCGTAGAGGTCCACGCGCAGGGACGCGACATCGTCGAGCAGCCCACGCTCGCGCAGCTCGTGGGCGAACACGGCCCCGGCCCGCATGGGGCCGACGGTATGAGAGCTCGAGGGGCCGATGCCCACCGAGAACAGTTCGAAGACGCCGACGGCCATGCCGGATTCCTTCCTGGATCAGCTGACGCGGGTTAGAGCTCTCCGCCGTTCTTGGAGGCGTACTCCTCGGGAGAGAGCAGCGGGCCCTCCGAGGTGACCTCGACGGTGAAGAGCCACCCGGCGCCGTAGGGGTCCTCGTTGACCAGCGCGGGGTTGTCGATCGCCTCCTGATTGACCTCGACGACGGTGCCGCTCACCGGCGAGTACAGGTCGGAGACGCTCTTTGTCGACTCGATCTCGCCGCACGTCGTTCCTGCGGTGAGCTCGCTGCCCACCTCGGGGAGGTCGAGGTAGACGACGTCGCCGAGCGCGTCTGCCGCAACGGCTGACACACCGATCTTCGCCGGAGCGGCCTCGGTGTCGAGCCACTCGTGTTCTTCGGAGTACCGGAGGCCGGTCTGGACTTTGCTCATGGCTGGGGATTTCCTCTCAGTCACTTCTGACGCTTGTAGAACGGCAGTGCTACTACCTCGAACGGCTCGGCCTTGCCCCGCAGGTCCACCTCAAGCCGGGTGCCCGGCTCCGCGATTTCGACGTCGACGTACGCAAGCGCGACCGGATAGCCGAGCGTGGGGCTGGGCTGACCCGAGGTCACCTCTCCGACCTGCTGACCTTCCTTGAGGACGGCATAGTGCGAGCGGGCCGCGCGCCGCCCGAGGCCGCGAAGGCCCACGAGACGCCTGCCGCTCGTGGTGCCCGCGCCGTCGTCCTTCTTTGCCTGGAGCGCGGTGCGACCGACGAAGTCGCCTTCCTTGGACTTGAGGGCGACGACGCCGCCCAGCCCTGCTTCGAAAGGCGTCACCTTGCGCGAGAGCTCGTTGCCATAGAGGGGCATGCCGGCCTCGAGGCGCAGCGAGTCGCGTGAGGCGAGGCCGCACGGGACGAGCTCGCGGCCCTCGCCGGCCGCGCGCACGGCGTCCCACAGTTCGGCTGCGCGCTCGTTGGCGACGAACAGCTCGAAGCCGTCCTCACCGGTGTAGCCCGTGCGTGCCAGAAGCACCGGGACGCCGGCTGCTTCCAGCTCGACCGCCGCGTAGTACTTGAGGCCCGTCACCGCCTCGGCCTGCTCCCCGGGGACGAGTGCGAGGACGATCTCCTGCGCGTTCGGCCCCTGCACCGCGATCAACGACGTCTCGGCGGACGCGTCCCGGAGGCTCACGGCGGCGCCGTGGTGAACGAGGTCGCCGAATGCTGCACGCCGCGATTCAAGCTCCCCCGCGACCGTCGCCGCGTTGCCCGCGTTGGGGACCACGAGGTAGTTCTCCTCTGCAACGCGGTAGACGATGAGGTCGTCGATGATGCCGCCGTCCTCGGCGCAGATGAGCGAGTATTTGGCCTTGCCGACCGCGATCGCGGACAGCTTGCCGACGAGGGCGTAGTCCAGGAACGCACCCGCGTCCGGGCCGGTGACCCAGACCTCGCCCATGTGGGAGAGGTCGAAGAGGCCCGCCGTCTCGCGGACGGCACGGTGCTCGGCGAGTTCGGAGCCGTACTTGAGCGGCATCTGCCAGCCGCCGAAGTCGGTGAAGCTGGCCCCGAGGGCGGCGTGCTTCTCGTGCAGCGCGGTGCGCTTGTCGGTTGTTGCAGTCGTCATGTGAGTCTCAGTTCTCTTCGAACGCTTCGAGGGGAGGGCAGGCGCACACGAGGTTGCGGTCGCCGGCTGCCCCGTCGATGCGTCCCACGGGGGCGAAGTACTTGTCCTGGCTGGGCGTGCGGCCGGGGAAGGCGGCCTGCTCGCGGGTGTAGGGGCGGTCCCAGTCGGTGGCGACGACGGCGGCCGCGGTGTGCGGGGCACGGCGCAGCGGGGAGTCGGCGAGGGGGAAGTCGCCGTGGGCGACCTGGTCGATCTCGGCGCGGATCGCGATCATCGCCTCGATGAACCGCTCGATCTCGCCGAGGTCCTCGGACTCGGTCGGCTCGACCATGAGCGTGCCCGCGACAGGGAACGCCAGGGTCGGGGCGTGGAAGCCGAAGTCGATCAGCCGCTTCGCGACGTCCTCCGCGGTGACCCCGGTCTTGGCGGTGAGCTCGCGCAGGTCCAGGATGCACTCGTGCGCCACGAGCCCGCCCTCGCCCGTGTACAGGACCGGGAAGTACGCATCGAGCCGCTTGGCGACGTAGTTCGCCGCGAGCAGCGCGGACTTGGTGGCCTCGGTCAGGCCGGACCCGCCCATGAGCTTCACATACGCCCACGAGATCGGCAGGACCCCGGCCGAGCCGTACCGGGAGGCGGAGACCGGGAGGCTGTGCTCATCAGCGCCGCCGACGTGCCACACAGAGGCGTCCCCGGGCATGAACGGGGCCAGGTGCGCCCTCGCCGCGACCGGGCCGACGCCGGGGCCGCCGCCGCCGTGCGGGATGCAGAAGGTCTTGTGGAGGTTCAGGTGGGAGACGTCCCCGCCGAACTGTCCCGGCTGGGCCAGGCCGACGAGGGCGTTCATGTTCGCCCCGTCGATGTAGACCTGCCCGCCCGCGGCATGGACCGCATCGCAGACCTCGCGCACGTCCGCGTCGTACACCCCGTGGGTCGAGGGGTAGGTGATCATGATCGCCGCGACCCGGCCCGCGTTCGCCTCGATCTTGGCGGCGAGGTCCCCGTGGTCGATCGTGCCGTCCGAGGCAGTGGCGACGACGACGACCTTCATCCCGGCGAGCACCGCCGAGGCCGCGTTCGTCCCGTGGGCCGAGGCCGGGATGAGGCACACGTCGCGCTGGGCCTCGCCCCGGGAGTGGTGGTAGCCGCGGATCGCGAGCAGGCCCGCGAGCTCGCCCTGCGAGCCGGCGTTGGGCTGGATCGAGACCTGGTCGTAGCCGGTGATGGACGCGAGGTCCTGCTCGAGGTCGGCGATGAGCTCTCGCCAGCCCTCGGTCTGGGAATCCGGGGCGAAGGGGTGGATGCCGGCGAACTCGGGCCAGGTGATGGCCTCCATCTCGACCGCGGCGTTGAGCTTCATGGTGCACGAGCCCAGCGGGATCATCGTCCTGTCTAGCGCCAGATCGCGGTCGGAGAGGCGTCGCAGGTAGCGCATCATCTGCGTCTCGGACCGGTAGGAGTGGAAGACGGGGTGCTGCAGGTACAGGCTCGCGCGGTGCATGGCGCCCTCCAATGCGAACGGCGCACCACCCGCCGTGTCCGCGGCGTCGCCCGCCGGGCCCGCGCCGAAGACGCCGGCGACGACGGCGACCGTGTCCGCCGTCGTCGTCTCGTCGCACGAGACCCCGACGGTGTCCGCGTCGACGAGCCGGAGGTTGACGCCCTTGCCCTCCGCGGCCGCGACGAGCGAGGCCGCCCGCCCCGGGACGCGGGCCGTCACGGTGTCGAAGAAGCTCCGGTGCACGACCTCGACCCCGGCGGATTCGAGCGCCGCGGCGAGCGTGCGGGCATGGGCGTGGGTGCGCTCGGCGATCGCCTTGAGGCCCTCCGGCCCGTGGTAGACCGCGTACATCGAGGCCACGATCGCCAGCAGCGCCTGGGCTGTGCAGATGTTCGAGGTCGCCTTCTCGCGGCGGATGTGCTGCTCACGCGTCTGGAGGGCCAGGCGGTAGGCGGGGCGGCCGGCGTCGTCCTTCGACACCCCCACCAGACGGCCCGGGAGCTGACGCTCGAGGCCCTTGTGGACCGCCATGAAGGCCGCGTGCGGGCCGCCGTAGAACAGCGGGACGCCGAAGCGCTGGGCCGAGCCGACGGCGATGTCCGCTCCCTGCTCCCCCGGGGACTTGATCAGCGTCAGGGCCAGCAGGTCCGCCGCGACGGTGACCATCGCGCCGCGCTCCTTGGCCTCCGCGATCAGGCCCGTGGCGTCCGCGACCAGGCCGGATGCGCCAGGCTGCTGGATCACGAGGCCGTTGATCGGCCCCTCCGGCAGGCCCTTGGACAGGTCCGCGACCTCGACCTCGAAGCCCAGCGCGCGGGCACGGCCGGCCACGATCGCGATCGACTGCGGGAACAGGTCCGCGTCCAGCACCGTCTTGCCGTGCCCCGGGGCCGCGGCGACGTCCTTGTTCTTGTTCGCCCGGCGCATCAGCAGCACCGCCTCCATCACGGCGGTGGCCTCATCCAGCAGCGACGCGTTGGCGATCGCCAGGCCAGTGAGGTCCTCCACCGCGGTCTGGAAGTTCAGCAGCGCCTCGAGCCGACCCTGCGAGATCTCGGGCTGGTACGGGGTGTAGGCGGTGTACCAGGCCGGGTTCTCCACGATGTTCCGCCGGATCACCGCCGGGGTGATCGTGTCGTAGTAGCCCTGCCCGATCATCTGCACGTGCGGGCGGTTCTTCGCTGCCAGACCGCGCAGGGCGGCCAGGACCTCGGACTCGCTCAGCGCCGGGGCCAGCCCGAGCGGGGAAGCCTGCTTGATGCTGTCCGGAACTGCCGTGTCGGCCAGCGCATCCGCGCTGTCATAGCCGACCGCGTTCAGCATGTGCTTGATGTCCTCATCGCGCCGCGCACCGATATGCCGGTCGACGAAGGCTGCGGGAACTGCGTGGTCCGTCACGGGGGAACTCCAATACTCTGGCCGTGCGGTGCACGGCATGGATCGCGTTCCTCCCCGCTCTGTATCGGACCTGAGAGATTCCGCCGGCGTTGTGGGCCGGCTTGCACCGTCGGTGAGGCCGCGGCCGAAGCCGGGTCTGCTTTCCAGAGGCGCCTTGCCGCGGCGGTACAGGTGCCTGAGAGATTCCTGGGGAGGTGTTGCTCCTACGGCGCCTGCTTGCTCATGCTCGCAGGACTCTCCCGCCGCAGATCAGAGGCTTGTTCAGTTGTGGGCATGCGGGGATGCCGCACAGACCAATTGTGCTATGCCGCCTCCCCCGGAGCAAACAGGCCCGGAGCAAACAGGCCCGGTCCCAAGCGTGAGGACCCCTCGACGCTGAAGGCCACCTCCCGCAGGAGGTGGCCTTCAGCGCAATATGCTTGTCACTTCACTTGCAATCCTGCAGTGATCACTTGCAATCCTGCAGCGACACTGTGACCCCGAGGATGTCCGTCCCGCAGCGCTTCGACGGCGGCGCCGTGGGCGACGCTGAGGGCGACGCCGCTGGCGCTGGCGAGGCGGAACTGGACGGCGAGGTACTCGCCGAACCCGTCGCCGAAGCGACGGGCGCCGGGGCCGGCGACGACGCCGGGAGCGGGGCATGCGGCGACGAGGTGGTGCCGCCGGTGTTGGCAGGAGTTCCCCCTGCAGGCGCTCCTGTGCCCGACGCCCCTGTGCCCCCAGTTGCGGCGCCTGCAGCGCCCCCACCCGCGAGCGGGCCGTAGGGCGCGGCAGCCAGCGGAGCACCCGGTGCCGTGGCGGCGGGAGGCGTCTGGGGCGTCAGCCCGGCCTGCGAAAGGGATGGCACGGACGACGGCGAGACGGCGCCGACGATCGAGGCCGGAGCGGAGACAGCGCCCGACGGCGCTTCGCCGCCCGAGAGCGAGCTCGAGAACCGTGCGGCATTGGCGCCTAGTTGGACCGTCGGGGAAGGAGCAGCCGTCGGCGCAGTGCCATCCGGCAGCACCCCGCGCACGGCAACAGCGCCGGCGGACAGAACCAAGGCTCCGAGGGTGCTCCACAGGAATGCCATGGGTATCACGCCGGTGCCGCCAGCACGGCGGGAGCGCAGTCGCCAGACGGAGGAAACGACAAGGACGAGTCCGCAGACAAGCATGACGACGACGGGGACAGTTGCGAGGGCGAACACCACGGCAGCCGCTGCAACAGCCCCCGCTAGCCAAAGGGGCGGGCGGCTCCAAGGGTTCGTTCGTCGGCGAGGCCGCCTTCGCCAAGCAGGCGTTTCGGCGGCGTCCTTTCGGGGACGGTTAGGAAACGACACTGTTGCCATGCTTCCAGAGCTGGCCTCGTCTGGCCAATCGAGAGGTCTAGCGTCGCGCCGCCCACTCCTCGCGCAGCACGCCGTAGACGACCTCGTCGCACACCTCGCCGCGCACCATCCTGGCGTTTCGAAACCGTGCCTCCTCCGTGAAGCCGAGCTTCTGGCCGACCTTGCACATCCCGGTGTTTCCGCTCCATGTGGCGAAGTCGAGCCGTTCGCTGTCGGTGGCTCCGAAGAGGTACGTCGTCCAGAGCGCGAGCGCATCGCTGCCGTACCCGCCGGACCAATGACGCGGGTCGAAGATCACAAGGCCGAGCCGACGCCACGGAAGGAGCCGCGTCCCGTCCGGGGACGGGTCGCTCGGCTTCTCCTGCCAGTACCAGGACACCTGGCCGACGAACTCGCCCGTGGCCGCGTCCGCGATCGCGAGATTCTCGCGGATGTGCGGCCACACGCCGTCGTGCGCTTTCCTGAGGAGGCCGTCACACCAGCGATTCGCGCCGTCCGCCGTCCACCTTCCGTAGAACGGGCCATCGAAGAGCTGCCACGCGTGCACCCCGCCGCCCTCCGGTGGGACGATCCACTTCCGATACGCCTCGATGTCCGAGCGCGTCCAATCGCGGAGTGTCGCCCGCTCCCCTCTGATCGTGACGTTCTCGATCGTCGGGTCGCTCACTTGGCGAGACCGGCCCGCCTCAACGCTTCCGCGAGCGCAGTATCCGGTGCGCCCTGCGATTCGCGGCCGCGCCCGGCAGCACCGCCCCGGCCGCCGTCGCCTGCGTCGCCTGTGCGCGGACGACGCCGGCCTTCTCCTCCCCGGCGATCCTCCCCTCCACGCCGTTGCTCCCCATTTCGGCCCTCGCCATTACGGCCCTCGCGGTTCCGCTCCTCGCGGTTGCCCTCCCCACTTCCTCGACGGCCCTCACCCGGGCGGGAGACCTCGTCATCAAGCCGCAGCGAAAGCGAGATGCGCTTGCGGGGCACGTCGACGTCGAGGACCTTGACCCGCACAACCTGCCCGGACTTCACGACTTCACGCGGATCGGAGACGAACTTGGAACTCATGGCAGAGACATGGACGAGGCCGTCTTGATGAACCCCGATATCGACGAAAGCGCCGAAGGCAGCGACGTTGGACACCGTCCCCTCGAGCACCATCCCGGGCTTCAGGTCCGCGATAGTCTCCACGCCTTCCTTGAGCGCGGCCGTCACGAACTCCGGCCGAGGGTCACGCCCCGGGCGCACGAGTTCAGCCATGACGTCTTTGACCGTGGGGAGGCCGAAACGATCGTCTGCGAACTCGGCAGGGTCGAGGGTCGCGACCGTGGATGCCATCGCGCCTGAAGTCGTAGAACGCCCGGCCCCTGTTGCACCGCCGGCAGCGGCGAGGATTCGATGGGCCAAGCCGTAGGCCTCCGGGTGGACTGCCGAGGCGTCGAGCGGCTCCGGACCTCCCGTGATGCGCAGGAACCCAGCGCACTGTTCGAAGGCCTTGGCGCCCAATCTCGGAACCTTCTTGAGATCGGCCCGGCTCGCGAAGGGACCATTCGCATCGCGGTATTCCACGATGCTCCGGCTGAGGAGCGGACCAACGCCGGCTACCCGCGAGAGCAGTGACGGCGAAGCCGTGTTCACGTCGACGCCTACGGCGTTCACGCAGTCCTCCACCACGGCGTCGAGGGAGCGTTCGAGCTTTGCAGGCGTGAGGTCATGCTGGTACTGCCCGACCCCGATCGACTTCGGCTCGATCTTGACCAGCTCGGCGAGCGGGTCCTGGAGCCTGCGGGCAATCGAAACCGCGCCGCGCAGCGAAACGTCGAGGTTGGGGAGTTCAGCCGAGGCCAGCGCTGAGGCCGAATAGACGGATGCTCCCGCCTCGGACACGATTACCTTGGCAGGCTTGAGCGCGCCGTCGTTCTTGGCGCCGTCGTTCTTCTGGCCCTCGCCGCGCTGGGCAGCAGCGGGAGCCCCAAACCGCGAAAGCCGGGCCAGAAGCTCTCCGGCGAGCCTGTCGGTCTCGCGACTCGCCGTCCCGTTTCCCACAGCCACCAACTCGATCCCGTGCTTGAGCGCGAGGGCCTCAAGCGTCGCGAGGGATTCCTTCCACTTGTTGGCCGGCGCATGGGGATAGATCGTCGCAGTGTCCACGACTTTCCCCGTCCGGTCGACGACGGCGACCTTGACACCCGTCCGGAGACCGGGATCGAGACCGAGGACGGCCCGGTTCCCTGCAGGCGCCGCGAGCAGAACGTCGCGGAGATTCGACGCGAAGACCCGAACTGCCTCCTCCTCGGCCGCCTCAAAGAGCCGCGATCGGAGGTCCGACTCAAGGCGCGGCTGGAGGCGCCCACGCCACGCGATCCGCACGGTCTGCGCGAGCCACTTTCCGCCCGGAGTGTCGGCGCCGCCGCGAATCCCGAGCGAGCGGGAGACCGCGTTCTCGTACCCTGCGCGGGCTTCGTCCAAGCCTGCCTCGTCACGCGGGTCACTCTCTGCCACAGCGACCGTAAGGGCGCCTTCGCGTTCGCCTCTCAGGAGCGCAAGTACGCGATGGCCGGGCAGGTTCTCGAGCGGCTGCACATAGTCCGCGTAGTCCGCATACTTCCCCGCGAGCTCCGGGCTGGTGCCCTCCGCGGCCTGCACCCGGACGCGTCCTCGAGTCCAGAGCCGCTCGCGCAACTCGTGAACGAGGTCGGTATCCTGGCCAGCCCGTTCCGTGAGGATTGCCCGCGCGCCAGCGAGCGCATCGGCAGTGTTCGGAACGCCCTTCTCGTCGCTCACAAACCCAGACGCCGCTTCATCCGGAAGGCGCGAGGGATCGGCGATGATCGCGTCGGCGAGCGGCTCGAGACCGGCCTCGCGGGCGATCTGTGCTTTCGTCCGACGCTTTGACTTGTAGGGAAGGTAGAGGTCTTCGAGCTCGGCCTTCGTTGCCGCTTGAAGGACGGCCTCACGCAGCTGATCGGTGAGGGCGCCCTGCTCACTTATCGCTGAGAGGACTGCGGCCCGACGGTCTTCGAGCTCCCGGAGGTAGCGGAGCCGCTCCTCGAGGTCACGGAGCTGCGCATCGTCGAGGGTCCCGGTGACTTCCTTCCGATAACGCGCAACGAACGGCACCGTGGCACCACCGTCGAGAAGGCCCACGGCGGCGGCCACCTGCCAGGTCTTCACACCTAGTTCTTGGGCAATGACGCCGTTGATCTTCTCGGCGATCTCCTTGGAGACCTGCTCAGCGGTCTTCTCAGGAAATGCGGTGCGCAGTTGTACCTGAGGCAAGCCTTCTCGAGAGGAGGCTCGTTGAGACGAGCCCCCTTGAGACAAGTGATTCGGGCCGGAGGCCGAGGAGGATGGAAGCGGGCGTGAAGGAGCGGGTACAGCAGGCTGGGTCACAGAGACTACTCTGCCCTATGGGTCCGACAATCCGCACTCGCGCAAGCCGCACTCGCGCTACATTGGCTCGCTGGATCCCGACACGGTCTAGCTCGTGGACGCGGGCCGGGTCGTGACGCGAGCTGGATCGCTCGTGACACTGGCTGGTTCGTGACACTGGCTGGCTCCTGACACTGGCTGGCTCCGGTAGAGGCGGGCCAGGCAAGCTCCTCAGAACGGCGGAGGTTGGTTTGGAGCCTCCGAGAGCGTTCGTGGAATCGGCGCTCCCCGATCCGGCACTCCCCGTTCCGGCACCGCTGATCCTGGCACCGCTGATTCTGGCACCGCTGATCCTGGCGCCGCTGATCCCGGCGCCGCTGATCCTGGCACTGCGCATTCGGGCAGGCCGATCTCGGGCGCTGGAGGTTCTGGCGGAGCAATCTCGGGCAGGGCCGTTTCGGAAATGTGGGTACGGCCCAGCGGCGACCTCCACCGGAGCAGATGAGCAGCTTCCGCAGGATTGCCATGCCGTAGACGATCGCCGTCCTCTACCCGAGCCGGGCCTCCCGCACCACCGCCCTGCTCTGCCCGATCATCGTGCCCTGTCCGATTACCGTGCTCTACCCCACGGTCCGGGGCGAGGTGCTGGTAGCTCCAAGCCCCGATGGACTTGAGGGCGTGATGCTTTCGGCACAGCAGAGCCAGGTTGTCCGGGTCTGTTTTCCCGCCGTCCTGCCATTCGATGATGTGGTCCGGTTCGCATACCTTGGCGCGTCGGGTGCAACCGGGAAACAGACATCCGCCGTCGCGGTGGGCGAGGTAGCGGCGCAAGGCCTTTGGCGGCCGATACGCCGTGCGGCCGACACCGAGCGCAGCTCCTGTGATGGGGTCGGTGAAGAGCCTGTCCCAGTTCGGGGCGAGGGACGCGAGGCGCCTGGCCGTGGGCGCATCAATTGGTCCATAGCCCTCAAGCTCGGCCACCGCACGTCGCGACGCTTCCCCCGGGGATCTAGCAGCGGTTGGCGGAACACCGGCGCTCGGAGACCCGGATGCGTTCAGCGATCCAGCCACGCTGGGCGATCCAGCCGCGCTCGGCAATCCAGCCACCCGCGCAGACCCGGCTATGGCCGGCGCAAGAGCGGGCTGTTCCCGGGCCAGCTCGTCCTCAGTTTCGACGACGGCGTCGACCGTTCCCATCGCCGGGGCTGGTGAGCTGATTTCGGAGACGAGGGCGAGGTCGAGAGGAATCGTGACGACCACCTCGGGACGGAAGGGCCCGACGAATGCAGGGTCGGGGGAGCCGAGGAGTCGGTGGATGAGGGCATCGGCCCGTAGCTGGGACAAGGTCCGCTCCCCGGCGGCGGCTGCGGCCGCGGACGTCTCAGGACTCCTTTGATCACTCTCCTGGCCAGCTGATCTGCGGGCTTCTGCGAGGGCGGTGCGAGCATCGGTGTCGAGTCCGTTCAGGACGGCCAGCCCCGCCTCGGCGGGAAGGAACGCAGTGAGTGTGCACATCCCGTCGGGCTCCGGGGCAAACCACACGCCGCGCTCCCGTGCCGCCGCTTTCTTTCGGGACTGGATGCTCTCGGGGTGCATCCGTTCTCGCACGCGCTTCAGCGCGGAGCGCAGTTCCGAAGGTGTCCGGCGGCGCCCGCTCCGCGTCACGGCCCGTTCCAGAGCCTCCCGACCGAACTCCTGGGCGACTTCGGGCGGGAGGGTGCGAGCCTGGTCGAGGATGACCCTGGCATGCTGGAACGAGATCGCACCGGTCTGAACTGCTTCCAAGACGTCGCTCTGCGACCCCGTCAGGTCGACGGCGTCGTGCAGGAGCCTCGCGGCGGCCATCTCGGAGATCGCCGAGGAGGTCGCGGCCTCGGCCACGGCAAGAGCGTGCGCCTCAGCTCCGCCGAATCGCACGGGTTGGCTGCCCCGGCGTGGGATGTCCTCGGCAGCCAGAGCAGGCTCGAGGCGGGCTAGGGCCCGGAGTCGGACTCCTGTCGCCCAGCCGATCACCCGCTCGGCGCACTCCGCTACGGCCAGAGCCTCGTCCGCGGAAAGGCCCTCGGTCGCGGGCAACCCCACCGACCCGAACAACGGCGAATCGGGCCGGTCGCCGAACACGACGACCGACGTCCATGAGTCGGATGAGCCGGTGCAGGTGTCGGCGGCCTCGAGACCGGCTTCTGCGCCGCCGCACGCTGCGCCCTCGGGAACAATGTCGCCAGCCTCAGGGAGGGCTTCCCCGGAGTCGGGGAGGATGTCGCCAGCTCCAGGGAGGAGGTCTCCGGACTCGGGAAGGCCCCCGCTTCCGGGGAGGATCTCCCCGCCCTCAGGCAGGATCTCCCCGCCCTCAGGCAGGATCTCCCCTGACTCAAGAAGGACCCCCTCGGCCCGATCATCGACGTGCGCCGCACTGGCGCGCAGCACGCACTCTGGGAGGACGTCCTCGTCCGGCACATCGTCTAGGAGAGGCTGGTCTAGGGGATGCTGGTCCGTCCAGCCCACGGTCTCGCGCCAGCCAGCCTCCTCAGGCCTCATGTCCTCTTGCCAAGGGGTTCCGGGCCACTGCACGTTGACCCCGCCCTCCGAGCTGCCTTCGGCCGCCGCGCCCGCGCAAGCCTGCGGTTCCGCTCCCATCTTCTTCCCCCCCTTGTCGTCCGAGAATCCCGTTCCCTGAACCTTTGATCAGAGCCTACGGAGGGGGTGCGACAAAATAAGACGAGGACTCCTCGTGGTCAGCAAAGCCCGGGGAGCCAGCCGTCCGCCGTCGTCGTCAGAGATCTCCGGGAGTCAGCCGTCCGCCGTCGTCGTCAGCGCACGCCCCACGCAGCGACTACCGCGGCCGCTCCCGCTCTTCCCAGCGTCCAGACGGCACCGCCCACGCCAGCGATTGCGTAGCAGCTCACGGGAACGAGCATGAGCCATTCCCTCCACGAGCCGGCATCGCCGAGGACGGGAAACGAGACGTGGCCTCCCGGCCGCCACATCCAGGCAAGTAACGGGACTCGTGAGAAGCGTCGGGGCCGTCGAAATGCGATCGGCCAAAGGAGGTTGCAGCCGCCGGTTGTGAGCATGTCCCCGGCGATGTGCACGGAGGATCCAAGAGCTACGGCGAGCGGGAACCAGTTCTGCTCATGGGGGGCGAAGACGGCAATGAATGCCGCCAGAGGCACCGCGACGAGCCAAGGAATCCGGCGCACGCCCTCCGGAAAGACACCTAGGACCTTTGCCGCGAACGCGACGAGCAGGAGCGAGACGATGCCGGCCCCGAGGTGAATCGTGCCGACCCCAGGAAAGACAGCGGTCCAGCGCCCCGCAGCCCAGGCGACAGCGGTGAAGGCCGCTACCCCGAGCAGGGAGTGCGTGCCGTTGCGGTGGCCACCTGCAACGGCTCCGATCCCCTCGCACACGAGCCGCGAGACGGGCGGAAGGGAGTGGGCGATCGTCGCACTCGGGTGGTCAGCGTCCGGGAGGAGAGCAGCCCCGGCTGTCACAAGGGCGCCCGCGACAATTCCAAGCGGCGAAGAGTGCAGGAGCGGCGCACCGAGGTCGATGCTCGCGGGACCCCAACCGACGGCCGCCGTAAGCGGTGCGAGATCGAGGTGTACTTGGGTCGTAATGGCTACCCAAGCTGCGGCGCCGCAAGCGGCGTGATGAGGGCCCATCATCCGGCCGAATCCTCCTCTGACCTGCGGATACGCGCCGAATGCGCCCTCCTACCCTACAGGCCGGGGCCGCCCGCCTCCCGAAGCCACGCTCCTGAAGCGCTAGGCCAGGGAGCTACGCCAAACAATCAGTGCAGACGCCGGCATCGATGTCCGCATCTCGGAGCACCGCACCACAATCACGGCACTCGGCATGGGCGGCGAGGTCGGCGCAGTCGGCGCATCGCACCTCGTCGAATTCGGCAAGCCCCGCTCCGCAATCCAGGCAGGCGTCCTCGGACGGAACCGTCGGGCCATCGGCGAGTCGGTGGAGTTCCAGTTCTTCAACAACAAGTGCGCTCATATCTCGAGGCTAGGTTTCCCGCCCGACAAAATAAGGACGCAACCCCGGCGTGCCGGGAATCCGCGTAGGCTCGGAGGATGGCGCGCTACTTCGATGTCCACCCGGTGGACCCCCAGCCCCGCCTGATCGGCCAGATCGTACGGATTCTGCAGGACGGAGGGCTGATCGCCTACCCGACCGATTCCTGCTACGCGCTAGGCGCCCAGATGGGCAACCGGCAGGCGCTCGACCGGATCCGGCAGATCCGGCGGCTCGATGACAAACACCATTTCACGCTTGTCTGCCGCGACTTCGCCCAGCTGGGCCAGCTCGTGAACATCGACAACGACGTGTTCCGTGCCATCAAAGGCGTCACTCCGGGCCCCTACACATTCATTCTCCCCGCTACCCGGGAGGTCCCGCGCCGAATGCTGCACCCGAAGAAGAAGACGGTCGGCGTGCGCATCCCCGACAACAACGTCGTCCGCGCCCTGGTCGCGGAGCTCGGCGAGCCCATCCTCTCGTCCACCCTGCTTCTGCCCGGGGACGAGGACCCGCTCATCGACGGCTGGGACATCAAGGAGCGACTCGACAATGTCCTGGACGCGGTCGTCGACGCGGGCGACTGCGGCACCGAACCCACTACCGTTGTCGACTTCTCGAGTGGCGACGCCGAGGTGGCGCGTCGAGGAGCGGGAGACGCGTCCCGCTTCGAATAGCCCGGCTGGAGCCCAGTCCCAGCGGCGCCCACGGCCGCGGCGGTGCCCACAAGCCTAGAATGGAAGGGCGAGAGGAGGGCCTCCGTGGCACGGTTCCACTACCGCAATCCCAAGAGTTCCCGGCGCTTCCCGGCAAACCCCTCGGAGCGCACGCCAGCCGCTGCGCCAGCGCCAGCACCGGCGTCGCCCACTGCGCGCCGCCGGCCCCAGCAGCAGGCTCCTCGACAGCAGGCTCCTCGACAGCAGGCTCGTCGAGCGCGACTACCCCAACGGCCCAGGCCTCAACCCAGCCGAGAGCAGCCTGCCCACACCCGCCGCCATGGGCTCGGCGTCGTAACACCGCAGACGACGGACCGCTGGCGGGAACTCCTCGCCCCTGACGGCACGCCTCCGGCCCTCCCCTATCAGGTCGAGTATGTCCGCGCCGCAGTACGACAGGAGACGGGCCTGCGGCCGAGCCTGCGGGGCCTGACCATGGGGCAGGCCGAGCGGATCCTCGCCGCGCTCAACGTCGATCCCCGCCCCCTCTGGCGCAGCGGCAGAGACAGCTGGGCGATGAACGTGCTCGCGATCTGCGGGAAGTGGCTCGCGATCGCGCTTCTCTTCATGGTGATCCTCTCCCTCGGCCGGGCCGATGGGATGCCGCTGGTGGTGCTCATCCTCCTCGGCTTCGGGCTCTCCGCGGCAAGGCGGCAGCGCCGGCAGACCTTCGAGAACCGGCACTACCGCCGTTCGCGCCCGGAGAGGCCCACAATCCTTGAAGCGCACGACGGCGGGTCCAACCGAAGCGTCCCGGGCCAGCCGGGCGCGGGGCAGCCGGGCGCGCGGCTTGCGGGCGAGGACCAAGGCAACCCGTACGACGTCGAGACCTACCTCAGACGGCTCGGCCGGGACGGCCGCTGAGGTCATCTTTCACGGACCCCTCAGGACAAGTGCGTCTTGTCCTCAGGACAGGTACTTCTTGACAACTAGCATGGCAGTACTTGTATGTTAGTTCTGCCATGGCACTCCTGCCGCCTTCGGCGCCACTGTGCGCCGCCTCGCCCATCAATGCAAAGGAGCACTAGATGTCCGAGAAAGCTGCCCCTCCCCGGCCGAATCTGAAGCAGAGAACCACGAGCGAACTCTCCAAGGCCGCCGTCTCGGGATGGCTCGGCACGGCGATGGAGTTCATGGACTTCCAGCTGTACTCGCTCGCGGCAGCGATCGTCTTCAACAAGATCTTCTTCCCCGATGTAAGCCCGGTGATCGGCCTCATCGCTGCGATGGCAACCTACGGCGTCGGCTATGTGGCCCGCCTCGTCGGCGCTGTCTACTTTGGACGCATGGGCGACCGGATTGGCCGCAAGAAGGTACTTTTCCTGACCATCGCCCTCATGGGCGCGTCTACGACGCTGATCGGGGCCCTCCCGACGTATCAGATGATCGGCATCTGGGCCCCGATCCTGCTCGTCGCGCTGCGCCTCATCCAGGGTTTCGGCGCTGGCGCGGAGATCGCGGGCGCGTCAGTCATGCTCGCCGAATACGCCCCCACGAAGAGCCGTGGCCTCATTTCCTCTCTCGTCTCGCTGGGCACCAACTCGGGAACACTGGCGGCGTCGGGCCTGTGGGCCCTGCTCGTCAGCGCCCTCCCCAATGACCAGCTGCTCTCGTGGGGCTGGCGGGTCCCG
Source organism: Sinomonas terrae (assembly GCF_022539255.1). Lineage (NCBI taxonomy): Bacteria > Bacillati > Actinomycetota > Actinomycetes > Micrococcales > Micrococcaceae > Sinomonas > Sinomonas terrae. The sequence continues at coordinate 3,484,591 of NZ_JAKZBV010000001.1, forward strand.
TTCTTGGCGAGCTTCGTCGTCATGCTGTTCGCAATCTGGGTGCGCCGCTCGCTCAAGGAGAGCCCTGTCTTCGAGGACCGCGCGGACGTCGTAGATGGCGTCGCCCTCTCCAAAGCTGAGGTTGCTGCCAACGCCCAGCACCAGGGCGTACTTGAGGAGGCGCTTCGACAGAAGAAGGGCAAGGCCTTCCTCATTGCTCTCGGTCTCCGCTTCGGCCAAGCCGGAAACTCTGGCCTCGTGCAGACCTTCCTCGTCGGCTATCTCGCAACAGTACTGATGGCGGACAAGGCACTTGGCACCACTGCGATCATGTGGGGCTCGCTCCTTGGCTTCGCCACAGTGCCGCTTATCGGCTGGCTTGGCGACAAGTTCGGTCGCCGCAAGCTCTACATGGTCCTCAGCACCCTGACGATCCTCTTCGCCGTGCCGATGATGCTCATGATCACAAGCGGGAACTCCGCGATCATCACGCTCGGCATGGTGATCGGCCTCAACCTCGGTGTGCTCAGCCTCTTCGCAATGGAGAGCGTCACCATGGCCGAGTTCTTCGGCGCCCGCACGCGTTTCACCCAGCTCGCGCTGGCCAAGGAAATCGGGGGCATCCTCACCACCGCGATCGGTCCCGTCCTCGCCGCGACGCTCACCGCGGTGACCGGACAGTGGTGGCCCCTCGCCGCCATGCTCATCGGCTACAGCGCCGTCACGCTCGTCTCGGCGGCTGTCGGCCCCGAGGTGCGTGGCCGCGACCTCGTCCGGCTAGAGGACGCGGTCTGAAAACCCCCAGAGAAACAACCACAGAAGGAACTGGCCCGTGAAGATCACCGATGCCCGTGTTGTCGTCTCCTCTCCCGGACGCAACTACGTCACCCTCGTCGTCGAGACCGAGGACGGCATCACCGGCATCGGCGATGCGACGCTCAATGGCCGCGAACTGGCGGTCGCCTCCTACCTGCGCGACCACCTGTGCCCCCTGCTCATCGGCCGGGATGCGCGTCGGATCGAGGACGCGTGGCAGTACTTCTACAAGGGCGCCTACTGGCGGCGCGGGCCGGTGACGATGACGGCGATCGCCGCGATCGACGTCGCCCTCTGGGACATCAAGGGCAAGGCCGCCGGGATGCCGATCTACGAACTCCTCGGCGGCGCGGCCCGTGAGGGGGTCATGGTCTACGGCCACGCGAGCGGCGCGAGCCTCGAGGACCTCAGCGCGGACTTCCAGCACCACCTCGACCTGGGCTACAAGGCCATCCGCGTCCAGGCCGCCATCCCGGGCATCGAGAAGACCTACGGGATCGCGCCCGCCGACGGCAAGCTCTACGAGCCCGCCAGCGGCGAGGTCCCGCAAGAGGACACGTGGGAGACGACGGCGTACCTCGACTTCGCACCCGTCATGATGGCGCACGTCCGCAACGAGTTCGGCTACAAGGTCCACGTGCTGCACGACGTGCACCACCGCCTGACCCCCATCGAGGCCGGTCGCCTCGGCGCGTCCCTCGAGCCCTACCGGCCGTTCTGGATGAGGATCCCACCCCCGCCGAAGATCAGAGCGCCTTCCGCGTGATCCGGCAGCATACGACGACGCCGATCGCCGTGGGCGAGATCTTCAACTCGATCTGGGACTGCCAGCAGCTCATCACCGAGCGGCTCATCGACTACGTCCGCGCGTCGGTCTCGCACGCTGGCGGCATCACCCACCTACGCCGCATCTTCTCCCTCGCCGACCTGTACGGCGTCCGGTCGGGCTCGCACGGCGCCGGGGATCTCTCTCCCGCCTCGTTTGCGGCGGCGCTGCACGTGGATCTGAGCATCGCGAACTTCGGAATCCAGGAGTACATGGGGCACCGAGACCCGGCGAACGAGGTGTTCACGACCTCGTACACGTTCCACGACGGCTACATGCACCCCGGAACGCAGCCGGGCCTCGGCGTCGAGTTCAACGAGGAGGCGGCCGCCCGCTTCCCGTTCAACCCGAAGTACCTCCCCGTCAACCGACGACTCGACGGCTCGATGCACGACTGGTGAGCCCGCGATCGTCAACACGCCGACCACGCTGCTCTCCGTAGCCGCGGTTGCCGTTTCCGGCCTGACGCTCGCGCGGAAGGCCGCGCCGTGCTGGACTGTTCCGGGGTGCCCCCGGGCGCCTCGACGAACCGGACGAGGACGGTCTCGCGCCGTCCGGGAAGGATCAACAAGCGAATGGCCACGTATAAGATCGGCTACCTCATTGGGAGCCTCGCCTCCGGATCCATCAATCGAACCCTTTCGAAGGCGCTCATCCGGGTTGCCCCAGAGGGATTCGAGTTCACAGAGATCCCCATCGGGAACCTGCCGCTCTACAGTTCGGACTACGACGCCGACTACCCGCCGGAAGGACGCTCGTTCAAGGAAGCGGTCGAGGACTCGGACGGGATCCTCATCATCTCCCCGGAGTACAACCGCTCGATTCCCGGCGTGCTCAAGAACGCGATCGACTGGGGCTCGCGGCCTTGGGGCACCAACTCCTTCGCGCGCAAGCCCACCGGGATCATCGGAGCCTCACCGGGCAACATCGGGACCGCCGTCATGCAGTCCTCGATGCGCGCCGTGCTGAGCTTCCTCGACGCTCCCCAGCTCAACTCCCCTGAGGCCTACGTCAAGTTCGACCGTGCGGTCTTCGGCGAGGACGGTTCCGTCTCCGACGAACAGACGGAGAGCTTCCTGAGCCACTACATGGAGGAGTACGCCGCGTTCGTCGCGCGGGTCCTCGCCGCCGACGCGCCCGGGCACATCGGAGACCGCGAACCCTACGCCCACGCCTGACCTCCACACCCCGGACGGCGGCCTGTGTCAAGCCGGCCGTCCGGGGTACCCCTTCGGTGTCCCTAGCAACCGCGTTGCTGGCAATCGCGATTCTGGCAATCGCGATTCTGGCAACCGCCCGCCGAAGGAGTTCCCATGACTTTCGAACCTCGCACCGCCATCGTCACCGGCTCCGACTCTGGGATCGGCCAAGCGACCGCCGTCGCCCTCGCAGCAGCCGGAATGGACGTCGGGATCACGTGGCACTCGGATGAAAAAGGCGCCCAAGAGACCGCGGAGGAGGTCCGCAAGCAGGGCCGGAAGGCATATATTGCGGAGTTGGACGTCGCTGACGCGCCAGCCTGCGGCGGCGTCGTGGAAGACCTCGCGTCCCAGCTGGGAGGCCTCGACGTCTTCGTCAACAACGCCGGAACAGGCGCGAACGAACCGTTCCTCGACATGGAGTACGACCGGTGGCGGCAGATCGTCGCCACCGACCTGGACGGCGCGTTCGTGTGCCTGCAGAGGGCCGCGCGGCACATGGTGCAGGCCGGCAACGGCGGGCGTCTCATCGCCGTGACGAGCGTGCACGAGCACCAGCCCCGTGTCGGCTCGTCGGCCTACGACGCCGCGAAGCACGGCCTCGGCGGCCTCATGAAGACGATCGCCCTCGAGCTCGGCGAGCACGGGATTACAGCGAACGCGGTCGCCCCAGGCGAAATCGCGACGCCGATGACCGGCCAGGAGGACAAGGACCCTCACGGCATCTCCCGCCCCGGGGTGCCCCTCGGCCGGCCGGGGGACGCACGCGAGGTCGCGGCGGTCATCGCCTTCCTCGCCTCGCCCGCGGCGAGCTACGTGACCGGCGCCTCCTGGGCGGTCGACGGCGGCATGTTGCAGATGGGTCCGCAGGGCGGCTCCCACATCCCGAGCGACGACTGGCGGAAGGGCTGAGCCAGATTCTGGCTATGCGGTGACCGTGAGCAGGCGGGCACTTCCATCCGACTCGCTCACGAGGCGGATCCGGTGGCTGCCGAAGCTGACCTCGCCGCTCACGAGGAGCGCGAAGTACCGGCCGAGCTGCTCCTCGCGCGAGAGGGCCTGCAGGTGCGCCCCGGCATGCTCGAAGAAGGCCTCCGCCATGACCAGACCCGCGACAGTGCGGTTGCGGAGCGCCGTCAGGAAGAGGTCGATCCGGCGGAACAGGTCGGGCACGAACAGGAGCACGACGGCGAACAGCGCCGCTGCGACGAGGCTGATCCTGTTCGTCACGACGACGTAGGCGAGCGCGAGGCCGATGGCGACAACGAAGACGCGGCTCGCGACGTTGAGGGCCCTCGCGAGCGTGCGGCGCGACTTCATGCGTTCGAGCACCGCATGGTCTGCGGCCAAGGCGAGACGTTGCCCGGCCCCGATGATGGTTTCGCGCACCAAGCGCGTGCCGTCCGGAAGGAGCGCCCCCTGCGCTCCGAAAAGCTGGCGTGTCATCTGTCCCCTTGCGTCGTCGCCACGTGTGAGTCGACTACTATTCTCCCACGCGTGATCGCTTGATCAACAACGGTCTCCGACATCTGGGAACATGGTCCCGGTAACCTGCCTAGTTGGCCTCAGCCGAGCTCAGTGTCCCCTTGGTCTTCACGAATCGTGTAGGCCTCGTGACTCGATGCTCCCCCTCGGCCGCCGCCTCCGCGTGCCGAAAAGGGGCAAAGCGCTGCCGCCTTCCATCGCCCTGGCCTTCCTGACCCAGCTGGCTTTCCTGGCTGCGCTGGTTTTCCTGACCTAGCTGGCCTTCCTGACCCAGTTGGCGTTGACGGTGATGTTCGATGAGCAGGCTCGCCATGAGACGAGCGCGTTCTGCGGCGCTGGTGTCGCCCTCCGAGTCCGCCACCATCGCCCCCTTGATGAGGATGTGGCACGACCACGCGAAGCCCTCAGGATCATCCAGCCCCGCGGCCGCGGCGATCGTGGCCAGCTGTTCCCGCGTCCGAGTGAGGTATTCGATGCTGGCTCGGCCCAAGGGATGGTCCGGGCCCATCTCGATCATGACGTGAAGGAAGGCGCTGGCTTCCGCCCGCCCCCGCTGGAACCAGTCGTCCAGCACCCCGAATACGGCGAGCAGGGGCTCATCGTGGCTCTCGCTGCTCTTCGTTGCGGCATCGACGGCCGCGCTCCTCGCCGTGAACCAGCGGTCCAGGTACGCCAACACGAGCGCGTCCTTCGATGGGAAGTGCCGATAGAACGTGGCCTTCGCAACCCCTGAGCGGGTGATGATCTCGTCTACGCCGACATCGCGGATACCACGACGGGCGAAGAGCTCGTACGAAGTGTCCAGAATCCTTTCGCGCGCACCGCCCTTTCGGCCTTTGGCTGCGCGAGCCTCATCCCGAGCGTCCATGCATGCCATCCTAGCGCATGACTGGACAGACAGGTCTGTCTACATGTAGAAAGTTACTCACGAGACAGACCGTTCTGTCTCAACGGGGGCCGGCAAAGCGCCAGCCTCCGTCGTCAAGTAGGAGGATGCTGTGACTGAGCTGATACACCGAGTGGTACTCGGCCCGGCTGCTTCCCCCACAGCGGAGCTCGCGGAAGAGCTCCAGGGAAAGCGCAGAGGCGAGGCGGAGGAGTTGCGCGAAGTGGCGCGACTGGCTTTGGCGATGGCGATCCGTCGCTACCGGGAGAGCTCTGGAAGCTCGCCGAAGGCCTGCGCATGAGGCAAGAACTGAGTCCCAAGGATGACATGCGACGCGCGCTCTCTGGCGACCGCAAGGTCATCGTCGACGAGCGCAATGCCGAGCTGCACTGCTATCTGGTGGCAGCGGGGGTGCAGTCCGCGCGGGTGGTGTGGACGACCGCATCGGGGCGACGACGGCAGCGGGTGGTCCAACTCGCGCAGGTCCGCCTCCCAGAACCGGCCAAGCCGTGGGAGGGAGTCGAGATCTCTCCCGATCGGATTCCCTTCGCCTCCCCCGCGCGGCTGTGATTCGACACAGCTCTGATTCGACACAGCTGTGATTCGACACAGCTCTGATTCAGAGCAGATTTCCCCAGCCAACCGTGGGCCGGACTCCAAGGAGCGGAGCGGCCAGCGGCGCTAGGAATGTCGGGGCCGCCGTCGTGCGCTGCGTCGATCGGCGGGATACTGGCAGGCAGCAGGGTTCGAGCCGGCGGCCGGGCGACTAACTAGGCGACTAACTAATGAGCGCGGCCTAATGGGCGCGGCGCGGCGCGCTGAGGAAGCAGGCTGACCATGGGTGGTTATCTCGACCGGCCGCACTCGAGTTCGCTCGCCGACGTGCTCAACGTCATCCTCGACAAGGGCCTCGTCATTGATGCCTATGTACAGCTTTCCCTGTTGGGGGTCGACGTCCTCAGTGTGGACGCGCGCTTCGTTGTGGCAAGCGTCGACACCTATCTCCGTTATGCCGAAGCCACGAACAGGCTTGACCTCGCGAAGCAGACCGAAGGAAAGGCGCCCCCGGACCTCGCGGCGAAGGCCTTCGACAGCACAGCAGAGACCATTGCCCATGACGTCGCCCAGAAGAAGACCGAGAACTTCGTCGAGAACGTCAAAGACTTCTTCACCCCGGGCTAGAGGTTTCCGGGCCGCGGCAGCATAGGATCGCCCCGTGGACAGGACACCTCCGCAGTTGGATGCGACGACGCTCCTCCAGCACATCGAGCAAACGCCCGCGCTCGTCGCCGTCGGCATGCGCGCTCCCGTCGTCGAACGCGTGGTGGAGCGCCCCGAACCCGATCGCTTCGCCGTCCTCCTCGCCAGCCCGGACGACGGCGCACGGCACGTTGTGGAGGTCCAGCTCGGCGAGGCGGACGAGGACCAGGTGCTCCGCGCCCTCTCGCACTGGGCCGTCGAACGGCAGCGGCTCCCCGATCTCGAACACCACGCGGCCATCGTCGCGGAGCGCATTCCGCCGCATGTCGCTCGCGCCGTCGCCCTCGCCCGGCGGATCGCGCCCATTGAAGCCCTCGAACTCGAGGTCGAGGAGCGGGAGGGGATGCTGGCTCTGCAGGCCGGCCCGGTCGACCCGCCTGCAGGGGCGGATCCGGAGGCGGAGCTCGCGAGCGCCTTACGTCTGCGCCACTTCCTCGAATCTCTCGACCCCGCCGACCCGCTCTCCGCGAGGCTCATGGGTCCACGCCCCACGCGGCTCGGCCAACGGGAGGTCTGACCCCGCTTGGCGACGCCCGGGGCGGGTAACCCACGAGGACGTGAACAGCCCAAGTGGAAGGAGAGCGTCATGATCGAGCGCGGCAGCAACAAGCACGGCCCGCAGCTGGACGACGAGATGAAGCACGAGGACCAGGGCACCGTCCGCAGCGGCCGTCCGGGCCACGTCGAGGACTTTCGCCAGACCGAGCCCTTCCCCGATGACACTGACAGTCCCGAGGTCCAGGCCGCAGTGGAGCACGGGACCACGGGGGGAACCGAAGAAGCGGAGCCAGGGGCAGCAGAGTCCGAGGAAGACGAGGGCCAAGGCGACACTCCCGAATGATGTGACTGCTCCTCCGACACGGGTAAGGGGCGGTCATGGACGCGCTGCTGGCAGAGCACATCTATGAGGAGATCCTTGCGCGGCTCGACGCCGCGAAGCGCGGCGGGTCGCTGCGGGCGTCCGTAGAGGCGGAAGTCTGGGAGCCGGCCGCGGAGAGCCACCGGCCCTCCAGCGCTCGTGTCGGCGACCCTTGCGAGGGCTGCGGCGAGCCTTGGCCGTGTCCGGTTGTGAGAGACCTCCTGAAGTCCGGGGTGGTCGCACCTTTCGAGGCGATGGCCGCGGCCCTCCCGCCTCCCCTGAGGGCGGCCACCGCCGGCCCTTCGGAGCACCACGTCCCACGCCGTCGGTGGCTTTCGCGGCGACGCAGGCGCCAACCACGCCGTTTCCCGCCTTCTTAGAAGAGCCGCCTTCCTAGAAGAGGCGCGCACAGCAACCGGCCCACAGCCAGCTGAAAGCCTTCCCAAAGCCCACAGACACCCGGGCCGAGGACAGTGGAACTAGAACCACTGGACTCAGGGAGGCAGGAATGATCAGCTACCGGCCCATCGCCGCATTGACGGTCGACGACGGCGGGCTGAGGTCCGCGTTGAAGGCCATGGCCTGGACGGCGCTGCTGGGAGCCCCGCCAGCCGAGCACAGCGACCACGAGGGCAGCAGCAATGCCTGGAAGCCCGAACAAATCACAGACGCGCAGGCAATCAGAGAGGCGCGGGAACCGAGGCCTTGCGCATTGCGGCGAGCCGCTCATCGGCTGTCAGGACCTCCGCGAACGGCGTCGCCCGCCGCAGCTGAGCACCCTGCTCGCCCGGGGCAAGCATCGAGTCGATGAGCGACTCCACGTCCCCCTCGAGCAGCCGCTCCCACTCCCCGAGCTGATCGGCAAGCTGCCCGGGCCGCCCGCCGTCGTCCGGCTGGCCGCCGTCGTCCCCGCGCAGCAGCTTGAGGCGAGCCCGGGCGGCGGCGACGACAGGCGCTGGGTCCTCACGCAGCTTGTCCACCACCGCCCGGTGCAGCTCCCAGGCCACGCGATCGTCCTGGTTCTCGAGGACTGGCCGTCTGCCGCGCGCCTGCTCAATATCGTCCTGGGCTGTCAGAACGCTGCAGCCGAGGATATGGGCGATCTCGCTCAGCGGCACTCCCGCCGCGTAGAGGCCGAAGATCGACTCGCAGCGGTCCCCCTCAGCGACGGAAGTGCCCTCGCCTGCTAGCAGGGGGTCCTCAGGAGAGGTGACGGCCTGTTCCAGCAGAGAAGCGATGAAGGGCTGCAGCATGCTGGTCCGCTACCCAGCTTCGGCCAAGCCACGCGGAACAGCCATTCCGTTCCAGAACACCGTTCCGTTCTGATATTGAGCGGTGTTCTGTCAAGTGGGCATGGTGAGGTGCCGTCGGGAAGGAGGTCCCCGGCGGCACCTCTGTGCTTCGCTAGGTGGGGGGTGGCGAGCGTGTCGTTCGGCGACGCGCGGTCAGACTGATATGCGCGGGTTGGCTACCGCAGGGCGGTGGTTCGGCTGGAGCTGTTCCGCGGGTCTAGAAGTCGAGCGTCGGCCCGGGAGGCCTGCTCATAGAACGGACGCGGGTAGCTCCACGCGCTGCCGTCATTCCCCATCCTCGGCGAAGCGGTCTGCGAAGCTCAGTCGTCCATGACGGCTAGGGACCAGCACCAGCCTGCCAGCTCGCGTGCTATTGCGGCGTTGGCGACGGTGGGCCGCTTGCTGCGCTTGAGGAACTTGACCCAGCGGGCGTGCAGGCGCCGATTGCCCGCATCGCCCCGGGCCCTGGCGGCTGCGGGGGCGAGGTCCCAGCGATCCTGCATCCTCTTTCCGATGCTGTAGTGGGCGCGGTGGTGCCAGGCTGCCTCGACAAGCAGCCTGCGGGCGTGGGAGTTGCCGGCTTTGGTGACCGGGCCTTGGGCGCGGGAGCCGCCCGAGGAGTGCTCGGAGGGGACGAGCCCGACGAAGGAGCCGATCGTGGCCCCGGTGAACCTCCCCCAGTCGCCGATCTCCACCGCAAGGGCGAACCCGGTCAGGGTGCTGACACCACGTAGGCACCCCAGGCGCCGCACGATGGGGGTGAACTCCGAATCGGCCGCCAGCTCCTCGATCGCCGCATCAAGGCGGTCCCTGCGTGCCTTGACCGACAGGACGGCCTCATAGTCGGAGTCGAAGGCCGCCCGTGTCGCCCTCGACTCCAGCAGCGCGAGAGCCTCGCGGCGCAGCCAGACGTCGTGCTTTCCTGTCCAGGCGTCCCCACCCTCGTAGACGATCCCGTGGCGCAGGAGGAGCTTGGAAAGCCGGTGCCTGGCACGCATCAGATCGCCTCGGCAGTCCTCCCTGGCCCGGACCAGATCGCGCGCCGACTCCTGGCCTACGGTCGGGACCGCGACCGCAGTTACCTCGTCTAAGCGCAGCAGCCGCGCCAGGTGCACCGCGTCCCTTGCATCGGTCTTGACCCGGTCTCCCGATGGCCGCTGGAGCTTCGACGGCGCGGCGACCACGCACCTGACTCCCTGTGAGGTCAAGGCCCTCGCAAGTCCGAACCCCGTTGGGCCGGCCTCGTAGACTACGGCGACCGGGCCGGAAAGCCCTCCCAGCCATGACTGTCAACGGCCAGTTGGTTTTCCCCGTGGACGGCCAGTTGTTGTCCCCGGTGGCGGCCATCTTTCCTCCCCACGTATGGCCAGTTGATTCCCCGGTTCGGGTTTGGACTGTCTGTCGGGTCAGCGGAAGGGCGTCACCCCCTTGCCGGAGGCGGCTTGGGCGAGGCGGTAGGACTCGCCCTTGGTCTCGACCCGGTGGGCGTGGTGCATGAACCTGTCCACCGTCGCGGTCGCGATGGTCTTGGGCATGATCTCGTCGAATCCGGCCGGGGCGAGGTTCGAGCTGACCGCCATCGCCCGGCGCTCGTAGGCGGCGTCCACGAGGCGGTAGAACCCCTCGGCGGCGTCTGGGGAGACCGGGAGCAGGCCTATGTCGTCCACGATGATCAGATCGCTGCGCACGACCCTGGTCAGGGCCCGGGCGATGGAGTCGTCGGCGCGGTGCTTGCGCACCAGGGCGCCGAGATCCTCGATCCCGAACCAGGACACGATCATGCCGGCCTCGACTGCCGCGTGGCCGAGCGCCTCGCAGAAGTGCGACTTCCCAGTCCCCGACGGCCCGTAGATCGCGAGATTCTCCCGCCGGCGGACCCATTCGAGGGACTTGAGTGCTTCCTGGGTCGGGCGCGGGATCGGGGAGAGCTCCTCGTCCCAGTCGCCGAAGGTCTTCCCTGCCGGGAAGCCGGCGGATTTGCGGCGGGTGATCAGGTTGGCGCGGTCGCGGCCGGCGACTTCCTCCGCGAGCAGGACCCGCACGAGCTCGGCCGGGTCCCAGCGCTGGGCCTTCGCCGTGGGGATCAGGTCCGTGAGCGCCTTGCGCATGTGGGGCAGCTTCAGCCGGCGGGTCAGCTCCAGGGCCTCGGCCAGCGGGTCGCCGTGGGCGCGGGCGACCACGGTCTGCATCGTTGTGATCGTCACCGGTCCTCCTCCTCGCCCGTCATGTCGGCGGCGGCGGGCTCTGAGCCATCGAGGCGGCCCCAGCCGCCCGTGCCCGGCTGGAGGGAATGGGCCTCGGAGGCCCGGGAGGGCTCCACGTGGGCGAGCCCGGCCTGGTAGCCCAGGATCGAGACCAGGTCCCTGTCGGCGAACCTGCCCGTCGTCGCGGCCGTGCCCAGGGCCCGGTCGACCTGGTCGGTGCCGTAGAGCTTGGCGAACGCAACGGCCTCGGCCATCTTCGCCCGGATCCGCCTGGCTCCCGCGGCGGCGGCCTCGACCAGCCACGCCTTGGCACCCGCGCCGAGCATCAGGAACGCTGCCTCCTCCGGGGTGGTCGCCCTGGGCTGGCGGTCCGCGGCCTCATCCGCCCGGGGCGGGTAGTGCGCGTCGTCCAGGACTGGGGTCCCGGGACGCCCGGTCGCATGCCGGGCCACCTCGCGGGCCTCCCCGCGCTCGGCCACGGAAGTGACGATGACCTCCTCGCCCGCCTCGCGCACCCAGACCCTGGTGTTGGCCAGCTCGTGCGGGACCGAGTACCGGACCCCGTTCATCGACACGGTCGCGTCCCAGTTCACCCGGCGGGTGGTCCCGAACACCACCGTGAACGGCGCCTTCGGAAGCAGATGCAGCCGCTCCCGCTCCGCAGCGAGCATCGCCGCCGGCGCCTGCCGTGTCTCCCGGTGCGGGCGGGCGTTGACCTCGTCGCAGAAATCGTGGCACGCCTTCTCCAACTGCCCGAAGGTGCGGTACTCCTCGAGCAGGTTCGCCGCCGTGGGCACCAGATCCGCCTTCGAGATCCGCACCGTGGACTCCGAGCCGCCCTTGGACTGCGGGTCGGCGGGAACGCAGGTGCGCACGGTCATCCCGTAGTGGCGGCCCATCTCCACGATCTGCGGGTTGCGCACCGCGACCCTGGCGATGTGGTCGGCGGTCACGGTGCGCTCGTTGTCGGTCAGCGCGAACGCCGGGACCCCGCCCATCCTGCGCAGCGTGGCATCCATGCACGCCACGACCGTCGGCAGGCTCTTGTCCCAGATCGGGATCACGACGCGGAACCGCGACCACGCCAGCCACGCGCACCACAGCAGCGTCGCCCGGCCCCCGATCCTCGGCCCCCATCCGTAGTCCCACTGCAGCCACAGCCCAGGCTCGACGATCCAGGGGCGGAACACGCGCCGCCGCCCCGCCGCGAACTGCGCCTTGGCCTCCGCGACCGTGCGCCTCGTGGTCCTCTCCGCGCCGGTGAACCCCATCGCGACCAGCCGCTCATGGACCACATCCGCCCGGACCCGGCCTCCCGAGCGCTCGACGAGTTCTTCGATCTTCGGCAGGAACCCGTCGATCGGCCTGGCCCGCTGCCCCTTCTCGCGATCCGGCCCTCCGGCAGCCCGCAGCTTCACATACCTGGCCACCGTGTGATGGTCACACCCCGCGAGCTCCGCTGCGGCACGGTAGCTGCCGGTGAGGTCATACGCCTCAAGAATCTCCATGATCTCCTCGTTGCTCTTCATCCGCGATCATCACCACGACCGGCGGAAGGAATCCCGCACCCGGGGAGAACAACTGGCCGTGGACGGGGAGAAAGAACTGGCCGTCAGCGGGGAACTATCTGGCCGCCAATGGGGAGAATCTCATGGCCGCTGACACATGACTTCACAACCTCGAAAGACGGGGCCATTCTGGCCTGGACCAACTCACCCGTGACGCCGTCGATCGCTGCCGCCGCGATCGAGTGGGCGTGCACATCCAGCCCAACACTCGTACGCTCAATGAACACCTGTGAGTCTTGGAGCGGCTGGTCCGGGACCGGCTGGCAGGGTAGGTGCTGGACGCCTTCTCCTCGGCTGTGACTCGAATGAACACTGGCCCCTTCATGGGCCTTCGCCCCGAATTGTCCAGCCATGGGGGTTGGTGCCCGGCGCCCGCCCGGCCCACACCGATGGCTTGATCAGAAGACTGCCCGACCCCTGCGGGGCCGTGGCCCATCACAGGAATGCCTCGGAGTGACCTTCACCCGGGCCGACGCCGGCCGCGCCGCGGCCAGAAGCATCTGCCCCTACTCGAGGAAGGAACCCCGTGGCCGCGAAGACTACTGTCGCACAGACGCGCCCGTTCGTCATCGGCGTGGACACCCACGCCCGCACCCACACCCTTGCCATGGTCCGCGCGGCGACCGGTGAACAGCTCGGCTGCCAGCAATTCCCGGCCACCGCGGCGGGCATGCGGAGGGCCCTCGACTGGGCGGCCCGCCGCACGGGAGGAGACGCAGACGCACTCTGGGTCATCGAGGGAATCGGCAGCTATGGAGCCCAGCTCGCAGCGGCAGTCGTGAAGGCCGGCTTCGAGGCTGTGGAAGCCCCCAGGGGCTACGTTCGCTCACGAACCACCACAGGGAAATCCGATCCGCTGGACGCGGCCGCGATCGCGGCCGCAGCCCTCCCGCTCGAGGGCACCCGCCTGCGTATCCCACGCCAGGATGAGGGCGTGCGCGCTGCCCTGCGAGTGCTCATCGCGGCAAGGGAGCAGATGACGCTCGAGCGCACGGCCAAGGTCAACGCACTCACTGCCCTGGCCCGGACCGTCGACCTCGGGATCGACGCCCGCCGGCCCCTCTCAGCCACCCAGGTCACGGAGATGGCGCGATGGCGGGCACGGGAAGAGGGCGTCGCGGCTGCCACCGCCCGGACGGAGGCGGTCCGCCTTGCCAAACGAATCCGCGTTCTGGACGAGGAGCTCGCGGACAACCAGCACTGCACATCCGAGCTCGTCAAGGCTAGCCCCGCCGCGCCCCTGCTGGAGATGACCGGCATAGGACCGGTCACCGCCGCCGTGGTCTACACCGCCTGGTCACACCTCGGGAGGGTCCGCTCCGAGGCCGCTTTCGCCACTCTTGCCGGGGTCAGCCCCGTCCCGGCTTCTTCCGGGAACATCGTCCGATACCGGCTCAACCGAGGAGGCGACAGACGCCTCAACCGGGCCCTGCACATGGCCACCATCACCCGAATGGTCCACGATCCCGACAGCCGTGCCTACGCCGAACGACGCACAGCCGAAGGCAGAACCACACGCGAGATCCGTCGCTGCCTCAAGAGATACCTCGCCCGCCACCTCTACCGCACCCTCAACGCACTCCACCGCGACGCACTCGCAGCAGCTTGACGCGACATAGAAGATTCGGGACCTCCCACGCATGTCGGATAGGCCGAGCAGGGGACTCTGCTCGGTAACCCACGAATCTGCGTGAGCGAGGCCCCGGCCCGCAACCACCCACGCAAGGGCGGTCACTGCATACCGTCTAGAACCCGCCAACTTCTAGAACGCGCCAACTTCTAGAACGCGCCAATACCGTTCGGGGTCCCGAGACCCGTCGGGCCGTCCCACCCGGCACGAGCCGTGCACCACTGGGTCGTCGTGCAGGTGCCGTTGCTGCCGGAGGTCACGTCGAAGAGCGACGCCGTGTGAGCGTACGGGATGCTGTTCGCGTAGATCCCGCTCGTCTTCGACCCGGTATTGCCGGACAACGCGTACACGGAGGCGATGATGGGCGAGGCCTCGCTCGTTCCGCCGAACTGGCCCCACGAGGAGGCCGTGCTCGAGGTCGGGTAGAGGACCGCCAGGCCGCCGTTGTTCGGATCGGCGACGGCTGCGACGTCGTTCATCGCCCGCTTCGCGCAACCGGTGCCCGCTGTCGCGGCCGCCGCGAGCGCCGTGTTGTAGGACGAACAGCCCGAGCCGGTTCCGCTCCAGACGCTCTCCGACCAACCACGCGTGGTGGAGGACTTCACGAGGGACGTGCCGCCGACAGCGGTCACGTAGCTCGAGGTCGCGGGGTAGGCAGCGCCCTGGTAGCCGCTGTCCCCCGCGCTCGCGGTGACGGCGATGCCGGGAAAGTTGTAGTACTTCCCGTAGGTCGCATCGGAGGCGTCAGAGCCACCGTAGCTGTTGGAGATGGCGACGACGCCGGGCTGCTTCGCGGCCGTCTGCTCGGCCGTGCCGAGGTCGGCGAACGAGGTCGAGGAGGCCTGGACGACCACGATCTTGCAGTCGGGGCACGCGGCTGAGACTGCGTCGACGTCGAGGGCCTGTTCCTGGGCCCAGCCGAGGTTGAAGGCCGGGGGCCTGGTGCCGCCCGTCTCGTTGAGGACGCGCAGGCAGCCAGTGCTCGTTGTGCACGAGGGGAGGCCGAACTGCTTGCGGTAGTTCGCGAGGTCGTTCGCGAGGTTCGGGTAGCCGTAGGCGTCGACGATCGCGACCGTGCGCCCGCCAGAGGCGGTGCCGGTGAGCTTGTACGCGCTCTGCAGCTGGGCTGGCGTGAGCGCGGTGGCGGGAGGCGCCGTCGTCGTGAGCGTATGGCCCTTCGCATCGGTCACGATGCGCGCCGTGCACGCCGCTTGCCCTGCGGCGGGAAGCGAACACACTTTGGCCGAGTGTTCGAGAGCTTGTGCTGATGGTGCCGCGGTAGCGGCGCTGGAACCGGCGAAGAGCCCGACTGCGACAAGCAGCGCGAGGCCGACGGCGGAGAGCAGCTTCCTGATGGGTAACGCCCCCTTCGGGTCGAGAAATGTGGAAGCTCGCACTGCTGCAAGTTTCCCTTCATCGACGCTAGGGGAAGGTTGGACGCAGCCCGCCGGAATTCGGCTGAAGCTGCGGAAAGCCTTGCAAAGACCTCAGCTGGGGAGAGCCTGGGAGAAAACGGGGAAAACCGGGGAGAAATCGGGGGAGAATCGGGGAGAAATCCGCGAAAAGAGGTCACGGAAAAGGAGGGATTCCCCTTCGGGGATCCCTCCTTCACCTGCGCTCTCGTCAGAGAGGGCGAATGCTCTGCGCCTGCGGGCCCTTCTGGCCCTGGCCGACTTCGTACTCGACCTTCTGGCCCTCTTCGAGGTTCTTGAAGCCGCGGCCTTCGATCTGCGTGTAGTGGGCGAACAGATCCGCCGAGCCGTCATCGGGGGCGATGAAGCCGTAGCCCTTCTCGCTGTTGAACCACTTGACGGTGCCTGTAGCCATGGTGCTGCCTTTCCCGGGCAGCGCCGTGGCCGCTCATGCGGCCGGATCCCACGCCGTCCTAGACGTAAGCCTAATGTGGGGCTGCGACAGTGCCAAACGATCAACTCACCCGCGTGGCGGGCAATATGAGGACATGGATCCAGTCGATGCCCTCAACGAGATCGCCTTCTGGCTCGAGCGGGAGCTCGCGCCAAGCTTCAAGGTCAAGGCGTTCCGCAATGCCGCCGCCGCAATTTCGGGCCTAGCGGACGACGACGTAGCGGCCCGAGCGCGGGACGGTCGCCTCCGGCGCATGAAGGGGATCGGAGACCGGACGTTTGAGGTGATCCGTCAGGCGACCGAGGGCGAGGTCCCCGATTACCTCGAAGCGCTGCGCGAGCGGGCCAAGCAGCCGTTGGACCCCAGGGGTGGCGAGCTGCACTCGCTCCTCAAAGGAGACCTGCACAGCCACAGCGACTGGTCGGACGGCGGCTCCCCCATTGAGACGATGGTGCAGGCTGCGCGCATCCTGGGCCGGGAGTACCTCGCGCTGACAGACCACTCCCCGAACCTCACGATCGCGAACGGGCTGAGCCCCGAACGCCTCTCACAGCAACTGGACCTCGTGGACCACTGCAACGACGGGTCCGGAGATGGCTTCCGCCTGCTCGCAGGGATCGAGGTGGACATCCTCGAGAACGGGACGCTCGACCAGGAGCCCGAGATGCTGGATCGCCTCGACGTCGTCGTCGCCAGTGTCCACTCGAAACTTCGCTCGGAGGCGCGGGTCATGACGCGTCGGATGCTCGGCGGCATCGAGGACCCGCATACGGACGTGCTCGGCCACTGCACGGGGCGGCTCGTCACGGGCTCGCGAGGCAGCCGCCCCGAATCCGAATTCGATGCGGCACGGGTCTTCGCCGCGTGTGCCGAGAATGGGGTCGCAGTGGAGATCAATTCCCGCCCTGAGCGGCAGGATCCGCCCGACGACCTCATCCAGCGCGCGCTCGACGCCGGATGCCTCTTCAGCATCGACAGTGACGCCCATGCCCCGGGCCAGCTCGACTTCCTGCACTATGGTGCTGCGCGGGCGGCGGCGAATGGGGTTCCGGCGGACAGGATCGTGACGACTTGGCCGCTCGAGCGCCTGCTCGAGTGGACCGGGCGGCGTCGCTGACTCCCGCTGACTCTTGGACCGCCGCTGCCCGGACATCAAATCCGCATCCAGATTGTGACATTTTGGCCCTCATTGTGATGTTCGGATGCCCTTGGCCGCACGGCCTCCGCTCCTATAATCCGTGCCATGGGCTTTGCCTCCGACGCGGCAAAGGGATTGGGGAAGCTGTTCGCCTTCCTCCTCGTCAGCGCGGTCTGCGGGGTGCTCGCGGCGGCCCTCATGGCCCCCGCCGCGGCCGTCACGTGGGCCGCAACCAACGGCTCCGTCCAGTTCTTCGACAGCCTCCCGAGCCAGCTGACCGTGACGCCTCCGGACCAGGTGACGAAGATCCTCGCGGCGGACGGCTCCCCCATCGCGAGCCTCTTCGACGAGAACCGCACCTCGGTGTCTCTCGACCAGATGTCCCCGAACATCAAGGACGCAATCGTGGCGGTCGAGGACTACCGGTTCTACGAGCACGGCGGAATCGACACGACGGGGATCCTCCGCGCCATCATCGCCGACTTCCGGGGCGACCGGCAGGGGGCGTCCACGCTGACGCAGCAGTATGTCTCGAACGTTCTCAAGGAGAACGTGATCGCCCAAGGTGGGAGCACCGACGTCGTCCTCAATGGCCAGAAGACCATTGGGGACAAACTGCGCGAAATGAAGCTCGCGATCGCGCTCGAGCAGAAGTACACGAAGGATCAGATCCTCCAGGGCTATCTGAACCTCGTGTTCTTTAATAACAATGCGTACGGCGTCGAGGCCGCGAGCGAGTATTTCTTCTCGGTCCACGCCAAGGACCTCACCCTGCCTCAGGCGGCGCTGCTTGCCGGCCTCGTGAACGGGCCTTCGGTCTACGACCCGACGGCCTACCCAGCCAACGCGATCAGCCGGCGGAACCTCGTGCTCGACGCGATGCTCGAGCACGGCTACATCAATCAGAAGCAGCACGACGATGCCGTCAAGACCCCGCTCCAGCTCAAGCTGAATCCACCGAAGCAAGGCTGCGCGTACGCGTCGCAGGCGCAGTACTTCTGCGACTACGTGCTGCACGAGGTCCTCAACGACCCGACCTACGGCGCGACACCGGCAGACCGGCTCCAGACGGTCATGCGCTCCGGCCTCACCATCACGACGACGCTGGATCCCCGCCTGCAGGGACCCGCTCAAGCCCAGGTCGATGCGACGGCGGGCGCCAATCCCGACAAGTGGGGAACCTCGATCGTCACGGTTCAGCCTGGAACGGGCAAGATCCTCTCGATGGCCCAGAACACGCGCATGCTTCCCGGGCAGGGCTTGAACTTTGTCACAAGCTACAACTTCAATGTCGACAAGACCGACACGCACGGCAACGACCTCGGCGGGGCGGGCGGCATGCAGCCCGGGTCCTCGATGAAGCCGATCACGCTCGCCGCGTGGCTCACCGAGGGGAAGACGACGAACACCTTCGTCGACGCGTCCCGCCGCGTGTATCCGCTCAACTACCCGTGGCGTGATACCTGCAGCAAAGTCACGGGCGCGTACGACGACGCCACCGTCGGCCTCGGCACGGCGCCCGACCTGCAGAACGACGAGCCCGGCTGGTACGAGCCGATGTCCGTTCGCGAAGGCGTCTACCAATCGATCAACACCGCCCTCTTCGCCACTGCCGCAGGCCTGAACGACTTCTGCGACATCCAGCGCGCGGCGGATTCGCTGGGCATGGAGGACGGCGGCGGCCACGGCACGATGATCGACATGTCGACTCTCGGCGACCTGCTCGGCGGCATGAACGTCGCTCCCCTCACGATGGCGAACGCGTACGCGACGTTCGCGAGCAACGGCACGTACTGCGTGCCGATCTCGATCACGAGCGTGACCGATGGCCAGGGCAAGAAGATCGGCGGCCAGGCGCAGTCGTGCCGGCCGAATGCGCTGAGGCCGGACGTGGCCAAGGCAGTCACCAACGTCCTCCAAGACGTCCTCACGAAGGGCTCCGGCTACAACATCAAGGACAACGCGGGGCACACGATCTACCTCGGCGTCCCGGACGCGGCGAAGACCGGCACCGACCAGTACAACAGCGAGACCTGGCTCATCGGCTACACGCGCGGCCTCTCCACGGCGTCGTACTTCGGGGAGGCGCTCCGCGATCCGGCGGACCACCTGGGCCGCAACGTGACGGTCAACGGCAGGTTCTGGCCCGCGATCGACGGCGCGTACATCGCGGGGCCCCAGTGGGCGTACTACATGCAGAAGGTGCTCGGCTTCTACGACCACGGCCCCTTCGATCCCCCGCCACCGAACCTCATCGGCCCACCAGTCCCGGATGTCCCGCAGGGTCACTGACACGGCGATCGACGCGCTGGACGGCAGGCTCACGATGCCCTACGCGACAGTTGCTGTGACGGCGAGGCGAATCGGCGGGCAACCGGCCGACGACGGCGCCTCCCCGAGTATGCTCGGGCTGGTGGGGGCGCAGGAGGTGCTCCGGCGAGCCGAGAAGGAGCATTCCGCATGAGCGAGCAACCGAGCCCTCGTCCGTGGCCTCCGCAGCCGGGCCCTGAGTCTTCCCCCCAGTTGTCGAAGCCAGCCCAGTCGAAGCCAGCCCAGTCGAAGCCAGCCCAGTTGAAGCCGGCGCAGTTCTCCCCTGAAGATGCGGAGAAGTCCCGCCGGTGGCGCCTCACCCTGGGGATCAGCTCGCTCGTCCTCGCGCTGGCTTCCGGCTTCTACGCCTTCACGAACATCGTCGCGGTCGTGAGCGCGACGAGGGCGATTGAGGCCGATGGGGGCTCCGTGCCGCAGAGTGCGATGGCCATGGCGATTGCGATCATCGTGACCTTCGGCGTGCTGGCCCTCGGCTACGCAGTGATCGGGATCTGGAACGTCGTCGCTCGTGGGACCACCTCCGCCGCGCCACTGATCGCGGCGATCGTGGTCTCGGGAATCGCTTTCGTCCTCACCGTGCTCTACATGATCAGCACGGGCTCGATCGGTCTACAGGCGGTCGGCCTCGCGCTCAATGCCCTCATCATCGGGCGGGCGGCGCTGCTTCTAAGAAGGCGCCGCAGGGAGTTGTCTCCCCGCGGCGCCTGAGAACCCCCGCAATCTGGCGAGTCGTTCCTATCCGGTGACGACGATTTCCTCGTTGTCGAAGAGGCCGTCTTCCTCGTCCCAAGCCTTTTCTTCTGGCCCCTCGCGGAAGTCCTCCGAAGGGTCTTCTCGATTCAGACGGCGAACCGTGTTCCGGCGGTCGACATTGACCATGGCCACTCCTTACCTTTGCAGGGTTTGGAAACCGGCCGCGATCGCGGCCGTGCCTTTCAGGAGACCACGGGGCACCCGGATGGTCAACCTCTCGCGAAGCCCCCGTTGTCGCTGCCCATCAGACCTTGCAGCAACAGTAAATATCGATATACCTTTCATGGGGAGCCGACGCATCTGAGCGAGGAGGAGGCACGAATGACGACCACCGAGAACGCACCCGGGGACTCCGAGCTCGTCGACTACCTCACCGCCGTCGGCCGCGGAAGCGTGCGGCTGGATCAGGGTCCCCGACTCCCGCTCGCACCGGGCCACGCGCGGGTACGCGTGGCCTATGTGGGGATCTGCCACTCGGATACCGCCCTCGTCAGGGAGGGCCAGGGTTCCTTCCCCGCACGCCTCGGACACGAGGTTTCGGGCATCATCAGCGAGAGCGATGATCCGGAGCTGCCCGAAGGAGCCAGGGTGGCCGCCTACATCAGCGACGGGTACGCCACCGAGGTCCAGGTGCCATCGGACCGGATCGTCCCGCTTCACTCCGGCTGTTCCCTGGCCGATGCTGCCCTGTCGGAGCCTCTGGCCTGCGCCATCGGCGGCGTCGAGATGCTCGATCTCGCGAGCACACCGCGCGTCGTCCTCGTAGGGGCCGGCTTCATGGGTCTGCTCGCCCTGCGCCTCATGGCGTGCCGCGGCCTCCCCGTGACCGTGATCGAACCTCGGAAGCGGACCCGCGACCTCGCCGTCCGCTGGGGCGCGGAATCCGTGTTGGCACCTGACGAAGTCCCCGAGAGCATGATCGCGAACAACTCCCTCGTCGTCGAAGCCACGGGCTCCGCCGCGGGCCTGGAGCTGGCGAGCGGCCTCGTCGAGATCGCGGGGACGCTCGGGATCCTCGGTTACCACCAATCCGGGAAGGGGCTCAGGAGCGTTGACATGGAGAGCTGGAATTACCGAGCCCTTCGCGTCCTGAGCCTCCACCACCGCAATCCGGCCGACGTCATGCGATGGATGGACCGAGCCCAACGGCTCAGTGCGAACCGCATCGTCGTCCCCTCGGAGCTCGTCGACCGGCACGTCCCGCTGACCGAGCTTCCCGAGCTGTTCATGAACGGCGAAGAGGGAGACACGATCAAGAGTCTCCTCGACCTCACGTCCGAAAACGCATAGGAACCCATCAGACCGCGAGCAGGAAGAGCCTATAGTCGATGACCATGGAAGAGCGCGTGCTGGGGCGGACCGGCCGAAAGGTGTCCGCCATTGGTTTGGGAACATGGCAGTTGGGGTCGGACTGGGGCGACGTCGGCAAGGCCGAGGCTATGCAGGTCCTCGATGCCGCCGCCGAGTCAGGGGTGACGTTCTTCGACACCGCCGACGTCTATGGTGACGGCCGCAGCGAGCAGATCATCGGCGAGTGGCTCAGGGCCCATCCCGATGCCGGGGTCATGGTGGCGACCAAGATGGGACGCCGAGTTCCGCAGGTTCCCGAGAACTACACTCTGGACAACTTCCGCGGGTGGCTCGACCGCTCGCGGGGCAACCTCGGACGCGACACCCTCGACTTGGTCCAGCTTCACTGCCCGCCGACCCCCGTCTACTCCGACGACCGGGTCTTCGACGCCCTCGACCAGCTCGTCGATGAGGGCGTGATGCGCAGCTACGGCGTGAGCGTGGAGACCGCCGACGAGGCGCTGACCGCGATCGCACGGCCGAACGTGGCTTCGGTCCAGATCATCTTCAACCCCTTCCGGCTCAAGCCGCAGGAGAAGGTCCTCCCCGCCGCGAAGGATGCCGGCGTCGGCATCGTGGTGCGTGTACCGCTGGCGTCCGGCCTGCTCAGCGGGAAATACAGCCGGGACACCAAATTCTCGGAACACGACCACCGAAACTACAATCGCGACGGCTCGGCCTTCGACGTGGGCGAGACGTTTTCGGGAGTCGACTTCGAGCGGGGCCTCGATGCGGTCGCCGAGTTCCAGGAGCTCGTCCCCGAGGGCGTGACAACCGCTCAGGCCGCCTTGGCGTGGATCATCTCCCAGCCCGGGGTCACGACGGTGATCCCCGGGGCGAGGAACGCCGGCCAGGCGAAGGCGAATGCGGCAGCTGCCAACGCGGTGGACCGGCTTGGCCCGGAGTTCGACGGCGGGGTGCGCCGGATCTACGAGAAGTACTTCCGCGAGTCCGTCCACCCGCGCTGGTAGAACGAACCCCCGTTAGGCGATTCCCGGCTCCCGCTGGGCGGACGCCCGGTTGGCCTCGAGGAATGTCAGGATCAGCTCGCTCACGACGGCGCGCTGCCGGGGTGTGAGCTTCTCCGAGCCTTCCGGCAGGACGAACGGGTCCGGCTCGTCCTCTGCCGCGCCCACGAGCTCATCGAGCTCCATGCCGCTGAGACCCATGGCCGCCGCGAGGCTTCTCCGGGGATCGCCGGTGGGCGCTTCTTCGCCCGAGACGACCGCTAGGACCTGGTTCGTGGACAGCCTCGCCTCGTTCGCCAGCGCGCTGACTGAATGGAACCCTGCCGAACGGATCGCGGTTGCCCATCGCTCCGGAATCTCCACAACTCGGCTCCTTCCGGGCGATCCACTCAGCCAACTCTAGGCCCCTGGCGCGGCATACCCCCGACCATCAGCATCAGCCGCTATGGGAGATAGGCTAGTGCCCGGTGTCCCCACGGGGCGCTGCCTGAGGCAATACCGCGGCGGATGCAAGGGAGAGGTGTCATGGTTTCCCGGCCAAGTCTTCTCCGCCGGGCTGCCGACATCGCCGTCGCCTCCGACCCCGGGCTCGGCAGGCTCCAGCTCGGTCTCGCGGGGGCCGGCAACGTGGCCGCATGCATGCTCGTCGGCTACGGACTCGCCGTGCTGCTTCACGCGGGTGCGCAGGGCACCGTCGTCTTCATGCTGCTCAGCAGCGTCGTGGCGATGATCGGAACCAACGCCCTCGTCGACCACCGCATCAAAGCCAACGCGATCACGGCGGCGTACTTCCCGGTCGCCATGGGCGCCGGTCTCGCCTCCGGCACCCTGCTTGCGCCGAGCCAGCTGGCCTCGCTCGTCGGCTTCGTC
Source organism: Sinomonas terrae (assembly GCF_022539255.1). Taxonomy (NCBI): domain Bacteria; kingdom Bacillati; phylum Actinomycetota; class Actinomycetes; order Micrococcales; family Micrococcaceae; genus Sinomonas; species Sinomonas terrae. The sequence continues at coordinate 3,507,871 of NZ_JAKZBV010000001.1, forward strand.
GTCGTCATGTTCCTCGCCGTATGGGTGCGCCGGTTCGGGCTGGCCTACTTCTTCTACGGCTTCATGCTCTGGAACGGCTACTTCTTCGCATCCTTCCTCAAGACGACCCTCGGTGCGCTCCCTGCCATGCTCATCGCCATCGTCGTCGCTTCCGCGGTCGTGCTGCTGCTGAGCTGCACCGTGTTCCGGCGCCACCCGCGGCGCACTCTGGCTGCCGTGTTCCGAAGCATGAACGCGCGCCAACGCGGCCTCGCGCGCGCCTGCATCGCGCTGATCGAGGCCGAGCCGGGGAGTACGGCTGCCGATCGCGCCTCCTTGGCCGTCTTTCGCGCCCGAGCACGCGTGACCGAGGCTGCGCTGATGAGCGACGGTTGGGCCGCACACGCCCCAGCGCTGCCCGAGGGCTGGACGGCGTCCACGCTGCGGGCCCGGCTGCTCGAACTGCAGCTCGGTTTCGACCGCCTGACAGTCGGAGCCCGCCAGCTCGCCGCCGCCAACGCCGGCCCGGCCGTGCGTCGCACCGCGATCGACGCCCTCGGCGCGCTCGCCAACGCGAATCTCGCTCGAGCCCGTGAGGTCGCTGCAAGCCTCCCCGAACTGGCCTCCGAGGCACCTCGAGAGGTGCAGGCCGCGGCCGCCGACCTTCAGCGGGGATTCAGCGTTGTCACGTCGGTCCCGAACCGACCCGCGTTGAGCCGCGCCGTGCAGGAGAACGAACCCGAGTTTGTCCCCGCGGCTGGGCTCGTCCTCGGCCAGCTGCCGGGGATGCCGAGCGTGGCCTCGGACGTCGACCCCCGCGGCGGCAGTTGGAATCCACTCACCCGGCTGCAGTTCGCGACAAGGCAGGCCGTGCAGGTCGCGGTGGCCGGGACCCTCGCGATCCTGGTAGGCAGCCTCATCAGCGGACAGCGCTACTACTGGGCGGTCATCGCGGCGTTCGTCTCCTTTGCAGGAACCGGGACCCGCTTCGACACGATCCGGAAATCGCTGCTGCGGGTGCTCGGGACCCTCACCGGTCTTGTCGCAGGCGTCCTCGTCGCGCACCTCACCAATGGGCACGTCTTCGTCGCTCTGGCTGTGATCGTGGCGAGCATCTTCTGCGGCAACTATCTGATGCGCATCTCCTACGCGTACATGATCTTCTTCCTCACGATCATGCTCAGCGAGCTGTATGCCATTCTCGGCGAGTTTTCCGACCAGCTCCTGCTGCTGCGCCTCGGCGAGACTGCGGCCGGCGCCGCCGTCGGCATCGTCGTCGCCCTCGTCGTGACGCCAGTGAGCACTCGCGACACCATCAAGGCGGCCCAGAACTCGGTCGTCGCGGCGACTGCCGAACTGCTCGACACGCTGTACGAGCGCACCCTCGATCCCGCTTCCGTCACGAGCGACGCGATCGACGAGCGCGTCATCGCCGCGGACAATCAGCTGCGCCGGCTCATACTCGTCGGCGAGCCCCTCACCCGCTATCAGATCTGGGAGAACCGGCCGCGTGCGGTCCGGCGCCGCCTCACGCTGGTTGCCAACGTGGTGGCGACGGCGCGTTCGCTCAGCCATGCGGTACGCAAGCTGCGAGCCGCGGAGGACGAACTGGCCGCCGAGATCGCCAAGGTAGCCGACTTCGCGCGAACGGTCGCCGGCGTCACGAGAGAGGGAGCGTTGGCGCCGGATGTGCCCGTGCGTACCGGAGAGGCACTCGACCCCAGCACCCGCGCCATCACCTTGGGCCTGCCAACCCAGGCCTACTCAGCGCTCGACCGCCTTCAGACCCTGCTCAGGGAGCTGGCCTAGTCCCGGCAGTCGGAACGACCGCCGAAACCGCCTCCCGCACCACCGCCTCGGCGGCCGCCACCACCTCGGCTGCATCGGTCTCGCAGTCTTCAAGGGCCCGCGCTTCAAGGGCCCGCGCCGGGGCAAGTTGGAGAAGTTCTCGCGGCACAACCACTCGGCTGAACCCCTGGACGCGAGGTGTCTCGAGCTTCACCACAACCGCCTCCGGGCTCAGGTCCGGGAGCAGATGGACGATTTCGCCGGTGTCCCCCTCGACCACCCGCACTTGGCTGAAGAACGGGTCCTTCACGCCGCGGCGAAAAACCACGCTCTGTCCCACTGCGAACTGAGCATCCATGGGCGCACTGCAGCCTTCTGCCATCTCGAGACCTCCCCCAGAAACAATCTGAATAGCGCCAGGAGAATGATCTGCCCCCGGTGCGAGTCTCAACTTAGTGATCGTCCCGGTGGCGCAGGGAAGGACTTTGGTCCTAATTCGCCTTGACAGTTTCGGTCACGGGAGCGACAGCGAATAGATGGCTGCTTGGACGCCCTGCCCTATTCAGCAGACCGCAGGTCATAGACCATCTCGACCAGCGCGTCGTCGTACGTGGTCGCTTCCCGCAGCGAAAGCTGCACCGGGCCGCCCGAACCGAACCGCCGCCCTTGCCCGATCATCGACGGAGCGACGACGAGCCGCAGTTCGTCCACCTCGCCTAGGTCGAGGAGTTCCCGCACCAGGTTCAGGCTCCCCCAGCACCCGATGTCGCCCTCGGACTCCGCCTTGATGCGCCGGATCGCCTCGCCCGTGTCCCCGGAGACCACCTCGCAGCTTCCGAGATCGCCCCAGGGCGCCTCGGCATGAGAGTGCGAGAAGACGTACCGGCGCAGAGAGTTGAGCGCCGGGGCCAGCAACTCGCCAGCGGAGGCGTCCGTGGGCCAGAAGGCGCTGAAGCCCTCGTAGGTGCGAGCCCCCATGACCATTCCCGAGAGCCCCTCGATGAGTTCGCTCTGCCGTCTGGCGAAGCCTTCAGCGGAGCCTCCGATGAAGGGCTCCATGAACGAAGTCCTCCCCTCCGGGTCCGCCGCAAAGCCATCCGCGCTGATCGTTTCCTGAACTATGAGCCGTCCCATGGGGTCCACCGTTGCACTGGGGGCACGTCCCATCAAGGGTTGACGTGTTTGCCGTAGCGGATGCTCAGGCGAGCTCGGTCATCAGGAGAGCTTCGCGCGGACGATATCGCTCGCCGTCTTGCCGTCGAATCGGCCGGCGATCTCTGCCGTGACGGGCTTCATTACCTGCCCCATCTGACGCATGGTCAGCTCGAGGCCGGCTTCCCTGAGGCCCGCGATGACGTTGTCGACGATCGCCTCGACCTCTTCGCGGGAGAGGGCCTTTGGCAGGTAGGCCTCGATCACCATCGCCTCGGCCAGCTCCCGGTCGGCGCGGTCGTGCTCGCCCGCCTCGTTGTAGATGGCGGCGGTCTCGCGACGCTTGGCCGCCTCCTTCTGGAGCAGGGACGTGACTTGCGCGTCGTCCAGAGCAATGGGGGTCTTGCCCGACTTCTCGCGAGTCTCGATCTCGCCGAGAACGTTGCGGACGGTCTGGAGGGCGACCCTGTCGCCGTCCTTCATGTGCTTCACAACGTCAGCCTGGAGCTGGTCTTTGAGGGGCATGGCTAGCCTTCTTCCTTCAGTTGGGATCGTAGGTCCGACGACGGCGCGGAGGCTACCTTCCCACCTCCGCAACCGCTTAGGGCGCTTGAGGCGGCGTCAGCGCGGCACGCGCACCCTGAGCGCGTCCGAATCGACGCGGATGGAGAGGACCTTGCTCTCCCCCAGATGGTCCCCGTCGAGCTGGATGTCGTGCGGGCGGCTCGCTTCGATCCGTACCCTCGTGCCCCTGAAGTGGCCCAGATCCGGTGGGGAATGACGCCGGAATCGGCTCAGGAGGGTGCCTGCCACCCGGAACCAACCCAGAACTCCTTGGGGTGCCACGGCGAGGACATCCAGGATCCCGTCATCGGGCTGGGCGCCTGGGAAGACCTCGACGTTGCCCTGAATCCGCCCGCAGTTGCCCACCATGACTCCCCGTTGCCGCCGTTCGACGGCGAGGCGGCCGTCTACATCGACACGCATCCGATACGAGTCGCCCACGATGCTCTGCCCTGCCGAGACGACGTAGGCGAGCCACCCGGCCTTGGCCTTGAGGTCATCACTCGTGTTCGCCATGACCGTCGCGTTCAGGCCCATTCCCGCCATCACGACGAAGGCGAGCTCTTCGTCGTCGTCCGCGGCCGCCCACGCGACGTCGATAAGCCGCTCCTGACCGGACAGCGCCACAGCGAACGCATCCTCGTGAGCATTGACGGGAATGCCCAGATTCCGGGCCAGGAGATTTCCCGTGCCGAGAGGCACCACCCCGAGGGGGATGCCTGTTCCCGCGAGCTCACCCGCCACTGCCCGCACTGTCCCGTCGCCTCCGGCGACCACCAGGGAGTCGGCGCCTCCTTCGAGTGCCTCACGGGCCATACCTCCACCCGGATCCTCGGCCGAGGTTTCCAGGACGATAGGCTCGGCGCCCCGTTCAGCACAGTGTGCCTCGAACAGGGCCCTGATCTCCTCAGCCCCCTGCTTGATCGGGTTGACGATCAGCGCTGCCACTTACCCTCCCGGTGCTTGCCTCTCCCGCCTTCGACCCTACAGGGGCGAGCGTTCACGGGTTCGCCGAGAGCCGGGCTTCTTCACGCTCAGAAGGGCGGTAGAAAGCGATGAGCCGCTCGGCCATGCGCCTGCCTCTGGCCAGTCCGTCCACGTCCCCTTCGACCGCGGAAACCAGAGCGGCCTTGATGATGAACTGCAGGTCCCGCGCAAACTCCGCCGGATCGAGGAGCCCGGCCCTCTCCGCCATCCCGGCGAACCCGAGACGGAAGTGCTCTATATAGCTGGCGCAGGCCCGCCCGGCGGGGCTCTGGGGGCCGGACTCGATCAGGACATGGACGAACGAAGCCCCAAAAGGGAGACTCCCCGCCCAGAATCCCTCGAGGACGTCGAAGACGGCGACCATGGCGTCAGGCCCTGATCCCCGGGCGCGCACGGCGTCCTCGATGGCCGCCCTGCGCCGCTCGTACATCTGGTCCAAGAAATCGAGAACGAGCTCGTCCTTCGAACGGAAGTGCTTGTAGAAGGTGGCCTTGGCCACTCCCGAGACCTCGATCAGCTCATCGACACCCACACTGCGAGTGCCCCTCTGAGCGAACAGCGGGAAGGATCTCTCTCTGATCTGCTGCTTCGCATCCATACGATCGCCTCTCTGCCAGACCTGCAGTGGTAACCATAGGTGCTGTTATGAAAAAAAGTTGTATCAGAAACGCAGCCTTGTCGCCATCGCGGTCCACTCAGTCGGCAGAGCTGTTCTGCGCGACGGCGAGCGACAGGTCCAGCCAACGCTCGGGGTGGTGGTCACTGGCACTTCCCGGGATTGGCGGTGCACCACTGCTGGTACTGGGCGACGTTCGCCTGATGCTCGGCGTAGGTCGAGGCGAACTTCGTCTCGCCCGTGTCGAGGTTGACCGTGACCCAGTAGAGGTAGTTGTTCGCCGTCGGATGCGCCGCCGCCGCGACCGCCTTCGCCCCCGGCGAGCCGATCGGCCCGGGCGGGAGCCCCGGGTGCACGTACGTGTTGTAAGGGTTGCTCGCATCGGCCTTCTGCGCGTCCGTGAGCTGGACCGTCTTGGTCCCCAGCCCGTACGTGACCGTCGCGTCGGACTGGACGAGCCCGTTGGTCTGGTCGTTGGGCTTGAGCCGGTTGTAGATGGCGCCGGCGACGTTGCCGTAGTCGGCCCGCCCGCCCTCGGCCTGGACGATGCTCGCCACGATCAGGTCCTGGTACTGCTTGGTCGGGTCCGTGATGCCGTCGGCCTTGAGCTCGTCCAGCGTGGTCGAGACCAGCTTCGAAACGATGTCCTTCGCCGAGGTCCCCACCGGCAACTTGTACTCCCCCGGCGCCAGATAGCCCTCCAGGCTCTTCGCCTGCGGCGGAAGGCCGAACTGCTGCGGCTGGCTGTTCAGCGCGTTCAGGTCGTTCGGGTTCAGCCCTGCCGCCTGCGCGATCGTCGCCAGCGAGTCCGTGACCCGCATGCCCGCGCTGAGCGCGAAGTAGATCACCGGAGCCGTGTTCCCCGCCAGGATCGACGCCGCATCCGAGGACTTCATCTGCTTCTTGAACGTGAAATCACCCGGATGGATCTTCCCGTTGGCATCAGCAAAGGCCTGAACGAAGGTATTGGCGTCCGCGACGACGCCGTCCTGCTGCAGTTCCTGCGCCACTTCCAGAGTGCCGGTGCCCGGCGGGACCGTGACCACAACCTCACCCGTGCCGGGACCTGAGTAGTCGGTGACCTTGTCCATGCCGAGCGCGGACCGCAGCGCCAGAGCAGTCAGGACCGAACCAGCCACAACGAGAGCGATGACGACTCCCATGGCGATCGCGGCGTTCCGGAGCGGACGGGAGCGCCGGGGTGGGCGCTTCGATCCCGACGGGCGGCTCGCAGGCACGGCCGCCGGCTCCCCAGATGCACGCCCGGCGTCGGAGGCTCGCCGCCTCCCGACTGCCGAGAGCAAGTTGGCGGCCCCGGGCCGGATCTGACTCTTGGAGGTCATCAACGATGTCCCTTGTTCCTGTCCCTGTTCTCCAGTTTCGGCGGCGGCTCCAGTCGTGCGGCACCCTGAACCCGCATTTCTTACCCTTCGCCGGACCAGGTGAAACAACCGCCCGGGGCCGACGCAGCCAAAAGTGCAGATATACATAGATAGGCAAGTTTACTTGCGTAGAGGCGGGTTTTGCTGTTCTATTGCCGAGGGCGTTAGCTGCGTCACATCCCTATGACCGGAAGGGCCACATGGCTGCATCACTGTTCGGGTCCCAAGACCTGAAGCACTCGATCAACACGCGCCAGCTGACGATGATCGGCATCGGGGGCGTCATCGGCGCTGGCCTTTTCGTCGGAAGCGGAAGCGTGATCTCCTCCGCCGGCCCGGGAGTCGTCTTCGTCTACCTGTTCGTCGGCCTCATCGTCATCCTGGTCATGCAGATGCTCGCTGAGCTTGCGACCGCGAGCCCGGAGACAGGCTCGTTCTCGACCTATGCCTCCCGGGAACTCGGTTCGTGGGCTGGCCTTGCCGTCGGATGGCTGTACTCGTTCCACTGGTGCATCACAGTCGCCTTCGAGGCAATCGCCGGCGCCGCTATCGCCGCCCAGATCGTCCCGGGCGTGCCCACCTGGCTCTACGCCTTGGCCTTCATGCTCATCCTGACCGGGGTGAATCTGGCCGCCGTGACCTCGTTCGCCCGCTTCGAGTTCTGGTTCTCCATGGTCAAGGTCGCGGCGATCGTCCTCTTCATCGTGATCGGGCTTGCCGCCGCCATCGGCCTGCTTCCGCACTTCGCTTCCCCCGGGGCCGCCAACCTCCTCGGGCGCGGAGGTCTCTTCCCGCACGGGGCAACGCCGGTGCTTCTTGCAACGCTGACCGTGTTCTTCTCCTACTTCGGTACGGAACTGGTCACCGTCGCCGCGGGTGAGGCCAAGGATCCGACCACTGCAGTTCGCAAGAGCATGCGCAGCGTAGCGTGGCGCATCATCATCTTCTACGTCGGGTCGATCCTCGTGGTGGTGACTCTCCTGCCGTCTAACGCTGCCGAGGTCACGAAGAGCCCCTACGCCGCGGTTCTGAACCTGCTCGGGATCCCGGGGGCACAGACGGTCATGAACCTCGTCGTCCTCACCGCCGTCCTCTCGTGCCTCAATTCGGGCATCTATTCCTCGTCCAGGATGCTGTTCTCGCTCTCGCGCCGCGGCGAGGGGCCGAGGGCACTCTCCCGGACGGGGCGTTCGGGAGTGCCGGTTACCGCTGTGCTCGCAGCCTCGAGCGCAGGCTTCCTGGCCGTGATCGCAAACTACTTCCTGCCGACCGGAACCGTCTTCACGTTCCTCATCACGTCCTCGGGCTCGGTCGCGGTCGTCGTATACCTGACCATCAGCGTGACGCACATCGTGTCCCGGCGGCGCAAGACCCCGGAAGAGGTCCGCGCGCTCAAGGTCAGGATGTGGGGCCACCCGCATCTGTCCTATCTGGTGGTGGCGGTGCTGGCGGTCATCGTCGGCGGTATGGCGCTGTCCCCGACGTCGCGCACGCCGCTTGCTCTGACAGCCCTCGTCACACCGCGATTGCTGCCACGGCCGGCGTCGTCCATCAAAAGGCCAGGAAGGGCGCCGCCGATCCCGCGCCCGCCATGGCCCAAGCAGGACCCCTGGAAGCGGCAGACGCAGCTCCCTCTGAATGACACCACACGCTGCCGCGCCCTCGACGCCGAGGGCGCGGCAGCCGTATCCGGCGACGGCCGGAGGTCGCGCACGTGGCGCGTTCAGTCCTCGTAGTAGACGTGGAAGTCCGCCAGCAGCTGCTCGTCGACCAAGAGCTCTTGGCGGCTCTGGGTGCCGAGATGAAGTGCCACCGCGGTGGCCAGAGTCTGAGCGACTGAGGTGAATACCGAGAGGGACCGGAGGATGGTGACGCCTTCGGTTTCCAAATAGAACGTGATGTCCGCGAGGCGGGCCAAGGGCGACGCCGGGTCGTCGGTGAACGCGATCGTCGCGAGGCCGCGGTCCTTGGCGTGCTGGAGGGCGTGCACGGTATCGGCCGTGTAGCGGCGGATCGAGACGGCCACGAACGCCCCCTCGGGATCGAGGTCGCGGAGCTGGTCGACGAACATGCCCGCAGCTGGGGAGATCTGCTCCACATGACGGCGGACAAGTTTCAGCAGGTAGCTCAGCAGCTGGGCGATGGGGGCGCACTTCCGCAGTCCCATGACGTAGACGGCCGGGGCTTCGGCGATAGTTCTGACTGCGTTGTCCCAGTCCGCCTGATCGATTCTCGCGTAGCTTCGAGTGAGGTTGTCCTTCTCGTGCTCGAGAACGGCGCTGAAGAGGGATCCCTGCCCAGTGTGCTGCTGGGCGCGCTCGAAGCGCGAGACAAGGTTGACCTGACCCGAGAGGTGGTCGCGGCAGAGGCGCACGAGGGCCGGGTACCCCTTCAAGCCGAGCATCGTGGCGAACCTGACCAGCGACGACTGGTTGACCCCCGCGACCTTGGCGGTTTCGGCGATGCTACGAAGGGCCGTGCCTTCTGGATCGGAGAGCAGGACTGTAGCGATGCGCCGCTGGCCAGGAGCGAGCGCGGGCATCCGCTCCTGCAGCTCGGCTTGGAGCTCTTCGTAGGTTCCCACGGTCAAAGGCGTCTTTCCCTTCCGACGGAAAATGCAACAGCCACACTCGTTCCCGCAATTGTAGTTGCGGGAACGAGTGCGCCTGTTGCCAAGAGCTCTCGCGATTCTGCCTAGGAGGCGAGGTCCTGGAGCGCCGTGCGGAGGTGTTCCAGAGAGCCCGCAATCCACGGCAGCCGAAGGGGATCCTCCGACCGGAGCGCTTCCCAGCGTTCCTGCTCGCTGGCTCCGTAGAGCAGGCTCGTGGCCACCCGTGCGCGGAGGGCCGAGGGATCGTCGCCGAAGGCTGCACCCGGAAGGACACCGACGGCGTACCGGTCCAAAAGGACCGACGCGAGCTCCTCGCTGGTTCGGATGCCCTTGCGCTCGAGGGTGGGGCGGATCGGCTCGAAATCGGGATAGATGTAGAAGCCGGCCTCGGGACGACGGCAGTGCGCGCCTACGGCGAGGAACTCGTCGCATACAGCGTTGGCGACGACGGCGTGCAGGCGCGTGGAGCGCTCGATGTGCTCTCGGACGGCGTCTGGCTCGGAAAGGACGTGGGCGGCAACCGCCTGCATCGGGGCGGCGAGGCTCGACCAGACTTCGCTCGCAATACCGACCATGTCCTGTAGCACCCCGTCCCCCCACTCATTGCTGGGGATCCGGGCGAAGCCGATGCGCCATCCGCCCAACGCCAAAGACTTGGACAGCCCGGTCGTGACGATCGTGCGCGACTCCAGATAGGAGGTTGCAGAGGGCGCGGACTCGCCCGAGTGCACCGTCTCTGCGTAGATCTCGTCGGAGATGACGGCAAGCCCGTACTTCTCGGCGATGCGGCAGAGTTCGCGGAGGTCCGCCTCGCTCGCGACCGTTCCGGTGGGATTGTCCGGCACGGTCAGGAGGAGGATGCCGGGGTTCCCACCGCTGTCCTTCGCCTCAAGGATCGCAGCTTCGAGCAGGGCCGGGTCCGGTACCCCACCTGCTTTGGCCGGGATCGGGACCTCGATCACCGGCTTGCCCAAGAGGGCCGCCTGGGCCGCGTAGCTGACCCATGAGGGGCGGGCAAGGATCAGGTCGCCTGGAAGTGCGGCGATGGCAGCGAAGAGCAGGGCCTTGCTCCCGGGAGCGAAGATGATCTGCTCGGCTTCAGTCGGGAGGCCGCGCCGGGAGAACCACTCGGCAGCAGCCTGCCGGGCCTCTTCGGAGCCCACTACCGCCCCATAGCCGTTCCTTCCAACGGCGTTGTGCAGCGCTTCCGCGATGAAGTCCGGCACAGGCAGCCCAGCCTCGCCGAAACCGAGATGCAGCACTTCCTCCCCGGCGGCCCTCCTCTTCTGGATCGCCTCATTGATGGCCAAGGTGGCCGAGTGCATCGTCATCGCAAGCTCCATCCGCAACTAATATTGCATCAATACCATTCGACGATAGGTTAGTTGCTATTCCACGTCAAGGAAGGGACGGCTCGTGCTAGAGTCCCCACAATTCCGCCACGACCGCATACAAGTCGCAATCGTCCAGGAGGCTCGCGATGCCGGACACGACCTGCCGTATGTCGATCTCGCTGGACGGCTTCGTCGCCGGCCCTGAGCAGAGCCGCGAGGACCCTTTGGGCAAGCGGGGGCTGGAGTTGCACGGCTGGCACATCGGCGACCCGCGCGCCAACGACGCCGACAAAGTCGCGACCGAGTGGCTTATGCGTCCCCGCGGCGCGTACGTGATGGGGCGGAACATGTTCGGCCCGGTCCGCGGAGAGTGGGATGAGGAATGGACCGGGTGGTGGGGCCCCGAGCCGCCGTACCACGCGCCGGTTTTCGTACTGACCCATTACGGACATGATCCGATCCAGATGGACGGCGGGACGACGTTTCACTTCGTCACCGAAGGCTTCGACGCCGCCTACTCTGGGGCTTCGGAGGCCGCCGGGGATAACGGCGTGGACATCGCCGGCGGGGCCTCGACCGTCCGCCAAGCACTGATTGCCGGGGTGATCGACGAACTCACCCTCGACATCGCACCGGTCCTGCTCGGTTCCGGCGAGCGCATTTTCGAAGGCGTTGAGTCCTTCGGCTTCGAACCGGTCGAGGTGCTGCACTCACCGCTGGCGACCCACATCCGTTATCGCCGCGCTGGCTGACTCTGCTTCTCCGCCCGACACCTGGTTGCACCCTTGGGGAACGCGAACAAGCTGTCCCGCTCTACCTGCCCAGTTACCCGTGACGGTGGCAGCCGTACTGGCTGTTGAGTCGGGGCATTGGCTGTTGAGTCGGGGCACCGGCTGTTGACTCCGGGCGGGCGCCTGATGCGGGGGCGGGCTCCCCGCTGAGGATTGGACCTGCTGCTGGCCCAGGCGAGCCCGCCCCCTTGCCCATCCTCCTCCGGTACCCTCCGAGCGCATGGGACGAAGGGCCCTTGCTATTTCCGCCCGAGAATGGAAGGGAGTCGTGAGGGTAGGGAGTCTGTGTGGAACGTGAGCCTTCGGAACCTGTGCATCGCCAAATCGTGGAGCAGGTCAGGCGCAGTAGGGACCCATGCGACCAGTGCGGCGAGCCGTGGCCGTGCAGGTTCATCCGGGGGCTGGTGCGCAGCGGCATGCTCGTCGTCGAGGAGAAGCGGTCCTAGCTGCTGGATTCAATAGGATTGCTGACATCCCGACGCAAGGAGGTTCCCATGACATTCCATATCGCGTTGCCCCGGCTCATGAGGGTTGGCGCAGGCGCCATCCAGGAATTGGGCGACGTCGTCGCCGAACTCGGAGCGCGGCGTCCCCTCATCATCACAGATCCGTTTATGCAGAAGTCGGGGACCGCGGACATCGCGGCGCGGGCTCTCAGCACCGCCGGCTTCGAGGGCGGCGTCTTCGCCGAGACGGTGCCGGACCCCACTACCGAATCGCTCGTCGTCGGACTTGAGGCCGTCAAGCAGCACGAGGCGGACGTCCTGATCGGACTGGGCGGAGGCAGCTCCATCGACACAGCGAAGGCGCTCGGCTTCCTCTCCCTCAACGAAGGCCCGATGCGCGACTACAAGGCGCCCAAAACCAACACCGGGCAGTCGTTGCCAGTCGTCGCGGTCCCGACGACGGCGGGCACCGGCTCCGAGGCGACCCAGTTCACGATCATCAGCGACTCGGAAACCGACGAGAAGATGCTCTGCACGGGTCCCTCCTTTCTACCAATCGCAGCAGTCGTGGACTACGAGCTGACCCTCTCCATGCCTGCAAGGCTCAGCGCCGACACCGGAGTCGACGCGCTCACTCACGCCATCGAGGCGTACGTGAGCCGGAGGGCGAACCCCTTCTCAGATGGCTTCGCGTTGGCGGCTATGACGGCCATCGGACGAAACCTCCGTGAGGTCTACAAGGACGGGTCGAACCGAAACGCCCGAGAGGCGATGATGCTCGCCGCCACCCAGGCGGGCATCGCCTTCTCCAACTCGAGTGTCGCCCTCGTGCATGGGATGAGCCGGCCGATCGGCGCCCATTTCCATATCGCGCACGGCCTTGCCAACGCCATGCTCTTCCCCGTGGTCACCGAGTTCTCTGTCACCGGTGCCGAGGCCCGTTATGCCGATTGTGCGCGCGCTCTGGGGGTCGCCGGTGTGGAGGACGACGACGAAGCGTCCGCCCAAGCGCTCGTCACCGAACTCCGCGCACTGAACGAGGACCTGGCTGTTCCCACCCCTCAGTCCTACGGAATCGGCTCCGACGACTGGGATCGACTGATCCCTCTCATGGCCGAGCAGGCCCTCGCCTCGGGATCGCCGGCGAACAACCCGGTCGTGCCCGACGCGTCCGCGATCGAAGCGCTCTACGCCAAGATCTACGCCTGACCCGAGTAGAGGGCGGGCGGCGGTGCCCTTCGATCTGGCACCCGCCTCTTCGGTCTGGCCACCCGTCCGAAGCATGTCCTAGCCGTGGAAAGCCCGGTAAGCATCTTCCGCTCCGGGGTGCAGCGGGACGCCGGCGGTACCGATCAGGGTCTCGGGACTGAGGTACTGGACACCACGGCTCGACGACGGGACGAGTTCCGCTGAGTGCTGGAGGAGGATCTCTACGGTCGAGCGCGCCACATCCCGGTCCAAGTCAGCCCGGCATAGGAGGAGATTCGCCACGCCTACCGTCCATGTCGCCGGAATGCCGTCGTAGCTGTTCTCTTGGATGAGGACCCGCTCGTAGAAGCTGCCGAATCTGGCCTTCATCGTCGGGATGAGCGGTGAGAGATCGAGCAGCTGGAGTTTCGTACTCTTTGCGAAGGCCGCAATCGCTGCGGTGGGGACGCCTCCCGACCAGAAGAGCGCCTCAACGCTCCCGTCGCGAAGCGCCGCGAGCCCTCGGTTGAGCCCGAGCTGGAAGGCAGGCAGTGTTCCGGGAGTGGTCGGAGATGGCGCGGCCGCCGACATCCCAGCCACCTCGAGCAGCCGCCGAGCGGTAAGAGAGGTGCCGGAACCGGGGTCACCGACAGCGACTGCCTTCCCCGCAAGGTCCGCGACACTCAAGATGCCGCTGTCCTTTCGCACCACGCAATGCAGGTAGTTCTCGTAGACCTTCCCGAGCGCGAGCATCCTCGCGCCCCCTGCCGCGGAAGGAGCAGACGACGGCGTGTCCCCACCGAGCCGATCGGACGCCGCGTCCGAGAGGGCGATTGCCAGAGTCGCCTCACCCCGCGCCAGCCTGTCCATGTTCTCGAGGCTCCCGCCGGTCTCGAGGGCAGAGGCCTTCTTGGCAACGCCGTGTCGCTGGAGGGAAGACGCAAGGAGCGCGGCGAACTCAAGGTATAGGCCTCCGGCTTCGCCGCCGGCAACAGTAAGGGAATCGGCAGGCGGCCCGGGCACACAGCCGGCTGCGGTTGGGAGGAGCACGCCTCCGAGGCTCGCCACTAGTCCTGCTCGGAGTGCCTGACGACGCGTTACACCCACTCGCCGCCTTGCTGGATCGAAATCAGGCATCCCGGTTCTCCCCGCCAGAAGCCGCCGCCCCTTCGCCTGCGATGTCGACGCCGCCGTCCGGCAGCGCGTCGTCATGCGCGGCAGCGAGCGCGCCGCCGTCCGGCAGCGCGTCGTCGTCCGCTGTGGCGCACGCCAAGGGGAACTCGACCCGCGCTATCAAGCCGCGGGGCTCGTTCGGGGCAAGGACCAGGCGGCCCCCGTTCGCCTCCGCGAGCTGCTCGACGATCGGAAGCCCGAGGCCCGTGCCACGCGAGGCGCTATGCCCTGGCGACCGCCAGAAACGGGTGGTCGCCGCCTCGCGCTCCTCAGGCGAGAGGCCTGGCCCCCGGTCGGCAACCTCCACGACCGCGCTACGCCCCCGCCGTCCGGCACGAAGAGTGATGCGACCGCCTTCGGGCCCGGCATACTTGATCGCATTCTCGAGGAGTTCCCCGACGATGTCAGCGAGATCGCCTCGGCCACAGGCCAGCTGCAGCCGCGGCATTGGCGGATTGTCGAGTTCGAGTACGGCACCGGCATGGCGGGCAGACGGCCCGGCGCGCTCGATAGCCTCCTGGAGGACCGTCGACGGGTCCAAGACCTCGGAGAGTTCGCCCATGGGCGCCTCCGAACCGCCCGCAATCGAGCGCCTGCGGGCCCTGTGCTCGGCTGCCGCAAGCCGGAGCATCCTGTCCAGCATCTCCTCGACCTGATCGAGTTCCTTCACCACACCAGACGCAGCCTCGCGCTGGGCGGGAGTGTCGAGCTCAAGGGCGAGGAGGTCTGTCCTCAGCCGGAGCGCGCCCACGGGGTTCCGGAGTTGATGCGACGTGTCCGCGATGAGCTGGCGCTGCGCCTGCATGCTCGCGCCCACGTGCTCGGCCATGGCGGAGAAGGCCCGGCTCAGCCGCTGCAGTTCAGGAGGGCCCTCCTCCCGCAGTCGAGTAGCGCGTTCGGACTCCTCGAACGCGATCACCGCGTCAGTGAGGCGATGGACGGGGCGCAGGACCCACCTTGTGAGGCGCTCCGCGCCAAGGATCAGAAGGACCCACACGGCGAGCGCCCCCAGCGCCACAAGCAGACAGCGATCTCTCAGCTTCTGCTCGGCCGCAGTCAGGTCGACGTCGATCACGGCCTCGCCGAGCACTTGGCTGGCCGTCCCGAACGAGCGCGCGATCACCTCGTTCTTGGGGCCGAACGGCTGCACCCGCTCGAGCGTGAGGTCGTTGAGGTTGAGCTGCGCTTGGGCGACCGCGTTCCGCACATCGGCCTCGTCGGCACGCAGACCACCGGAGGCGAGCGTCGTCTGCGGCGTGTGGACTAGGACACCCTCGCCGTACAGTGCGGAGTAGCGGTCCATTTCACGCTGCAGCTGCACAATGTCTCCGCTCGAGTGGCATCGCCAGCCACCTGGGCGAAGCGGTTGAGCGCAGCCACGCGATTGATCTGCAGCTCTTGGGTCAGCTCGGTGCTCGCCGAGGCGAGGATAGAGGCGGACACCGCGAGGACGATGAGGATCGACAACACGCTCAGGATCCCCAGGACTCGCAGCCTCATGTGCGCTCTGGGCTGTGGGGCCGTGGGCTGTGGGGCTGTGGGCTGTGGGGCTGTGACGAGCCCTCGATGCGGTAGCCCACCCCGCGCACGTTGATGATGAAGCCCGGGAGCCTGAGCTTGGACCTCAGCCCCGTGAGGTGCACGTCGAGCGAACGTGAGGAAGCCACGAAAGCATCGCCCCAGAGCGCATCCAGGATCTGCTCACGAGTGACGACCGAACCCGAATTCCGGGCGAGGAGCACAAGCAGCTCGTACTCGGTGGCCGTGAGATTGAGAATGCGGCGTCCGACGGCGGCCACTCGCCGGTCGAGGTCGATGCTCACCTCACCGACTTCGAGACGGTGCGGCTGGGTGCCGCGGGCGCGGGCGGCGCGCCGGGCGACCGCCTCAATCCGGGCGAGCAGCTCGACGAGTTTGACCGGCTTGACCAGATAGTCGTCCGCCCCGGAGCGCAGGCCCATCACCACGCTGCGGTCGTCGTCGCGGGCCGTGAGAATGAGGAGGGGCGCATCCGTGACCTGGCGCAGCTTCCGCAGCACATCAAGGCCGTCCATGTCGGGCAGGCCGAGATCCAGCAGGATCGCGTCGTAGTCTCGGTGGGCCAAGAGCGCATCCGCGCCCCTGCTCACCCGGGAGGCCTCGTGCGTCGCCGAGCGGACGGAGGCCATCAGCGCGGACGCCATGGCGTCGTCGTCCTCGACGATCAGCACACGCATTGCCCGGTCCCTTCGTTTCTGCCATTCGAGGGTACCCGCTCACAGGAAGATCGAAGACTTAAGGAAGTGTTAGGAATGGCCGCTCCCGCTTGGGGTGTGAATGGCGTCACCCCTAGCGTCAAAGTCCATGAGCATCACACATCCTGAGGTCACGAGCAACGCTGCTCGGACCCGACGAGCCGTCGCCAACACCCTGAAGGGGTCCGCGGGCAATCTCATCGAATGGTACGACCTATACGTCTACGCAGCCTTCTCGGCGTACTTCGCGGCCTACTTCTTCAACAGCAAAGACCCGGTCCAGGCACAGATCGACGCCTACCTCTCATTCGCTCTCACCTTCCTCATGCGCCCAGTGGGCTCATGGTTCTTCGGCCGCTACGCGGACCGCCGAGGACGGCGCGCGGCCCTCACCCTGAGCGTCACGCTGATGGGCTTGGGCTCGCTCCTCGTCGCCGTGCTGCCGGGCATCGCACAGATCGGGGTCTGGTCCACGGTCCTCATGTACTTCTCCCGGCTGCTTCAGGGCTTCTCCGTGGGAGGCGAGTATGGCACCGCCGCCACCTACATGTCCGAGGTGGCCACCGCCAAACGCCGCGGCTTCTTCTCGAGCTTCCAATACGTGACCCTCGTGGGCGGCCAGGTGCTTGCCCTCCTGACCCTCGTGATCCTCCAAACCACCCTCGGCGAGTCCGATCTCAAGGCGTGGGGCTGGCGCATCCCGTTCGCAATCGGCGCCGTCACCGCACTCATCGTCCTCTGGTTGCGCCGGACCATGGACGAGACCATCTCTCATCAGCAGGTCGAAGCCGCCAAGGGCGGAACTGCCCCCTCGCTGGGCGGTCAGGGCGCGAAGTCCGAGACGGCCGAGCCCGGCACCCTCAAGCTCCTCTTCACGAAGCACTGGAAGCCGTTCGTGGTCGTTGTCTTCCTCACGATGGGCGGCACTTGCGCGTTCTACCTCTACACGACGTACATCCTCAGCTTCATGAACAACGTCTCCCACATACCCAAGACCCAGACCTCGATCATCAACTTCTGGGCCTTGTTCGTGTACATGCTCCTGCACCCGCTGTTCGGCCTGCTCTCCGATCGGATCGGCCGCAAGCTCCAGCTCATCGTGTTCGGCGTCCTCGGCGCGATCTTCACATGGCCCATCATGTCCGCGCTCGCCGGGACGAAGGACCCGGTCGTTGCGTTCCTGCTCATGCTTGCAGGCCTCCTGATCGTCGTGAACTACACCTCGATCAGTGCGATCGTGAAGGCCGAACTGTTCCCCGCTTCGGTCCGCGCGCTCGGCGTGGGCCTCGGCTACGCCGTCGCCAACTCCCTCTTCGGCGGCACTGTGCCGTTCATCGGTGAGTGGCTCTCCAGCGCCGGGCACAAGGACTGGCTCTTCACGTACGTGACGATCACGATCGTGATCTCCCTCGTCGTCTACATCTTCTTCCTGCCCAACAGGAAGAAGGAAACGCTGCTCGATCAGGACCTCACGCCGGAGGATGCAGCAGACCCGGCCATGGGACGCGCGTCGGCCTGACGCCCGCCTCTTGGCTTGGCGGAGCCTCCTGCGCGCCATCATGGGAGGGCCGAGCAGATGCCGCTGCCGGCCCTCCCATGGTGCGCCAGCACTGTCGGATTCGCACGCGGGTGCGAGGACGGATAGCGTTCTCGGCATGCCCACCAGCCCGGTCCACGCGATCACTGCCGCTGCTGTCGCAGCCCTCTGCCTCGCCCTTGCAGCATGCACGACGACGCCCGCGACCGGGACGGCGAACGGCCAGGCGGCGGGAGGCTCACCGGCAACGGCTGCTCCCGCAGGTGGTGTGGTGACCGCCGCGGGGCGAGGTTGGACCCCTGCAGGTCTCGACGGCCCCATCTCCGCTCCGGGGACCTGCCGGATTCGCTGGACGGGGGCCAAGCAGCCCCTCCCCGACCCCAAGTGCACGCCGGGCGCCCGCGACAGCGCGGTGACGCCGTCGACCTTGGCGGCGACAGTCTGCCGCCGCGGCGGCTACACCGCCAGCGTCCGCCCGCCTGTCTCCCTCACCGATGCGGCCAAGGCAAAGATCATGGCCGCCTACGGGATTCCCGCCTCAGAGGCGTCGAAATACGAACTCGACCACCTCATCCCCCTCGACGCAGGCGGCGCCAGCGACGTCAGGAACCTCTGGCCCGAACCGAACACCTTCGCCGAGTTCACCAAGTCCGAATACGTGCACAATGACAAGGACCAGATCGAATCCGACGCCCAGCACGCCATCTGCAGCCAGAGCGCGGGCCTCGACGCGCTCCAGAGGGCATTCGCGGCAGACTGGACCACGATCAGACTCCCTCACGAAAGCACGGGTACGTCAGGCTGAGTCCCTGGCCACCCCTGATCCCGCTGCCGCTCCTGAAGCCTTCGGAGCGGTTCCCTGCCCGCGGGTCGCATCGTAGTCTGGTCGCACACGGACCTGCACGCGAACAGGAGGACTCCATGGGGACGACCAAGTCTGATGCAAAGTCGGCCGCGTCTGCGGCTGAAGCAACCATTCGCCACTCGATCGCCCGGATCGAATCAAGTCTGGACCGGGTCACGCCGCGGGTCAGAGGGGGGCTCGACGAGGCCTTGAACGGGCTGCGCCACCGGATCGAAACCCTCGCCCCAGTGGGCGAAACCGTGGGTGAGGCAGCGGCCAAGGGCTCGCGGAAGGCCGAAGCCGCGACGAGAGCCGCGACGAGCCGACTGGCCGAAGCCGCCGAACGCCTCGCCGACGCGGTCTCAGAGGCCCCTGTGCCAGCGAGCAGGAAGGCTGTGCAGGCGGGGCAGAAAGCCATCGCTGACACCGCCCGAACTGCCTCCAAGGAGCTTCGCAGCGTCCGCGGCGGTTCGGGATTGGTTACTGGCGCAGTGGCGGGAGGAGCCTTCCTCGCGGCCGCAGCCGTCGCGGTCTGGCTGGTCCGGCGCGCCGCCAGGACATAGTCCTTCCTCTACTGGTCGGCGCGTTGGCCCACCTTGAGCCAGAGCGTGTCGGCCTCGACCCGGTCGAGCTCATCGGCCGCGATGTAGTCGGTTTCCGGAGTCGGATGCCCACAGTGTAGAACCGGCCGGGTGCCACGAGAATGAGTTCCGATCTTCTGGCTGGGGCATCGGGCCAGTCGCGCGGATGCAGCCTCCGAGGGCAAGGAACTCTGGCGCTCCTTCTCGGACCGCACCATATACAGAACGGTCTGTCTACTTCTACCGTCGATAGGACAAGGCGCGGTCGAGTCAGGTGCTGCGCAGCCTCGGGGCGCGAGGTTCCTGGCCCCTTCGGGCCCAGGCCCCCAATCGCGGCCGACCTCCTTGGGACGGGCCGGCGGAGCGCTTCCTTCCGGCTCTCCGCCCCTGCCCCAAGTCAGGAACGACCTGCCATGACCACTATCCGTGCTCCACGCACGTCCGCGCCCGCCACAGACCCACCCACCACAGTGCCCCCCACCACAATGCCGCCCACCACAATGCCGCCAGCGCCGGCCGAGGCAGCCTCTCGCGAGACGGCCTCTCCCGAGACGGCATCACCTGAGACGGCATCACCCGAGACTCTGGCGGCAGCCCGAGCCGCCGGCGACCTCGCAGTCGAGTACCTCGGCGTCGCCGACGCCATCGCCCGTCGCTTCCGCTGCCCGGGGCACGATCCCGAAGACCTGCGCCAGGTCGCACGCCTGGGTCTGCTCAAGGCCGCTCGCCGCTACCGCAGCGACCGAGGCCACGGATTCGTCCCGTACGCGGTGCCCACGGTCACGGGCGAGATCAAGCGCTACCTGCGTGACCACTCTTGGGCAGTGCGTCCCCCACGCGGGATTCAGGAGACGCGGCTGAAGGTCAACGCTGCCCGACCCCGGCTGGCCCAGGCCCTCGGGCACCAGCCCACAACCCTCGAGCTCAGCCGCGAGCTCGGCGTCGGTCCGGCCGACATCGCCGAGGCGCAGCTCGCCGACGCTTCCCTGATCGCCGACCCCATCGAGCACCTGGACTCCCCTGCGGATACGGAGGGACGCCCCCTCCCGGTGGCCCTTGCCGCAGAGGACCCTGGCTTCGAGCACGTCGAGTCCCTCCACGCCCTTGCCGGGGCTCTCCGGGAAGCTTCAGAACAGGACCGCGAACTGCTGCACATGCGCTTCGGGCAGGAGTTGACCCAGGATGAGATCGCCCAGCGGCTCGGAATGAGCCAGATGCAGGTCTCCCGCCTCCTGCGGCGGCTCCTCGACAGGCTCCGCCGCCGCATGGCCGCCTGACCCGGGCGCCACCGGAACCAGAAGGGAAGAGGCCCCTGTGGCCATCGATTACGACGAGCTGCGCCCCGATGTCAAGGAATCCCAGGACGACTCGCTCGCGAAGGCTGAACCCGCGCGCCAGGCCGGAACACCCGGCGCACGGCCGGGCGAATCCGAACTGATCCGGTGGCCGAACGTTCTCGGGGACGCCGCCGATCGGTGGCCCAAGTCCTTTTGTTTTGTCGCATGCAGCAGGCGGGTATTAGTCCCGAGTGTGCGGAGAGGCCCCGCCGGATTCTTGCTATCGGAACCGGCGGCCGTTGCGCCGCATGCGGCGGTGGTGATGGCGTCCGTCCGGCGCTGGGAGGCCGGGCGGGCGTCTTCTCCCGGCTCCGGTTTGTTGAGCCCGCTGCGCCTGCTTGATGAGCCCGCTGCGCCTGCACCAAGTCGGGCTGAAATTTTCCTAGGGAATACCCAGTTTGAATCCCTCGCGCGGGAGGTGGCGGTTCCCTAGTCTGGCTGTCGTGATCCCGGTCAGCCGTCGTCATTTCATCCAGGGAGCGGGCCTCGCCGTCGCCGGCGCCGCTGCTGGGGCCGGCGTCGCGCGCTCGGGCGTCTTCCCGGCGCCGCCCCCGGCAGCGGCCGCCGCGCCCACGCCCTCTGCCTCGGCGACCAGCACCGCTCCTGCAGACCGGGCCTTCGTCAGCACCAAGCTCACAGCCGCCCGCACGAACGTCTGGTCGGACGGGCCGCACGCTCCCGGGCTGATCTTCGCCGGCCCCTTCGGACACGGGACGAACGGGCTGATCATCGACAACCAAGGCCACCCGGTGTGGATGGAGCCTACCGGCGCCGGCGTCATGGACCTGCGCGTCCAGACCTACCAAGGGCAGCCGGTGCTGACCTACTGGACCGGGAAGGGCATCGGCGGGCACGGAGCGGGCAAGGGCGTGATCAAGGACTCCGGCTATCGCACGGTCGCGGAGGTCGACGCCGGAGGCGGCCTGCAGGCGGACCTTCACGAGTTCCGCCTCACACCCAGGGGGACGGCGCTGCTGACGGCCTATCCCACCGCCACCCATGACCTCAGCGCGTTGGGCGGCCCCTCCGACGGGTACATCTACGACTGCCACGTCCAAGAGGTCGACATCGCCACAGGCAAGCTGCTCTTCGACTGGGCGGCCTCGGACAACGTGCCCGTCACGGAAAGCTATGTGAAGCCCTCGGACGACCCCGGCCAGGACGGCACGAGCGAGCAGAAGGCGTTCGACCCATACCATGTGAACTCCGTCGACCTCCGGCCCGACGGCTACCTCGTCTCCTTCCGCCACACGCACACGGTCTACCTCATCAGTCCAGCCGGGGACGTCCTGTGGCGGCTCGGCGGCAAGGCGGGCGACTTCCAACTCGCACCGGACGCGCAGTTCCTCTGGCAGCACGACGTCCGCCAGCGCTCCGGCGGAGTCATCAGCCTCTTCGACAACCATCACAAGGACGAGAGCACTGGCACCTCCCGCGGCCTGCTCCTGGACGTCGACGAGAAGAACCGCACGGCATCCCTCAGGCTCCAGCTCCTCAACGCCGGCCACAGGGGCAACGCCATGGGCAGCGTCCAGTACCTCCCGAACGGGAACTTCTTCGTCGGATGGGGCATGGACCCGGCAGCGACCGAGTACACCCCCACAGGGAGGCCTGTCTTTGAGGTCACCGGAATCGGCAGCGCCTCCTACCGGGTCTACCGCTGCCCTTGGACCGGCACCCCCGACGCCGTCCCGGACGCCGCCGTCGTCAACACCAACGGCTCGACAATGACCGGATACGCCAGCTGGAACGGTGCTACCGAGGTGCGCCGCTGGAGATTCCTCACCGGCCCCAGCCCGTCCGCGCTGACCGAGGCTCTCGTCGTCGTCAGGACAGGCTTCGAAACCTGCGCGGACGTCGCCCAGGCACCCTACTTCGCCGCCCAGGCCCTCGACGCCCAGGGCAGAGCACTCGCGACCTCCCTCACGGTGAAGGCCTAGAACCGGGAATATCTAAGACGCGAAATCCTCCGCTGGCTTGAACCGATCGGCCTCCCCTGTCGTCTCATGGTCAGCGGCATAAAGCCGCCCCCATTCAGGTAAGGCGACACCATGAACAAGCGGGCAGCACTCCTCCTCGCCACCGTCTCGGCGGCATCGGCCTTCGGCCTCTGCGGCTGCATGGGCAGCAGCGGCGGCGGCACGACAACCTCGAGCGCCTCAGCGGCGGCTCCCTCTTCGTCCTCGTCGGCAGCCTCCTCGTCTTCCGAGGTCGAGACCCTCAAGACCTCAACGGTGGGCGGCCAGACCATCGTGGTCGACGGGGACGGCAAGACCGTCTACTTCTACACCGTGGACCACGCGGGCGAGACCAAGAGCGCCTGCACTGGCGGCTGCGCGACGCTGTGGCCTGCTGTGACCAGCGCCAGCGCCCCGACGCTGCAGGGAGTGACCGGCAAGATCGGTAGCATCACCACCGCCGACGGCAAGCAGCAAGTGACCGTCAACGGCATGCCCATCTACTACTACGCCAAGGACACCTCCCCCGGGCAGGTGAACGGGCAGGGCGTCGCGGGCGTGTGGTACGTCCTCGGCGCCGACGGATCGATGATCCAGGCACCGATCAATGCAGGGTCCCCGAGCATGTCGGGCACGAACGGCTACTAGGCTTCCGCCCAGCCCCGTGCGCCGGCCCCCGCCTGACAGGGGTCCACGAATATCGTCAATCATGAGAGGATGTGCGCCATTGGCAAGCGTGTTGCTGCCTCGGGCAGCATTCTGATTGCGCGTCCGATCGGTGAGGTCTTCGCGTTCTTCTCAGACGCCGAGAACGACCCGACATGGCGGTCAGGGGTGAAGTCGATCCGGCGCATCGGCGATCTCGGAGTCGGGACTGCCTACGAGCAGACCGTCGCCGGCCCCGGCGGCCGCAGCATCTCGGCCAACATCCGGGTCACGGCATTCGATCCCGAGAAGCGCGTGGCGTTCGAGGCGACGTCCGGACCCGTCAGGCCCAAGGGCGAGTACAGCTTCGCCAACGCTGAAGGCGGCACGAGGGTAACTTTCAGCCTCACAGCCGAGCTCTCGGGGCTGAAGTCGCTGCTGATGTCCCGCCCTGTCCAGAAGACCATGGAGGCAGAAGTGGGAGCCCTGCCGAAGGCGAAGGCCCACCTCGAACTGTCCGCATAGATCCTGCCGGCGTCGACGTCCCAGTGATACCGCCGCCCTTCCAGCTCTCCCAACGGTCCAGCCGCCCTCACCGCCTGCCCTCTCTGTGAGACTTCCCGGGGGCGGTGGGGCTGTTCTCGGAAGGTAACGGCTGCACTGCTGGGTCATAGGATCGTGCCATGAACCGCACCGACCGCCTCTACGCGATCGTCGAGGAGCTCCGTGCCGTGGCACCGCGGCCCAGAAGCGCTCGGCAGCTCGCCGGAAGGTTCGAAGTCAGTTCCCGCACCATCGAGCGGGACCTGGCGGCACTGCAGCAGGCCGGCGTGCCGATCTGGGCCGAACCCGGCCGGACGGGCGGATACGTCATCGACGCGTCGCACACGCTGGCGCCGCTGGGCTTCACGGTCGATGAGGCGTTCGCCGTGACGATCGCGCTTGGCATGCTCGCCTCGAGCCCGTTCCGCGCACCGGCGGGGAGCGCGCTGCGGAAGGTGGCCGCGGTCATGGACGCACGCCGATTGGACGAGACCGTCGAACTCGCCACCCGCGTGCACCTCCTCGAGGACGCGCCGGCGGCAGCGGTCCCGGACGGATTCGCCGAAGCGCTCCGGACGCGCAGCGTGCTCCGGATACGGTACAGCGACAGGAACGGCGAGAAGACGGTCCGCGAGGTCGAGCCGGTGGGATACGTCGGCCGCGACCAGAACTGGTACCTCATCGCCTGGTGCCGGACCCGCGGGGGCATCCGCGCCTTCCGCAGCGACCGCATCCTCGCGGTCGAGCCCACAGGCGAACGCCCGCCGCGCCGGGACTACCGGGCCGAAGACCTCCAGATCCCGTACGGCGAACTCCGACCGGCGTACTCCGGGACCTGAATCCGAAACGGAAACACCGACAGGACGGTGTCGCCGCCGTAGGGCACCGTGGTCCTGTCGGGTCAAGCGATCCGGCAGAAGGGATACCCATGGACTTCGCCTCGATCCGCATCATCACCGACGACCTCGACCGGCTCGTACGCTTCTACGAACTCGTCACCTGCACGACCGCGACGAGACCGGCTCCGGTCTTCGCCGAGTTCCGCACCGGCGCCGGTGCTCTCGCTATCGCCAGCCCCGCGACCGTGGCCATGCTCGGCCAGCGGGCGCCACACCCGGGGGCCAACCGGTCGGTCGTGATCGAGTTCCTCGTCGAGGACGTCGATCAGGAGTTCGCCCGGCTCCGTGACCACCTCGACGATGTCGTCCAAGAGCCCACCACGATGCCTTGGGGAAACCGCTCCACACTCTTCCGCGATCCCGACGGGAACCTCGTCAACCTCTTCGCCCGGCCGGCCAGCTGAACGTCCCCCAGGCCAGCCCCGCCGCGCCCTTAGGAGCGTCGGTCGGCCTCCAGGTCGGCCTGCTCGCTCGACCATGTGATCGAACTGGATCTGAACGGGCTGCTACTCGGACCCCGTCTTCGGGTCCGCGACATATGGCTACGACACGTTGGATCACTTCCGCATCGCCCCGCCTCGGCGGGGAGGGATACCTCGAGCGGCTGGCGGAGGCCGCCCCGCTCGATCTGGGCGAGATGCCCATCCAGCAGCCCGATCACCAAGCCGCACGGCTTCGCGCCTCCGCGCTGGAGGTCCAGGACCTCGGCGATCTCGGACAGGCTCAGCCCCAGCGACTTGGCACGCCGGATGAACTGCAGCACCTCCACGTCCTCGTCCGTGAACAGCCGGTACCCGCCCGAGCTCCGCCCAAGGGCCACTTCAACTCTGCGGCTGACGAGGAGGACGACGCGCCCCTTGACCCGGCCCCATGGGCCGGGTGGAGTCTGGGAGGGCGACAAAGCCGAGCGAGGAGAGGATCGCACTATGCCATTCCAGGAGGGAGACGTCTATCGATGCCCCGACCCCGACTGCGGCTGCGAGGTGACCGTCACCAAAGGCGCGGCCCCGGGAAAGGGAGGCGACATGAGCCCCACCTGCTGCTGCGGCCTGACGATGGACAAGGTGACGGCCGAACCATCGGCCAGTGCCTGAACCGGCGGGCTTGGGCTGCGTTCGGGGCCTGAAAGGGGGTTGGGGTGCCAGAGCCGTGGCCGGGACCGGGCAGTACTGCTGCTGTTTTCGGCGGTGGCGGACTGACCGGTCTTGCCTGGATGACCGGGCTGCTGCTCGGGCTCGAGCGCGCCGATGTGCGGGTGCGCGACGCCGACGTCCTGGTCGGAACCTCTGCCGGCTCCGTGCTCGCGGCGCAGATCGCCGGCAGCACCAGCCTGGAAGACCTCTACGGGTGGCAGCTAGAGGGAAGAGTCGAGGAAATCCGTGGCTTCCTCTCCCCCGAGGACGAGGCCGAGATGAGCCAACTCAGAGCCGAGGCGGGGTCCATGGAGGCCGCAAACCGGGCCGTCGGGCATTTCGCCTGCGCGCGTGGGAATGCGCTCCGGGAGAGGCGTCGGCGCGTGATCCAGGACCGACTCCCAGTCCATGAATGGCCGGCAGGGCGCGACCTGCGGATCGTGGCCGTGGATGCAAGCACGGGCAAGCGCATGGTCTTCACCACTGGCTCAGGGGTTGGCCTCGTGGAGGCCGTCGAGGCTTCCTGCGCCGCCCCGGGCGTGTGGCCGCTGGCCCGCGTCGGCGGGCACAGCTACATGGACGGAGGGACGTGGTCTCTTGCAAACGTCGACGTCGCCGTCGGGGCTGACCGGGTCCTGGTCTTCGCGCCGATCACCCAAGGGTCCCATCCAGGCCACTCCCCGGCAGAAGATCTGGCCGCCCTCGGCGTGCAGGGGCTCGTGGTCGAGCCCTCGCCGCAATCCCTGGCGGCCTTCGGCACCGATAGCCTTGACCCTCAGGCACGGCCCGGGGCAGCAGAGTCCGGACTGGCTCAGGCAGCATACGAGGCGGGCCGTATCGCCAGCCTCATGTAGGCCGTCCACCGGGAGGGCTTGTGCCTCTCCGCGCTGACGGTACGGCAGGTGGATGAAGCGCGAACTCGAAGGCGCGCCGTATTGTCAGAGCCCGCACTTGCTCCGATCATGCCGTCATGAACCATGACGTGCCCGGTTTCCGGGGCGAACTGCTGGGACCCAAGGATGAAGGGTATTCCGCAGCCCGGCGGATCTGGAACGGGGCGATCGATCGGCACCCGGAACTCATCGCGCGCTGCCTCGACCAGGAGGATGCGTCCGCCGTGCTGAAATATGCGGCGAGCCGAGAGCTTCCGCTCTCGGTGCGCGGGGGCGGCCACAACGTCTCCGGCTCGGCGCTGGCCGAGGGCGGGGTCGTCGTCGACCTCTCGGCTCTGAGGGGCGTGATCGTCGACCCGGACGGCATGAGCGTCCGGGTCCAGCCCGGCGCCCTCTGGGGCGACGTCGACGCCGCGACCCAGAGGCACGGGCTGGCGGTCCCCGGAGGAATCGTCACCCACACGGGTGTGGCCGGCCTCACCCTCGGCGGCGGGTTCGGCTGGCTGAGCCGACGGTGGGGGCTGACCTCGGACAACATGCTCTCCGTCAGGATGCTCCTTGCCGACGGCAGCCGAGTCCAGGCGTCAGAGCACGAGAACCCCGATCTGTTCTGGGCGGTCCAGGGCGGGGGCGGGAACTTCGGCATCGTGACCGAATTCCGGTTCCGGCTCCACCGCCTGGGCACCCACGTCCTGGCGGGCCCCATCCTGTTCCGTACCGACCAGGCGCGGGAGGCCATCGCCCTCTACCGCGAATTCATCGCCGAGGCGCCGGATGAGCTCTCCGTCTACCTGAACCTCCGCACCGCCCCGCCCTTCGACTGGATCCCGGAGCATCTGCGGGGCACCGATGTGCTGCTGGTGATCCCGTTCTTCATCGGAGACCCCCGCGAGGGCGAGGATCTTCTGCGGCCGCTGCGCGCATTCGGTCCGCCCGCCGTCGACCTCGTCCGCTACAAGCCGTATGTCGAGCACCAGGCAATGTTCGACGCCGGAGTCCCCCATCACTGGGGCTACTACTGGAAATCGCATTACCTGCCACCCCTCACTAACACCGCCGTCGAAGTCCTGCTCGAGCATTCGTGGGCCAAGAGCTCCCCGGCCTCCTACACCCTGCTCTTCCATATGGGCGGCGCCATCGCCTCACGGCCGCAGGACAGCTCTGCGGCCAGCGGACGCGACGCCGCGCACGCGATGAACATCAACGCCGCTTGGCCGGCCGGAGGCCCGTCGCATCCGGACATCGCATGGTGCAGGGAGTACTTCACCGCGATGGAGCCCCACGCCACGGGCGGGGTCTACGTGAACTTCCTCCACAACGACGAAGGCGAAGCCAGGATCCGCGCTGCCTACGGCAGCCGCTACGACCGCCTGACCCGCATCAAGGCAAAGTACGACCCCGACAACATCTTCCAATCGAACCAGAACATCAAACCCTCCCAAGCCGAGCAGGGCTGATCCTGCACCGGGGGTCCTGGCAGACCAGAACGCGCAGCCTTCCTACCCTTCTGGTCTAATGAGGCGGCTCCGCGACCTACCGGGGTCAGCCCTCGAAACGGACGGTGATCACGATGCCGATCAGCGCGACCAAACCGACCAGGAGCATCGCTGCCGTGGGATTGCCGAAGTTGAACGTCCATCCCAGACCGAACCGGCGCGGAACCAGCAGCGCGCGGTCTTCGCGGTTGAAGTAGAACAGCCCGCCTCGCCAGTACCTGTCGTCGTCCCGATGGGACAGGCCGGTGTCCTCCTCGCCCTGATCCGGTTCGCGGTTGTTCCTGGCCAGGACCACTGCTGCCACTACGACGGCGGCCAGGATCGGGAGCGCGACTACCAGATGCGCCCACGAGGTGGCCGTCCCGGTCCACATCAGCAGCGATGATCCCAGCATTGCGAGGTCGATCATCGCGGCCAGCCCGAGCAGGGCCTTGGCGGCCAGTGCCATGTAGTGGCGGTGCCAGCGCGCGGAGCCGGCCGGGTGTGCCGGGTCGACGTCCGGACGGCTGCGGAAGATGACGGCTGCCGCCATCCCGGCGAGCAGCGCGGTCACCCCGATCTGCACGAACACCAGTGAGAACGCCGTGCCCACCGACTTGGCCGCCAACCGGTTGGGCACGCCGTTCGCGTAGTGCACGGCGAGCACCTCGGGCATCGACGGGTAGCTGAGCACGCCGATTACCGCTGTGGCGACCGTGACGATCAGCGCCGGTGCCAACCAAAGCCAGGGAAACCGCGGCGGGTCGGTCCGCAGCCCGGTGTCCACCGCGATGCCCTGGTGGAGGCCCTCGTACCAGCCTCCGGCGGCCTTGGCCGCACGGATCTCGCGGTTGGCCAGGAAGAAGCAGCCGTACCAGAGGCCGACGAGAACCAGCACCGACAGTGGCAGCGGGAGCGTTTCGCCGGTCAGGCCGTAGATGACAACGGCGACAACGGCGGCGGCGATCCAGCTGGCTACTACCCGCCATCGATAGATGCGGGTCTGCCTCAGCACGGTCGGGTCGTCGGCATGCTGCTCAGGCACCCGAACTCCGAAGGGCGCAGTCGGACTGTTGATCGAGGGAAGGACCAGGGCGACTGCAAGCACCAGCGCCGACAGCACCGAGCTCAGGACGATCGCAATGGTCATGGCATCTCCTCCGGCTGGGCGGAACCGAACGAATCGAGCACGGATCGGCAGGCCTCGAGAATTTCCTCGGCTGGCAATCCTCTGGCGACGGCCTCAGCGAGCAGGGTCCGTGCCCTAGCGGTCCACTCTGCGAGGAACGGCGGAGTCGCGACCGTAGGGGTCACCACCGCACCGGTCTTGCGGTTGAGCCGAATCAGGCCCTGCTGGCGCAGGAGGTCGTAGGCCTTGTTCACGGTGTGGAAGTTGATCCCGAAGTCCGCAGCAAGCGCCCTGGTGGCCGGCAGCGAGCTGCCCTCAATCAGCACGCCCTCGGCGATCGCCTCCACGATCTGGTCGCGAAGCTGCTGATAGATCGGCAACTCGCTGTCAAGGTCTACTGTGAGGATCATCGCTCCAGGCCTCCGGCCTTTATTCTATAAGTTATAGAACAAATAGGGGCTGGAGGCAAGGTTGAGGCGGCTGCCCGACTGAGAGTGGGGCTGCAAGTCTGACCAGGCATGCAGGTTATTCCGACTTAGGAGCTCAGAATTAGGAGCTCAGAACCCTCATCTCGCTCAGGCGTACTGGGGGCGACCCCCCACGCGGTACGTGAGGGCCACGATGCCCGTACCGAACACGCGGGAGTCGATCAGGCCGAGTGCGAAGTCGAGGCCCTTCTCGGGGAACAGGCGTTCGCCCTCGCCGACAATCACCGGGAACTGGACCAGATTCAGCTCGTCCACCAGCTCGTTCTCGAGCAGCCAGCGCGCGAGCGCCGTACTGCCCACCACGAGCAGCTCTCCGCCGGGCTGTGCCTTGAGCTCGCGCACGCGGGCTGCGACATCGCCGGAGATGATCGTGGTCCCCTCCCAGGTCGGGTCGGCCACGGTGGTGGAGACCAGGTACTTCGGCTTGGAGCTGATCGCCTCGCCGAAGCTTCCGTCGTCGCTGCGTGCACCCCAGTATGTCTCGAACAGGCCGTACGTCCTCCGACCGAGCAGGAACGCGTCGGGTCGCCGCCACGTGTCGAGGATGTACTGCACGGCCTCGCCGTCGTTGAGCGGGAGGGCCCAGCCGCCCCGGGTGAATCCGGGGTCCATCTCCTCGTTGTTGCCGCCGTTCGCCTGGGCAACGCCATCGAGAGTGACTTGAAGGCTGATAGTGAGTTTCACGAACTTGTTCCCCTCTCCCATCAATGGGACGAACGGCTCCGCCGATGACGACGCCGCCTCAAGGTAGTGCATCCTGACCAGTGTCCCGCAGACACTCTCCCACGCCCGCAAACGGAATAACGTCCCCGCCGGAGGCGATAATCGACAGGTGCCCTCATACGCCCCGCTGACACCCGACGCACTGGTGTCCATGGTTGCCGACCGCTGCCTGGCGCGCGCGGGCCGGACCCGGGTCGCCGTCGACGGCGCTGAAGCGGCGGCCCCAGCCGATCTCGCAGGGAGAATCGCCGCGAGACTGCGCTCAACCGGCCGACCCGCAGAGGTGGTGGAACTGAAGGATTTCCTGCTGCCGGCCTCCCAACGGCTGGAGTTCGGCCGCGAGGACCCCGACAGCTACCGGGAACGCTGGTTCGACTTCGCCGCGCTGGCCCGCGAGGTGCTGGACCCACTCGCCGCACCTGGAGCAGCGCAGTGGCTGCCCCGGCTGCGCGACCCGGAAACCGACCGCTCGGTCCGCGCCCAGCGACAGCCGGCGCCTGGCGGCCTGGTCCTGCTGGTGGCGGGGCCCATGCTGCTGGGCCGCTGGCTGGACTTCGACCTGTCCGTCGCTTTACGGGTCGATGAGCGCGTGCTCCGCGAACGCACGCCAGCGGGCCTCGCTTTCACCGTGGACGGCGTCCTCGAGCACGATAGAGAAAACCGCGAGGAACCGGACATCCTGGTGCGGTACAACCATCCGGAACGGCCCGCCGTCGCGGTTACCGTTTGACCACGCCGTCGGGTCAGCCGAAGCGCTCCCTCTTATCGGTCAGAGGGGGCGGATCTTCTGGGCCTGGGGCCCCTTCTGGCCCTGGCCGACCTCGTATTCGACCTTCTGGCCCTCCTCGAGCGAGCGGAAGCCGCGCGCATCGATCTCCGAGAAATGGGCGAAGAGGTCATCCGAGCCGTCGTCGGGAGCGATGAAGCCGTAGCCCTTCTCGGAGTTGAACCACTTCACGGTGCCTGTAGCCATTGGTGCTGCCTTCCCCGCTGACGCCGCGGGCGCACGTTTGCGCCCAGCTCGAACGCCGTCCTTCAGGCCTCATCCTATGTGCGTCAGGTGGCAGGAGGGGAAGATGTGACCTGAGGCAGTTGGGACCGCATTCGCCAATGGCCTCCACAGCTTGAGCAACACGCGCGACACTTCCGTCATCCCGTCAATATCTGTGGACGTCTCGCATGCAGGCGCCTACTCTGGTGGCGGCGACGGAAGCAAGGATGAAGATGCTGTCGCAGGTCGCCGGTTTTCGTCGGCTGCGGGCTCACTCTGGGTGCCGCGGCTGGTGGCTCTGGGGGCGTGGTGGGAGTCCCAGATTCACACGGAGCGGCTAGAGCCGTCCGCGAATGCACTGCAATTGGCACCTTGGCGCCGGGGCCCCAGGGGCGCTTGAGAAAGTCAGCAAGAAAATGAGGTCCTCACTCCGCCGCGTCCTGATCCTGCTCGCGGCAACCCTGTTCACCCTGTGGGGCGGCATGACGGCTGCGTCGGCAACGACCAACTTCGCATACGCCCCGAGCGGGTCGCATTACGCCTCCGGCTACAGCGAGCCGGTGTGTTCGTTCAACAATGCGACCGCGACCGCGAGCTGTACGAACACACAGATCCAGGGCGTTGGCCATACGAACGCCACGGTGACGCTCACCGTCTACTCGAGTTTCACGGGCGTCTGCCACAACCCGGGCAACCACAACGTTGTCACCCCGTTCACGCGCACTGACACCACCAGCACACACAGCGATCTCGTCTCCAGCAGGAACGGCGGGCTCGTCGTCCCACCCCAGTCGACGACCGGTGAAAGCACGTCAGATTTCCTGAAGAACTTCTCGTGCCCGAACCCGAACTGGACCCCTGAGGTTACTCAGGCCCAGTACAGCTACCGGTACACGCTGGTCTTCGACGGATTCACCCAGCCGGCGATCCTGATCACGGGCCCGTAACCCGCAATATCGAGCTAGAAGGGAAATAAGGAGAAGCGGCCTCGGACGGCCTCCGGGACCGCCTCCTCCTCATGCACACCCTGGACCTGGGACCGGTATCGGCGTGCTGTCGTCCGGGTCCAGTTGCAGGGCAGACCGTCGCCCAGCCAGCTGCGATCGCCGCGACGGGGGGCCGGGCCGCTTCCCGTGCCGGTGCGCGCCTGACGAGTCAAGCCCGGGAGCGCTGGCGGACCATGTCAAGCGCGGCCATGTCAGGATGGACTATGACCGAGCGCCTCATGCTCCTCGACACCGCTTCCCTCTACTTCCGCGCCTTCCACGGCGTGCCCGAGACGATCCGGCGCGAGGACGGGACGCCGGTCAATGCCATCCGCGGCCTGCTGGACATGATTGCCCGGCTCACCGTGGACTTCGGCGCCACCCACCTCGTCGCATGCTGGGACGACGACTGGCGCCCGCGCTGGCGCGTCGACCTCATCCCCTCGTACAAGGCCCACCGCGTCGAGCGGCACGTCCCGGACGGCCCCGACGTCGAGACCGTCCCTGCCGGCCTTGTCGCGCAGATCCCCCTGATCCGCCACGTGCTGGGCCTCGCCGGGATCGCCGTCGTCGGCGCCCCTGAGCACGAGGCGGACGACGTCATCGGCACCTACGCCGCCCGCGCCGAGCTGCCCGCAGATGTCGTGACCGGCGACCGCGACCTCTTCCAGGTCGTCGACGACGCCCGCGGGGTCCGCGTCGTCTATACCGCCCGGGGCATGAAGAACCTCGAGACCGTGACCGACGCCGTGGTGGTGGGCAAGTACCGCGTGCTGCCCGAGCAGTACGCGGACTACGCCGTCCTCCGCGGCGATGCCTCGGACGGGCTGCCCGGCGTGGCGGGCATCGGCGAGAAGTCCGCCGCGGCCCTGCTCGGGCGGTTCGGCACGCTCGAGGGGCTCCTAGCGGCGGCCGAGGACTCCGACAGTGGGCTGTCGGCCCCGATGCGCGCCAAGCTCGCCGCAGCCGCCGTCTACCTTAAGGTGGCACCCACGGTGGTGAAAGTCGCCCGCGACCTCGACCTCCCCACCCTCGACGCCGCCGGGGCACGCCTCCGCGCGGTCGACGCCGGCCCCCGCCTAGAGCTCGAACGGCTCGTCTCGGCGTGGAACCTCGGCGGATCGGTCAAGCGCCTGCTCGCAGCGCTCGACCGGCACGGGTAACCATCCGTGCCAGCAGGAAATTCGACCTTCACGGGTTCAGGCGAAATCGCGTGATCGCGCGATGCGCCGGATAATGTCGGAGGAGCAAGCTGTTCCCATGAATGCCAACGAGCGCACAGTCGAGTTCGACCTGGAGGCGACCGCCGAACCGGAAAGGGTCCGCGACGCCCTGCTCGACTTCTCCGAACAGCGGCCCCGGCTCTGGCCCGGCATCGACCCCTCCTTGTACGAGGTCTACTCCGTCGGCGACACCACGGCCGAGGTCCGCGAGGGCAGCAGGGGCCCCGGAGACCGGGCGATCTGGGCCGGGGAGCACTATGACTGGTCGGACCCGGAGACCGTGCGCTGGACGGTGCAGGAGAGCAACTTCTCCGCCCCGGGGAGCTACGTCTCCGCCACCATCGGACCCCGGGCGGGCGGCGGCAGCATCGTCCACATCACCTGGAATCGGACCGGCAGCACGATGGCTGGGCGGCTGATCTGCAGGATCATCCGCATCACCCGGGGCAGGCCGGTGGCCGCCTCGTTCAAACGCGGCCTGGACCGCCTCCGCTAAGGCGCGCTGGGCACGCCCCGGGGAACCTAAGGCGCGCTGGCCCATTCTTGCAGGCGAATCGAGGCAGCCATGCCCACCATCGAAGAGTCCGTCGTCATCGCCGCGCCACCGGAGCGCGTGTATGACTACCTGCTCGACCCGGCCAGCTTCGCGCAGTTCAGCGGAAGCATCATCTACGCCGAGCTCGAAGGCGAGGGGCCCGTCCGGACCGGATCCCGTATCAGGGGAGCGACCAAGGTGCTCGGGCGCACCGTCGAATGGGTGGTCGAGTACACCGACCTCGACCGGCCCAACAAGCTGGCGACCCGCTCCGTGGAGGGCCGGATCGAGCTGTCCACCGCGTACATGATGGCGCCCCAGGGCGAGGGGACCCACCTGACCTACCGCCTCGAGACAGCGGCCGGGCTCGGCGGCATGTTCGGCAAGCTCGCCGACGCCCTCGTGAACAAGGTCTACGAGCGCCAGGTCCGCGCTGATCTCGCCACCCTCGCCGAGATCCTCACGGAGCACTGACCGGGCGGCCCCGTTCGGACCTAGGGTCTAGCAGATGACGACGCCCATGGGCGACGTCCCTCCTCATCGCCCAGGCCAGCGTCAGAAAGTCACCTTCTCGCGGAGAAGCTCCCTTGAGGGTGACTTCTGCGCGAGAAGGTAACTGCTTCGCTCGCGGACGGCCGGCCGCCTGGTGGCACTCGCCCAGCGTGCCCGGAAGAGCGCCTCCGTGTCCGCTTCCATCGTCTCGCGCCCGGTGAAGCACGTGCGCTGCGGTGATGGTGCGGCCGGGCTGCCCCGCTCCCGGCCCGGGGGATGCGGACGTGCCCGGCGCTTTAGGGTCAGGCGTTGTATTCGAGCATCAGGGCCGGCAGTTCGTCGGCGAGTTCGCGAGCGAGGAACCCGAGCGGGCCGAGCCTGCTGGCCAGCCGGTCGGCCGCGGCTGCGTGCAGGTGCGTGCCCCAGCAGGCCGCCTGCGCGCTGCTGGTTCCCCGGGCGCGGAGCCCGGCGATCGCGCCAGCCAGGACGTCCCCGCTGCCCGAGGTGCCCAGGCCGCCGTGCCCCGTGGTGATCTTCCACAGTCTCGGCTCCTCCGGATCCAGTCCGGCGGGCTGGGCGATCAGCCCCTGGCAGCTGACCACGGCGTCGAACCTGTCGGAGATCTCGGCGAGGTCCTCTTCGAGGTCGTCCACGTCCCGGCCCAGCAGGAGCGCGGCCTCGGTGGGATTCGGGGTCAGGATCAGCCGCCCGCGCCAGGGGTCCAGCCGGTCCTCCAGCGTCACTAAGGCGGCCAGGGCGTAAGCGTCGAGGACGACGGCGGGCCCTCCCCAGCGGTCAGTCCGGCTACCAGGGGGCGCCTCGCGTTCGAGCAGCGCGGCCAGCAGCTGCCCGGCAAGGTCGAGATCGTCGAGCCCAGGCCCCACCAGGACAGTGTCTGCTTGGTCCAGGTAGGAGGAGATCCGCTCTAGCTCGGGCCTGACCGAGCCGTCCACGGTTTCCGGCAGGCCGATCGAACCGCACTCGGGCAACGCCACCCCCAGCTGCACGGCCGCCGATTCGGCCACGGCCAGTGTGAGCCTCCCGGCCCCGGCGCGCAGGGCTGTTATACCTGCCAGCAGGGCGGCACCGGGGGTGGCCCGGGCCCCGCCGACCACCAGCACCGACCCGCGCGAGTACTTGTCCCGGCCCGGCGCCGGCAGAGGCCACTGCCGCAGGAGTGAGGGCGTCACCAGGGCGGGGCCGATGGAATCACCGCGGCCGGGCATCGGTTTCTCCGCCGTGCTCGGTGACCGCGACGCCCTGCTCGGCCAGATGATCGGCGACGTTGAAGCTCTCCAGGGTCCAAGGGCCCATGCCTGTGGGGCGGACGAACCGGGTGAGCGAGGCGTTGAGGATGACTTCCCTTTCTGCCAGGTCCAGCAGTTCCGCTTCGCTGAGGCCTTCGAGCACGTATCGGAACAGCATGATCACCGCGTCGTGACACACCAGCATCACCCGGTGCCCCATGCCCAGGCTGTTCAGCTCTGCTAGGACGGACCGCAGCCGAAGTGCCACGTCCGCCCAAGACTCCCCTCCCGGCGGACGGTAGTAGAGCTTGCCCAGCCACTCCCGGCGCTCGGACTCCTCGGGGTAGCGGTTCTGCACGCCCAACCGGGTCAGCCGGTCTAAGATGCCGAGCTCGCGGTCGCGCAGCCGCTCGTCGGTGCGCACCCGTAGGGGCCACCCTGCTGTCTCCGCCGCGATCTCGGCCGTTTGGCGGGCTCTGGCGTAGGGGGAGGACACCACCGCGTCCGGGCGGAGCCCCGCGGGGATCCGGGCCAGCGCGGTGCCCAGTGCCTTGGCCTGGTCCCGGCCTGTCCCGGACAGGTCGACGTCCGCGTCCCGTGCGGGAACGTCGATGACCTCCGCGCCGGCCTCACGCGCTTCCGTGGCCGCGACGTTGCCTTCGCTCTCACCGTGCCGGACCAGCAGCAGCTCCACCGCCCCGGCCTCCTGGACGGCCCCCGTGAGGCCCTCGCCGTCGTCCCCCGATTCCCTGTTCGCTGAAGCGTCCTTCAAGAAACCACCCCGTCCTTGCCGTGCCGGATCCCTGAACACTACCAATCGGCGTACCCGGGGGCGGCGGACCGAAACGGAGACCGGCGTCGCGCTCTGGCGGGGGCCGCGGGTCAGACCCATGTCGCGGGCACCTCGGCAGAAACGGCTGGCAGAGGGCCTGAATGTCGGTGCAGGCTGGGATGATCGTTCGACCACAAGGAACGACTGCATCAGTCAGTGGAAGGAGATTCCCATGTCCGAGCAGCGCAACCCACAGGCCGAGACGGAACCGAGCGTGCCTCTGGCGGGGTCCGAGCGGCCTCCGGCCCCAGGCCTCGCCTCGCAGCGCCCTGCCGACCCCTCCCAGCGGATCGAGGTCACCGTCGTCCTGCGCCGCCGGAGCCCGCTCCCGCAGCCGGGACCGGACGCCAGGCCGATGAGCCGCGAAGACCTGGCCGCGGACTACGGCGCCGCCGAGGATGACCTGCGGATCGCGACAGAGACCTTCACCCGACTCGGCGCAGAGGTCCTCGAGTCCGACCCTGCCTCCCGGCGCATCAGGCTTGCCGGAACCGTGGGACAGCTCGGCAAGATCTTCGGCACGAGCATCGAGGAAGCGACCAGCACTGCGCCCGACGGGTCCACCACATGGCACAGGCACCGCACCGGGGGCCTGAGCATCCCGGCCGACCTCGACGGGATCGTCACAGCGGTCCTAGGCCTCGACGACCGCCCCCAGACCCGCGCACAGTTCCGCGTCATCGCGCCCGCAGCGGCGGCCACGAGCTACACCCCGCCCCAGCTCGGCACGATCTACAGCTTCCCCACCGGCACGGACGGGACCGGGCAGACCGTGGCCATCCTCGAACTCGGCGGCGGTTTCGCCCAGACAGACCTGGATGCCTACTTCGCCGAACTCGGCCTCCCCACCCCGGCGGTCACGGCAGTCGGCGTCGACGGCGCCGCGAACCAGCCGGGCCAGGATCCCCAGGGCGCCGACGGCGAGGTGCTCCTGGACATCGAGGTCGTCGGGGCCCTCGCCCCCAAGGCCGGCATCGTCGTCTACTTCGCCCCGAACACCGACGCGGGCTTCCTCGACGCGCTCGTCGCTGCTTCGCACGCCACGCCTGCCCCCTGCGCGATCAGCATCAGCTGGGGCC
Organism: Sinomonas terrae; assembly: GCF_022539255.1. Taxonomy (NCBI): domain Bacteria; kingdom Bacillati; phylum Actinomycetota; class Actinomycetes; order Micrococcales; family Micrococcaceae; genus Sinomonas; species Sinomonas terrae. Next base: position 3,545,686 of record NZ_JAKZBV010000001.1, read on the forward strand.
AGAGCGAAGACGCCTGGACGGCCCAGGCACGCACCGCGCTGGACCAGGCACTGGCCGACGCCGCGGCCCTCGGCATCACCGTGACGGTCGCCGCGGGCGATCGAGGCAGCAGCGACGGCGCCTCCGACGGCAAGAACCACGCCGACTTCCCCGCCTCGAGCCCCCACGCCCTCGCCTGCGGGGGAACGCGTCTGGAAGCCGACCCCTCCACCGGCGCGATCTCCTCGGAGACAGTCTGGAACGACGGGCCCAGCTCCGCGACCGGGGGCGGGTACAGCGACGTGTTCCCCGCCCCCGCATGGCAGAACCCGCCCGCCTCGGGAACGCAGGCGGCCAGCGGACGCGGCGTCCCGGACGTGAGCGCCGTCGCCGATCCGCAGACCGGCTACCGGGTCCGGGTCGACGGCAGCGACCTCGTCATCGGAGGCACCAGCGCGGTGGCGCCGCTTTGGGCTGCCCTGATCGCCAGGCTAGCGCAGGCCACGAACCGGCGGTTCGGACTCTTCCAACCCCTGCTCTACGCCCAGAAGGCAGGCTTCCGGGACATCACCAGCGGGAGCAACGGCACCTACCAAGCCGGGCCCGGCTGGGACCCCTGCACCGGCCTGGGCACTCCCGAGGGCAGCGCCCTGCTCCAGGCAATCTCATCTTCCCGCTGAATCCCCCGCCGTAGCCGGGCCCACTGCCCCGTCCGCGAGGGAGGCAAGACGACGCCTCCTCGCGGGCTAGGCGGCCAGGAGACCAGAGCTGGGCGGTCTCCCCGCCCGGGGCGATAGGTTCATTCTCAGCCACCGAACCGGTATCGGCAGCGCGCACCGGCGGGATTTTGTCCTGCGGAGAAGTCCCGCCCTACAGGGGAGTTAGAGGGGGACATTTTGGTACGGGACTTTGGGTGAACCACTGGTAGACGTCGGTAATCGGCCGAACACCGAGGACGACGGCGAGCCGCAGCCCGGCGATCAGCTTTCGGCCGTCCGCGACGCTGACTTCCACCCTGCTCCGATCTATGCTCTGAGCGAGGTGGTCCCATGCCCCACGCCCGGACCGATGACGGTCGGAAGCTCTACGACGCCCAAGCTTGGGCGGCGGCGCTTGAGGCGTTCGCCCAAGCCGACCGCGAGACACCACTGCCCTCTGCCGACCTGATGCCCTTCGGCTTCTGCGCTTTCCTGCTCGGACACGAAGAGCAGTCGATCGACCTGCTCGGGCGTGCGTTCCGGGGATTCCTTGGCGCCGGGGACGGGGCCGCCGCCGCTCGGGCCGCGTTCTGGCTCGCGTTCGTCCATGAGTCGCACGGAGATCCTGCTCGTGCCGAAGCGTGGGGCCGGCGGCTTGCAGAAATCGTCGAGGACGCTGGTCTGGGCGCAGAGCGAGCCCTGGTCTGCTCGGGGCTCGGCCATGTCGCCCTTGCGTCCTCGGATCCCGAGGTCATCCGTCATGCGCTCGATCTCTCCCGGGAGGCCATCGAGCTCGCCCGACCGGTCGGGGACACCGACACCTCTGTCCTGTCCCGGCTGAGCGCAGGTTGGGCCCTTCTACGGCTTGGGAGCATTGACGAGGGCCTCGCCGAGCTGGACGATGCGATGGCTGTGGTGACCTCCGGCGAGGTCCAGACCCCGATCGTCACCGGGGCCGCCTACTGCTCGGTCATCTCGGCCTCGCTGCGCACGGCCGACGTCGCCCGTGCCCGGGAATGGACGACGGCTGCCTCGGACTGGTGCTCCCGCAACCCCGAGCTGGTGCCATTCCGCGGCGAATGCCTCGTGCACCGGTCGGTGGTCAAGATGCTCGACGGCGACTGGCCCGGCGCGCTGGCCGAGGCGACACGGGCCAGCGAGCGGCTCCATCCCGCCGATGTGGGCCTTGCCAGATACCAGATGGGCGAACTGCACCGTCTCACGGGCCGGTTCACCGAAGCCGAGAACGCCTACCGCCTCGCCAATTCGGCAGGACGCCGCCCGGAACCCGGCCTCATGCTCCTGCGCCTCGCGCAGGGTCGGGCCGAGGCGGCCGAAGTGTCGGCGCGGCGCCTCGAGCGCGAGCTCGCCTCCAACGCGGAACGGGCCGAATTCCTCCCCGCCTACGTCGAGGTCATGGCCGCAGTAGGCGAGGCTGGACTCGCGCAGGCCGCAGCGGACGAGCTGGCGGACATGGCCAACGCTGCTCATGGCCCCGTCCCCTCGGCCCGGGCCCTCACTGCCGCGGGCATCGCACGCTTCGCCGCTGGGGAAGCCCTGGGCGCGGCCTCGAGCCTCCGCGAGGCGTCCCTTCGCTGGCATGACCTCGGTATGCCGTACCTCGAGGCCAAGGCGCGGGCTTCGCTCGGAAGGTGCTACGCCGCACTTGGCGACGACGATGCGGCCGCTCTCGAGATCGAGGCCGCTCGCGGAGCCTTCGAACGGCTGGGGGCGGGCCCAGACCTCGCAGCCATCCTGGGCCACCTGCCCTCCTCGTCCGGACCGCTCACCCCACGCGAGGTCGAAGTGGTGCGCCTCGTGGCAAAGGGGCTGACCAATCGCGGCGTGGCCGAGGAGCTCGTACTGAGCGAGAAGACCGTTGCCCGGCACTTGGCCAACATCTACACCAAGCTCGGCATCGCCTCTCGCACGGCGGCCACCGCCTACGCCTACGACCACCACCTGCTCTGACGCCCCCGCGCTGCCGCAGGTGCACAGAATTGCCCATGCCCCTGGCTGCCGTTCTGCATGATCCGGCCGACGCGGCGTCCGTTGCCCGGCCGTACCGTCGATTCATCAGTAGAAGAGAAGGTCCGGAAGGGTCGGGAGGACATCATGACTGGCATGGAGCCGCTCGCGCCGCTCGCCACCGCGGGGCGCCGCATCGAAACAGCGATCATCGGCGGCGGCCAGGCGGGGTTGGCCGAAGCCTACTGGCTCCGTCGAGCAGGTCGGGAATGCGTGGTGTTCGAGGCACGCAAACGCGTCGGCGACCAGTGGCGAGAGCGGTACGACTCCCTGCGGCTGTTCACGCCCGCGTGGGCCGACGGGCTGCCCGGGATGACGTTCCCGGCTCCGAGATCGTCCTGGCCGACAGCACGCGAAGTGGCGGACTACCTCGAGGGGTACGCCGACATGATCGGTGGGTCGCTGTGGGCCGGCGTTCGGGTGGACTCCGTGGAGATGTTGGGTGACGGATCCTTCGTCATCTCCACGACCTCCGGCCAGTGGCATGCGCAGAACGTCGTCGTCGCCACGGGCAGCGACGCCGCCCCCAAGATCCCGGAGGTCGCATCCCAGCTCGATCCCGGCATCCGACAGCTCCACTCAAGCCAGTACCGCAACCCGGCACAGCTCCTCCCCGGACCGGTCCTCGTCGTGGGGGCGAGCCAATCCGGCGCCGACCTGGCGCTCGAAGCCGCCCAGGCAGGGCACGAGACGTGGCTCTCCGGGCGCCACCCCGGCGAGCTGCCCGTGAACGAGCGGATCGCCGGGCCGTTCTTCTGGTTCGCCCAGAACTACGTCCTCACCCTCAAGACACCCATCGGCCAAAAACTGCGGCCCGTGATACGCCACGGCGGCTCACCACTGATCCGAACGAAGCGCGCAGACCTCGACCGGGCGGGCGTCCACCGCACGCCCGCCCGCACAACCGCGTCGATCGACGGGAGGCCGACGCTCGACGACGGGACAGTCCTCGACGTCGCCAACGTCCTCTGGTGCACGGGCTACCTGCCGAGCTATGCCTTCATCCACCCCGCCGTCATCGGACCCGACGGCTATCCCACAGAGACGCAAGGCGTGGCCGCCGACGTTCCGGGTCTTTTCTATCTGGGCCTGGTCTTCCAACGGGGGTTCTACTCGCATCTGCTGGGCGGAGTGGGCCGCGACGCGAAGTTCATCGCCCAGCTGATCAGCGAGCGAGCCCTTTCCCGGAACACAGTCGCCGCCTGATAAGCACACCTGCAGCCCCGGGCACGCAAACCGCACGGTGGATGCTTCAGTCCTCCTCGTCGGGCTCCTCGCTGCCGAGGATTGCCTCCTTGACGGTGTCCTTGATGTTCGTGACCGCCTCCTTGACGGTCTCGATCGCGTCCTCGGTCCTGTCCTTGGCGACCTTGTGTGCGAGGGTCTCGGCGGTCTTCTCGGCCCCCTTCTTCATCACGTCTGGCAGGGTGACGTCTCGGTGCTGTTGGAGGTCCAGCCGGTTCGTGGCCTCGGCGAAGCGCAGGTAGGTGTCGACGCTGGCCACCACGATGCGGGCGTCCACCGTCAGGACCGAGATGCCCAGGAGGGACACGCTGACGTAGGCGTCGATCACGAGCCCCTTGTCGAGGATGACGTTCAGCACGTCGGCCAGGGAGCTCGAGTGGGGGCGGTCGAGGTAGCCGCCGTACGACTGGGAGGAGGGGGCGGTCATCCCTCTCTCCGCCGTGCCCCTGCCTCCCGCGGTCGGCTCCGCTCGGGCTGCGGGCCATCCCGGTGCTGCTCCCGGCTGCGCCGCTCGCTGGAGCCGTCGCCGTCGTCCCTTCTGCTGTCGAGCATCTCCGGCAGCCCGCGGCCGCCGCGGGAATCGATTTCGAGGCGCCCGGCGGCTTCGGCGAAGCGCAGGTAGGTGTCGATGCTCGCCATCACGGCACGCAAGTCGACGGTGAGGACCTCGATGCCCACGAGGGAGAGCCTCACATAGGCGTCGATCACGAGCCCCTTGTCGAGGATGACGTTGAGGACCTCGGCGAGGGAGCTCGATTGGGGGCGCTCAAGGTAGCCTGCGCGCGGCTGGTACTGGCTCACTGTCATCTGGTCCACTTCCTTCATCTCTCAAGGCGAGACCGATGGATTGGAATACCCGCAGTCGAAGGCTTGAATCACGCCTCTCGGCGGCCCTGGCCTCCACATCGTTCGGTCGCAGGAACGCCGCCCGGGGAAAGCGGAAGCGGCGAGCCGGGTGCAGGCTCGGCCGCGTTCATTCCCTAAGGGGTTTGAGGGCTCCTGCCCAGGCTGCCACCTGCTCCAGCATGGTGGCGAGCTGGTCTTCGGCTGCAGGGCTGGGGGTGAAGGTGGTGTAGTCCTGGAATTCGGTCGCGAAGGGCAGGGCGACCTGAGCGCGCACGTCGGCCATCTGCAGCTCCCCGGCGATCAGCCGCAGGTTCTCCACCGCGCGGACCCCGCCGGCGCTTCCGTAGCCGACGAAACCGGCAGCCTTGTTGTTCCACTCGGCATAGATGTAGTCGAGGGCGTTCTTCAGGGCGCCGGGGACGGAATGGTTGTACTCGCCGGTGACGAAGACGAACCCGTCGAACGGCTCCACGGCCCTCGCCCACACCTTGGTGTGCTCGTGCTCGTACCTGCCAAGGGAGGGAGGGAGCGGCTCGTCCAGGAGCGGGAGTTCGAAGTCCGCCAGGTCGAGGATCTCGAACTCGGCCACCTGGAGCCCGTGGGCCTGTTTGAGCACCCAGTCTGCGACCTGCCGTCCCCGCCTTCCGGGGCGGGTGCTTCCCACTACGATCGCGATTCTTACCATGTCATCGTCCTCCTAGGCTTCTGAAGAGACATATGGAATACGGTCCGCCTTCTCTGCTGGCTGCGGCGTCGAGCTGCGGGCCAGTGCGGGTGAGGTAGCGCGTGCCGACGGACGTCGGTCAATGAGCAGCCCCAAGATCTCGTGGTCCTCGCAAATAGCGCTGGGACGGCAGGAGAATCACAGCGGGGCTGGGCGAAACGGCGGGCCGACAGGCCTGCCGTGATCTGGGTGCAGCCCGATGGCGCATTCCTCCGTCCCTCTGTCGGGCTGCGGACTTGTCAGAGCACGCTGCTTCACTCATTTGCGAGCCTAGACCCGCTGCGCCGGGCATTCAGCGTGTGACGGTATGCGGCGGAAGACGGCCCGGCGGAGCCCCCCTTCAGGGATGGCCGCGGCGCGGTGGGCGCCGCGGTGGCGACGGCTGCGATGGTCCCGGTGATCCAGGACGTCCAGGCTGCCCCCGTGTGGTCGTAGTAGGCGCCGATCCACGGGGAGATGAACAGAAGGACGCCGAGGGCGCACCGGGCGTACTCGAGCCATGGAATGCCGGGCTGCCTGGGTGGGTCACGTGTGTCTTCAGGAATACTGGGGAACTGGGGACCATGACAGAACGCGACCACAAGCAGCAAGGCGGATGGCTTCCGGAGCAGGATGACCTCGAGGCGTGGCTGCAAGGGCACGCCGAGCGTACGGAAGACTCCGATGCGGAGACGCGATGGCACCCGGCCGTGCAGCAGTTCCACCAACTCGTGACGTCGGACCCGACCCTCCGCATGTACGCGACGAACATGATCGAGCAGGTGCCCTCGTCGAAGCCGTACCAGCAGCGGCACCTGCACAGCTTCGAGCAGATGCTCTCACTGGTCAATGCTGTCCTGACCACGGCGCCGGAGTTCAGCGAGGGGTCGATGATCACTACCCCGATGGCCGGGATCCTCGACTGGACCATGGGAACGCCGGCCGGTTTCGCGTTCTACCGCGACCCGCGCGTCAACGAAGGCCTCAAAGACATCCTCAACGCCTGGTGCGCCTTCCTCGACAGTGAAGAATCCCTGTACGTGCTGAACGAGTCGGACACCGGGTGGAAGAGCGATAAGGCCCAACAGGTGGTGGGAATGAACCAGTTCGCCCACGACCCAGCTGACCCGCACTGGGGATTCACGTCCTGGAACGACTTCTTCACCCGTCGCTTCGCCGATGGGGAGCGTCCAGTGGCCGGCGCGGACGACGACCGGGTGATCGTCAGTGCCTGCGAGTCAACCCCCTACAAACTCAGCACCGACGTGCAGCGGCGGGACGAGTTCTGGGTCAAGAGCCAGCCCTACTCGCTCGAGGACCTGCTCGCGAACGACCCGGCCGTCGATCAGTTCGTCGGTGGGACCGTCTATCAGGCGTTCCTCAGCGCCACGAACTACCACCGCTGGCACAGCCCGGTCTCGGGCACCGTGGTCCGCGCCTACGTCCAGCCCGGCACGTACTTCTCCGAGGCGGACTCAGAGGGCGCGGACGCCGTGGAACCGACCACTTCACAGGGGTATCTCGCCCACGTGGCCAGCCGCGCCATCATTCTGATTGAGGCGGACAACCCGGCGATCGGACTCGTCGCCGTCGTCCCGGTCGGGATGGTCGAGGTCTCCTCCTGCGTGATCGGCGAACACGTGGTCCCCGGACGCCACCTCGAAAAGGGCGACGATCTCGGCTACTTCCAGTTCGGCGGCTCCACAGAGTGCGTGATCTTCCGGCCCGGAGCCGTCGAGTCCTTCGCACTGCAGGCCATCCCGCAGACCAGCGTGTCCCCCGTGCAGGTCAGGTCGCACCTGGCCACGGCTCCCGGCGGAACAGCTGATGGCCTCGGCGGAGCGGTGGCCGTCCAGACGTGGGCAGCTGACAGTGCCGAGAACGAAGTCCTTGCCTGAAATCGTCGTCCTCGAGGCAAGAACCGGCGGCGATTCGGCGAGGGTGCGAGGCCCGACACGAGCCCCTCACCCAGACCAGTTCGAGTCCCGGTTCCGACCCCTCCGACGCCGCCAAGCCGAAGGCCCAGCCCGTCACGGGCTGGTGGCCACCGGATGTTGTGTTCACATGTGTAGTCGGACGATGAAGAAGAAGTAGCACCAGACCGGCATCGAAAGCAGAGACAACACTGCCATCGCGGTCCGTAACCGGGATCGCTCGCGCAGGATCGCGGAGAGCAGCCGGAACGCGAGCATTCCGATGAGTCCTCCGGTGCAGTTCAGGATCACGTCGTCGATGTCCGACGCTCCAACCGCGAACACGCCCTGAATGATCTCTACGGCAACGCTGACCGAGGCGACCGTGAGCATGGTCAGCCATGCGGCCGCCCGGTGTCGGAGCCACGATGCATAGACTCCGAGCGGGATGAAGATCAGGATGTTCCCGACGACGTTGGCGAACGCCACTTTCCCGGTCCCATGAGAGTGGCTGAACGCATATTGGGTGATACTTGCGAACGGGATGAGATTTATCGATCTCTCCGAACCCGGTGCACGAGAGAAGAGAAGCAGCTTCAGCAGGAAAGCCGCGTAGAGGGCAAAGACGGCGAAGATGGCCACCGTCTCCGCTTTCGCCCGGTTCGTGGCGAGTCGCCAACTCGGCACATCATCCATGACCGCGGCGGGTTTTGGTTGCACACCCATCCGCAGGACGGTACAGAGGGAACCTGTCGTGCTCCTGTGAGATCTGGATTCGACAACCGTCGCCGAGGAGCGCGATGGTCGCCCTCAACGACGCGACCGTCACCGTCAACCCGGCGAGGGGTTCTCCTCCAATGGCTGGGGGGGTCTGGACCAAAGTCCGCTGAGCCCCCGAAGGGAGGGAAGCCGCGATGCGATGGGCTTCGGCGGCATCCTCCGGGCTGAGACCGAAGGTGCCCTCGAGCTCGTCGGCGTTGGGGATCTCTCGGCAACGTTCGAACATGGCCCGATGTGTTCGGACACCCTGCCGGCGATCACCGCCGAAGCCCATTCCCTAGGGGAAGAACTGGATGCTGCCTGTGTCAGTACTCGCGCCGCTCTTCGGCGATGATGTCCGGGTCGGCCTCGAAGGCGGGCTTCAGGCTCTCGTCCTCGTCCGCTGCCCCGCTGTCGAGCAGCTGTTCGGTGATCTCCTCCGGGTCGCCTCCCGGCGCCGGAAGATCGTCGGGGTCAACCATCGCGCGCCTGCCACTGGGCACCGACACGTCGGGCTCCACCTCCACTTCCGCCAAGGGGTCGTCCCTTTCGCCCAAGGCCCAGCTCGGGTCGTGGTCCTCAATGCTCGCCATCGCTCTTCCTCCCTGCTCTTGGCCTGACTCGTCCTGTCCCCGGAGAGCCCGATGACGGGAGGGGACGGTCATGCCTTACCCGTCGGCGGTCTTTGAACACTCCCGCACCCCGTTGTGTCGGTCGCCTCTCGGGCCGCGGGCTCGGCTGCGGCCCCGGCACGGTCCGCACCTAGGGGGTCCCAGAAGAGCCACCGACCCGAGGGAGCCATCAATGTCCGACCCGACCCGCCGACCCGCCGCTAAGCGCGACCGTGCCGAGCGCACGCTCTTGTACCTCAAGTACGTTGACGACGCCCGGCTGGAGCAGATCGTGGAGTTTCGCAGCGTGCACTCATCCAGCTCGCTAGGCACTCAGAGTGGGAGCGGATCGGTGACGGGCTCACGCTCGAACGGCTCCGCATCCACGGCGGCACCCGATACCGGGCGGAGCTCCTGCGCCGCGAGGTCGCCGGCCTCCGCCGCGAAGTTCAATCCCTGAAGGAGAACCGGCAGTGAACGAAGTGGAGAATCCGGCGCTGCGCCGGTTCCGGGTCATGCGGTCCAACTACCACAAGCCGCACCACTGCCCGGACTGATCCTGGCCTGCCCTGAAGTGGGGCAACGGAGGCTGCCCTTCCGGGTCCCTCGCCAGCCTCGGTTGTGGGTACGGGAAGTGGGACCACCGGAGGTCTCGCCCGCCCGGAGTGCCGCATCTACATCCTGCCGTTCGTGATGCGGAAGGTCGACCCGACGTACCACATCTCGAATCTCCGTTGGAAGATCTACATGGCCCGCCGCTACGGCTGGCACCACCTGCTCCGGCGGTGACCCGGGCAGGCGAGGATCAGTCGCAGAAGGCGCAGACTCCGGAGGCGGACAGCTCGAGCCCGTGCACCGGGCAGACCGGGCGCGGCTCGCCTGCGGCCTTCTTCTGAGGGGTGACCTTCGCCTCGTTCCTGGCTGTCAGCCTCGGCTGGGCGTCCGCCGGAACGTCGTCCGCGTACTTCCAGTAGCAGTCGAGCCTGGCTGCGGCCGGTGCCGTCTCCCGCTCCAGCTCCGTGGCCGGCAGGTCCTTCCTAGCAACTCGCAGGACCTCGTCGAAGCCCTCTCCGACCTTCCCGTCGCTCGCGTGGACGACCAGCGACGTCAACTGCGGCAGGCCACGTTCATTGCCGAGGTGGATCACCTTGTTCAGGAGCCTGCTGCTGAAGTTGGGCATCAGCATGTCCGTGCGGATGCGAGTCTCGTCGAAGATCCGGTCGCGGAGCTCCCCGTAGGTGATGTAGGCCCCGTAATCCCCGGTTACACCCTCCAGAATCGGCACCGCAGCGGCTGCCCACTCGTTGAGGTTCTGCTCGAACGTGGACATACGGCCCGACGTCCCCGGCGTTTCGCCTGGCCCTCGTCTGCGGATCCTTCTGAATCGCGCTGTTCCTGCTGACCCCATCGTGGATGAACGATACTGGGGTTGCGAAATGTCAATGCCCGGGACTTCTTCTGAGGATTTCGAGAATACTTCCCCGGCCCAGAAGGTTCCCTCTCTTGCACTAGTTGGAAGGACTTCCAAAACTGGGTGGGTCATGGCTCCAGCAAGAACCCGCGGCCAAGAAACTTCGCAGCTAACGGAGCCTGATTCTTCAGCGACTCGCGATGCGCTCACCGTCGTGAGCACGGCTGACCGGCAACCGTCTTGGGCCCTTTGGCCCTACGCACCTCGCAGACAGGTATCCACCAGAGACGTGACTGCGTAGGGACCAAGTAGCGTTGGCCAATGGCCTGCTTTTTTTCGGGTACTGACTTCTCATGCGGCTCCATCAGTCCGCTTTGTAGGGTCGAATTGAAAAGGCACCCGCCGAGTATTTAGCCCTGACCTAGCAATTGCTTTGAAAGACAGCTATGCCTATAGCTGTCTTTTCTCTGCACCAAATAGGACACCGCTTTTATGGCTCATCGCAATCGGGGGTGTAGTTGGGGCCTGAATCCGCCGGTTTCGAGCAGTGCTCTGGCGATGTAGTTTGTGAGGTTGCGGAATCCGAGGGCGGAGCCGCGGAGGTGCTCGAGCCGGCCGTTGATCGCCTCGGTGGGGCCGTTGGAGGTCCCGGGCCGGTCGAAGTAGGCGAGCACGTCCCCGGCGCGGCGCTTGAGCGTGCGGCCGAGCGTGATGAGCTCGGTCAGCGCGGCCGGGACGCCGGTGCTGAGGGCGTCGATCACGGATCGCATCAGGGCCCGACCGCGGGCCCGGTCCTCGTCGCGGTAGGCGGCGATGACGCGCTGGTAGATGCCCCAGGTCGCCTCGACCTCGGCGTGGTCGTCGGCGGCGAAGAGCGCTTCGAGCCGTGCGCTCTGCTTCTCGGTGAGGAGATCGTGCCCGGTGTGCAGGGTCCGGCGGGCGGCGTAGAGCGGGTCCCCGGTGCGGCCGCGGTGGCCGAGGGTCTCCTGCTGGATCCGCTGGCGGCACCGGTCCAGGGCCTCGCCGGCCAGCCGGACGACGTGGAACGGGTCCATGACCTCGACCGCGTCCGGGAGCTCCTCGGCGGCTGCGGTCTTGAACCCGGTGAACCCGTCCATCGCGACGACCTCGATCCCGTCCCGCCACGCCTTCGGCCGGGCAGCCAGCCAGGCCTTGAACGCGTGCTTGGAGCGTCCCTCGACCATGTCCAGCAGCCGCGAGGGCCCGGTGCCGTCGCGGATCGGGGTGAGGTCGATGACCACGGTGACGTACTTCTCCCCGCGCCGGGTGTGCCGCCAGACGTGCTCATCGACGCCGATGACCTTCACGCCGTCGAACCGGGACGGATCGCCGATCAGCACCCGGTGCCCCTCGGCCAGGACGGCGGTGTTCGCGGTGTGCCAGGACACTCCCAGGCCGCCCGCGACGCGGGCGACCGTGAGGTGCTGGCACACGATTCCTTCCAGTGCCCAGCGCAGCCCTGCGCGGGAGATCTTCGCCCGCGGCTCCGCGGCCTTGGCGATGTCCTGCCGCCACACGCGGCCGCACCCCGTGCACTTGTAGCGACGCACCCTCACCAGCAGCGTCGTCGGCCGCCAGCCGAACGGCTCGTGGGCGAGCCGACGCGTGACCGTGCCGCGCGCGATGCCCTGCGCACCGCAGGAATGGCACCACTCGTCGGGCTCCACGACGCGGCACTCCAGCACGGCCCGGTCCGGCCCGAGGCGCTGCCCGACGGCTTCGAGGCCGAGCCCGTCGAGCCGGCAGAACGTGGAAAGGTCAGGAGCCAGGAAGGTACCGTGGGACACGTCGAGGTCTTTCGGATGGGCGGCGTAGGAACCACCATCATCGGAAGACCTCGACCCCTACCCGGCCAACGACGCGCCCACCCCGACTACACCCTCAACTGCGAAGAGCCGCTTTTATATCGGTCGCGCCGGATCCCGGGCGCGGCCAGTTCGCGCTCGGCCCTTTTTCTACGTCAGGGATTTCAGATGCGCGAACTTTCAATGCACGGTGCGGCAGAGGCCACAACGACGCCTCCGCCTCGCCTTCCACGCCCCAACTCAGCTTCTGCTGCTGGCACGATTCCGGCATCGGCGAGGGCTTGGGCTGGACGGGCGGCAGGCGCCCCTCGCCGAGTCGTCGCCCAGGTAGGCCTGTCGGAGTCCGGCCGCTTCGGGCGCCTGGTCCGTTTCGGGGCAGTCGGGGTCAGCGGGCTCGTGGTGAACCTGCTGGCTTTGGCAGTTCTCCTGATCACGCACCTTGGCTCCCGTGTCGTCGGAGGCGACATCCTCAGTGCGATCATTGCCACCCAGCTGGCAGTCGCATGGAACTTCGGCCTCACCGAACGCTGGGTGTTCAGAGGGCAGCGCGGCCACTGGATGCGCCGACTGCTGCCGTTCTGGATGCTCAGCTGCGCCGCCCTGGTCGCCCAGTTGCCTCTGGCTGCCATGCTCCAGCCCCTGCTGGACGGCTCCTACCTGATGGCCACGGGCGCGGCGGTATGCCTGCTCATGGTGACCCGGTTCGCCGTCTGCGACCTCTGGCTCTACCCACGTCGCACCACCGTGAGCCACTGGGTCCGGCCGACTCCCGACCCGGCCCCCTGAGTGGCCATGCAGATCCCCAACGCACTCGGGACGAGGACCGGCCGACGACGCAGGCGGCCCGGCGGCTGGCGCACAGCCGCATGCCTGGCAGTTGCACTACTCGTCCCCTCCTTGACAATCGGACGGTCCGCGCAGGCGAGCCCCCCGCCGCTGCCCGCCCCATCGCTGCAGCAGGTGAACACTGCCATCGCCTCCGCCCAGGGCTACCTCGACGGACTGTACAAGCCGCTCCCGGACGGGCAGTCCGTGCAGAGCGAGGACTACGGGCTCCCCCTGCGCGTGTACTTCCCCGAGTATCGCCAATGGGTGCTCCTCGGGCAGGGCCGCGCTGGGGACTGCATCCCGCAATGCACCGGCGCCAGCTCCATCACACCAGTCACCGCCAGCACGACGACGGAGGCCTACGCCGTCTCCTTCTCCAGCCCCTCGAAATCAGACGCATTGCGCGTCACCGTGTCGCTGGACTGGGCCTACCGTCCCGGCCAGTTCAGCATCACCCTCTCAACCCCACAGCTGAACGACAGGTCCACCAGCGCCCAACTCTGGCTCGACGACGTGCCGCTGGCGACCTACTCCTCCGGCAGCCCAGCCGTATCGATGACGCGCTCCTTCCCCACCGCCGAGCGCAGCCTGCTGAGGAGCCTCCGCTACACTGTCCGGCACGGCACCCAAGAAGCGTATCTCTACACGACGAGCCTCGGCGACAGCGCCCGCGCGGACCGGCTCGCGGCCTTCCTGCGGGCCAACGGCTTCACTCCCGGGGTCGACCTGCGGGCAACGATCTTCGGGCAGGGGCGGAACCTCCCGGAGGACCTGCCCTTCCTCTCCTCCGGCCCCGACAACGCCTACGCCGACTGCGACCACATCCCGGCCCCCGGAACCACTGCCTACCCCTACACCAGCAAGGTCTGCAGCCTCGGAGTCGATACCTTCCTGCTGGCCGGCCGCCGCGACCCGTTCCTCCAAGCGACCCAGGCCCTGCAGACCCTGACCAACCACAGCGACCCGAACAGCCCCTACCCTCCCCTGGTCTCCCTCGGGCTCGAAGGAGGAACACCCGCACAGACCGCGGACCACCTCCAGCAGGTCTGGGACGCCCTCGGCTACGGCATCCCGGCCTGCACCCCCCTGGGCTGCGATCCCGGCCGGGCCTCCGGGCTGCGGACATTCGTCTTCGGCTCACTGGAAACGACCCTCGGCTACACCTACGGGCAGGTGAGCCGGCAGCGGTACGCCGACAACGCCGCCGCTCAGGCCTGACTTGCACAGGTGAAGCGGGGTGTGGAGTGTTTCCGCAGGTCAGGATGGGGTTTGGTCCCGAATTGGGGCACTAGCCGGTAGCCTTCTGGGGTGTCTCCGTACGTCCGGAAAGTCAAGACGACCTCGGGAGCGACGGCGGTGCAGATCGTGGAGAAGCGGGCCGGGGTCCGGCGCATCCTTGAGCATCTCGGCTCCGCGCACAGCGAGGCCGATCTTGCCGTGCTGATGCAGGCCGCCCACGACCGGCTCAATGCCGGGCAGCAGGCCTTCGACCTCGAACTCGGCCTCGGTTCCGGCTCCGCGGACCCGGTTCCGGAACCGGCGCTCGGCCCGGCCGTCGTGACGGGAACCCGCAGCGAGGTCCTCTGGGAAGTGCTCATGGGCGCATACGCCCGGCTGGGGTTCGATGCCCTGGCCGATGAGGCGTTCAAGGCGATGGTGCTCGCGCGCCTCGTCGAGCCGGCCTCGAAGGCCGCCACGGTCGGGATCCTCGAGGACCTCGGCGTCCCGGCCCCGCACCGCAACACCCTCGCCGCGTCCCTGAGGCGCTGCCAGGGCCGAGACTACCGAGACGCCCTGGCCAAGGCCTGCCTGGCCCACTCGCTGCGCACCGGCGGGTCCGCGGCCATGGTGATGTACGACGTCACGACGCTTCATTTCGAGAACGAGGACGAGGACGAACTCCGCAGGGTCGGGATGAGCAAGGAGCACCGGGTCGACCCGCAGGTCCAGGTCGGGCTCCTCGTGGACCCGGGCGGGTTCCCGCTGGAGGTGCACCTGTTCGAGGGCAACAAGGCCGAGACCACCACCCTCGTCCCAGTCCTGACCGCGTTCCAGGCCCGGCACGGGGTCACGGACATGGTCGTGGTCGCCGACGCCGGGATGCTCTCCGCCTCGAACCTGGACGCGCTCGAGGAGGCCGGGTTCTCCTTCATCGTCGGCTCCCGCCTCACCAAGGCCCCCTACGACCTCGCCGAGCACTTCAAACGCCACGGGGACTACTTCGAGGACGGCCAGATCC
Source organism: Sinomonas terrae (assembly GCF_022539255.1). Lineage (NCBI taxonomy): Bacteria > Bacillati > Actinomycetota > Actinomycetes > Micrococcales > Micrococcaceae > Sinomonas > Sinomonas terrae. The sequence continues at coordinate 3,560,772 of NZ_JAKZBV010000001.1, forward strand.
TCGAATCCCGCAGGGCCATGGGAACCGGCAAGAACGCCAAGGACCGCCGGATCGTCTACCAGTACTCCTTCAAGCGCGCCAAGCGGGACAACCGCAACATCAACCTCATGGTCGACAAGGCCGAGCGCATCGCCACCGGCAAGGCACCCTTGAAGAAGGCCAGGTTCCTCAAGGTCACCGGCGCCGAGAAGGCCCTCGACCAGGCCACCATCGACCGCGCCCGCCAGCTCGCCGGGATCAAGGGCTACGTCACCAACCTCGACCCCGACAAGATGCCCGGCGCGGCGGTGATCGCCGCCTACCACGACCTCTGGCGCGTCGAGGCCTCCTTCCGCATGACCAAGAGCGATCTGAAGGCCCGGCCCGTATTCCACTACCAGCGCGAAGCGATCGAGGCCCACCTCACCGTCGTGCTCGCCGCCCTCGCCGTCGCCCGGCACCTCCAGGACGCCACCGGCACCAGCATCAAGAAGCTCGTGCGCACCCTCAGGCCCCTTCGCACCGTGACCATCCGCATCGGCAACCAGACCATCACCGCAGCCCCCGCCATCGGCCCCGACGCCCGAGCCATCCTCGACCGGCTACCCCCGATCAATGCCCCGGGGCACTAGGCCTGTGCAAGTCGGGAGGGCTACGTCACCAACCTCGACCCCGACAAGATGCCCGGCGCGGCGGTGATCGCCGCCTACCACGACCTCTGGCGCGTCGAGGCCTCCTTCCGCATGACCAAGAGCGATCTGAAGGCCCGGCCCGTATTCCACTACCAGCGCGAAGCGATCGAGGCCCACCTCACCGTCGTGCTCGCCGCCCTCGCCGTCGCCCGGCACCTCCAGGACGCCACCGGCACCAGCATCAAGAAGCTCGTGCGCACCCTCAGGCCCCTTCGCACCGTGACCATCCGCATCGGCAACCAGACCATCACCGCAGCCCCCGCCATCGGCCCCGACGCCCGAGCCATCCTCGACCGGCTACCCCCGATCAATGCCCCGGGGCACTAGGCCTGTGCAAGTCGGGAGGTCTGCAGCCTCGGAGTCGATACCTTCCTGCTGGCCGGCCGCCGCGACCCGTTCCTCCAAGCGACCCAGGCCCTGCAGACCCTGACCAACCACAGCGACCCGAACAGCCCCTACCCTCCCCTGGTCTCCCTCGGGCTCGAAGGAGGAACACCCGCACAGACCGCGGACCACCTCCAGCAGGTCTGGGACGCCCTCGGCTACGGCATCCCGGCCTGCACCCCCCTGGGCTGCGATCCCGGCCGGGCCTCCGGGCTGCGGACATTCGTCTTCGGCTCACTGGAAACGACCCTCGGCTACACCTACGGGCAGGTGAGCCGGCAGCGGTACGCCGACAACGCCGCCGCTCAGGCGATCGCAGCCCAGATCGGATCCGCAGGGACCATCCGAACCCCCGCGGCAACACTCGTACGCCCTGTCCAGGCCGGCGCATTCCCGTCGTATTGGGACGCCGAGCACCGGTTCGTGCCGACCAGCGGCCTCACCGAATGGGCAACCGACATGCTCTCCATGCCGCCCGAGTACGCCGGCGCCGTCGTCTCGGATTCGGAGACGACCTTCGACGGATACGCCTTCCTCGTCACCTACCGCTGCGCGAGATTCGACCTGGGCTGCCCCGGGATGGGCTGATCTGGTTTCTTGACCGTTTTGGCTGTCCATGTGGGCAGCATCATGCCATCGCCGGACCTTGCCTCGACCGCACACACGGGCAACACCATCGAGTGAAGGAGGCGCCGGAGATGTCGATCGAGAGCAGAGACCGCGGGTACAGCCGGAGCGTGTAGCAGGCCGATCGTCTGGAGAACACCGAGTCGGGGCACGACTCGTGGGCCGGTGTGGGCCTGATGCGCCTGCACGAGGAGCGGTACTTCATGGCCGCCCGAAGGGCGGAACCGGTCGGGCCCCGGATTGTGGAAGCTCGAGCTTTTGAAAGGCCGCAACTGTCGAGCTGACTGCGCCGACTGGTCCCGGCTGCGGCCCAACCTCATATTTTCGGTGCTCCCCACGGGGGCCGCCGTTCGTTGGGACGCTATGGGAGGGTGCGGGGAGGCCCGGGGTTTCCTCCACGCGCTCCGATCAGAAGCGGGACGTCGAGGTGGCCGGGACGGATTGGGTGGGCAGGGGCACCCCGCCGATGTCGGTCGGGGTCCCGGTTGTGGCTGGTTGGTACGAGGGTGTTCCTGCGCTGACCCCGGTGAGGGGGGTGCCTTTGAACAGGGCTCCGAGGGTGATGGTCAACGTTGTGCCGTCCGAGCTGAGCTGGGCTTGCGAGGCCCGGCTCCCGGAACCCTTGAACTGGAGCGTCGTGTTGCTTGCGCTGTAGTGCGCCCCGAGCCCGACGGCGCCGAAGTCCGCGGTCGTGCAGCCGGTCGAGGTAAGGGTGAGGTTGTCGCTGGTGCCGCCGCTGTTGGCAATCGTGACATTGAGACCGCTGCCGAGGCTCCAGGGCCCGGTGGCGCTAGTCCAGGTGCTGCAGAACGAGCTCGGGCTCATCTTCTCGCTGAACACGATCACGACCCTGTCCCCCGCGTCCGCCGTCCCGGCGGCTCCGCCGTTCAGGAGGGAGATCGAGACCACCTTGGGGCCTATGCGGCTGGACACACTGGCCGATGCGGTGTTCCCGTAGGCGTCCGTGGCCTTGGCGGTGAACGTTACCGCGCCGGGGCTGAAGGCAGCGAGGTTCAGCGTCGTCGACCAAGCGCCGGTGCCGCCGGCCGTGAGGGTGGCCGAGGCGCTGTGGCCAGCCGAATCGGTCGAGGTGATCAGGAGGCCCACCCCGGCTTCGGCCGTACCGGCAAGCTGGACGGAGGAGACGGCGTTGCTGGTGATCTTCGCCGGGTAGGTCGTGAAGGCCGGCGTGGCGGTGGTGGTCTTCTTCGCCCCGGTCTGGGTCGCGGACGGTCCGGTGTTGCCGGCTGCGTCCGTGGCCGCCGCGGTGTAGGTGATCTGGCCGTCGCTCAGGGTGCTCAGGTTGAGGCCTGTGACCGACCAGTTCCCGCTCCCGTCAGCGGTCGCACTGCCGGTGACCGTGTGGGCGGCTCCGGCATCTGTGATCTGGAGCCCCACCGTCGCACCGGCCTCGGCGGTGCCGCTGACCGTCACCGAACCAACGGTCGACGAGGACACCGCGGACGGAACGCTCAGGGTCGGCGCTGCGGGCGGCACCGTGTCCTTGATGGCCGAGACCGTCGTCGCCGGGCTCGAACCCCCGGCATTGCTCGCGGTTGCGGTGAAGGTCAGGGTGCCGTCGTTGAGGGCCGACAGGTCCAGCGTCGGCAGGGACCAGGTCCCCGTCGAGCCCGTCGTGGCCGTTCCGTTCACGGTATGGCCCGCCCCGTCGGACGCCGTGACTGCCACCGTGCTCGCGGCCTGGGCGCCTCCGGAGACCGGCACGGCGGCAACGTTGGTCAGGTTGACGTACGACGGCGCGGCGAGCGTCGGTGCCCCCGGCGGGGCCGGGCTGACGGTGACGGTCGTGCTGGCCGTGCTGGAACCGGTCGCGTTGGCCGCGGTCAGCTTCGCCGTGTAGGTCCCAGCCGCCGTGTAGGTGTGGGCCGGGTTCTGCGCCGTGGACGTGGCCCCGTCGCCGAAGTCCCACGCCCAGGACGTCGGGGATCCGGTCGAGGTGTCCGTGAAGGCCACATCCAGCGGAGCAGTCCCGGAGGCCGGGGCCGCCGTGAACGAGGCCGCAGGCGCCGGCGGCGGGGCCGGGCTGACGGTGACGGTCGTGCTGGCCGTGCTGGAGCCGGTCGCGTTGGCCGCGGTCAGCTTCGCCGTGTAGGTCCCAGCCGCCGTGTAGGTGTGGGCCGGGTTCTGCGCCGTGGACGTGGCCCCGTCGCCGAAGTCCCACGCCCAGGACGTCGGGGATCCGGTCGAGGTGTCCGTGAAGGCCACATCCAGCGGAGCAGTCCCAGAGGTCGGGGCCGCCGTGAACGAGGCCGCAGGCGCCATAACGCTCTTGACGACGAGGTCGTCGATGTAGGTGTCCTCCATCTGCTGGTAGTGCTCGGCACCGTTCATCACACTCGTCACCGAGGAAGCCACGGTGTTCACCTGGGAGCTCGAGTAGACCGCTGAGCCGTCGAACCACACCTGAACGGTTGTCGAGCCTCCGCCGGGGATGACGTGCATCGCGATGTGGTGCCAGGAATTCAACGGAATGGTGGAGGCCAGGAGCTCCGTGTAGGTGAATGTCCCATTGGGCGCCAGGACCCGCAGCCAGAGTTGGCCATTGTTGTTGTACCGGTAGACATCGACGAAGCGAGTGCTTCCCGAGAAGAAGCGGAAGTACGGGACGTCGTTGCCGCTGGCGCCGGCCTGGGCGATGTCGAACCAGCCGTCGGCGTAGACCTCTTGCGTCCCCGAGGGCAGGACGGTCGAGAAGTTCGCCAGTGAACCCGAATCCGTGGTGGCATGGAGGTATGCGGAGCAGGCGCCGTCGTACGCCTGTGCCGAGGAAACCGATGCCGTTCCCGTCCCGCTGGTCTGCACGACGAGCCCATCCAGCGTCCCCGATTCGAAGTTGTCGGCGATCACCACCGAGCCCGGATAGCCGTCGCTGGGTGTGCTCGTTGCCGGCTGGCACGCGACGGCATACGCCGGGACGGCGGCGAAGACCAGTGGTCCCCCGGCAAGCGGCAGGGCGAGCGCCACCACGAACCCAAATGCGCGTATCAGTTTCACTGCCCGCCTCCACCCTGTAGCGAATTAGCCGTCCCCGGGTGCCGGCCCGGGATCTGCCCGGGCGCAGTCCACCGGACGGATCGCCGAAGCTTGCAAGCCACTCGACGGCAGGGACCATCGAGGAGCGGCACACCGCGGAACGATCGCCAGGCAGGGACCAGTCCCGAGCGCTGCCCAACAGCGGTGCACCTCCGAGTGCCGCGGACCGGCCTCGGCCACGGCAACGACGTCGTGTCCCCAGCGTTCCCCATGTTCGGGTCCTCCCTATTCGAGACGCGGGCCAATCAATCCCAGTGAACGTGACCGCGGTCCGGACGGCACGCGTGGCGTGTACCCGATTCGACGACCCGAAAGAGGCTGGACCACCTGCTCGGACCCCCGGCAACTACCTAGAGGCCGAGGCTGCCGGAACACGGCCACCTGCTCCCCACGGAACGCTCCCGACGGCGCTGCCTAGCTCCTTCGGGAGCCTTCCGCCACGGCACCGATCCGGACCCGGCCTCCAACAGCTCCGGAGGGCCGCTCTGGAGCACCTCGACAGGAGCCGCAGATCGAACCCGTAGCGTCCCGTTCCATTCCTCACTGGAATCCGAGCAGAACGGCGCGGGCCCCCACCATCAGGCAGCCTCTTCGGCCACGCCGCCTGCCCCCTCTCCTCCACGCCCCGGCCCGGCAGTGGGCTAGCGTGACGGCATGGAGCCCCTCGAGACCATCTGGCCCGTGTTCGGCCTTCGCCTGACTACACCCCGGCTCGTCCTGCGCCCGATCCAGGACGGCGACATCCCGGCCTTCGTCGAGGCTGCCGCCTCCGGCATCTACGAGACCCGGGACGGACACATCCCCTTCCCCACCGACTGGCCCAACGTGCCAGATATGGGCCCCAACAGCGCCCGCTGGATCTGGGAGCACCGGATTCAGGCCAACCCCGGCTCCTGGGTCATCATGTTCGGCGTCTCCACCCGGGACGGCGACTTCCTCGGCACGCAGGACGTCGCCTCCAAGGACTTCCCCAGCCTCCGTACCATCAGCACCGGTTCATGGCTGCGCCGCAGCGCCCAAGGCCAGGGGCTCGGGAAGGAGATGCGCGCCGCCATCCTCCTGTGGGCGTTCGACCACCTCGGAGCCGACGTCGCGATGACCAGCGCGTACGACTGGAACTCCTCCTCCATCGGGGTGAGCACCGGACTCGGGTACGAGCCCAACGGGGAGACCCGCACGATGACCTCCACGGGTACCGTCGAGCGCGAGGTGAGGTTCCGGCTGTCGAAGGAGCGGTTCCGACGTCCGGACTGGGAGCTCGAGGTCGAAGGGCATGCCGCTGCTGCGGCCTTCCTCGGCGTCCCATCGAGCTGACGGGGTCGCGCTTCGCGTGAGCGCAGGGAAGGCGTCCGACCGGCCAATGGCTTCGAGCTGGACCGGGCGCCAGTCGGACGCCTCCATGTACGCACTGCCCAGCCTGTCATGCGGCATTCACAAAAGCGATACCTTCCACCCAACTTCTTCCAGCATTGCCTGCTTCCGATGAGGCCAGCCGCTCGAACTGGGCGGGGACACCCCGCCGGGTTCTGCACACATGGAACGCCCCTCCGTCGTGACCGGACACCGCGCCAGCGTCCGGCCTTCATACGCTTCCCCTGCCGACGTAGGCTGGGGAAGCAGCTCTCGCACCCAGCCGCACAGCCATCGGTCAGGAGAAGAGCATGCAGAGAAACCGGATAGCCCCCAAGTCGTTTGCCCTGACAGCAGCCCTCGCCAGCTGCATCGCCCTCGCCGGCTGCAGCGCGATTAACCCGCAGGAGACGCAGAGCATCACAGCCGCCGTCCCCGGGGTGCAGGCCGCCGTCGGCCCCCTTGAGGCGAACAACCTCGCGATCGTCTCCTCCGGGAATGCAGGAACGGGCACCCCCACCCCGGACGCCCCCGGCCGGCTCACGGGGGGCCTCTACAACACCTCCTCGTCTCCGGTCACCGCGACTCTCTCCACGCAGACTTCCAACACCGTCGACGTCACTGTTCCGCCTAACGGGGAGGTCTTGCTCGGCGAGGACCGCAGCGTCTCCGACCTGACCCGCACGGGGGCCGTCCCAGGGGCCATGACGAAGGTGAGGATCCAGACCGGCTCATCCAGCCAGGACGTCCTGGTCCCCGTGCTGGACGGAACCCTCGCCCAGTACCGGCAGTACCTTCCCTCGCCGTCCGGCACGGCCAGCACTCCCTCCCCCACAGCCAGCGCCCCTAGGTCGACTGCCAGCCCCTCCTCCGGGACGGTGGCCCCGGCACCAACCACGACACCGTCGCTGACCACGACACCCTCGGCGAGCCCGACTCGCTGAACCCCCGCCCCGCAGGTCACCGTCGCCCGCGCTCCGCACACATATGATCACGGCGTGAGCTCCACCCCGCCCCAGCCCAAGCGCCTCCGCGAAGACTTCGGCCTCGATGCCGCCTGGCTCGCTGCCCGCATCGAGGAGAGTCCGATCATCCTCGGGGTGGGCACAGGGCTCCCAGCGTTCGAGCGGACCATCCTGCACGAGCGCCCCGACCAGTTCGCCGTCATCCTCTTCCACCCCGCCGACGGGGTGCGGAGCATCGTCGAGGTCCAGCTCGGGGACGCCGACCTGGAGCAGGTCCACCGGGCACTCCAGCACTGGGAGGACGAACGCGTCCGCCTCCCGCGCGTCGAGCACCGGGTGGCGATCGCCGCCGAGCACATCCCCGCCGTCGTCGCCCATGCCGCAGCCCGCGCCCGGGCCAATGTCCCGCTCGAGGTGGTCGAGCTGCGCGCGGAGAAGATCGGCAACATCGTTGCCGTCAACGGCGAGCCCCTGGCCCTGCCCGTCATAGGCGACGGCACCCTCCAGCCAGAGGGCCGACGCATCCCCCGCGGGCGGTAGCCCCAACCGAAGGACGCTCCCCTTGGGCGCGCCGACCCCCGGGAGGCGCGGGTGCCGGGCGCTAGCCCCGAAGCGAATGCCCCCGTCAGCGAGCAAGTGCCCGTATTAAGAAGCTCCCGGTCCAGACGTCTCCGCCGAGTAGCCGCGGGGCTTCGGCCCTTGCACGGGCTCAGGGAGGCCCTGGACGACGATGTCGGCCGGCGGCTTGGCCTGGCGCTCCCGCTCCAGACGCGCCTGCGACCTGTGGATGCGGACGAAGAACCGGGCATGGCGTTCCTCGCCTGAGAGAACGCGTACCTGCCTGACCCGCTTGCGGGGCGGGCCCACCACGGCGCCTTCGATCATGGACGCCCCGGAGGTCCCCATGCGGAGGCCATTGCGTCTCGTTCCCTCTTCTCACTCCCCGACCCGCTCTCTCGCCCGGGCCCCTGCGGGAAATCCCCTTCCCGCCCGCAGCGGCCCCAGTGGCACGGGGCGCACTCCGACCGGCGTCGGGGCGGGCAGCTTCCCCTACTCTCAGGCGCAGTGTTTTTTGTGGCATCCGCCAGACGGGTAGCGGACCCATAGCGCGGCGGTCTGTGAGTTCCCGGTCCCCCAGCTGGTGCAGGCCGCCGCGCCCTCTGGGACCGCAGGACGCCGGCGCTGATCCGCGGCCGAGCACAACCCTGATGCTGCGGCTCGCCATCGCCTACTGGATCATGCCCATCGGAGCCGCGTTCGCCTTCATCAGCCTCATCGGCTGGGTCTACGAGTACAGCCGAGGCGACCACAGCCACTAGAGGCCTACCACCAGCCATGGAGCACAAGCGCCTGCCAGCATTGCCAGCCGCCTGCTCCCCGCACACAACGGCGGCCACCGGGATTCCGAGGAGCCGGGGCCGGGACAGTCCCCCTCGGATCCCCCCGGGGCGACGTCAGGACCGCGCGGAGGACTCCGGTGCGGCGGCCCAGTCCCAGCCAGCCTGCCCCAGTCGTTGCCGTCCTAGACAGACGAACACGAGCAGCCAGCGCAGCAGGCCGCTGCGCATCGCCCGGCGACCGCGGGCGGACGCCGCTAGCGTCTGGCAAGCAGCAGGAAGGGCAGGCCTCCCGCCTGGGAGGCCTGCCCGTCTCTTGGCCGTGGACACCACTCCTGCGGCCTAGCAGCTGGGCGTCAGGCCAACCACGGAAAGGAAGCGCCCGAGAGGAGCCACCTCACTGACGCCCATGAGGCGAGGATAGCCTGCAGGTCCGACAGATTCAGGCCGTCTCCAGTGAGGGGGTCAGAGGGGGCGGATCTTCTGGGCCTGCGGGCCCTTCTGCCCCTGCCCGACTTCGTATTCGACCTTCTGGCCCTCGTCAAGGCTGCGGAAGCCGCGCGCGTCGATCTCTGAATAGTGGGCGAAGAGGTCATCCGAACCGTCGTCGGGGGCGATGAAGCCGTAGCCCTTCTCGGAGTTGAACCACTTCACGGTGCCTGTAGCCATTGGTATTGCCTTCCCCGGACGGCGCCGTGGCCGCAGTCTTCACGGCCGGTCTTCTCACGCCAGTCCTTCAGGCCTCATCCTATGTGTGCCGCATCACTGAGCTGCAATTCTGCCTAGTGCCCATCCTGGAGCCACATGTGCTGACCGGGCTGCAGACAGTACACATCCCCTGCTCGTACACGTGGTCCACTGGCTGGTCTCGGCCAACTGCTGCAGGTGTGAGCCCGAACCGGTACGTACACGATCGACTCGCCCCGATCGCGACGCTCAGTACGGCTGGACCTCGAGCTCGGTCGCGTAGGTGCGAAACTCGCCGCGCTCCGCGTGCATCTTCCAGAGCAGCTCCGCGAGCACCTGCGGGTCCTTGTCGGCGCTGCCCGGAGTGATGCCGCCGGGAATGATCAGCTGAGCGACATGGATGCCGGTGTCATGCAGTGCCTGATCGAGCATCTGGGCATACGCCGTCTCGCCGGCGAACGCGATCGAGGTGCCCGCGAAGTGCTGCACCGGCTGCACCGCGCTGCCGCCGTTGACGAACAGGATCGTGCCGCGACCGAGCACCCGCATGCCCTGCAGCACCTGATGCACTGCCGCGACGGGGCCGTAGACCGAGAACTCGACGGCGGCCTTGATGTCGTAGACGGTCGATTCGAGCAGCGGGCGCAGGAATTCCTTCTGCGGCAGCGGGTTGTAACTGAGCACTTCGATCGGGCCGAGCTCCTGCGCCGCGGTGTCGAGGGCGGCCACGAGGGCCTCGGGGTCGCGCACATTCGCGGCGTAGCCCTTTGCGGTGAATCCGTCGGCGGCAAGGTCGGCGGCGAGCGCGTCGACGCGCTCCTGATTGCGCGAGATGAGAGCGAGGCTGAAACCCTCGCGGCCGAAGCGGCGGGCGAGCGCCTCACCCAGCTGACGGCCTGCGCCGATGATGGCCAGCGTGGTCATGTCGGAGTTCCTTTCAGTCGTTCACCCAACCGTATGGGGTGCAGCGGACATACAACGAGGGCCCGGCCTCCCCAGACCGGCCCCTCGTCCCCGAGAAACCCACTCCGGAACAGATCGGCTGACCCAACGCCGTTCCGGTAGCTGGATACCCGCGGTCTTGAACGTGAAACGTCACCAAAGCCTGCAGGCGTCCGGATGGCTTGTCATCGGGGGCCGGTGGACTCCTTCTTGAGGACCTCGACGTCGCACCCGAAGAGCACCACGTCGTTCCAGTCGTTGGGGACCGGCTGGGTGGGCCGCACCCCCAGCGCGTCGAACCACTCAGCCAGCTGACTCGGATAATCGAGAGGCGAACACCGCACCGCCGCCCTTGCCCGCCACCGCGAACTCTGCCCTGACAGCGCTCCTTCGCGGCCATCACCCCTCCCGGGCGCGCTCGTTGATGAGCTCGCGCTCGTACCGGCCAGGGACGCTGAGAGAGCCACTTCGAGGCGGCCGTGCGCGGAGAGTTCGTGTGACACCTCCCCCGAGGCCTTGCGGCCCCGTCAGAGCACGGTTCGCCCTCGGCGGCTGTCGCGGCCACAGCTACGATCCCTCGGCCCGGTTTCAGACCACCGACAGTCCATCCCGGCGACCGATCTTTTCGAGCCGGGTTGCGATGCCAGCCTGCAGGCGCTCGAGCGTGACGTCGTCGTCGGCGTCGACGCGCAGCATCAGAGCATCCCCGGTCGCCTCCAGCGCCCAGGTCCCTCCGAGAAGGCGGACGGTGCCGCTGGTGTCCGTGTAGTCGACCTGCTGCACTTCCGGCGGCATCCCGCCCCCATGGTGGAGCAGGGGCCGATGTTGCAGCCGTCCCATCAGGCCGAGGTGGCTGCACAGCTGCACCAGGTAACGGCTTGCCCGATCGGTCGCTATGCGGGCTTCGGAGGTCGGCATGGTCAGATTGTAGGTTCGGCGTGCGGCACAGCGCCGCAGGGCTGCAGTAGGGCGTGCAGGAGGCACCGGTATCGTGTTGCGCGACGGAGGGAGCCGAACATGCCGGATTTCAGCCATATCGCGCATCTGGACCTGACAGTGTCTGATGTGGAGGCCAGCGCGAAGTGGTACGCAGAGACGTTGGGGCTCACGCGGCTGCGACGCAGCGACTTGGACAACCGCATCATGATCGTCCTCATTCACAAGGCGACGGGTCTGATCATCGGGCTCAACCAGCACCACGAGCCTGCCGTCGACCGCTTCAACGAGCAGAACCCCGGGCTCGACCATGTCGGTTTCGCCGTGACGGAGCGCGAGGAGCTCGACGAATGGGAGCGCAGGCTCACGGAACTCGGCGTCGACCACTCCCCCGTCACCGACTCTCCGTCAGGTTCCGGCACTGCCCTGGTGTTCCGAGACCCCGACAACATCCAGCTCGAGCTCTGGTGGTCCCGGCCGCGGCAGTAGCGCCAAGGCCCCCTTGTCGGAGGCCGGAAGAGCGAGGCTTTCGAGGAGATCTCGCTCCTGGGCGGTCGAAGCCGCGAGGTTGGGGTCGGAGAGCGCAGCGAAGATCTCCTCGCGGTTGATCGCCACGTCCCGCAGGGCGTCGATGCCGATGCGGATCCCTGCCTCGCCCTTGTCCTCCAGGACGGCGACACTTCGAGATGAACTTACGATTATTGGCGATGACCGACCAGCCCAGCACCGCCCGTCTTGACCCCACCGCCGTCCTAGCCGCCGTCGAACAGGCCAAGGACGAAGCCTTCGAAGCAGCCCTGAAGACCGGAGAGCACGGCGTCCTGGTCCTCATGGAGGACGACGGCGCCGACATCACCGTCGGGGCACACAGCGGGGTCGGCTGGGGGCGCACCGACTACATGGGATCCGAACCCGACGGCGAGTTCCTCCAGGGAACCGTGCGCCGCTTCCGGCTCAACGCCGCCTGAGCTGTCCCGCCGAGCCTTGACGGCCCTGATCGGCCCTGACGAGACCGGTGCGGGATCAGCCGGGACGGGGGGCATGTCATGGCAGTCGACGACGGGGAAGCCATCCAGCAGCTGCTGGCCGACCTCGAGGCCGCATGGAATCGGGCTGATGTAGCTGGAGGCGGAGCTGCCATCGAGGAGGCACTCCTTGGCCCACTCCACGGTCTGGGGGAACTCGACGGACAGGGTGGCAAAAAGTTCCCATGGTCACCAGGCCAGGTGCGAGCTAATCTTGAACTCAAGAAGGCCCCCAGAACCTCAGCCCTGACAGGCGATGCCATCACCCCTCAGAGGGACAGCGGTATGAGAGGTTCGAGGGCCTTCGGCATCTCCCCTGTTGGCGAGCTCAATCGGCGCGCGAACGTCGAGGGCGTCGTCCCTATGGGGAGCTCGCCACCTGAAGGTTTCCTGGCGCGAAGGAGGGAGGCGGAACCCGGTTCCGGTGCCGCCTCCCTCCAGGTTCACGGCCAGATCAGGGCAGGGTGTGCCCCAGCGCCGCACGGTCGAGCTCATCCGACTCCGACTCGCCCAGGCGCGTCTCCTCGGCCACGTTCACGTTCCGGGTCAGCGCCCAGTAGAGGACCCCTGCAACCGGCAGGCCGATGAACAGGGAGATGTCCGCGCCGTCCATGGCCTGCGCGATCGGGCCGACGAACAGCGTCCCGGCAGAGAAGAACGGGACCATCACCGCGAAGCCGACGAGGTAGGCGACGATGCCAGGCCACCCCCACCGGCCGTAGATCCCGCGCGGCTTGAAGATCTCGGCGATGGCGTAGTGGCCCTTGCGGACGATGAAGTAGTCGGTGAGGTTCACCGCGGTCCACGGGATGAAGAAGTACAGGACCAGCAGCAGGAAGTCATTGAAGTTCGCGAGGAAGTCCTCCGAGGCGACGTTGGCCAGGATCACCGAGATGGCCGCCGTCACGGCGATGGTGACCACGCGAAGCCGCAGGGTGGGTTTGATCCGTCGGAGGCTGTCGATCGAGGAGATCAGCGTCAGCGACCCGCCATACATGTTCAGGGCCGTGACGGACACCAGGCCCAGGGCTGCGATGACCAGGGCGACGGAGCCGAACCCGGGGAAGAGCTTGTCGGCAGTCGCTCCGATGGAGGGGATGGTATCGAAGTCCTTGCCCGCGGCGGCGGCGATGAACGCCCCGAGGAACATGACCCAGATCCCGCCGAGGGCGCTGCCCCAGAACGTGTACCGGAAGGTCCGGCCCGCAGCTGCCGCGGGCAAGTAGCGGGAGTAGTCGGATACGTAGATCGCCCAGGAGATCTGGTAGCCGGCGGCGACGCCGAGCTGGGCGAGGAAGGGCACCAGCTCGAAGCCGCCGAGGTCGAACATGCCGGCGGGGAGGTCGAGGTGGGTGAGGACGGCGATGGTGAGCAGTGCCAGCATGGCGACGGTCAGGTAGGTCAGGTAGCGCTCGAAACGGTGGATGAGGTCGTACCCGAAGAGGGCGACGGCGACCGCGACGAAGGTTACAACCCAGAACCACAGGCTGTCCGCCTTGACGTGTACGGATGCACCCAGTGCCTGTCCGGCCAGAACCGTGTTGAAGATGTTGAACCCGGCGTACTGCAGGTAGGCGAACAGCCAGACCAGGAGGGCCCCGACGTACCCGAACTGGGGCCGGGACTGGATCATCTGGGGCAGGCCGAGCTGGGGGCCCTGGGATGAGTGCGCGGCCATGAAGAGGGTGCCGACAAGCACTCCGGCGGCGATGGCGATCATCGACCAGATGAGGTTCCCGCCGGTGGTGATGCTGATGAGGCCGACGGCCAGTGTGGCGATCTGGGCGTTGCTCATGAACCAGAGCGGGCCGATGCTCGAGACCTTTCCGTGCCTCTCCTTCAAGGGCACGTAGTCGATTGAGCGGACTTCGAGCCCTCGGCTGCTGCCCTGGGGTTGACCGGTGGAGCTGGTCATGCGGTTCTCCTCTTGAAGCGTGGGGGCGCCGTCTCGGCCACGGGTCTGTGACCGGCCTAACACCGACAGGACAAACTATTCGGCGCTGGCCCGGCTGGCCCATGTGCAGAGGGCCAGAATCGTCGGGGCGTGAACTGGGCATTCGCACAAGAGGCCGAGCGCTGTTCTGTCGGTGGGCGCCGCGGTCGACGGCTCGCCTCACTCGGCAGCCGCTTCGACTGACCACCTCGAACCCATTGGGTGAGGCTCGGGGCTGAAGAGGGAGCGCCACAAGTGGACGACGAAGGCCCAGTAGATCGCCCCCGTCGAGATGACCACGTTGAGGGCCTGGGCCGGGCTGATCAGCAGCTGGTCCAACATGAGGGTCTCCTTCCGGAGCGGCCGCCAAGGCCTCGGCTGAGCAGCGCACTGGGCTCCAATCCAGGCCCCTCTGGTCACGCTTGCAAATATTGCCAGCCCTCATGCACTCCCCGTCAGGGAGGTGCGGAAACGATCGGGGCGGTCACGGCAGCACGAGGAGCCCGAAGCCCAGGAGCATGACCGCTGCCATGCACACCGAGGCCGCGGTGCGCCGTCGTTCGCTCCCGCTCTTCCCCGACACTCGTGGGGTCAGGGACCTGAGCAGCAGTCCCGCGAAGACGACGAGGGCGACGACGGACAGCAGCAGGCACGCCCACGAGGCGGCCGCAGGCCATCCGGAGATGCTCCGGGCCATTGTTCCCGCAGGTCCGTCACCGAGCCGAGGCACGGGCTGGCCCATGCCGGGCATGCTCGTGGCGGGCATGGCCATCGCTATGTGCTGGCGAGCCTGCATCGATGCCATGGACAGGCCCATGGCGGCGTACATCCAGGCCATGGCGGCCATCATCGCGAAGTGGTACCACAGCAGGGCACCACGGTGCTGGTGGCTTTCGAGTCCTGACGAGGAACGTCGTCTCTCCGGTACGACGATCTGGTAGGCGTAGACAGCCGCTGCCGCGACGAACACGGCCGCGCCCAGTGCGGGCGGCACCTGCCGTCCGAACGGCCACACCATGGCAGCCATGCCCGCTGCCATCAGGAGGTGGAGGCCTGCGTTCACTCGGGTCCGCGCGCCGTGCCTCTTCCCGAGGTCGGGCAGGTAGAGGGCAGCGACGACGGCCGCGAGGACGGTGACCATGGCCTGGATGAGGATGTTGCCGGTCACTGGGGGCCCTCTCCCTCCCCCCTGGCTGCCGACCTCCCTGAGGGCTCGAACGACCGCAGGCGGAGGCTGTTGGAGACCACGAGCACCGAGGAGAGCGCCATCGCCGCGGCGGCGATGAGCGGGTTGAGGAGGCCGAAGGCCGCAATCGGGACCGCGGCGATGTTGTAGCCGAACGCCCATACGAGGTTGAGGCGGATCGTGCGGAGAGTCCGGCGCGAGAGCAGGATGGCGTCGACGACCGAGCCGAGGTCGTCGCGGACCAGGATGATGTCCGCAGACTTCATGGCGATGTCCGTTCCGCGGACCATGGCGAGGCCGAGCTCTGCCGTGGCGAGGGCTGCGGCGTCGTTGATCCCGTCCCCGACCATCGCGACCCGGTGCCCCTCCCCCTGCAGGCGGGCTATTGCCTCCGCCTTCTCGGCCGGCAAAACGCCCGAGACCACCTCATCGATGCCGGTCGCCGCAGCGGCGGCGCGGGCTGGCGCCTCGGCGTCGCCGGTGAGGAGGATGCTGTGCAGGCCGAGCGCGCGGAGCCGCTCCACCGTGGACGCTGCGGAGGGCTTGACCTCGTCGGCGAGGGCGATGACGCCCCGCACCACGCCGTCCACAGCGACGAGGACCGCCGTCGATCCGCGGGCGTGGAAGCGCTCGACGGCGGCCGCCGCCTCGGCGGGCATGGCGAGGCCTTCCTGGGCGAAGAGGCGCGGTCCGCCCACGGTGACCGCGGCGCCGTCGACCTCTGCGCGGGCCCCCAGCCCGGGGAGCGTGGTGAAGCGGCCGGCGCGCGGAAGCTCGCCGAGCTGGGCACGGGCCGTTTCGGAGATCGCCTTCGCGATCGTGTGCTCCGAGCCTGCCTCGACGGCGCCGGCCCAGCGCAGGAGATCGGCCTCGGGCGCGCCCAGCGGCGCCAGGCCCGCGACGCGCATCGCTCCCGTTGTGAGGGTCCCGGTCTTGTCGAAGACGACCGTGTCGATCGCGCCGCTGGCCTCGAGGGCGTCCTGGCCCTTGATGAGGATGCCGAGCTGCCCCCCGCGTCCGACGCCGACCATGAGCGCCGTCGGAGTCGCGAGACCGAGCGCGCACGGGCACGCGATGATGAGCACGGCGACGCCGGTGCCGAACGCGCCCCGCGGGGCGGCACCCGCGAGGAGCCACGCGGCCATGACGAGGACGGCGACGACGATGACGGCGGGGATGAAGTACTGCGAGACACGGTCCGCGAGGGTCTGGATGCGGGCCTTGCGACGCTGGGCCTCCTCGGCGAGGGCCGCCATCTGCGCGAGGCGGGCCTTGGGGCCCACGGCCTCGGCGCGGATCTCGAGGCGCCCGGCCAGGTTGACAGTTCCCCCGACGACCGCCGAGCCCGGGCCCACCTCTGCCGGGACGGATTCGCCGGTCATGGGGCTCGTGTCGATCCCGGAGGCGCCGTCGATCACGGTTCCGTCCGCCGCGAGCCGCTCGCCGGGCCGCACGACGAACGTCTCCCCCACCCGGAGCTCGCCGACCGGGACGACGCGTTCGAGGCCGTCTCGGAGCACCCGGACCTCGCGCACGGCGAGGGAGGCGAGCGCGTTCAGAACGTCGCCGGCACGGCGTCGCGAGCGGGCCTCGAAGTAGCGTCCGCCGAGCTGGAACGTGATCATCCCGGCGGCGACGTCGAGGTAGATCGCGTCGGCGCCCTGCGGCGTGACGCCGAAGCCGAGCCAGTAGCCCGGGCCCGACGAGCCGATCACGAGGGTGACGACTGCCCAGCCGAAGGACGCGATGCTCCCGAGCGAGACCAGGGTGTCCATGCTGAGGGAGCCTCGCATGAGGCCCCGGAGGGTGGCCCTGTGGAACGGCCATGCGGCCCACGCCACGATCGGGATCGCCAGGAGCACGCACACGAGCTCCCAGTCCGGGAAGCGCCAGCCCGGGACGAGGGCCAGGAGGATCGTCAGGTCGCAGAGCGGGATCGTGAGGATCGTGGCGACCGCGAGGCGCCGGCGCAGGGAGCCGATCCGGGTCTCGGCCGCGCGCATCGACCACACGTCCTCGTCCGCGTCCCGGACCGCGGCGCCGTATCCTGCCTTCTCGACGAGGCGGATCGCCTCGGGAGCCTGCTCGGGGCCGATGCCGTGCACCACCGCCCGTTCCGTGGCGAAGTTCACCACGGCGTGCACGCCGTCGAGCTTGTTGAGCTTGCGTTCGATCCTGGCTGCGCAGGCCGCACAGGTCATGCCGGAGATGTTGAGCTCGAGCGGCTCGTCGGGGGTGTCGGTCAGGACAGCTGTGGCTGGCGCTTCGGTCATGGGCGTTCCTCGAGGGGAGTCGGATAGCGGCGCTCGGAGAGCTGCCCGAGCATTTCGTTGTACGCCTCGAAGCTCTCGTCGAGGCCCGCGTCGAGGTGGCGGTCGAGGCGCTTCGTCTCGCGGCGGTCCTGCCGCGCCCACTGTGTCAGGAGCGCGAGGACGACGACGAGCAGCGGCAGCTCGCCCGCCGCCCACGCGATGCCGCCGCCCGTGTACTGGTCGGAGTGCAGGTCGGGCCACCATGGACGGGTGAGCCACTGGTAGAACTCCTGCGCGATCACGCTCGTGCTGGTCATGACGATGACGCCGAAGAACGCGTGGAAGGGCATGGCGGCCAGCACGAGGCCCAGCTTGCCGAGGTGGGGGAGCGGCCGCGGCGGCTTGTCGACGCCGATGACGAGGCTGTAGAAGAGGTAGCCGACGATCAGGAGGTGCACGTTGAACAGCTGATGCGCCCAGTGGTAGCGCATGGCCTGCTCGAAGATCGGCGTGAAGTACAAGACGTAGTACGAGCCGATGAACTCGACGAACACCCACAGCGGGTTGTTCAGGTGCTGGAGCAGCGGCCAGTGCAGGACGGCCTTGACCCACTCGTGCGGCCCGGGGGCCCGGTCCGGCGGCGCCGCGGTCGTGGCGCGCAGCGCGAGCGTGAACGGGCCGCCGAGGACCAGCAGCACCGGGCAGAGCATGTTCAGGCTCATGTGCAGGATCATGTGGAGGCTGAACGACGCGTCGGCGTACTTGCCAAGCCCGGAGGAGGTCGTCAGTACCACGGAGAGCCACCCGAGGAGCCACCCGATGGTCCGGCCGAGGGGCCAATGGTCCCCGCGGCGCCGCAGCCGGGCGACGGCGAAGAGGTACAGGCCCGAGCCGACGAGGGACACGACGAAGAAGAACGTGTTCAGGCGCCAGTCGAACGCGAGCACCGCGAGCGTGGGGGTCGCGGTCACGTCGTAGCCGAAGAACAGCTGCATGATCGAGGTCGGTGCGAAGTAGTTCGGGGGCGGGACTCGGGACATCGCGGCTTCGAGCCCACCCATGGCTGCCATGAGGACGACGGCGACAACTCCCGTGCGCCGCATCCTCGCCCGCGCTTCGCGCACATCCGTCCCGGGCAGCCCGCGCAGGCGCAGGAGCAGCCCGCCGAGCACTGCCAGAAGGGCGAACCAACCCGTGAGGAGCCATCCCGTCTCGCTCGAGAAGGGGCCAGACCCGTCGAGGAAGAACCAGGCCTCCACGCCGCCGAAGAGCACCATGGCGCCCCAGCAGACCCCGGCGACGCGGCGGTAGCGCTGGATGGTCTGGGCCCAGATCGCCTTGCGCGCCAGGAGCCGGTAGGTCAGGACGGCCGTGACACCGACGAACACCGTCTCGGCCGGGACCGCGTAGACAGCCGCGTCGCTGCCGAAGTCGTGGTTCGGGCCCACGAGGACCTGGGTCACGAGCACGGGCCCGAGGACGCCCGCGAAGGCGACCGCGAGCAGCGCGAGCCCTGCGGCCCAGTGCCGCGCGAGCCGGAAGCCGACGAGGACTGCGAGGGCGCACATGCTCGTCACAATCCACGCCCCTGGGAGATAGGACGCCTGGATGAGGTACGTGAACGCGCCGGGGTCGAGGACGTGGGCGACAGAGTAGCCGTTCGAGTCGGCGCCGTCGACCGCGATGAGCGCAAGCGAGGCCGCGAGCCACGCACCGGACGACGCCGTCACGAGCCTCGAGTCCATGGGGTCGGCGCGGGGCGCGCGCAGCCCGCCCGGACGGCCGCGGAGGAACGCGGCCTGGAACAGGCCCCCGACGCACAGCGTCGAGGCCGCCCACGCGACGACATGCAGAACGGTGCTCGCCACGGCTGTAGCCATTCCGGGGAAGTCGCGGCTGAGCTCCCGGTAAGGGGTTGGACCAAGGATCAGTGCGGTCGCGGGCGCGATCGCCAGGGGAATGGCCGCGCTCCACCAGAGGCGGCCCGCGGAAGGAGCCGGTCGGTGAACCATTGCAGGTGTCGTGGAAGCCATCGCGGGAGATCCTCCTTCAGGTCGGACGGCGGTCATCGGGGGCTCTTGGATCCGTGTGCCTGCCGAGATCCTTCCGCCGCTGCGATGATGCGCTGCAGGACGTGCTCGGTGCTCAGCCACCCGCACAGGCTCCCGTCCCCGTCGACAACCGGAAGGCCGTCCGTCTCGCCCGCGGCGAGGACGGCCTCGGCCGCGGAATCCAGCCTCTCGTCCCGTTCGAGGGCTGCGGCGGCCTGGGCGAGCGCCCCCACGGTGAGGCGATCGGCGCCGTCCTCCTCCTCCTCCAGCCCCGCGGCCAGGACAGCCGGGGTGATCACACCGACCACCCTCCCTGCCGAATCCACGACCGGAAGGGCCCGCGCGTCCGTGCCCATGAGCTGCCGTCCGGCCTCCTTCGCCGAAATCGAGTCGAGGACCGGTTCGGGGGCGTGGCCCATCGCCTCTCCGACAGTGTGGAGCCCGAGGGCGTCCCGGCCCCTTACCGGTGCCGAGATGTCCACGCCGCGCCGGAGGAGCTTGCGGGTGTAGATCGTGTCGCGGCTGGCAAGGGCGGACACGGCCGTGGCGACCAGGACCGCGAGCAGGAGTGGCAGGATCAGCGAGTACTCGCCGCTGAGTTCGAAGATGATGAGCCCCGCGGTGATCGCCGCCCTGGTCGAGCCCGCGAAGACCGCCCCCATGCCCACCAAGGCGAAGGCGCCGGCGTCCCCGCCCAGCGACGGGAAGACCAGCGCGACGGCCTGGCCGAAGGCCGCGCCGGCCGTCGCCCCGACGAACAGCGATGGCGCGAAGACGCCTCCGGAGCCGCCGATTCCGATGGTCAGGCTCGTGGCGAGGATCTTCGCCGCCGCCAGGACCAGAAGGAAGCCGAGCGCATAGTGTCCGAGGACGCTGTTCTCCAGCACCGGGTAGCCGACCCCGTACATCTGGGGCAGGGCCAGCAGCAGGCACCCCAGCAGCAGGCCGCCTACGGCGGGCCTGACCCACTCTGGGCCGCGCCAGAGCCAGTCGCAGACGTCCTCGATGGCGTAGAGGATCTTGGAGAAGAGGACGCCGATCCCGCCCGCCACGAGGCCCAGCAGCGCGAACAGCAGCATCTCGGCAGGGTTGGAGGCAGTGAACGCAGGAAGGTGCAGGAACGGATAGTTGCCCAGCAGCGCCCTTCCCACCACGGACGCCGCGATCGAGGAGAGCATCACGGCGGCGAACGAGCGGGCGGCGAAGTCCCGCAGGATCAGCTCGAGGGCGAAGAACACCCCTGCGATCGGGGCGTTGAACGTGGCCGCGATCCCGCCTGCGGCCCCGCACGCGACCAAGGTGCGCAGCTGGGCCTCCGACGAACCCGCGAGGGTTCCCAGGCGCGAGCCGAGCGCGGACCCGATCTGGACGATCGGGCCCTCGCGGCCGACCGACCCGCCGGACCCGATCGTGAGCGCGGAGGCCAGGGCTTTGACGACCGCAACGCGCCCCTTGATCCGCCCTCCCCTGCGGGCGACGGCGTACATCACCTCTGGCACGCCGTGGCCCCTGGCCTCGCGGGCGAAGAAGTGGACGAGCGGGCCGTAGACCAGGCCGCCGACCGCGGGCGCGAGGACCACGAACGCAGGCCCGAGCCAGGGCACCCAATGGTTCGCCGGATGCCCCACGGTCCCGGCGTAGTCCGCGGCGCCCGAGAAGAGCTGGGTCGCCCCGACGATGAGCCAGCGGAAGGCGACAGCGGCGAGGCCGGCACCCAGGCCCACGATCACCGCAAGGAGCACCAGGGGCAGCGACCCGACCCCGAGTCTCTCCCCTACCCCGCGGCCAAGGGCTCGGATCCTGGAACCGCGGACGGCGGCAGACGGCACTTGGAAGGCCTCCTAGGCTGTAGAATGGCAATAGTTGCAGGATGCACAGGTTTGTAGAAGACCATAGCAGGGAAGGGGGCCTCCATGACACCTGAGGGCCATCAGGCGCAGGGCAGCGGCGCATACGACGAGGTCGAGTCGGTCCTGCGGGCCTCCCGCGCGCTGCTGGGGGTCGTCGCCCGCTCGGTCGCCGAGGCGCTCGAGTCCGTGACGCTCCCCCAGTTCCGGGTCCTGGTGGTCCTGGCCAGCACTGGACCCGCCCCGATCGGCATCCTCGCTGCGAAGCTCGGCAGCGTCCCCTCGACCTTCAGCCGCTTCCTCGACCGGATGGAGGACGCAGGCCTTGTGGCCCGGCAGCCGAGCCCGGACAGCCGGAGAGAAGTCCTCATCGCACTCCAGCCCAAGGGCGCCGCCATTGTCGAGGAGGCCACCGAAAGGCGCCGGCAGGCGATCGGGGAAATCCTCCAGGGCCTCGGCAAGACAGAGCGGGCCGCAATTCTCGCTGCCATGGACGACTTCTCGGCCGCCGCCGGCGAGCCCGCCCCCGAGACGCTCCTGATCCTCGGCCTCTGAGGGCGACGCCCGTTCCTTGGACCAGAGGCCGGTTCCGGCGTTGCGCGCCCCACTGAGGGCAGGACCCAGAAGCCAGGCCTTGGCGGAGATCCTGTGCGAGGACGGCAGAATCCGACAACCAAGGAGGACAAATGGCGCTGCCCACTGGCGAGACATATCGATGCCTGATCAGGACTGCGGATGCGAGATCCAAGTCACCAGAGGGGCGAAAGAGGGAGACGGGGGCAACCAGGCCCCCAAATGCTGCTGCGGCCACAGTATGGAGAAGGTCTCCTGAGGAGGCCTCCTAAAGTGGACAGAATCCGCCTCGGCTCCGGCCGGGGCGGACTTCTCCCAACCGGCGCAAGCCTCTTGCGCTAGCCGAGCCGCCCTTGCCGCAGACAGCTCCAGCGTCTCATTGGCCATGAAGTCAGCAGTCCGGGCTGGTGGCCTGCACTGTCTCGCCCCCGGTGAGCATCGTCTGGGCCCGCAGAAGCAATTCCTCGGCCCGATACAGCAGATCTCCTGCCTGCTCAGCATCAGTGAGCGGATCCTCCCGGTCATGAGAAGCCGCCCTCCCAGCGAACAGGGACTCGAGCGGCCGGTAGACGTGCAGGCAGCGCAGGTACGTCAGCGGGCGCAGGACCGGAAGCACCGCGGACACCGAGCTCACGCTTCCCGTCCCGAGCCTCGCTTGCGGCTCCTCGCTTGAGAGTCTTGCGCTCGGCCTCGTTGGCCAAGCTCGATCCCGCACGGCCCATGAGCCCGACGATGAAGCAGCCGATGGCGATAAGGAAAAGCATGTGGACGCCGGCTCCGATTTTGCCGTGTTCTGGGCCGCGTAGGACGCCCGGCCGGGAGCCGATCCGCGCTTCCGCGAGGTCCTTGGACTACCAGTCCGGGGCCCTGCCGTGCTCGTCCACGAAGTCCGCCAGCCTCCCGGCCGAGGCGGCGAACTCCGCCTCACCCTCCTGCCTCGGCGCCTCGATCCCGGAGATCTGTCTGGCCAGGTACCGCCTCATCACTTCGTCCACGCTGCTTCGCCCCCGATGACGTCGTTGCACGTCCGCGAGATTGTACATGTCCAACGTGAGTCGGGCCTGACCTGCTGCGGCCGTGACGAATGACGTCGTGAGGTTGGCGTGGAGCGAATCGCCCCACTCGGTGTCGCTCGTCTCCCCCACGGGCGCGAATCCCGCTCCGCCGGCGTTGCACACGAGCGTGTCGACGCGGCCGAACCGCCGCAGAATGCCCGCCAGTGCGGCTTTGACTGCCTCGGCGTTCCCGGCGTCGGCCACGAGCGCCACGGCGCCGATGTCCTTGGCGACGGCCTCGAGGGGTCCGGGACGGCGGCCGAGGATGACGACGTTCGCGCCCTCCGATGCGTAGCGGTGGGCGATGGCGGCGCCGATGCCGGTGCCGCCCCCGGTGACGACGACGTGCCCGTCGACCTGGGAGCCTGCGTAGGGCATCTGTTCCTCCGTGTTGAGGTTCTGGTGGGCTTCTGCCGTGGCACCGGGCCGCGTCCGACGACGGCGCGCGGCCCGGTGCGGGGCCTAACGGGTCAGCGGGTGATGACCTTGGGGGCGGCGACGGCCTTGAGACCGGCGACGCCGAACTCCTGGCCGTAGCCGGACTGCTTGGTCCCGCCGAAGGGGACCTGGGGGTTGAGGGTGCCGTGCTGGTTGATCCACACGGTCCCGGCTTGGAGCAGCTTGGCGACCGCGACGGCGGCGTCCGCGTCGTCGGACCACACGGAGGCGCCCAGGCCCTGCTCGGAGGCGTTGGCGCGGCGGATGGCGTCGTCGACGTCGGTGTATTTGATGACGGGGATGGCGGGGCCGAACTGCTCCTCGTCCACCAGACGGGCGCCGTCCTCGATGTCGGCCACGACGGTGGCGCGGTAGAAGAGGGGCCCGAGGTCGGGGGCGGGTTCGCCGCCGGCGACGATGCGGGCGCCGCGTGTGCGGGCGTCGTCTACGAGGTCCTTGACGATGTCGAACTGGGCCTGGTTCTGCAGGGGCCCCAGGACGTTGCCCTCCTGAAGGCCGGGACCCATCGGCATCGCGCTGGCGAGCTCGGCAAGGGCCTCGACGACGTCGTCGTAGACGGACTCGTGCACGTAGAGGCGCTTGAGCGCAGCGCAGGTCTGGCCGGTGTTGATGAAGCAGCCCCAGAAGAGGTTCTCCGCGATGGCCTTCGCGTCGGTGCCGGGCAGGACGATGCCGGGGTCGTTCCCGCCGAGCTCGAGGGTGAGCCGGGCGAGGTTCTGGGCCGAGGAGGCGACGATCTTGCGCCCCGCCTCGGTCGAGCCGGTGAACATGATCTTGTCCAGGCCGCGGTGGGAGGCGATCGCGGCGCCCACTTCCCGGTCCCCGGAGACGACGGTCAGGACTCCCTCGGGCAGGTGGCGGTTGAAGATCTCGGCCAGGGCGAGCACGGACAGCGGGGTGAAGCTGCTCGGCTTGGCCACGACCGTGTTTCCCATGCGCAGGGACGGCGCGATCTGCCAGACGGTGATCATCATCGGCCAGTTCCAAGGACCGATCGCCCCCACGACGCCGAGCGGGTCGTAGTGCACCTCGGAGCGGGCGCCGCCGGCGTCGAAGACGACTTCGGGCTCGAGGACCGTGTTGGCCGCATTGCGCGTCCACACGGCGCAGGCGCCGACCTCGAAGCGGGCGTTCGGCCCGTCCAACGGCTTGCCCTGCTCCCGGGAGAGTATGCTGGCGAGCTCTTCGAGGTTCGCCTCGAGGTCGTCGGCGATTGCGTTGAGGATGCGGGACCGCTCCGCGTGGCCCAGGGCGTTCCAGGCCGGCTGCGCCGCGCGCACAGCGGCGATGGCCGCCTCGAGGTCGTCGAGCCCGTGGACGGGGGCGTGCCCGATGGTCTCCCGGGTGGCGGCGTCCGGGATCGCGCGGCCCTGGCCTTCGGGGACGGTGATCGCGTCGAGGATCGACGTCGTGGTGGTGGTCATTGCGGTCTCCTGTGAAGTTTTCGCGGGGAGGGTCACTCGGCCGGGTAGGCCGTGTCCTCGAGAATCCTGAACTGGCTGTCGAAGGGCAGGTGCACCGTGTCCAGGGTCGGGCCGTCCCAGCAGAACATCCGCCCGATCGAGCGCTTGTTGGCCAGATCGATCACGACGATCGACTCGACCGGCATGACCGTCTCGGACCAGTGCAGGATGACGATGCCCTCGGCGAGCTCGAAGACCTGGATCGGGTCGGCGTCGGCCAGGCCCACCTCTCCGCCCTTGACGCAGTGCCAGACGAACGTGCCGGCGTTGAGGTAGATGTGCTCGTAGTGCTCGGTCGGGCTGTAGCGGTAGTAGATCCGCTTGCCGACGAGCTCGCTCGTGCGCTGACGCGGCTCGATCTCCCCCATCCCCGCAACACGGCCGGAGAGGATCTCAGTGTGCATGCGGACCTTCCCGTCGCGATCCACGAAGGAGGAGTCCGCTACCGTCACCCTTCCGTCCGACTGGTCGATGACCATGGACACGTCGCTCGAGTGGGCGCCCGCGCCCTTGACGAAGTCGACGAAGAAGATCCCGGGGCGGACCTCGACGGCCCGGTACGGGTGGGTCCCGGTCTGGCCCGCGCCCTCACCCTGCGTGATCTTCCAGGTGATCTTCCCGTCGGCCAAGGTGTGCTCGATCGTCCAGCCGTTCTCGAACCGGACCACGATCGGGTCCCCTTCGAGGCGTGTGCTGGCGGGGAGGCTCGGCTCGCCGAAGCCGTCGAGCATCACGGTGACGTCGGGCCACTGGTCGGTGGGGACATAGTCCTGTTCGGTCGGGGCGAGCTGTTCAGGAGCGGTAGACAATGGGGTTCCCTTTCATGGAATGCGTGCCGTAACGAATGGAGAGGCGAGTGGGTCAGCCGCCGGCGGCGACGATGCGGTCGAAGTCGATGTCCTTCTTCACCAGGGGCAGAAGAGCTCCGGCGGCGAAGGCCACAGGGATGAACCACAGCAGCTGGCGGGCGATCGAGCCGTCGCCGGAGAGCATCGAGTCGTAGTTCGCGATGGCGATCACCAGGACGGTGACCATGAGCACGATCGCGGCGATAGGTGCCACGCGGGTGCTCCAGAAGCCGCGCTCGAGCTTCTCGCGGATGAAGAAGACCAGGATGGAAACCGAGGCGAAGCCCATCATGACGATGAAGCCCACCGTGCCAAGTGCGACGAACCACGAGAACACGATCACGATCGGGTCGGCGCCGGACCAGAGGAAGGCCATCAGGATCACGGCAATCACGATCCCATTCACCAGGGCCGCCGTCGCGGGAACCTGCGACTTCCTCGACACCCGGGAGAGCTGCTTCGGCAGGGCCCGGCCCCAGGCGAGGGCGAAGACATAGCGGGAGAACATGTTCTGCACCCCGATGAGCATCGCGATGAAGCTCGAGACGACCAGGACCTGCATGGTGATGTCCAGCCAGGGCCCGACGTACTTCCCCGCGACGGAGAAGATGATCCCCGCCAGGTCGTTGGTGGCGGCGTCCTGGACCTTGTCCGGGCCCACCGCGACGCTGACAGCCCACGTCGCCACCGTGTAGAAGACGCCGACGAAGACGATGACGGCGAACAGCGCCCGAGGGATCGTCCGCCGGGGCTCGCGGGCCTCCTCGGCGAAGACCGTCGTCGCCTCGAAGGTCGTGAAGCAGGCGAAGACGAACAGGACCGCGACGCCGAGGCCGGGCTGGAAGAGCTGTGTGGGGGCGAAGCTCACGAGAGACATGTCCCTGCCCCCGGATCCCGCGACGACCCCGATCACCAGGGCGGCGATCGCGATGATCTCCAGGCCAAGGAGCACTCCGAGGATCCGCAGGTTCAGGTCCACCCCGCGCATCGTCAGCGCCGTCGTGATGACCAGGAACGCCAGGACCCATACCCACACCGGCAGGTCCAGTCCGAACAGGCGGGAGACGAGCTGCTGCGCGAACACCCCGAACTGGGCCCACAGGCCCACCTGGAGCGAGATGTAGGTGACCAGGACAATACCCGCCGCGCCGGTGGCGGCGTGCCGGCCCAGGCCTCGGGAGATGTAGGCGACGAAGCCCCCAGCGCTGACGATGTGGCGGCTCATCTTCAGGTAGCCGACCGCGAACACGGCGATCACAAGGGCGACGAGGATGTAGACGAGCGGGACGCCGGGACCCATGACCGAGAAGATCACCGGGCTCGCCCCCACGAACGCCGCCATCGGGGCGGCAGCGGAGACGACGAAGAACGCGATTCCGATAAAGCCGAGGCTGTTGGACTTGAGGTGGGTCTCGCCGACCGACGGCGGCACCACAACCTCATGCTGGGTATTGCTCACGGGCCCTCCTTTGGACCTACTGCAAGAGCCCTGTTCGGGCGGGGGGACTTGGGGCGGCTCTACGGGTGCGAGCGCCGATTCTGACCAGCGGACTCACGGTTCAGAACCGGGCCGCCGTAGTCATATTGAGCATCTGCTTAGTGATAGAGATTACGGGCCGCTTAATCAGGGTGTCAAGGGCGAACTCGTCGTCGGGCGACCGCCTAAGCTGAAGGGGTGAGCCCTCAGAAACGACAGCCCAGCCACGGAGAGGGCAGGGAAGCCCTCCTCGAAGCGACCGTGCGAGTGGGCGCCCGCAAGGGCCTGCGCGGGCTGACCTTCCGCGCAGTCGCCGAGGAGGCGGGCCTGAACAACAGCCTCATCGCCCACCACTTCGGCACGCGCGACAGGCTGCTCGCCGCAGCGCTGGAGTGGACCGCCGACCGCGCGATGGCCGCCGCGGACCTCAGCGAATATGCGACCGACGCGACCGCGTTCCGCGAGGCGCTGGTCCGCAACGTCCTCTCCCAGCCCGACATCGAGATCTTCCAGTTCGAAATGGTCATGGAGGCCACCCGGCGCCCCGAACTGCAAGATGCCGTTCGAGAGCTGTACCGCCGGTACGTCGCAGCCCTCGCGGCCGGCCGTGTCGCACTCGGCGCCGAGGACGACCCCGGCTTGAACCTGGCCATGTTCGCCGCCCTCGACGGGCTCACCCTCCAGTACTTCGCGAAGGCGATCACCGCCGAACAGCTCGCCGAGGCGGTCCAAGCCCTCGGTGTCGCCGTCGGCAGCCCGTCCCCCTCGCGCAGCTAGGTCAGGGGCTAGGGCCGGATGCCGAACTGCTCCGCCATGGCGCGCGCGGCGGTGAAGCCGCTCTCGATCGCTCCATCGATGAAGCCGCCCCAGCCGCTGGCGTAGTCGGAACCTGCAAGGAAGATCCGCCCTTCGGAGCGCTGCAACTCGGCGAGGCTCTCCGAGAGGTAGCCGACCCGGTGCATTGCCCAGGTCTCGTGGGCGAACTCGTCCTCGACCCAGTTGTGGCCGGCGACTTCGAGGACCTCGAGGTCCGGGATCCAGCGGCGGAGGATCATCTGCGCGGCAGCGGCGTCGTCGACGTCGACGGCTCCGGCATCGGGGCCGAAGGCGACGAGCGTGGCGCTCTCGGCGTCAAGGTATTCGGCCTGGACGAAGTTCAGGGGCCAATCCTGCGGACCCATCGCCACGAAGCGCTCGTGGCGGCCCTTGACCTTGATCCAGAGCTTGGCCCCCAGCCCGAGCTGCCCGCGCTGGGCCGCCTCCCGCTTGCCGGGCGAGAGCTCGGGGTCGAAGCGGACGCTGTTCAGCGCATGCAGCGGCAGGGTCACGACCATCGCCTTGGCGGCGTATTCACTGCCATCGCGGACGACGGCGACCACCCCCTCAGCATCCTGCCTCACCTCGGCGACGGCCGCACCGAGGCAGAGATCGACGTCGGCATCGTCAAGGATCGCCTGGGCGAGCGCCGCGGTGCCGCCCTGGACCTTGTAGGTCGCGCAGGTCTCGAACATGATTGGCCACTCGTGGAAGGCCGCGGCGGCCCAGCGGAGCGCCTGGGTGTAGGCGGCGTCATCAATGGGCCCGTTGAAGTTCAGCGCCCAGAAGCTGCGCATGAGATCGTCCGAGACCGGCTCGAGCTCGAGGTCGTCGATCTTCTCGGCCACGGTCAGCTGGTCCGCTTCTTTGATCGCAGGGTTGGTCAACGGCTCGTACGGGAGCGGGACGAGCTGGCGCGACGGCGCCAGGAAGTCCCGGTTGGGGCCATCGAGGAGCATCATCAGCTCCTCGGGCGAGCCCTCGTGGAGGCGGCCGTCTGCGTGCCAGTACGCCTTCTCGACGTCGGGCGCGGTGACGACGCCGATGCCGTACCGGGTGAGCTCGGCCCACACGTGGGGCTGGCTCCAGTGGACCCAAGTCCCCCCGAGTTCGAGGCTGCGGCCCATGCGCGGCTCGAGCCACGTCCGGCCGGCGGTCCGGTCACGGGCCTCGAGGATCCGGACGCTCAAGCCCTTCCGGCTCAGCTCCCGTGCGGCGACGAGACCGGCGAAGCCTGCGCCGACCACGAGGATGTCGGAGGTGTTCTGCACAGTCCCGGCCCCTCAGCTGTAGACGAAGAACTCGGTGGTTGGCTTGACGACCGTCCAGCGCGTTTTGGCTCCCTTGTTGAACGAGGCCATGCTGCCGTCGGTGAGGTCGAAGGTCTCGGCGCCGATGATCTCGATCCGCAGTTGGCCTTCGACGATGTACAACGTCTCGTCCTCCTCGAAGGCCAGGTCGAACGGGTCCGGGGCCTCTTCGGGCGTCACGGTCCAGATGCCTCCGGAGAGGGCGAGGCGATCGCCGTCGCCGGGCTTGCGGAGCCACTGGACCTGCCCGACGGCGAACGGCTCGGCGCGTTCCGGGTCAGTAGTGGCGTGGAAGGTGGGGGCACTCATGATCGCTCCTTTGCGGGGATGGCTGGGGATGGAGTTCAGCCGCCGGACGTGGCCTGCATCACTACCCCTCTACTCTGCAATTGCTTAGTTTTGGTTGTCAAGCTCTGCAAGTGCAGAGTTTTGCGGGTAGGATTCTCCTCGTGACGATCAGCGAGCTCAGATACGGGATCGGGCGGGAGGCTCTCATCGGGGCCGTCATCGACGTCGTCGCCGAGGAGGGCCTCGACGGGCTCAGCTACAGAAAGGTCGCGCAACGCGCGGGTGTGAACAACACCCTGATCTCACACCACTTCGGATCCAAGGAAGCCCTCCTGGAAGCCGCGACGGTCTGGGCCGTGCAGCGCTCGCAGCAGATGGCGGACCTGACGCTGGCCTCCGAGCTGGACAAGGACTTCGCGGCGTCGTTGACCCGACTGGTCGCCGACGAACCGAATCTGCAGATCTTCCAGTACTACATGATCCTGGCCTCGCGACGCAGTCCCGAGCTCGGGAGGATGGCGAACAACCTCTACGAGAGCTACATCAGCCTCGTCGAGCGCTTCCTCACCCACTACGGGCACCGCGCGGACCGGGCAGCCGCACGGGCCATCTTCGCCGCACTCGACGGGCTGGTCCTGCAGCAGCTCACCGTGTCCTCACGAGACGATATTGTGGCCGCCATCATCCGGCTCGGCGAGCTGATCGACCATCGCTAGGGACTAAGCGCCAGACTAAGCGTATGCATAGTTGTCCGCGCACCACTTTCCCCACCCACAGCTTGCGCCGTCACTTTTGCAGGGTGTGGACCCTGCAAACGTGACGGCGCAAGCAAGACGGGAGCGTCAGTGGCCCTTGAACGCCTCCGCGAGCCACCAGGCTCCGCCGTCGGAGGCGATCTTCGCGTCGATGACGAGCGGGCGGGTCGGCCCGGACGCGAGCCAGGCCTTGACCGGTTCGAGGTCCTCAACAGAACGGACAGTGATGCCCTCGCAGCCGTAGCCGCGGGCGATCGACGCGATGTCCGTCTCGGGGAACGTCACCGTCGAGACGTCCACCGGCCCGTGCTCGGCGAAGTGGTGCACCTCGGCCCCGTACGCGGAGTCGTTGTACACGATGCACAGCAGCGGCAGGCCCAGCCGGACCGCGGTCTCGAGTTCGCTGATCCCCATGAGGAACCCGCCGTCCCCGGTCCCGAGGGCCGGCAGCCGGTGCGGCTGGGCAAGCGCGGCCCCGATCGCGGTGCCGAGACCCAGCCCGATCGACTGGAACGCCTGAGTGAAGCAGAAGCCGAACTCGTCGGGCACGTCGAGGTATTGGCTCGGGTAGCCCAAGAAGTTTCCCGAATCGACCCCGACTACGCGCTCGGCCGGCAGGAGCCCGTCGAGGGCCCGGGTCAGCGGTCGCGGATCAATGCGGAGGGAGCCATCCGGCGCCGGGCCGGAGAGGTCATCGATCGCCACGTCCTGCCACCGCGACGACGCCGCGATCCGCCGTCGTACGTCCTCCGTCCGGTAGCCTGCCCGAGGGGTGACATCGCGCCGCTCCAGCTCACGTAGCGTCTCGGCCGCGGTCGCGCCGGAGTCGCCCACCACACCGAGGGTGATGGGCCGGTTCGCGCCGAGCGCCGCGTCCTCGAGATCGACCTGGACGACGGCGGCACCCTCGCCGATGAGCCTCCCGTGGCGCATGGTCCACATATTCAGGGCGCACCCGAAGCCGACGATCAGGTCCGCGCCTGTGATGAGCTCCGCCGTCGTCGGCGAGGAGAACCCACCCGAGATGCCGAGATTGAACGGCTCCCCGTTGAAGAGCCCCTTCGCCACGGCCGAGGTCGCCACGAGCGCGCCCGCGCGCTCCGCGAGGGCCAGGATCTCGCCCCGGGCGCCGCGACCGCCTCGCCCGGCGACGAAAACCGGCCGTTCGGCGGCGAGGATGAGGTCGGCGAGAGCGCTGACGTCCGACGTCGCCGGGCGCACCCGGGCGGGAAGCGGCACCGAGGCTTGGGAAGGGTGTTCCGGCGCCTGCTGCGACTGAACGTCGAGCGGCAGGTTCAGGACGACGGTGCGGCGCTCGTTGCGCGCGGTGCGGAAGGCGCGGACGACGTCGGCCCTCGCCGAGGCTGCCGAATGCACCCTTTCCGGGACCGCGCCTACCGAGCGGGCCAGAGCAGCCTGATCCATGGCGAAGTTTGAGTTCACGGCCGCGCCGGCCGTCTCCGCGGCGAGGACCACGAGCGGCGTGCGGGACTTCGCGGCCTCCCCGATCCCGGTCGTGGCGTTGGTCAGCCCGCAGCCCTGGTGGACCGACAGCAGACCGACCTTGCCGGACATCCGGGCGTACGCGTCGGCCATGGTCGCCGCCCCGCCCTCGTGCCGGGCGGCGGTGTACGGGACGCCATGACGGATCAGCGAATTGGTCACCTCGAAGTTCCCCGAGCCGACGACGCCGAAGCAGTGCCCCGCGCCCAGCTCGGCGAGGGTGCGCCCGACGAGCTGTGCGACGGTCTCCTTAGTCGGCGCAGCCGGCTCGGCGGAGGGCTGGCCAGCAAGGGCCTCGGGCTCCCTTGCCTGGATCTCGGCGGTCATGCTCGCGCCTCCTCGACGAAGGCCAGGACCCTGGCCGGGGAACCGGTCCCGCCGACGATCGGCAGCGGCGCCACGACCACGGCGGCGCCGGTCGCCGGGAGCTGGCCGAGGTTCTGCAGCGAGGTGACACCGTACTTGTCGGCGCCCAAGAGGAAGTGGTGCATCGGGAACAGCGGGTCCATCCCGCCGGCGAGCCCAGCGTCAATGCCAACGGTCTCCACCCCGACACCCGAGATCGGGGCGACGTCGGCGAGCCAGCGCGCGCAATCCACGGTGAACCCGGGAGTGTGCGAGCCGGTCTCGTCCGCGTTCAGGAACCGGACGCGATCCTGCGCGTACGCATCCCACCCCGTGCGCACGAGCAGCCACGCGTTCTCCGGAAGCGCTCCGTGCTCAGCCTCCCAGACCTTGATGTGCTCGACATCGACGAGGAAGTCCGGGTCCGCCGCGACCTCGCGGCTGACGTCCAGGACGCACGCGGGCCCGACGAGCCGTGCGGGCTCGATCTGGGAGACGTCCTTGCCTCCACGGCCGGTCACCCAGTGAACCGGGGCGTCCAGGTGGGTGCCGATGTGCTCACCCGTGCTGATGTTGTGGTGCTTCCAGAACGGCCCCGGCTCGTTGTACGCCGAGACCTCCTCCAGGCTGAAGTCCACGAGGTTCGCGAACGGATCGGGCAGGCGCAGGGTGGGAGTCTCGCTCGAGAGCGCGTTGGTCAGATCGACGATGCGCGTCTCGCCTTGGGCCAGCGAGGCGAGCAACCCGGTCAGCTGTGACATGGGAACTCCTGTGAGGAAGGGGAAGGGATGGTGTGTGGAAGTTGACCGACGAGCTCTTTCACGAGACTGGAAGCCGCACGCTCTCTCGATCCCACTGCGCCGCTTCGGAACCCAGGTCTCGGAGGATGGTCTTCCGGACTTTTCCGTTCTCAGTGCGGGGCAAGGAATCGCAGAGCCTGAAGAACCGAGGGATGGCGAAGGATGCCAGCCGTGGCCGGCAGAACTCTGTGAGTTCTTCGAAGTCGATGGCGTCTTTCGCCACGATCGCGGCCATCACTTCGTCCTCGCCGAGTTCGGAGTCCACGGCGTAGACGGCGACGTCGCTGACGGCCGGGTGCTGACGGAGGACGTGCTCGACCTCAACCGAGGAGATGTTCTCGCCACGGCGTCGGATGACGTCTTTGATCCGGTCGACGAATCGGAACCATCCGTCGTCATCCCTGACCACCCGGTCGCCGGTGTGGAACCAGAGGTCCTTCCAGGAATTCACCGTCGCCTCCGGCATCCGGTAGTAGCCGGTGGCGAATGAATGGGGCTGGTCGCTTCGCAAGAGCAACTCGCCGGGCACGCCGGGCTCGACGTCCAGCCCGAACTCATCGATGACGCGGGCGGAGAATCCTGGCTGGAGCGTTCCCATGTAGCCGGGCCGCTGCTCCTGCCGGCTTGTGGAGATGGTCGAGTTCGTCTCTGTGGACCCGTAACCGTCCAGGAGCATGATGCCGAACCGGTCTTTGAATTCGTGGAGGAGGCCGGCGGGGGTTGCCGGTGCAAGAGCGGCTTTGATGCCGTGCGCCCGATCAAGTGCGGACGCTGGCTTGCTCGCCAGAATGCTCACCATGGCGCCGAGGAGGTAGGTGAAGGTGGCGTTGGCGGCGGCAGCGTCGGACCAGAATCTCGACGCCGAGAAGCGGGGGCCCATGACGTATTCGGCACCGGAGACGATCGCCTGGATGAAGGCGTTGAGCGCGTTCGTATGGAAGAGCGGAAGGCATGTGTACAGCACGTCGCCCGCGGTGATGCCGAGTTGGCGCGTGACGTTGACCCCCCACCAGTAGAACTGGCCGTGCGGGCACTGGACCCCCTTTGAGACACCGGTCGTCCCGGAGGTATAGAGGATCGCGGCGGTGTCTCCGGGCACCACCTCGGCGGGTTGAGCCCGCAGTGACCCGGCCGCGGGCATCGGCTCCACCGGGTAAGGATCCCCGGCCTCCGCCGCGTACTCGTCGACGGCCCACAGCATCTGCAGGGCGGGAAGGATCTCGAGCCGTCCGATGTGCTCGAGAAGAGAGCCTTCGATGACTAGGAGCTTGGCCTCGCAATTCAAGAGGATGTGGTGCAGCTGCTCCCCTCGTGCTGCAGTGTTGATGGGCACAGCGATGGCCCCCATCCAAGCGCACCCCAGAAGGTAGTCGAGCAGTTCGATCCGGTTGCTGCACATGAGCGCCACTCGGTCGCCCTGCTGGATCCCGTGCGCTTGAAGGACCCCGGCGGCGAGAGAGATGGCGTCCACCATCTGAAGGCCATTTCGGCGAATACCGCCGCACCGCAGCAGCGGGGCCTCGGGATTTTCCGTTGCCCGCCGGAGCAGCATGCTGGGAATGGTCATGTCCATCGGGGAACTCCTAGTACTTAACTTCTCGGTTGAATGGCACGTAGGCGACGGTGCCTCCGTCTGCGTTCGGCTCGTTGGTCAGCGTGACCCTGCTCCCTGGCGACGCTTCGCCGCCGAGGATCCGGGCGATCAGCCGCGTTCCCGTCGCGCACCGCACCGTGGCTAGCACCGTGCCATCCGCCAAAGCGGTCGCTTCCTCGAGGACCGCGTCGTCGACGTCGTGCTCGACGAAATCGCTGTGCCCGCAGGCGGGGCAGAACAGCCGGAACGGAAAGAGGCTCGCTCCACACGAGTCGCATCGCTGAAGTGTCGCGCTCATGCCACTCCCTCCAGAACAGTCATCGTCGCGCAGGCACCGTAGCGGTAGAGCACCATCCCATAACCGCTCACGACGCCGAAGCGCGCGTCGACTTGTCGGTCGCCGGCTCGGTGGAGGAGCTGAGTCGCGACCTCGACCAGTCCGTGCATTCCGCCCGCCGCACCGGCCTGCCCGGCCGAAAGCTGGCCTCCCGAGGTATTGAGGGGGAGCTTCCTCGATGAGATCCAAGAATCGATGTA
This sequence comes from Sinomonas terrae, assembly GCF_022539255.1. NCBI lineage: Bacteria > Bacillati > Actinomycetota > Actinomycetes > Micrococcales > Micrococcaceae > Sinomonas > Sinomonas terrae. The sequence continues at coordinate 3,595,842 of NZ_JAKZBV010000001.1, forward strand.
GCGCGAAACGTCGGCTCCGTCCTCGATGAATCCCATGTCCATCAGCTGCGCGACCACCATGGCCGGGTAGTCGTCGTAGACACTCGCGACCCCCGTCTCCGCGGGCGACACCCCGGACCGCTCCCAGGCAAGCGGGGCGCACGCCCGGAGGCCTGTGGTCAACCCATCCCCGGTCTGGTCGTCCGAGTTGTAGCTCGTGGTGACGGCAAGGACCTTTGCCCTCCGCCGCCCGCCCAGCCGGTCGTCTGCGGCGACGACGACGGCGTCGGCGCCGGTGACCGTGGGTACGCAGTCGTAGCGTCCCAATGGGTCGGCCACCATCGGGGCCCCCAGGTATTCGTCGAGACCGAGCGGGCTCCGGTAGACGGCCCCGGGATTGTCCGCGGCCCACTGGCGCTGGGCGACGGCGATCCTGCCGTAGTCTGCGCGCTCGAGCCCAAGAGCCCCCATCTGTCGCCTGGTCAGCATCGCGAACACCGCATTCGGGCCGGGCATGGGCAGGGGCGTGAGGTGCTGCTCGGTTGCCCGGTTGTAGCGTGCAACGAGGCGTGTGAAGGCGTCCCTGTCCATGACGTCGCCAGCGGCGAGGACGACGACGGACGCGTCGCCGGCTTCGATGGCCCGCACCGCGTGCTGGAGCATCCCGCCGGCGCTCGCCCCACCGTTGGTGTCCTCCATGAGCCACGAGAGGCGCAGGCCCATCCGCCAGGCGAGATCAACTGCGTGATCGGGCTGGAGAGTGAAGCTGGAAATGCCGAACCCGTCGACATCCTGGGGCGTTAACCCGGCCTGGCTCAAGGCCCGCCGGACCGCTTCGGCGATGACTTGTGGGGTTGTCGTCGTCGGGGAGGCGTGCCGAGTGTAGGGGGCTTGGGCCGCCGCGAGGATTGAGGCCGTCATGCCAGCTCCTCGACGGGTTCGGCCTGCCTGCTCGTCGTGCGGGAGCCGACCTTTGTGGAGAAGGCCAGGGCCGTCAGGGTGATGGCCGCGAGGATGAGCATGTAGACGGAGATGGGGACGGAACTGTTGTAGGTGATGAGAAGAGCGGTGGCGATGAGCGGAGCCAGCCCTCCCGCGAAGACGGCAGCCAGTTCGTGTCCGACCGACATCCCCGAGTACCTGATCTCGGGCGTGAAGAGCTCGTGGAAGAAGGACGGTTGAACGCCGATCATCGCACCGTGGCAGATCCCGTTCCCGATGAAGTACGCAAGGATGATCAAGCCAGGGGTATGGGTGTCCAGGAGCGCGAAGAACGGGAACGCCATGACGGCAAGCGCCGCGGCTCCGAGAGTGTAGACCTTTCGCCTGCCGATCCTGTCGGAGAGGTGGCCGAAGAACAGCATCGTTCCGAACTCGAACAGCTGGCTCGCCGCGACCCCCAGGAGCAGCAGGCCAGTGTCGATGCCGATATGGGCCCCGTACACGAGGGAGAACGAGGCGATCAGATACGAGCCGGCGTTCTCGGCCACCCGCAGGCCCATCGTCACCAGGATCTCCTTGGGATGGCTCCTCAGGGCCGCCAGCACCGGCACGCGCGGTCGCGCGTCGTCGTCCTTCACTTCCTCGAACTCGTTCGTCTCCGGCAGGCGGAACCGGACGTAGATGCCGACCCCGAACAGGACGAAGCTGAACAGGAACGGCAGCCGCCACCCCCACGCCAGGAACTGGTCATGCGGCAGGCCCTGGACGAGGAAGAACGCCCCTGAAGCCAGGACGAAGCCGAGGTTGATGCCCCCCTGGCTGAAAGCCGAGAAGAACCCACGGCGCTTGTCGGAGGAGTTCTCGCTGATGAGCAGGACTCCCCCGCTCCATTCGCCCCCGGCCGCTACGCCCTGCAGGATGCGAAGAACGATGAGCAGGACCGGAGCGAGGATCCCCACCTGCGCATAAGTGGGCAGCACGCCCATCAGGAACGTGGCAACACCCATGATCGAGATGGTGAGCACGAGGGCTGGCTTCCGGCCGATCCGGTCTCCCATGTGCCCGAAGATGATCCCGCCCAACGGCCGCGCAGCGAAGCCGACCGCGAACCCCGCGAACGCCGCGAGCGTGCCCACCAACGGGTCAGTGCCCGCCGGGAAGAACAGCTTCCCGAAGACAACCGCAGCCGCCGTCGCGTAAAGAAAGAAGTCATACCATTCCAACGCATTGCCGGCGAGCGAGGCCATCACATAGCGCTTGATGCCTCCGCCCTCCGCGGGACGAGAACTCTGGATTCTGGACATTGTGGGCTCCTGTCGGAGTTCCGGGCATCAGGCCCGAGGAGTGAGTACCGGGGGAAATGCAACTGCCGCCACATTGAGGCATGTTGTTCGGGGAGTGCGTCGCGGGGAGCGGGAGCCCCTTGAACGGCAATCTTTCTCGTGATCAGTAGGCCGCGGAAGGGAAAAAGTCCACTCAGCGGACCACTTGTGCGGGCCCTCCGCCGAGGGCGCGGGAGAGGGCCCTCCCGGCCAGCAGCACGGCGGGCGCGAACCGAGCGATGTCGAGCCGGCTGATCGGAGCAACGACAGTGAGGCACGCTACAAGCTGGCTGTTCCTGAACACGGGAGCCGCAACGGCCCCAGAGCCGACAACCAGTTCCTGGCGTTCGACGGCGTAGCCCAGCTCGTGCACACGCTCGATCTCTGCGCGGAGCTGATCAGGAGCCGTCATCGTGAAGGGAGTGCTCTTGGTGAGCTCCCCGTTGACGAAGCGCTCGGCGTTTGCCGGATCGCCGAAAGCGAGCGCGATCTTCCCAGAAGCGCTGCAATTGAGGGGAACACGCCCCTCGACCATGGTTGCGATCTGTCCGCGCCCGCGCGCGCCGACGTACTTCTCACCGAAGAGAATTTCGTCCTGGCCAGGCAACGTGAGCAGTGCGGTCTCCCCTGTGGCCCGGGAGAGGTCCTCGAGGAAGGGCGCGGAGGCGAGACGCAACGATCTATGGGCCGGCGCGCGCTGGCCGAGTTCGAACAGCCACCGCCCCAACCGGTAGCGGCGCCCCTCCCGGTCCAGCAGTCCGCACTCGACCAAGCTCGTTGCCAAACGGTGGGTCGTTGCCTTGGGCAGTCCGCTGCGCCTCGTGAGTTCGTTCAGGCCAAGGCTGGGGGTGTGTGCGTCGAAGGCGCCGAGGATGGCTCGCGCCCTGGCCAAGACCGCCTTCGGGCTCTCCACGGCCTTGGGGTCGGGTTCCACGGCCTCCTCCGATCGAACGGGGCGCAACACAGGGATGAAGTCGCCATCAAATACTGACTTCAGTTTGCTCCACAACACCACTGGCGGGGACACGACGACCGACCTTTGTGGAGAAGGCCAGGGCCGTCAGGGTGATGGCCGCGAGGATGAGCATGTAGACGGAGATGGGGACGGAACTGTTGTAGGTGATGAGAAGAGCGGTGGCGATGAGCGGAGCCAGCCCTCCCGCGAAGACGGCAGCCAGTTCGTGTCCGACCGACATCCCCGAGTACCTGATCTCGGGCGTGAAGAGCTCGTGGAAGAAGGACGGTTGAACGCCGATCATCGCACCGTGGCAGATCCCGTTCCCGATGAAGTACGCAAGGATGATCAAGCCAGGGGTATGGGTGTCCAGGAGCGCGAAGAACGGGAACGCCATGACGGCAAGCGCCGCGGCTCCGAGAGTGTAGACCTTTCGCCTGCCGATCCTGTCGGAGAGGTGGCCGAAGAACAGCATCGTTCCGAACTCGAACAGCTGGCTCGCCGCGACCCCCAGGAGCAGCAGGCCAGTGTCGATGCCGATATGGGCCCCGTACACGAGGGAGAACGAGGCGATCAGATACGAGCCGGCGTTCTCGGCCACCCGCAGGCCCATCGTCACCAGGATCTCCTTGGGATGGCTCCTCAGGGCCGCCAGCACCGGCACGCGCGGTCGCGCGTCGTCGTCCTTCACTTCCTCGAACTCGTTCGTCTCCGGCAGGCGGAACCGGACGTAGATGCCGACCCCGAACAGGACGAAGCTGAACAGGAACGGCAGCCGCCACCCCCACGCCAGGAACTGGTCATGCGGCAGGCCCTGGACGAGGAAGAACGCCCCTGAAGCCAGGACGAAGCCGAGGTTGATGCCCCCCTGGCTGAAAGCCGAGAAGAACCCACGGCGCTTGTCGGAGGAGTTCTCGCTGATGAGCAGGACTCCCCCGCTCCATTCGCCCCCGGCCGCTACGCCCTGCAGGATGCGAAGAACGATGAGCAGGACCGGAGCGAGGATCCCCACCTGCGCATAAGTGGGCAGCACGCCCATCAGGAACGTGGCAACACCCATGATCGAGATGGTGAGCACGAGGGCTGGCTTCCGGCCGATCCGGTCTCCCATGTGCCCGAAGATGATCCCGCCCAACGGCCGCGCAGCGAAGCCGACCGCGAACCCCGCGAACGCCGCGAGCGTGCCCACCAACGGGTCAGTGCCCGCCGGGAAGAACAGCTTCCCGAAGACAACCGCAGCCGCCGTCGCGTAAAGAAAGAAGTCATACCATTCCAACGCATTGCCGGCGAGCGAGGCCATCACATAGCGCTTGATGCCTGTCCCCACATTGTGGGGAGTGTTCTTTGTGGCTCTGGACATGTCAATTCCTATCCGAACTCTTGAAGGATGCGCCGCGACGTCGAGGAACATTCCAAGAGGGGGTCGTCTGTGTGCTCGAGCGCCCTCTTGGGTCGGTCGGGTCGGGTTCGCGCTTCATCAGTGTCGCGCGTCACATCATGCCCGTCGAATGCTTATCTGCGCTCTGGCCATGCCAGGACGGGCATATCCTTCGAAAGAGGGCGAAGCCCGTTCGTCACCCTTGAGAAACTTCGAGCGTGGCCCTCCTCAGACACTGCAACATCGCCTTGGCATTAAGGGACAGTGGGAAGTCGGCTGGGATCGTGGCGACCACCTTTTGGCTCACGCCCTGCAGGACCGTCGGGACCACTGCCAACTCCGGGTCGACTTGCGCGATCGTCTCGGGCATCACTGCGAGATGGTCGGTTGCCCTCACGATTGCGCGGACCGTCGTCTGGAGCCCACACTCGATCTGCTCGGCCGGCACCCTTCCTGCGCTCCGCCGGAAGAGTTCGGTGAGCTCGGACCGCAGGGAGGTCTCGGCCACAGGGAGGATCCAGGGGTACTCGAGCAGCTCAGGAAGCCCGGGCTCGGGGCCGCCGAATACGGGATGGCCGGGCCGGGCCACGATGCGGAAGGGTTCCTCGTAGAGTTCCACCTGCTCCACTCGGATTTCCGTTTGCAGCTGCCCCTGTCGGCCAACCATCAGATCGATTTGGCCCGAAGCCAGCTCGGCTGCGAGCCGTTCCGGCGTTCCATTTCTGACAATGACGTTGATCTTCGGATAGTCCTTCTTGAGCAGGATGATCGCCGTCGGCAGGAGCACGTTGGAGCCCGCCAGGTGGGAGGCGACGGTGACCGTCCCGACCATTCCGGACGACGCTTCGCCGGCCTGCCGGCCCATCTGGCGTAGGTGCCCGACGATCGCGCGCGCGTGTTCGAGGAACACCTCCGCGAACTCGTTGGTCACAATGCCTTTTGGGCCCCGCTCGAACAGCTCTAGGCCGAGGATCTCTTCGAGTTCCTTGATCCCCCGCGTAACGACCGGCTGGGTGACGTGCAGACTCCGCGCGGCCTTGGCGAATCCCCCATGCTCAACAACTGCAAGGGCTAGCACGAGGTGCCGGACTTTGAGCCGCCCATCCAGCAGGTTCACTTCGTCCATGACCCCAAGGCTATGCCTAAACGGCTATTCCATCCAGCAAGATTTCTATTGGACAGGCATAGTTCTCGGTGCGGAGACTGGTTGGACCGATGCCGAGGAGGAGACGAGATGAGCACCGACACAATCCGCAATTTCATTGGGGGTGAATACGTCGAAGGTGGAATGCCGTTCGAGAACGTGAACCCCGTTGACGGTTCGGTCGTCTCGAAGGTCCTCGAGGCAGACAAAAGCCTCGTGGAAGAGGCCGTTGCGGCCGCACGGAGGGCACTCGAAGGTCCCTGGGGACTCTACACAGCCGTCCAGCGAGCCGAGGTCATGCGTCGGATCGCCGCGCGCATCGAAGAAAGGGCCGGGGATCTCCTAGCGGCCGAGATCGCGGACACGGGCAAACCCCTGGCGTTGGCCCGGGACCTCGACGTTTCCCGGGCATCGCAGAACTTCCGTGCCTTCGCCGACCAGATAGCCTCGGCTGGCACGGAATCATTCCTCACGGAGTTCCCCGACGGGCGGCGGGCCCTGAACTACGCGCTCCGCAAGCCGCTCGGCGTCGTCGCGGTGATCGTGCCGTGGAACCTGCCGCTCCTGCTTCTGACCTGGAAGGTCGCCCCGGCAATCGCCTGCGGGAACACTGTAGTCGTCAAGCCCTCGGAGGAGACTCCCTCCTCGGCGGCACTCCTCGGCGAGATCATGGCGGAGGCAGGCCTGCCGGACGGCGTGTACAACGTTGTCCAGGGCTTTGGGCCGGGCTCGGCAGGGGAATTCCTGACGACGGCCGAGGGCATCGACGGGATCACCTTCACGGGCGAGTCCGGCACAGGCTCAGCGATCATGCGCGCCGCGGCGCCCTGGGTCCGGCCTGTGTCCTTCGAACTGGGCGGCAAGAACGCAGCCCTCGTCTTCGCCGACGCGGACCTCGAGAAGGCGATCGCCGGATTGACCCGCTCCATCTTCACCAACAGTGGGCAGGTGTGCCTGTGCACAGAACGGGTCTACATCCAACGGCCCATCTTCGATGAGGTCGTCGCCGGCCTCGCAGAACAGGCCAAGGCCTTGCGCATGGGAAACCCGTACGACGAGGCGACCACGACCGGGCCGCTGATCTCCCAGAAGCACCGCTCGAAGGTCTTCTCCTACTTCGCCAAGGCCGAAGCCGAGGGCGGGCTGGCCGTCGTCGGGGGCGGGGTACCCCAGATGCCAGCCGGCTTGGAGGGCGGCTCCTGGATCGAGCCGACGCTGTGGACTGGACTCTCCCACGACAGCACGCCGATGCGGGAGGAGATCTTCGGACCCGTGGCAGGCCTTGTCCCCTTCGACACCGAGGAGGAGGCCGTTCGCCTAGCCAACGACACTCCCTACGGACTTGCCGCATCCGTGTGGACCGGGGACCTCGAGCGCGGCCACCGGGTGGGAGGCCGAATGCGAGCCGGGATCTCTTGGGTCAACACCTGGTACACGAGGGATCTCAGGTCCCCGTTCGGCGGCGTTGGCCTCTCCGGCATCGGCCGGGAGGGCGGTTTGAACTCCTTTCACTTCTACACCGAGCCAACCAATGTCTGCGTTGCCCTTTCGAACGAGGAGGTGCTGTGAACCAGCTGCCGAACACCGCCGTCCCTGCGCTGGAGCGCCTAGCGGACACCCTGCACGATGCTCAGGCCTCCGGCCTACCCGTCGTCGCGCCCGGGTTCGAGCTCTCGCTGGACGACGCCTACGGCGTCCAGGCCCGGCTCCTGGACCTGCGCGAGTCTCAAGGCGAGCGACGGACAGGGCGCAAGCTCGGCTTCACGAGCGAGGCGAAGATGGCCCAGATGGGGGTCTCCGAGCTCATCGTGGGGTTCCTCACCGATGCCATGGCCCTCGAAGACGGGGGCAGCCTCGACCTCGGCCCGCTCATCCACCCGCGAGTAGAGCCCGAAGTCGCGTTCCGCCTCGGCGCTGACGTGCCGGCCGGTTCCGGCGCACAGGCGCTCGAAGCAGCGATCGACGCCGTCGCTCCTGCCCTGGAGGTCATCGACTCCCGGTATCGGGCGTTCAAGTTCAACCTCGCCCAAGTCGTCGCCGACAACACGTCCGCGTCCCGCTACGTCATCGGGCCCTGGTCTCCAATCGAGGGCGACCTCTCGGGGCTTCCCGTGGCACTTGCCTTCGACGGCGAAGCGGTTGCAGAAGGCACGACGACGGACATCCTCGGCGGCCCCCTGAACACACTGCCGCGCCTGGCATCCATCGCAGCCGAACGCGAGTACGACCTGCCAGCGGGGAGCATCATCCTCGCTGGTGCCGCGACAGCAGCCGTACCGCTCACCCCCGGGACCGCGGTCCGTGCAACTGTGAGCGGGCTCGGCTCGGTCGGCTTCCAGGTCAACCCCGCCCCCGCGCCTGAAGGAGGCCTCCATGGCTGACGCCCGGGTCATCGACCACCTCGCCAAACCTCGGGGGAGGTTCCCCCACGTGAAGCGTGCAGGGGACTTGGTCTACATTTCCGGGACGAGCAGCCGGCGGCCCGACAACAGCTTCGTCGGGGCCTCAGCCGACGACCTCGGGGTCACCTCCCTGGACATCAAGGCTCAGACAGCGGCCGTCATCGAGAACATCCGCTCGATCTTGAGCGATGTCGGAGCCGATCTGGAAGACCTCGTCCAAGTCACCGCATACCTCGTGAACATGAACGACTTCGCCGGCTACAACGAGGTCTACGCAGAGTACTTCGACGAGGCCGGCCCGACCCGCACCACCGTGGCGGTCCACCAGCTTCCCCACCCGCACCTGCTCATCGAGATCCAAGCCGTCGCGTACGCGCCGGTCCCCACCAACTGAAGGAGACAGCCATGACCGAGTTGAAGGAGCCGAAAGTGACCGAGATCTTCCCCACCCACCTCTTCTCGCAGTGGATCGCGGACAACGAGTCGAACCTGCGGCCGCCGGTGAACAACAAGGCCATGTGGACTGGCTCGAAGGACTTCATCGTCCAAGTGGTCGGTGGCCCTAACCAGCGCACCGACTTCCACGTGGACCCTTACGAGGAGTGGTTCTACCAGGTCAAGGGCAACATGCACGTCAATGTCATGACCGACGAGGGCCCCCAGCGCATCGACATCCGCGAGGGCGAGATGTGGCTCCTCCAGGGCAACCTCCCGCATTCTCCTCAACGGCCGGAGGCCGGCTCCATCGGCATCGTCATCGAGCGCATTCGCGAGGAGGGCACCCTGGAGAAGTTCCAGTGGTACTGCCTCGAGTGCTCGCACAAGATCCATGAGGTCGAGCTCCAGGTCCGCGACATCGTCGAGGACCTCCCCCCGGTGTTCGAACAGTTCTACAACAGCGACGACGCCGCCCGCACGTGCCCCAACTGCGGCGCCGTCCACCCCGGGCGGGGCTAACCGTGGCGTTCGACGACGCCAATGCCCCCTCGCCGGCGGTGGACATCCACACCCACTACATCCCGAAGGGATGGCCTGCCCTCGAGGAGGTGACCGGTCACCCGGGGCCATGGCCCACCCTGAGGGTCGACGGTGAGCGCGAGGCCATGGTCATGCTCGGAGAGAAGGAATTCCGACCGATCACGGACGACGCCTGGGCCGCCGAAGTCCGGCTCGAGCAGATGGACCTCGACGGCGTTGATGTCCAGGTGCTCTCCCCGACTCCGGTGTTCTTCAGCTATTCCCGCGACGTTGCCACCGCGGCACGAGTGAGCGCGATCTTCAATGACCTCGCCCTCGAGATCGCCTCGCAGGGGGAAGGACGGCTGATTCCCTTCTGCCAGGTGCCCCTGCAGGACACCGATGCGGCCATCGCCGAGCTGGACCGCTCGATCTCCAATGGGCACCGAGGCGTCGAGATCGGCAACCACGTCGGCGATGTCGACCTCGACGATGAGGGCGTCGTCGCGTTCCTCCAGCATTGCGCCGAGCGGAACGTGCCGGTGTTCGTCCATCCGTGGGACATGGCATCATCGCCTCGGCTGGACCGCTGGATGGCCCAGTGGCTCGTCGGCATGCCAGCAGAGACGCACCTTTCCATCCTGGCGATGGTCCTCGGGGGCGCCTTCGACCGGTTGCCGGAGTCGCTGCGCCTCTGCTTCGCGCACGGCGGAGGCTCCTTCGCGCACTGGATCGGCCGTATGGACAACGCTTGGCACCGCCGTCCGGACCTCATTGCCACCTCGGCCATGCCGCCGTCCCACTACGTGGGCCGCTTCAGCGTCGACTCGGTCGTGTTTGCCGAACCCAGCCTCCGCCTGCTCGTGGACGCCCTCGGGCACGAGAACATCATGCTCGGCACCGACTTCCCCTACCCGCTCGGGGAGTCGCCGGCCGGTAGCCTGATCCGTTCCGCGTCGTTCCTCAGCCAGAACCAGCGCGAGGCAATGCTCGGCGGCAACGCCCTGCGCTTCCTTGGCTTGGTCCCCCAAGCCCTCCCGAGCTCACGGCAGAAGGTAGCGCTGTGATCCAGCAGATCGAGACCGCACACCGCACAGCCCTCCGCCAACTGGCCGAGGAGCTCCTCGAGGCGTCCCAGCTCCGCCGCGCAATCGCCCCGCTGCGCAGCCGGCTCGCCTCAATGAACCTCCAGGACGCCTACGACATCCAGACCCTCCAACTCCAGGAGCACCTCACTGAGGGACGAGTCCTTGCTGGACGCAAGGTCGGCCTGACCTCGCTGGCCATGCAGCAACAGCTCGGAGTGGACCAGCCCGACTTCGGCTTCTTCTTCGAAGACATGGTTCACGGGGACGGGGCACAAGTCCCAGCAGCAGACTTCATCTCCCCCAAGGTCGAGCCAGAGTTCGGGTTCGTCCTCGGGCGTACCCTCATGGGCCCCAAGGTGACCCGCGAGCAGGCCGCCGCCGCGGTCGAGGCGGTGTATCCCGCGATCGAGATCATCGACTCTCGGATCGCCGACTGGGACATCAAACTCGTCGACACCGTCGCCGACAACGCCTCCTGCGGTGCCATCGCGGTCGGGCCAGCCCCGCTTCCCGTCACCCTCGAAGACCTCGCAGGGACTGAATGCACCCTGCGGATCGACGGTCGGCCACGCGGCACCGGGACGGGAGCGGCGGTGATGGGCGACCCCATCGCGCCGCTCGTGTGGCTTGCCGACGTCCTTGGGGAGCAGGGTGTGGCCCTCGAAGCAGGGCAGCTCATCCTCCCGGGCTCCTTCACCGCCGCCCAACCCGTCGTCGCAGGGGAATCGGCGACGGCTGATTTCGGCCCGCTCGGCTCGCTCACCATCCACTTCGTCTAGACCGCCAGCAGAGGAACCACCCCTATGCGCAAGAAGACCGCCGCGATCATCGGCTCCGGCAATATCGGCACAGATCTGATGTTCAAGATCATGCGCCGATCGAAGAACCTCGAGGTCAGGTACATGATCGGCATCGACCCTGATTCGGATGGCCTCGCCCGCGCGAAGCGCCTCGGCGTCACGGTCTCGGCCGAGGGCGTCGACTGGCTCCTTGAACAGGAGGACAGGCCCGACTTCGTGTTCGAGTGCACCTCGGCCAAGGCCCACGCCGCCAACGCACCCAAGTACCGCGAGGCTGGAATCCACGCGATCGACCTGACCCCGGCCGCCGTCGGTCCGTATGTCGCCCCGGTCGTGAACCTCGACTCGGTGGAGGACGTCCTGAACGTCAACATGATCACCTGTGCCGGCCAGGCAACGACCCCGATCGTCGCCGCCGTCTCCTCCATGGTCCCGGTGGACTACGCGGAGATCGTCGCCTCCATCGCATCCAAGTCAGCAGGCCCGGGCACCCGAGCCAACGTCGACGAGTTCACCGAGACCACGGCGAAGGCCCTTGAGGTCCTCGGCGGCGCGAAGCGCGGCAAAGCGATCATCATCATCAACCCGGTCGAGCCCCCCATGATCATGCGCAACACGATCTACTGCGCGATCCCCCCAGAGGCGGCCGAACCGGGCGAGACCCAGGATGCGATCCGAGCCGCGATCGAGGCGGCCGTGGCAAAGATCAAGGACTACGTCCCAGGGTACGACCTCCGCGCAGAGCCGCAGTTCGACTCCGCCCGCGAGGACTGGGGCGGCAACGGCAGGGTCGGGGTCTGGGTCCAGGTGCGCGGGGCCGCGGACTATCTCCCCGAGTACGCGGGGAACCTCGACATCATCACCGCCGCCGCCACCCGCACAGCAGACCTGCTCGCCGAGAAGATCGACAGCTCCCAGCTGGCTGCCGCCGGCACCGAGAAGTAAGGAGGGGCCAGCATGGGTTCCCAAGACAATGCCCCCGAGGTCCGCCTCACCGACACCACCCTGCGCGACGGCTCCCACGCAATGAGCCACCGCTTCACCGAACGGCACGTCCGTGACGTCGTCCGTGCCCTCGACGACGCGAACATCAAGGTCATCGAGGTCACCCATGGCGACGGCCTCGGCGGGTCCTCGTTCAACTACGGCTTCTCCCTCACCCCAGAGCTCGACCTCGTCCGCGCCGCCGCCGACGAGGCCAAGGAGGCCAAGATCGCCGTCCTCATGCTCCCGGGCCTCGGCACCATCCACGACCTCAGCAAGGCCCACGATGCGGGAGCCTCCGTCGCGCGCATCGCCACGCACTGCACCGAGGCCGACATCTCCATCCAGCACTTCCAGCACGCCCGCAGGCTCGGCATGGAGACAGTGGGCTTCCTCATGCTCTCCCACCGGGTGGGCCCGGGGGAGCTCGCCCAGCAGGCCCGCATCATGGCCGATGCCGGCTGCCAGTGCGTCTACGTCGTCGACTCCGCCGGCGCCCTCATCCTCGATGATGTCTCCGAGCGCGTCTCCGCCCTCGTGGCCGAGCTCGGCGCCGACGCCCAGGTTGGATTCCATGGCCACCAGAACCTGAGTTTCGGCGTGGCGAACTCGGTCTTTGCCGCACGGGCCGGGGCCAAGCAGATCGACGGTACCCTCGTCGCCCTCGGCGCCGGCGCCGGCAACTCCCCCACGGAGGTCCTCGCCGCTGCCTTCGACCGCCTAGGGATCAGGACCGGCGTCGATGTCCAGGGCCTGATGGCCGCGGCCGAGGACGTCGTGAAGCCCTTCATCACCCGCATGCCCGTCATGGACCGGGCATCCATCATGCAGGGCTACGCGGGCGTCTATTCGTCGTTCCTCATCCACGCCGAGCGCGCCGCCGAGCGCTACGGGGTCCCCGCCCACCGCATCCTCGAAGAGGTCGGCAGGGCCGGCTACGTCGGCGGCCAGGAGGACATGATCGTCGACGTCGCCGTCCAGCTCGCCGGGCAGCGTCCGGCCGCCTGAGAGTTGCGATGCCCGCCCTCATCACGAGCAGGAGAGCCGCTGCTGTGACGGAGCGCGGGAACCTGAAACCACTCTGGCTGGTGGTCCTCGCCCTCCTCGCCACCGCAGCACCCCTGACCACCGACCTGTACCTTCCGGGCTTTCCCCGAATCCAGTCCGAATTCTCCTCCTCGGCCTCGGCGGTACAGCTGACCCTCACGGGCTTCTTCATCGGGATGGCCGTGGGACAGCTGGCCTTCGGTTCCCTCTCGGACCGGTTCGGCCGCATCGGGCCCCTCCTTCTCGGCACCGCCGGGGCCGTCGGATCCTCCGTCCTCGCCGCTCTGGCGCCCACGCTCGAGGTCTTCGTCGCGGCACGTCTGCTGCAGGGCCTGTGCGGAGCGGCCGGGGTCGTCATCGCCAGGGCCATGGTGGTAGACCTGACCGAGGGTGCCCAGACGGCCAGGACGATGAGCGTGATGGTTTCCATCACCGGCATCGCCCCTGTGGTGGCGCCTAGCCTCGGCGCCATGCTTGTCGGGCCGATCGGCTGGCGCGGGATCATGGCAACGCTGGCCGCGCTCTTCCTCCTCATGCTGGCAGGGGTGCTGCTGGTGTGCCGCGAGACGCACCCGCCCACGGCACGGGGACAGCTGAGCATCACAGGGGGCTTCGCCCAGCTCTTCCGGGTGCCGCGCTACCTCGGCTACGCAGGCCTCTACGCGACGGCGTTCGCGACCATGATGGCGTACATCTCGGCGAGTTCGTTCGTGTACCAGGACGTCATGGGGTTCACGGCGCCGGGCTACGGCCTGTTGTTCGGGATCAATGCGGTCGGGCTCGTCGCGGCCGGGTTCGTATCGTCGCGGCTCGCTGGTCGTTACGGTCCACGGCGGCTCATCAGCGCGGCAGTTCCCGCCCTCCTGGCCAGCTCGATCGTCGTCCTCGCAGTCGCCGTCGCGCCCGTACCCCGCTGGATCCTGGCGCTTCCCATCCTGTCCGCAGTGACCAGCGTCGGGTTCATCTTGGGCAATGCCTCGGCGCTGGCCCTCCAGGAAGTCCGCCGTGTCTCGGGCAGCGGATCGGCGTTCCTGGGAGCTGTCCAATTCCTGCTCGGGGCTCTGGTCGCGCCCCTTGCGGGCCTCGGCGGCGAGCATACCGCCGTTCCGCTGGGGATCATCATGACCGCCACCGCCGGATGCACCTGCATCCTCGCCTGGATGCTGGGCGGTACCCGAATGCCTGAGCGCAGGAAGTCCGCCAAGCAGCACTCTGAGGCCTTGCATCATCGAGCCACCTTCACCGTCCGCCGTTCCGTGCCCTCGGACCATGAGGCGATCCTCGGTCTGATGTCAGCAGCCCGAGGCGATTCCCGGAGCGAGACGGAGCGCTCTGAGCACGGGTTCGTTCAGGGGCTCATGGACGAGCCAATCCTCAGGCGTCTCGAGACCGGCCCGGGGATCTTCGTGGCGGAAGAGGCGGAAAGCGGCCGGCTCGCCGGCTTCGCCATGACCTGCCTGCCACACGCCGTCGCCCATAATCCGCCGGCTGCCCGAGCTGTAGAAGCTGCGGCAGAACGGAGGCCGGACGCACGGCGCTTCGTCTACGGACCCACCGCCGTCGACCCCGTCTTCCGCGGCCAAGGCGTGCTCACCATGCTCCTCCTGCATCTGTGCCAGGAACTCGGGAACTCGTACGAGGAGGGCGTCGCGTTCGTGGACCATGCCAACGGCAAGTCGCTCGCGATCCACACCCATTACGGAATGACCGCACTGCCGCCCTTCGTCCTCGGGGGCCACACCTACACGCCCTTCGTCTTCGGCCCAGACCTCTTCGTCCGGCCCTGACCCGTTGCAACCGTCCTCCGACTTCCACAGAACGAGACACGCACCAGCCCCGGTTCAAAGCCTTATGCGGTCTGGCTCCGGCTACCTTGTCGCCCCGTTGATAGCCGACCGTCACCGCGCGGCGACTCGGCTGCTGACCAAAAGGCGTAACCGCCGGGTGAGGGACGCGACGGCGCAGCGTGGAAGATGCGTTAGGGCGCACCCCAAAGGGTGCACGAGGATGAGGTGCCTTGAAAACGCAGGGTGGGCTTGGCGAGCAGGACAGCGCGCCGCAGGTTCCGAACCCTGGCCCGGGGACCAGGGCACCCGTCTACGTCGACCGCGATGTAATTCAGACTCCTACTTTGAAGCGCGAGACCACCGCTTCACCTCGTCTGCGCGGGGCGTCAGGCTCCCGATGATTCGTTCAGGCGCCCCGGCGAGAACGCCAGGGCTCCTCTCATCGAGAAGAAGCCTCTGGTGCGAGCTTCTCCAGCTGCACGCTCGGAACATGAATCCAGCCTTCCACACGGGCCAGGTCGACCAGTTCCTCAGCCGGGCGGTAGGTGGCCCCCACGGCCGCCGCCCGGCCGTGATCGTGGCGATGACGGCGTCAAACAGGTCGTGGGACTGGCAAAGCGCTTCCACGTTTCTCCACCAGGCCCGGCACCGCGGGAAGGCGAGGGACGGAAATAGGGGGAGGTCGGGCCATCCGGCGAGCCGGATCCCCCGGATCCCTTGGGAACACTGAGCCCCCTGCCGGATTCGAACCGGCGACCCTCTGTTTACAAGACAGATGCTCTGGCCAACTGAGCTAAGGAGGCGAAGCGCCCAGCGAGGGCGCACCCCACAAGGGTAGCAAAGCAAAACGGCCCGGCCCCCACCAAGGGGCCGGGCCGTCGTCGTACGTCAGCTCGGGCGAGCCGGGAAGGCTACGCCTTTGCCCGTGCGTCGAGATCCGCTTGGAGGAAGGCGTCGAACGCCTGGTTCGCGGAGTCGCCGATGCCCCACTGCTTGCCGTCGACGAACGCTGTCGGCGTCCCCGTCACGCCGAACGAGGCGGCGAGCGCAGTCGTGTACTTCACCCAAGGTCTATATGTCTTGCTGTCGACGCATTGGGAGATGTTCGCCCCGAGTTTGGACGCTATGTCTTTGAGCTGCTGGTCGGAGAGACCGGCCGACCCTTCAGCTGGCTGCTGGGCGTAGAGCTGCGAGAAGAAGTCCGCGTACTTGTCCGGGTATTGATTGGCGACGCACGCGGCCGCGGACGCGGCGCGGGACGAGTAGTTCGTCGTCGAGTTCTGGTCAAGGAAGGCGATCGGGCGGTACTCGAGCGTGATCTGCCCCGAGTTGCGCAGCTGGGTGAGCTTGTCGCCGTACGTCTTCTCGAAGTTGCCGCACACGGGGCAGATGAAGTCCACGTAGACAACAACCTTCGCAGGCTGGCCCTTGGGGGCCGCCTCGACGCCCTTCGCATTGGCCTGCTGGCCCTGCGAGGGTTGGGCGGTGGGCGTGGAGATCGTGGACGCGTTGACGGTCGACGCCGGCTCGGCAGTCACCGCGCTGCCCTTGCCGAGGGTGATGCCCCCGTTGGCATTCATGTTCGCTGGGCTCGGCCCGCTGTTCGCGATCGGGGCGTTCTGCTGCATCGACGAGGAGACGACGATCGCGATGATGGCGATGACCGCCACGAGCGCCACCACGACACCCCACCGGACGAGAAGCCGGTTCCGCTTCTCCTTCTTCTGCTGTGCCTCGCGGATCTGGCGGGCCTTCTCGCGGGCAGCGGCGGTCCGCTCCGCTTTCGTGGGGCGTGGTTGATTGGAGGGGCTCATTGTTCCTCGTGTCAGGTCGCGGCACGCCTCAGCGCGCCCGGTCGGCGTCGGGGACAGTGTATTCCAGCAGGCCTGAAGCAGCCCGGCAGAAGCACTTAACCGGCGAAACGATCGGCCAATCCGCGCGGTTCCTTGATTGCTCTGTGATCGTCGCCGCACCGCTCCCCGGTAGGGTGGAGGGAGATTCCAGCGAATGCGAGGTAGCGCGAGAGTGGATCAGGACACTGAACGGACAGCACCAGACACGGCGGCCAAGGACGGCAGGGCGGCAGGATCCTATGACTTCCTGGTCGTCGCGAACCGTTTGCCTGTGGATCGAGCCGGAGACAGCCCGGACGAAGGCTGGAAGCGCTCCCCCGGCGGCCTTGTCACTGCGCTCGCCCCGATCATGGAAAAGTCCGACGGCGCGTGGATCGGCTGGGTCGGCTCCCCCGACGAGGAGATCGAGCCCTTCGAATATGACGGCATGGCCCTCGTGCCAGTGGGACTCTCGGCCTCGGAGGTCGAGCTCTACTACGAGGGCTTCTCCAACGCGACCCTCTGGCCCCTTTACCACGACGTCATCGCCCCGCCCGAGTTCCACCGCACGTGGTGGGACGCCTACCGCCGCATCAACGAGCGCTTCGCCCTCGCCGTCCTGTCTCGCGCCGCCGACCACGCGACAGTCTGGGTGCAGGACTACCAGCTCCAGCTCGTCCCGGCGATCCTCCGTGCCCGGCGACCCGACCTCCGGATCGGCTTCTTCAACCACATTCCGTTCCCCCCGCCGGAGATCTTCTCCCAGCTCCCGTGGCGCCGTCAGGTCCTCGAGGGTCTCCTCGGGGCCGACCTCGTCGGCTTCCAGCGCCCCAACGACGCCCTGAACTTCGCCCGCGCGGCGCGGCGCTACGGCGGCGCCGGCGGCAAGGGCACGAATCTCCTCGTCGGCCGAGGAGAGCGCGCAGTCCACGCGGAGGCGTTCCCGATCTCGATCGACACGGAGCGCATCTCCCAGCTCGCGCGCCACCCGGAGATCCAGGAGCGCGCCCGGCAGATCCGCCATGATCTGGGCGATCCCAAGACGATCATGCTCGGCGTCGACCGCCTCGACTACACGAAGGGCATCCGCCACCGGCTCAAGGCGTTCGAGGAACTCCTCGTCGACGAGCGCGTCAAGGTCGGCGAGGTGACCCTCGTGCAGGTCGCGAGCCCGAGCCGCGAGCGCGTCGAGCAGTACCGCCTGCTCCGCGAGGAGGTCGAGGGTACCGTCGGCCGCATCAACGGCGCCTTCGACACCCTCCAGCACACGGCCGTCCGCTACCTCCACCACAATTACCCGGTCGAAGAGATGGTGGCCCTCTACCTCGCGGCGGACGTCATGCTGGTGACGGCGCTGCGGGACGGGATGAACCTCGTCGCGAAGGAGTACGTCGCGGCCCGCTACGACGGCAGCGGGGCGCTGGTCCTGAGCGAGTTCACCGGCGCCGCAGACCAGCTCAAGCAGGCATTGCTGATCAACCCGCACGACATCGCGGGGCTCAAGGAAGCGATGGTTGCAGCCATCAACCTGCCGCCCGGCGCGGCGAGCCGCCGCATGAAGGCGATGCGGCGTCAGATCATTGTCCACAACGTCGAGGAATGGTCGGCTGCCTTCCTCAACCGTCTTGCGGAGGTCACCCATGGCTAGCCCAGCAGTCCCTTCGGAGCTGCGCAGCGCACTCGAGCGGCTCGCCGCCGTCGACCGCTTGCTGGTGGCCCTCGACTTCGACGGCGTCGTCGCCCCCATCGTCGAGCGGGCTGAGCAGGCCCGCCCGCTCCCGGAGACTGCCGCAGCGGTGGCCGAGCTTGCGGGCCTCGCGGGGACGTGGACCGCCTACGTCTCGGGCCGGTCGCTCGCGAGCCTGACCGACGTCGCCTCCCCTGACCCCCGCACGCTGCTCATCGGAAGCCACGGGGCCGAGGTCCGTCTCGATGGCCAGGAGCATCCAGTGGCTCTGGACGAGGACCAGCGCCGCGCGCTTGAGGCGCTGCACGCCGCCTTCGCGCAGGTCGCCGCGCACGCCCCGGGGACGTGGGTCGAGGAGAAGCCGGCCGGGCGCGTCCTCCACACGCGCCAGGCGGACGACGACGTCGCCGAGGCCGCCGTGGGGGCGGCTCGCGAGCGCTTGGCCGAACGAGGGGACATCTACCTCAAGACGGGCAAGCGCGTCCTCGAGGGCTCCGTGGTCCATGCGACGAAGGGCGAGGGAATCGCCTTCCTGCGTCAGGTCACCGAGGCGGACGCCGTCCTGTTCGCCGGCGACGACGTCACCGACGAGGACGGCTTCCTCGCCTTGGAGGCGGGCGACGTCGGGATCAAGGTGGGCGACGGCGAGACGGCGGCGGCCTTCCGTGTGCGGGAGCCCGGCGACATCGCCGAAGCGATGGCGCTT
The DNA here is from genome assembly GCF_022539255.1 of Sinomonas terrae. NCBI lineage: Bacteria > Bacillati > Actinomycetota > Actinomycetes > Micrococcales > Micrococcaceae > Sinomonas > Sinomonas terrae. The sequence goes on from NZ_JAKZBV010000001.1 coordinate 3,614,852, forward strand.
CTCGTGCTGCTGCGCGGGGCGCACCGCCCCGAGCACAGGGCAGAGCGCGCCACATAACTATTCGGCCACGGCCACCCCTGTGGGAGACGTCACACTTGGGAACAAGGTGTGACACATGCCATACTCGTTTGTGAGCCGGGGTAGACCGCCTCGGCTCGCTCCATGCCAGAATCGGCGATGCCAGCTTGGGCAGCCCCTGACGGCATACAACTGAACAACACGAACCATTCACTACGGATCGTCCGGCACGTACCTGCCGGTGAAGGGACAGATTACTGTGGCAACAGTGACGTTCGACAACGCAACACGCCTGTACCCGGGCACCGATAAGCCCGCGGTGGACAAGCTCAACATCCAGATCGCAGACGGCGAATTCCTCGTTCTGGTCGGCCCCTCCGGCTGCGGAAAGTCCACCTCCCTGCGCATGCTGGCTGGCTTGGAGGACGTCAACTCCGGCCGCATTCTGATCGGTGATCGCGACGTCACGGACGTCCCGCCGAAGGATCGCGACATCGCGATGGTGTTCCAGAACTACGCCCTGTACCCGCACATGACGGTCGCGGACAACATGGGCTTCGCCCTCAAGATCGCGGGGGTGTCGAAGGAGGAGCGCGCACAGCGTGTTCGCGAAGCCGCGAAGCTCCTCGACCTCGAGCAGTACCTCGACCGCAAACCGAAGGCCCTCTCCGGTGGCCAGCGTCAGCGCGTCGCGATGGGCCGCGCCATCGTCCGTAACCCGCAGGTCTTCCTCATGGACGAGCCGCTCTCGAACCTCGACGCCAAGCTCCGTGTCCAGACCCGCACGCAGATCGCGTCGCTCACCCGCCGCCTCGGCGTCACCACGGTCTACGTCACCCACGACCAGGTCGAGGCGATGACCATGGGCGATCGCGTCGCGGTGCTCAAGGATGGCCTCCTGCAGCAGGTGGACACGCCGCGCAACCTCTACGACAAGCCCCAGAACGTCTTCGTGGCCGGCTTCATCGGCTCGCCCGCGATGAACCTCCTCGAGCTTCCCGAGGCCGACGGCGGCGTCCAGTTCGGCGGCGCCGTGTACCCGGTTTCCCGCGATGTCCTTGCCGAGGCTTCGGGCAACACGGTCACGCTCGGCGTTCGGCCGGAGGACCTCGAGTCCACGACCCAGGGCGATGGCCTCGCGGTCGAGGTCGACGTGGTCGAGGAGCTCGGCGCCGACGCCTACATCTACGGCCACACCAATGTGAACGGCCAGTCTCATGACATCGTCGCCCGTACTGACGGCCGCCGCCCTCCGATGAAGGGTGACACGGTGTGGGTGCGCCCGCAGCAGGGTCACGTCCACCTGTTCGATACGAAGTCGGGCGAGCGCCTCGGCTAGTCTGGTCAGGACACAGCGCTGTGCCCGCCGGTTCTCCGGCGGGCACAGCCGTTTCCCCGGGAAATGAGCATGATGAACGGCGCCAACTGGCAGGACGAGCCGACCGACTACGACATGCTGGGCAAGCTTCCCCGCAAGCAACCGCTCAACGATCCGCCCCCCGCGAACGTCATGGGGTCCCTCAGCATCACGGCCGCGGCGGCTGACCCCGAGCTCCTGGACCTCCCGTGGCACATAGCCCTCGAGGAGTGGCCCGAGGAGTACCTCGCCGCCCTCCCCCGCGGTATCTCGCGGCACATCGTGCGCTTCGCGAAGCTCGGCGGCTCGGTCATCGCCGTCAAGGAGACGGGCGAGCACATCGCCCGGCACGAGTACCACATGCTGCGCCGCCTCCAGCGGCTCGACGTCCCCTGTGTGGAGCCGGTCGCCGTCATCCGCGATCGCCAGACGCCAGACGGCCGGCCACTCGACCCCGTGCTCGTGACGCGCCACCTGAAGTTCTCGCTCCCCTATCGCGCACTGTTCTCCCAGATGCTGCGCAAGGACACGCTCACGCGCCTCATCGATGCGCAGGCGCTCCTCCTCGTGCGGCTGCACCTCATCGGCTTCTACTGGGGCGACGTTTCGCTCTCCAACACGCTCTTCCGGCGCGACGCGGGGGCGTTCGCCGCCTATCTCGTGGACGCCGAGACTGGCGAGCTATACCCGGACCTCTCTACCGGCCAGCGCGAGTACGATCTCGAGATCGCCCGGGTCAACATCGCCGGCGAGCTCATGGACCTCCTCGAGGGCGGGCTGATCGACACCGAGGTCGATCCGGTCGCTACGAGCGAGCGCATCATGGATTCCTACCGGAACCTCTGGGCTGAGCTGACGGAGAAGGAGTCCTTCGAGCTGGGCGAGCGCTGGCGCGTGAGCGCCCGCATCCGGCGGCTCAATGAGCTCGGCTTCGACGTCGAGGAGTATGCGATCAAGACGACGGCGGGCGGCTCCACGATCCAGCTTCAGCCCAAAGTGGTCGACGCCGGTCACCACCAGCGGCGGCTGCTTCGCCTCACTGGTCTGGACGCCCAGGAGAATCAGGCCCGCCGGCTGCTCAACGACATGGACTCGTTCCGCGCCGACAACTTCCCCGACCAGGACGAGGAGATCGCTGCCCACGCGTGGGTGAGCCAAGTCTTCGAGCCGATCGTCCGGGCCATCCCGAAGGAGCTCTCCGGGAAGCTCGAGCCCGCCGAGGTCGTTCATCAAGTCCTCGAACACCGCTGGTACATGTCGGAGAAGCTCGACAGGCATGTGCCGCTCGCGGAAACCCTCCAGTCCTACATCGACACCGTGCTCCGGCATCGGCGGGACGAGGCCGCGATCATGCTCAATCCCGACACACAGACGCTCAAGATCCTCGAGGCCGAGGCCGCGCGGCAGGCGGAGGACGAGTTCGACGACGACGAAGCCGACGTCGACGTCGAAGACCCCGTCCAGGCCGACTGACGCGAGCCGGCTAGAGGACGGGGTGGCGCCTAGCCGACATGCTCCGTGAGCCACTCGACGAGGGGCCGGAGCTCGTTCCAGCAGTCCCGCACGCGGTCCCTTGCCTCGGGCGTGCTGAGCCACCCGGGGATGCCGAGCGCGCGCCCGGCCGTGAGCGACTTGTACTTCAGGAGTTCGCTCCGTGGGTGGTCGGGCGCGAACTCGCGGGGAACGGTCTTGAGCCGCTCGCCCTCCACCACGTAGCCCTTGTCCCGGAGTTCGGCGACGATGCGGACGAGTTCCTCCCCCGGTGAGTTGGCGTCGACGGCGGCGCGGAACTTCCCGGTCTGGGCCGGTGTGTGCGAGTGGTAGCCACCGCCCACCAAAAGGCCCGTGGCGTCGAGGTGGAGGTAGTAGCCCATCCCTTCACCCGTCGCTGCGAAGCCGCCTTGAGAGGTCTTGTACGGAGACTTGTCCTTGCTGAACCGGATGTCGCGGTTGGGCCGGAACGCCTTGCCCTCACCGAACTCGTCCGAGAGTTCGTCCAGCAGCGCCAGCATCGGGCCACGAACAGCGCGCTCGTAGACGTCCTTGTGCTCGAGCCACCATTCACGGTTGTTGTTGTCTTCGAGCCCAGCGTAGAACGCGAGCCCGTCGGCGGGAAATCCTTCAAAGCTGCTCATCGGAAGGATCATCAGCCCCTCAGCGCACGGTCTCGATGGCTTCCGGAGACACTCCGAAGTAGGCGACGTAGCGGCCCAAGATGAGGGGCCACTCGCTGTACTTCTCGTATTGTTCCCGACCCTCAGAACCGGTAGCCCACCCGTCGTGGGTGAATGTCACTGTCGTCGACGCACCACCCTCCGCCTCGTCGAACTCGACGAGCACGCGCATGGGAGCCGCGGCTCGCCACGCGAGCGTCCAGGCCAGTTCGATCGACGACGGCGGATCCTCCGAGAGCACTTCGCCCCACATTTGGCTCTCTCCCGTTTCGGACTCCTCGCCGACGACGCCGTCCTCGATATAAGGATGAGTTCCTTCGCCGAAGCCGGTGTAATTGGAGGGCCACCACAGGTGCAGATCCCCGGTGAAGGCGCTGTAGGCGACATCGCGGGGTGCAGGAACGGTGAAACGGTAGACGCGGGGCGGAGGCGCCTCCTGAGCCAGCGGACGCTCGTCTGACTGCGGACGGTGGGAGAACAGGGGATCCACGCGTGAGATCCTACCGCTCCTCCTCGGACCGGGGCAGGGCAAATTGGGTCCCGCACCCAAACCGTCCGTTTCGGGTACAGATGATCTGCACCCGAAACCCCTGTGGGGGCGGGTTCGCGTACCCGTGATGCCTGTGGGGTGGGTTTTCTGTACCCGAGACGGGGAAGCGGGCTGTGTTGCGGGGGCCCGGCGTGCCTGTGGCCGCCTTGGTCTGCCTGTTGCGGGTGCCGGGGTGCCTGTGGTCGTCTCTGGGTGCCTGTGGTGGTCCTTTTAAGTGCGGCGAGGGCCCCACTGTCGTTGTGGGGCCCTCGGCGTGTGGTGCTGTCCGGCGGTGTCCTACTCTCCCACACCCTGGCGGGTGCAGTACCATCGGCGCTGTGGGGCTTAGCTTCCGGGTTCGGGATGGGTCCGGGCGTTTCCCCCACGCTATGGCCGCCGTAACCCTTTTCCCAGCCGCCCCCGGCAGGGGGGTGGTGGAAGCGTGCGGTCGCGGTGCGCTGGTGCGCGGTGCTGTGTTCTGTTGTGCTGGTTCCCGTGGGGTTGTTGTCCGGGGACCGTAGAGTGGACGCGGGCAGTGCCGTTGTGTGTGTGTGTGTGAGGCTGTCGGCCTATTAGTACCGGTCGGCTTCGCAGGTCTTTGGTCCCTGCTTCCACGTCCGGCCTATCAACCCAGTGGTCTGCTGGGGGCCTTCAGGACAGATGTCCTTGGAGATCTCATCTCGAAGCGGGCTTCCCGCTTAGATGCTTTCAGCGGTTATCCCATCCGAACGTAGCCAAGCAGCGGTGCACCTGGCGGTACAACTGCCACACCAGAGGTTCGTCCGTCCCGGTCCTCTCGTACTGGGGACAGCCCTTCTCAGATCTCCTGCGCGCGCAGCGGATAGGGACCGAACTGTCTCACGACGTTCTAAACCCAGCTCGCGTACCGCTTTAATGGGCGAACAGCCCAACCCTTGGGACCTACTCCAGCCCCAGGATGCGACGAGCCGACATCGAGGTGCCAAACCATGCCGTCGATATGGACTCTTGGGCAAGATCAGCCTGTTATCCCCGAGGTACCTTTTATCCGTTGAGCGACGGCCCTTCCACGAGGTGCCGCCGGATCACTAGTCCCGACTTTCGTCCCTGCTCGAGATGCCTCTCTCACAGTCAAGCCCCCTTGTGCACTTGCACTCGCCACCTGGTTGCCGACCAGGCTGAGGGGACCTTTGGGCGCCTCCGTTACCCTTTGGGAGGCAACCGCCCCAGTTAAACTACCCGTCAGGCACTGTCCCTGGCCCGGATCACGGGCCGAGGTTGAGATGCCCAAAGCGACCAGAGTGGTATTTCAACGGCGACTCCACCGGCACTGGCGTGCCCGCTTCGCAGTCTCCCACCTATCCTACACAAGCCGCTCCGGACACCAATACCAAACTGTAGTGAAGGTCTCGGGGTCTTTCCGTCCTGCTGCGCGTAACGAGCATCTTTACTCGTAGTGCAATTTCGCCGAGCTCGCGGTCGAGACAGCGGGGAAGTCGTTACTCCATTCGTGCAGGTCGGAACTTACCCGACAAGGAATTTCGCTACCTTAGGATGGTTATAGTTACCACCGCCGTTTACTGGGGCTTGAATTCTCCGCTTCACCCCACGGAGGGGGCTGACGGGTCCTCTTGACCTTCCAGCACCGGGCAGGAGTCAGTCCGTATACATCGTCTTGCGACTTCGCACGGACCTGTGTTTTTAGTAAACAGTCGCTTCCCCCTGGTCTCTGCGACCCCTCCCCCCTCGGGCCAGCGCGTGGCCTCCAGGGTCGGGGTCCCCCTTCTCCCGAAGTTACGGGGGCATTTTGCCGAGTTCCTTGACCGCGATTCTCTCGATCGCCTCGGTATCCTCTACCTGATCACCTGTGTCGGTTTGGGGTACGGGCGGCTAGGACCTCGCGCCGATGCTTTTCTCGGCAGCATAGGATCACCCGATCCCCCCTCGCGGGGGTCCCGTCGGACCTCAGGCACATGGACGGCGGATTTCCCTACCGTCCGCCCTACATCCTTGGACCAGGTCAACCATCGCCTGGCCGGGCTGCCTTCCTGCGTCACACCTGTTAATGCGCTTGCCTCGGGGCCTCGGTTCCCGCGCTCACCCCGCACCCCCCGCCCCGAAGGGCGGGAAGGGCGACGGGGATCCGTCGGTTAGCATCGGCCCTCCGGCACTGGCGGTCCTTCGCCGGTACGGGAATATCGGCCCGTTGTCCATCGACTACGCCTGTCGGCCTCGCCTTAGGTCCCGACTCACCCAGGGCAGATTAGCTTGACCCTGGAACCCTTGATCATCCGGCGGACGGGTTTCCCACCCGTCTTTCGCTACTCATGCCTGCATTCTCACTCGTGCGGGCTCCACCGCTCGGTCACCCGGCGGCTTCAGACGCCCGCACGACGCTCCCCTACCCAGCCCCACCCCTGAACCACGAAGGCTAGGGACGCATGGGACTGCCGCGGCTTCGGCGGTGTGCTTGAGCCCCGCTACATTGTCGGCGCGGAATCACTTGACCAGTGAGCTATTACGCACTCTTTCAAGGGTGGCTGCTTCTAAGCCAACCTCCTGGTTGTCTCTGCGACTCCACATCCTTTCCCACTTAGCACACGCTTGGGGGCCTTAGCCGGCGGTCTGGGCTGTTTCCCTCTCGACCACGGAGCTTATCCCCCGCGGTCTCACTGCTGCGCTGGTCTTGCCGGCATTCGGAGTTTGGCTGACGTCAGTAACCTGGTCGGGCCCATCGGCCATCCAGTAGCTCTACCTCCGGCAAGGAACACGCAACGCTGCACCTAAATGCATTTCGGGGAGAACCAGCTATCACGGGGTTTGATTGGCCTTTCACCCCTACCCACAGCTCATCCCCTCCATTTTCAACTGAAGTGGGTTCGGTCCTCCACGACGTCTTACCGTCGCTTCAACCTGGCCATGGGTAGATCACCCCGCTTCGGGTCTAGACCGCGCCACTGAACGCCCTGTTCAGACTCGCTTTCGCTGCGGCTCCCCCACACGGGTTAACCTCGCGACACGGCACTAACTCGCAGGCTCATTCTTCAAAAGGCACGCCATCACCGGAACAAGCCGGCTCTGACGGATTGTAGGCGCACGGTTTCAGGTACTCTTTCACTCCCCTCCCGGGGTACTTTTCACCTTTCCCTCACGGTACTGGTCCGCTATCGGTCATCGGGTAGTATTCAGGCTTATCAGGTGGTCCTGACAGATTCACACGGGATTCCTCGGGCCCCGTGCTACTCGGGGACACCCGCAAGGACGAAAAGCAGGGCATTCACGGCTACGGGACTCACACCCACTCCGGCCGGCCGTTCAAGACCGTTCGCCTATACCCCACCACGCCCCGGCACGCCGGCAGACGCACCAAGCAGGACCCCACAACCCCATGCGCGCAACCCCTGCCGGGTATCGCACGCGCACAGTTTGGCCCTCGTCCGCGTTCGCTCGCCACTACTGACGGAATCACTGTTGTTTTCTCTTCCTGCGGGTACTGAGATGTTTCACTTCCCCGCGTTCCCCCCACACCGCCTATGCGTTCAGCGGCAGGTCACCGCACATGACATGCGGCGGGGTTTCCCCATTCGGACACCCTGGGATCACCGTCCGGTTATCGACTCCCCCAGGCTTATCGCAGATTCCCACGTCCTTCATCGGCTCCCGATGCCAAGGCATCCACCGTACGCCCTTGAAAACCTCGCACCCACACGGGCACAAAAAAACACTTCCAAGGAACAAGGCCCGCAACCCCACCACCCGAAAGCAGCAGGGCGCAGGACCAAGAAACAAAAAGAAGAAATTGCACACGGCACCACACGACCCCCGCACCCCCCACAGAAAGGGAGGCACCCGGGCCCATGGCACCGCAAGATGCTCGCGTCCACTATACAGTTCTCAAACAACAACCCCCACCGGCCCCCCGCACCCCACAAGGGGACAACGGGGAGGACCCGGAAGGGAACAGATCCGGGACTGCTGCCCCAGGACCCAACAGCGTGCCACCACCCGCACACCCCCCACCAAGGGAAGGCGCACGCGCCGGCCCGGCCCCACCGGGCACCGCAGCCGCTTTCCAGCCCCAGCACACCCCCCGCACCCGCACAGAGACGGGAACAGGGAGGGCACGGGACGTACTCGCACCACGGCACCCCACAGGGCGCCAGGCCATCCGATATGACGTTCCACCCACGAGCACCCGCCGCAGGGCATCCGCCTGCGCAACGGGCTCCCACCTGCCCCACGGGCACACCGGCGCAGCGCGCCGGCACCCGCAACGGGGAGGGGCTCCTTAGAAAGGAGGTGATCCAGCCGCACCTTCCGGTACGGCTACCTTGTTACGACTTAGTCCCAATCGCCAGTCCCACCTTCGACGGCTCCCTCCCCACAGGGGGGTTGGGCCACCGGCTTCGGGTGTTACCGACTTTCGTGACTTGACGGGCGGTGTGTACAAGGCCCGGGAACGTATTCACCGCAGCGTTGCTGATCTGCGATTACTAGCGACTCCGACTTCATGGGGTCGAGTTGCAGACCCCAATCCGAACTGAGACCGGCTTTCTGGGATTGGCTCAGCCTCACAGCATCGCAACCCTTTGTACCGGCCATTGTAGCATGCGTGAAGCCCAAGGCATAAGGGGCATGATGATTTGACGTCGTCCCCACCTTCCTCCGAGTTGACCCCGGCAGTCTCCCATGAGTCCCCACCTTCAAGTGCTGGCAACATGGAACGAGGGTTGCGCTCGTTGCGGGACTTAACCCAACATCTCACGACACGAGCTGACGACAACCATGCACCACCTGTGGACCGGCCCCGAAGGGAGGGACTGTCTCCAGCCCTGTCCGGCCCATGTCAAGCCTTGGTAAGGTTCTTCGCGTTGCATCGAATTAATCCGCATGCTCCGCCGCTTGTGCGGGCCCCCGTCAATTCCTTTGAGTTTTAGCCTTGCGGCCGTACTCCCCAGGCGGGGCACTTAATGCGTTAGCTGCGGCGCGGAGGACGTGGAATGCCCCCCACACCTAGTGCCCAACGTTTACGGCGTGGACTACCAGGGTATCTAATCCTGTTCGCTCCCCACGCTTTCGCTCCTCAGCGTCAGTTACAGCCCAGAGACCTGCCTTCGCCATCGGTGTTCCTCCTGATATCTGCGCATTTCACCGCTACACCAGGAATTCCAGTCTCCCCTACTGCACTCCAGCCTGCCCGTACCCACTGCAGACCCGGGGTTGAGCCCCGGGCTTTCACAGCAGACGCGACAAACCGCCTACGAGCTCTTTACGCCCAATAATTCCGGATAACGCTCGCGCCCTACGTATTACCGCGGCTGCTGGCACGTAGTTAGCCGGCGCTTCTTCCGCGGGTACCCTCACCACCGAAGCGGCTTGTTCCCCGCCGAAAGGGGTTTACAACCCGAAGGCCGTCATCCCCCACGCGGCGTCGCTGCATCAGGCTTGCGCCCATTGTGCAATATTCCCCACTGCTGCCTCCCGTAGGAGTCTGGGCCGTGTCTCAGTCCCAGTGTGGCCGGTCACCCTCTCAGGCCGGCTACCCGTCGTCGCCTTGGTAGGCCATCACCCCACCAACAAGCTGATAGGCCGCGAGCCCATCCAAGACCGCACAAGGCTTTCCACCCCCCACCATGCGGCAGGAAGCGGACATCCGGTATTAGACCCAGTTTCCCAGGCTTATCCCAGAGTCAAGGGCAGGTTGCTCACGTGTTACTCACCCGTTCGCCACTAATCCACCCCCGAAGGGGCATCATCGTCCGACTTGCATGTGTTAAGCACGCCGCCAGCGTTCATCCTGAGCCAGGATCAAACTCTCCGTCAAAAAACAAAAAAGCACAGGCAGCCGGCACGCGCCCCGGAAAAAGGACACCCCCGACCACCAGATCCAAGCCAAAAACCCAGCCCGCACACAGGGGCGCGCAGGCCAGGCAATACAGCCATCAAAAAAATGGCGTCAATCGAACATGGCACACTATTGAGTTCTCAAACAACAGGCCCCTCCGGAACCCCACCAGAACCCCTGGCTCGCTCCGAAGCAACTTTTCAAACTTACCTGTTCTGCCTCACCGAGTCAAACCGGCCGTTCGGCCAGCAGGCTGTGTGGTGTTGAACAAGAAGTCTTGGCACCGCCGTACTCGGTGGCGCGGGATATGACTATACCACCCCTCCGACGGGAGTGCCAACCGTCCAGCCAGCGAAGCAGGAGGGCCCGGAATCCGCGGATCCCGGGCCCTCCCCAGCCCTTCCCGAGCCCTCTCGCGAGCGTGGCGCCGCTTGTGCCGCACTGCGTTATTCGAACACGGTCATCCGACGCGCGGCTGAGGGCGCCCACCTCACGTGAGCCTCTCGCTCACTCCTTCGAGTCGGGCACGAGGTACACGGCACCCAGCGGGGGCAGCGTGAGCGTTACGGCCGCGGGCTTTCCGTCCCATTCGCGCGCCTCGGCCATCACAAGCCCACCGTTCGTGACCCCCGAGCCGCCGTACTCAGTTGCGTCGGTGTTCACGACCTCGCGCCACGCGCCACTCAGGGGGACGCCAGCGGTGTAGTCCAAGTGCGGGTTGCCGGCGAAGTTCACAAGGCACACGAGCGGCTGACCGTCCGCCGACCAGCGAATGAACGAGACGACATTGTGGTCCCCGTCGTCACCCCGGATCCACTCGAATCCGGCCGGGTCGTTGTCCTGCGTGTAGAGCGCGGGCGTCTCTCGGTACACCTCGTTGAGGTCCCGGAACAGTCGCTGAAGACCCTTGTGCGGTTCGGTGTCCGCAAGCCACCAGTCGAGGCCGTGCTCCTGGTTCCACTCCCCCTCCTGCCCGAACTCGCAGCCCATGAAGATGAGCTGCTTGCCTGGGTGCGCCCACTGGTAGGCGTAGAAAGCACGGAGGTTGGCGAGCTGCTGCCACCGGTCTCCCGGCATCTTCCGCAGCATCGAGCCCTTGCCGTGGACCACCTCGTCATGGCTGATCGGGAGCAGGAAGTTCTCGCTGAAGGCGTACATGATCGAGAACGTGATCTGGTTGTGATGCCAGCGGCGGTTGAACGGGTCCTCGTGCATGTACTGGAGCGAGTCGTGCATCCACCCCATGTTCCACTTGAGCCCGAAGCCGAGCCCATTCATCGACGTGGGCTTGGTGACACCCGGGAAGGCAGTCGACTCTTCGGCAATCATGACGATGCCGGGGTTCCGCTTGTAGGCCGTGGCGTTCGCCTCTTGGAGGAAGGAGATCGCCTCGAGGTTCTCCCGGCCGCCGAATTGGTTGGGCCTCCACTGCCCTTCCTTGCGGGAGTAGTCGAGATAGAGCATCGAGGCGACGGCGTCCACCCGGAGACCGTCGATGTGAAACTCCTCGAACCAGAACAGGGCGTTGGCCACGAGGAAGTTCCGGACCTCGGTGCGGCCGAAGTTGAAGATGTAGGTCCCCCAGTCGGGGTGCTCGCCCTGCATGGGATCGGCGTGCTCGTACAGGGGCTCGCCGTCGAAACGTGCGAGTGCCCACTCATCCTTGGGGAAGTGCGCGGGCACCCAGTCGACGATCACGCCGATGCCGGCTTGGTGAAGTTGGTCGACCAGGTACCGGAAGTCGTCCGGGTCGCCGAATCGTGACGTCGGGGCGTAGTAGGACGTGACCTGATAGCCCCAGGAACCCCCAAATGGGTGTTCGGCGACCGGCATGAATTCGACGTGGGTGAAGCCCATTTCCTTCACGTACGCGACAAGTTCCGTCGCGAGTTCCCGGTAGCTGAGCCCCGGGCGCCAGGAGCCGAGGTGCACCTCGTACACACTCATGGGCAGGTTGTGCGGGTCGCGGACGGCGCGGGCACGCATCCACTCTTCGTCCTTGAACGCGTACCGCGACTCGACGACGCGTGAAGCCGTCCGCGGCGGTACCTCGGTGCCGAAAGCCATGGGGTCCGCGCGTTCGATCCAGTGGCCGGACTTCGTGAGGATGCCGAACTTGTAGCACGCCCCTGCTACAACCCCAGGGATGAAGATCTCCCAGACGCCCGAGGAGCCGAGACTCCGCATAGCGTGCTCGCGTCCGTCCCAGCCGTTGAAGTCGCCCTTCACCTGGACGGCTTGGGCGTTGGGGGCCCACACCGAGAACGCGGTTCCCTCGATGTCCCCCATGACGGAGTGGAAGTGCTGGACGCGGGCGCCCAAAGCCTTCCACAGCTGCTCGTGCCTGCCCTCGCCGATCAGGTAGAGGTCCAGCTCGCCGAGCGTCGGCATGAAGCGGTACGGTTCGTCGACGTTCACTATGTGGCCGTCCCCGTACTCGACCTCGAGGCGATAGTCCGGCACGCCGCCGTCCTCCCGCGGTGGGAGGACGGCGGTCCAAACCCCATGCGACTCATGATGCAGGGGGATCCTGCCCTCGGGAGTGATCGCGGTGACTCCGGTCGCGAGGTGCTTGAGCGTTCGGATCGTGACCGACCCGTCTTCGCCCAAATGTGCGCCGAGGACGGCGTGAGGTGCGTGGAACGATCCGGACGCGACGCGGCTCAGTACATCCTGGGGAACGGGGATCGGGGCGATGGAGTCCACCCTCCCCAAGGCCTCGGCACCCTCCTGCTCGGTGTGCTCTGACACGTCACTCTCCTCTCCTGCGCGGCTTGCCGCCGTCGCTTCTGCAAGTCTGTCTGAACTGAGGGGCACCGCGTGCTCACCTCCAGGAACGTAGGCACTGAGGGCAGTGCGGACCGCGCGCAGCGGGATCTCGGCCCAGGCTGGGCGGTTCCGTTCCTCGTACCCGACCTCGTAGAGCGCCTTGTCGAGCCAAAGGGCGGCGAAGAGCGGCCCCTCGAAGGGGTCCGGCTGAGGCAGGACCTCCGAGTAGCCCTCCCAGAATGCCCGGCCCGCGGTGTCCGCCCAACCCTTTGGAACGCGCGCAGCCGGGACTGTGCGCTCGGCCGCGCCAGCGGCGTAGTCGAAGGACCGCAGCATGCCGACGACGTCGCGCAGCGGCACGTCGGGCCGGCTCCGCTCCGCGACGGGCCGCAGGGGTTCGCCTTCGAAGTCGAGGATCGCGTAGGGGCGCTCCGCATGATCGGGGAAGTACAGGATCTGCCCGAGGTGAAGGTCGCCGTGGACCCGCTGGACCCGCAGCCCGGAGGCTTCGCCGGCCAGCGTCTCGAGGAGCCGCTCGAGCGCCTCGTCGGGCAACCCCACGCTCTCGCGCACTTCCCGCCACGCAGTGCGGAGCCGATCGGCAAGGACACCGACGAACTCGATCGCGGCGTCGTTGTTGAGCTCGTCGCTCCCCAGGCTCGCCTCAAGGGCCTGGTGGACGCGCGCCGTCGCCCCTCCGAGCCCACGCGCATGCCCCGAGAAGTCCTCGCCGGCTGCCGCGGCGTCGAGCGCCAGCTGCCACAAGTCTTTCCCGCCAGGCAGGAATTCATGGACGACGGCGAGCTGGCCGCGCGCTGATCCCTCGCCGTGGAGTCTCCATGCGCCGTCGACCCAGCCGAGGGTCGCCGGCACGTCGGCGGCGCCCGCCTGGGCGAGTGCCGCGCCGAGTTCGACCTCTGGATTGAGGCCGTCCGCAGGCTGGCGGAGCACCTTGACCATGGCCTCGGCGTCGGCCGAGCGAACGATGATAGACGTGTTGGACTGCTCGCTCGAGAGGACGCGGCACGAGATCTCGCCCTCGGGGATGAGGCCCGCACCGCTCGTACGGCCCCACGCAGTCCCGGCCTTCGCCGGGCCGCCCGAGGAGATCAGGGCCAGAAGGGACCTGACGAACGCGGGGTCGTGGACGCCGTCGTAGATCCAGCGCGCCCCGAATGCGGAGTGCTCGCTCCGGCCGATCAGTGCGTGCCCGGCGTCCGGAAGAGGTTCGTCCCGGTAGGTGACGGGGACGTTCAGCACGACTTCGAGGCGGCCGGCCTTGACCCTGACGAGGTGGATCTCGATGTCCACCTTGCCCTCGGGGTCCTCGAGGCGAACACTGCCCGTGCGGGCGAACTCCGCCTGGCGGCCCTTCGCCGGGTACCAGCGCTGGGACGGTAGCCAGCGCTCGAGGAGCTCGGCGAGCGGCGGGGTGAGGACGGGCTCTTCTTCCGTGTGCGTCATTCGACCAATTCCCCCTCATGGGTGACCGCACCACTCGCAGTGATGATCGGCATCGCCTGAGTAAACGGACTGCTCGGCACACTGCCTGCGCTGCGGATGCGGAGCCAGTAGTAGCCGTGTGGGCCCAAGGTCACGTGGAAGCGGCCGTCGGGACCGACCTCCGAAAAGGGCTCGCCGCCGAAGAGATCACGGAGACCGCGCCCCTCGTATCCTGCGAGGTCGAGGTGCGAGCCCACGGGGTGGCCCGAGAGATTGAAGACGCATAGCACGGTCTCCCCCGGCTCGCCGGGAACCTCGTTCGGCCTGAGATCGCGGACGAACGCAAGCACCTGCTCGGCGTCGGCGTTGATGTTGCGGTAGGAGCCGAGCCCGAACACGGGATGCCCGCGGCGAACCCCGAGGATGTTCCTCGTCCAGCGCAGGAGCGAGCCCGAGTGCGCCATCTCGGCCTCCACGTTGGCCATCGAATAGTTGTAGACGAGGGACTGAATCGTCGGCAGGTAGAGCTTGCCGGGATCCGCGATGGAGAAGCCGGCATTCCGGTCGGGATTCCACTGCATCGGCGTGCGGACGGCGTCGCGGTCCTGGAGCCAGATGTTGTCGCCCATGCCGACCTCGTCCCCGTAGTACAGGAACGGACTCCCGGGGAGCGAGAGCAGGAGCGCGTTGATGAGCTCGATCTCGTGCCGCGAGTTGTCGAGGAGCGGCGCCAGACGGCGCCGAATGCCGATGTTGGCCCGCATTCGGGGATCCGAGGCGTACCAGCCGAGCATCGCCTCGCGTTCCTCGATGGTCACCATCTCGAGGGTGAGCTCGTCGTGGTTGCGCAGGAACGTGCCCCACTGCGCGCCCGCCGGGATGTCGGGCGTATCGATCATCGTGTCGATGATCGGCTTGGCCCGCTGGTCGCGGAGCGCGTAGTAGAGGCGCGGCATGATCGGGAAGTGGAAGGCCATGTGGCACTCCGGTGCTTCCTCTGTCCCGAAGTATTCGACCACCTCGTGGGGCGGCTGGTTCGCCTCGGCGATGATGATGCGGCCGGGGTACTTCTGGTCCATCATCGCGCGCAGCTTGACGAGGAAGTCATGGGTCGCGGGCAGGTTCTCGCAGTTGGTGCCCTCCTCTTCGAAGAGGTAGGGGATCGCGTCGGCCCGGATGCCGTCCACGCCCTGGTCGAGCCAGAACTTGAAGACGTCGAAGACGGCCTCGACGACCGCCGGGTTCTCGAAATTGAGATCCGGCTGATGGCTGAAGAACCGGTGCCAGAAGAACTGGCGGCGGATCGGGTCGAACGTCCAGTTCGACTCCTCCGTGTCGATGAAGATGATGCGGGCGTCCGTGTACTTCTGATCGGTGTCGCTCCACACGTAGAAGTCACCGTAAGGGCCGTCAGGGTTGCGCCTGGACTCCTGGAACCAGCGGTGCTGGTCCGAGGTGTGGTTGATCGGAAGGTCGATGATGATGCGCACGCCCCGAGCGTGGGCCTCGGCGACGAGACGCTGGAAGTCGCTGATCGAGCCGAATTCCGGCAGAACCGACTCGTAGTCCGAGACGTCGTACCCGCCGTCCCGCAGCGGCGACTCGAAGAAAGGGGGCAGCCAGAGGCAGTCGACCCCAAGCCATTGCAGGTAGTCGAGCTTGTCGATGAGGCCTTGAATATCGCCAGATCCGTCACCGTTCGCGTCCGCAAAGGCCCTGACGAGAACCTCGTAGAACACCGCCTTGCGATACCAGTACGGATCGTGTTGGAGACCTGGCGCGTTCACATTGAAGTTCTGCTTCGCCTGCTGGCCTAGGTTCATCTGGCGTTTGCTCCTTCCGACGGTCTTGCCGACGTATCCGGGCAGTGAGGCTACGGTAGCGCCAGCCGGTGCGGTCGGCCAGCGCCCCTCTCCCGCCGCCTAGCGCCGCACGTGCAGGATGTGCGCGGGCTCAACGTAGGCGTCGAGTCGGACGTAGTTCTCTACTCCCCACTGCCAGCTTTGCCCCGAAATGAGGTCGTCAACACGGAACTTCCCCTCGCTGTCGAAGAGCTCGGGCTCCAGGTCCAGTGATTCGAGGTCGAGATGCACCGAGGATTCGCGGGCGCTGTGGGGGTCAACGTTGACGACGACGATGAGCGTGTCCTTCGTGCCGTCCGCGAGGATCTTGTGCTTCGAGAACACGAGCGTCGCGTCATCCGTGCTCCAGTGGAGCGTGAGGTTCTGGAGGTCGTCGAGAGCCGGGTGCGCATGGCGGATCTCGTTGAGCCGGGTGATGTACGGCGCGAGGGACCGCCCCTCCGCCTCGGCCCGCGCCCAGTCACGCTGCTTGTACTCGTACTTCTCGTTGTCGATGTACTCCTCGGCTCCCGGACGGGCGACGTGCTCGAAGAGCTCGAACCCCGCGTACACGCCCCAGGAGGGCGCCGCCATCGACGCGATCACGGCCCGGGCCTTGAAGGCCGGAATGCCGCCGTACTGGAGGTACTCCGTGAGGATGTCCGGCGTGTTCACGAAGAGGTTCGGCCGGTAGAAGGGCGACCATTCCTTCGAGATCATCGTGAGGAACTCCTCGAGCTCCTCACGGCTGTTCCGCCAGGTGAAGTAGCTGTAGGACTGCTGGAACCCCGCTCGCCCCAAGGCCTTCATCATGGCGGGCCGTGTGAACGCCTCGGCGAGGAAGACGACGTCGCCATGCTCCTCGTTGACCTTGCCGATGAGCCATTCCCAGAACCACACGGGCTTCGTGTGGGGATTGTCGACACGGAAGATCCGCACGCCGTGGTCGATCCAGAGGTTGACGATCCGCAGCACTTCCTTGCTCAGGCCCTCGGGATCGTTGTCGAAGTTGAGCGGGTAGATGTCCTGGTACTTCTTCGGGGGGTTCTCGGCGTATGCGATCGAGCCGTCCACGCGAGTGGTGAACCACTCGGGGTGGGACTGGACCCACGGGTGGTCGGGCGAGGCCTGGAGCGCGAGATCGAGGGCTACCTCGAGACCGACCTCGTTCGCACCTGCCACGAAGGCGTCGAAGTCCTCGAAGCTCCCGAGGTCAGGGTGGATCGCGTCATGGCCGCCCTCGGACGAACCGATCGCCCACGGCGAGCCGGGATCCCCAGGACCTGCGTTGAGCGAGTTGTTGGGCCCCTTCCGGAACGCGTACCCGATCGGGTGGATCGGCGGGAGATAGATGACGTCGAAGCCCATCCCCGCAACGCCCGGAAGCCGCTCGGCAGCTGTCCGGAAGTTCCCGGACGTCCATTCGCCCGTTTCGGGGTTGCGGACCGCGCCCTCGGAGCGCGGGAAGAACTCGTACCAGGCACCGCGCCCGGCGCGGTCACGCTCCACGAGAAGGGGGAAATGCTCCGTCTCGGTCACAAGCTCGCGAATCGGCTGGCGCTCGATGACCCCCAAGACTTCAGAAGTTTCGCCGGCCGCGAGACGCTCCTCGACCGAACGATTCTGGTCGCCCAGTACCCCCGCGGCAGCCCGCAGAATGTCACGGTCGCCGCCTGGGCGAGCGTCGTCGTCGGCCGCCTCGCCCAAGAGCTTCGCCCCTTCGGCGAGCATGAGCTCGACGTCGACCCCCGCCGCGACCTTCACGTCCGCGTTGTGGTGCCATGTGCCGTACCGGTCGTGCCAGGCCTCAATGGTGAAGCTCCAGAGCCCCGGCTCGCCCGGAGTGAGCACGCCGCCCCAGCGGTCGAGGCCCGGACCGAGGGACTCCAGACGCACGCGCTGCTGCTCATCTCCGCGCGGGCCGTACAGGACGGCGGTCACGCCGAGGGCGTCATGCCCCTCCCGCGTCGCCGTCGCCGTCACCACTATCTGTTCGCCAGGGAGGGCCTTGGCGGGGAATCGACCTCCCTCGACAACGGGCGAGACGTCCGTGACGGGGAACCGCCCAAAGCGGAGGTTGTTGGGAAGCGCGGTCTCGAGTCCAGGCACTGCGGAGTCCTTTCGCGGCGGGCACTGCCCAAGGGTCCGAACCGCGAGGGCCGGACCCTAAGGGCCGATTCATGCGCCACGATAGCCGGACCCAGTGACGAAAGCGAAGGGCGTCTCACGCAAGCGAGTCGGTCATGGAGGCCCTGCCTGCGTCATTCACCGGCTCGTTACCTGATGGTATTCAGCATCGTCTCGCGCTCGGATAGGGTGGCGCAGGTGAAGGCCATTCGTCGGTTCACCGTCCGTACCGTCCTCCCCGAACCCATCAAGGCTCTGGCGTCCCTCGCCACGAATCTGCGGTGGTCGTGGCATCAGCCCACGCGGGATCTCTTCGAGAGCCTCGATCCGGACCTGTGGGCCGAGAGCCGGCACGATCCGATCGGCTTCCTCGGTTCGGTCACGCGCGAGAAGCTCGTCGCCCTCGCCGCCGACCCCGACGTCGTCGAACGCGTGGCCGAAGCGGGCGAGGACCTGCGGTGCTACCTCGAGGAGCCGCGCTGGTACCAGACGCTCGGTTCCGAAGTGCCTCGATGCGTTGCATACTTCTCCCCCGAATTCGGCATCACCGAGGTGCTGCCCCAGTACTCGGGCGGCCTCGGCATCCTTGCGGGCGATCACCTCAAGGCCGCCTCGGACCTCGGAGTGCCGCTCATCGGGGTCGGGCTCCTCTACCAGTCCGGCTACTTCAAGCAGGCCCTCTCGCGGGATGCGTGGCAGCAGGAGACCTACCCCGTCCTCGACCCGGATGCTCTCCCCCTCACGCTCGTGAAGGAGGAGGACGGAACCCCGGCCGTCGTCACCCTGCCGCTGCCGAACGGCCGGAAGCTTCACGCTTACCTCTGGCGCGCCGACGTCGGGCGCGTGCCCCTGCTCCTGCTCGACTCGAACGTGCCCACCAACGACGACGGCGCCCGCGCCATCACCGACCGCCTCTACGGTGGCGGCGGCGACCACCGACTCCAGCAGGAGCTTCTGCTCGGCATGGGCGGCGTCAAGGCGCTGCGCATCTTCGAGCGGCTCACGGGCCGTCCCGCCCCCGAGGTCTTCCACACGAACGAGGGCCACGCGGGCTTCCTGGGAATCGAGCGCATTCAAGAGCTCATGTCCGCTGAGGACCCGCTCAGCTGGGACGAGGCGCTCGTCGCCGGCCGCGCGTCGACCGTCTTCACGACGCACACCCCGGTCGCCGCCGGCATCGACCGCTTCGATGCCGCCCAGATCAAGTACTTCTTCGACGCGGGCCTCGCGCCGGACGTGCCCACGGGCAAGATCCTCGAGCTTGGGCGCGAGAGCTACGACGGCGGGGATCCTTCCGTGTTCAACATGGCCGTCATGGGGCTCCGCCTCGCGCAGCGTGCCAACGGCGTGGCGAAGCTCCACGGGGAGGTCTCCCGCGCGATGTTCTCCGGGCTGTGGCCGGGCTTCGACCACTCCGAGGTGCCGATCACGTCCGTGACGAACGGCGTGCACGTTCCCACGTGGATCGACCCGAGCGTCACGACGATGGCGGAGCTCATGGAGCCAGGTGCCGCCGTCGCCGGCCGTTGGGATCTCGTGTTCAACGTGAGCGACGAGGAGATCTGGGCCGTTCGGCGGAAGCTGCGCGGGCGCCTGATCGAGGACGTACGACGGCGGCTGCGCGGCTCGTGGAAGAAGCGCGGCGCCGCGGACGCCGAGCTGCGCTGGACCGACACTGTGCTCGATCCCGATGTCCTCACGATCGGCTTCGCCCGCCGCGTGCCGACCTACAAGCGGCTCACGCTCATGCTCCGCGACCCGGCCCGGCTCAAGCGGCTCCTGCTCGACCCCGAGCGCCCGGTTCAGATCGTCGTCGCAGGCAAGTCGCACCCCGCCGACGAAGCGGGCAAGCGGATGATCCAGGACCTCGTCCGCTTCACCGATGATCCCGAGGTGCGGCACCGGATCGCGTTCCTCCCGAACTACGACATTGCGATGGCGCGCACGCTGTTCCCGGGCTGCGACGTCTGGCTCAACAATCCGCTCCGCCCGCTCGAGGCCTGCGGCACGTCTGGGATGAAGGCCGCGATCAACGGCTCGCTCAACCTCTCCGTGCTCGACGGGTGGTGGGACGAGATGTATGACGGGCAGAACGGCTGGGCCATCCCGACCGCAGGAGACAAGGCGAGCGCCCAGGAGCGCGACGACGTCGAGGCGGCGGCGCTCTACGACCTCCTCGAGAACCAGATCGCTCCGCGGTTCTACGGCGTCCCCAACCGGGCGGCCGGCGCGGACTCCGCAGGCGCGGCTGGTCCGTCCCTCGACGGGCCGCACGGTGTCCCCAAGAGCTGGATCTCGATGATCAAGCACACGCTCTCGCACCTCGGTCCGGCCGTCTCCGCGGACCGCATGCTCGGAGACTACGTCCGGGAGCTCTACACCCCGGCGGCCGCCTCGGGCCGCGCCGTGCGAGCCGACGACTTCCGGCAGGCCCGCGAGCTCGCAGCGTGGACCAAGCACGTCCGGACGAACTGGTCCCAGGTGCACGTCGAGCACATCGATTCGAGCGGCCTCTCCGAGGTCCCGCAGATCGGCGACACTCTGCACGTCAACGCCTACCTCAACCTGGGGGTCCTGAACCCGACCGACGTCCTCGTCGAGCTCGGCTACGGGCGCGTCGACGAGAGCGACGAGCTCACGCACACGCGCATCGAGGAACTCGAGGCCGCGCAGAACTTCGGCAACGGGCGCTACATGTTCAGCGGGAAGGCCATGATCGAGCACTCGGGTCCCTTCGGCTACACCGTGCGCGTCATGCCCAAGCACGAGGGCCTCGCCTCGAAGGCCGAACTCGGCCTCGTCGTCAACGCGGGCTAGGGCGTCTTCCCGTAGGGCGTCCGCACGGCGGGCTTCGGCTGCTGCGCGGGCGCCCCGAGGCGTGCACGGTAGATCGTGAGCGACCAGGGCTCGGCAACGTCCGCCTGACCGCTCGCGAAGACGGTCCCGATGCGTTGCTCGCCTCGGGGCGCCGTCGAGTACCGGAGCTCGAACGCGTAGTCGTTCCCAAACGGCTCGGGGAACACGAGCGCCTTCTCCTCGGGACTGCCGTTGATCACGACGAGTCCGTCGAGGTACCCCTCCCGTGATCCGAGCAGGAACTGCAGGACGCGCTGCCGTGGGTCCTGCCAGCGGTCCGGATCCATGGGCTGCCCGTCGGCGCCGAACCAGTGGAAGTAGTTGCCCTCCTCACGGGCGGGATAGCTGGGCGGCTGCCGCTCGAGGAAGTCGCGCCGGATCCGGATGAGCCAGCGGGTGTGGTCGAGGAGTTCGCGCCCCGCCGAGTCGAGCTTCCAGTTGAGCCACGTGGTCTCGTTGTCCTGGCAGTAGGCGTTGTTGTTGCCCTGCTGGGTGCGCCCGAACTCGTCGCCGGCCGTGATCATCGGGACGCCGAGAGACACCATGAGCGTAGCCATCAGGTTCTTGGCCGACTGGGTTCGGGCGGCGATGATCGACTCGACCTCGGTCCGGCCCTCGAAGCCGTGGTTGTAGCTCCGGTTGTCGGTCGCGCCGTCGCGGTTCTGCTCGCCGTTCGCCTCGTTGTGCTTGCGGTGGTACGCGGTGAGGTCGGCGAGGGTGAAGCCGTCGTGGGCCGTGGTGAAGTTGATCGACGCCATCGCTGTCCGGCCGGACCCGGCGAACAGCCCGTGCGAGCCCGACAGGACGTCGGCGAGCCGCGCCGTCGGCCCTCCTTGACCGCCGCCCTCGATGGCGCCCCGATCCGAGAGCCAGAAGTCGCGCACCGCGTCGCGGTAGTGATCGTTCCAGTCCGCCCATCCCTGGGGGAAGCGGCCCGTCTGCCATCCGCCCATGCCGACGTCCCACGGCTCGGCAATGAGCTTGGCGCGCGAGACGACGGGATCTGCGGCGGCTGCCACGAGGAACGGGTGCAGCGGAGTGAACTGGTGCTGCACGTCGCGGCACAGCGTCACGGCAAGATCGAAGCGAAATCCGTCAATCTGATAGTCCTCGGCCCAGAAGCGCAGGGAATCCAGCGCGAGCTGGACAACGCGGGGATTGCCGAAGTCGAGGGTGTTCCCGCATCCTGTCGTGTCGATGTACTGGCCGGCGGGATCGGTCCGGTAGTAGTTGCTGTCCCCGAGCCCGCGGAAGTTCACAAGCGGGCCGTTCGGCCCCTCCTCCGCCGTGTGGTTGTAGACGACGTCGAGGATCACCTCGATGCCCGCCGCGTGCAGGAGCTTGACCATGCCCTTGAGCTCGTCCTGAACGGCTTGCGGGCCGGCGGTCTGGGCTTCAGCCGTCGCGTAGGCGGGGTGCGGCGCGAAGAACGCGGCGGTGTTGTAGCCCCAGTAATTCGTAAGGCCCAGATCCTGGAGGTGCGTCTCGTCCAGATGGAAGTGGATGGGCAGGAGTTCGACCGCGGTGATGCCGAGCTGCTGGAAGTGCGCAATCATCTCAGGGTGGGCCATGCCCGCGTAGGTGCCGCGCAGTTCCTCCGGGATGTCCGGATGGCGCATGCTCTGGCCTCGGACGTGGGCCTCGTAGATGATCGAATCGCGCCATGGGATACCCGGCTTGCCGACGCCGCCCCAGTCGAAGTAGTCGTGCACGCGCACGCCCATGAGCTGCTCGCGTTCCGCCTCGCCGTCCTCGCCCGGGAGTTCGACCGTCGCGACGGCCCGGGCGTACGGGTCGAGGAGGAGCTGGGCAGCACCGGGTCCGGGAGCCTTGCCGTTGCTCGCGGTCCGGGCAGCGAACGCGTAGCGCGTCCCCTCGGGGATTCCGGCGACGAGGCCGTGGTGGACGCCGTCGGTCAGCTCGGGCAGCGGTTCCTTGTGCCACGTGCCGGCCGCATCGATGAAGTGCACGTCGACGGCGTCGAGCGCCGGCGCGTAGACGGCCAGGTTGACGGTCTGCGTCGCCTGCTGTTCCGCGCTGCGTGCTGGTGTGAGGCCGAGCGGGAACGGCTGCGATGGGGTGACCACGAAGGCCAACGGCATCGTCATGTTGCTGCTCATCGCGCCCATCCTACTGTCGCCGGGTGACCACGAGGTTGTGGGCACCTAGAGCATTACTCGGTTGGCAAGCACCGGGAGAGTTCGCCGCGCCTCCTCGACGGCGCTGGGATCGATGTCCGCGTACAGGATTTCGGGGCCGTCCCCCGCGCGTTCGATGAGCTTGCCGTAGGGGCTGACGACGGCGCTCCGGCCGATGCCGGTCGGGGCACCGCGCCGCGCATCGACTCCCGCTGCCGACGGGTCCGACTGACCGCACGCGAGCACATAGCTCGTCGTATCGGCGGCGCGGGCTCGCACGAGCAGGTCCCATTGCTCCGCCTTACCCGGGCCCGCGCCCCACGACGCACACACGATCTGAACTTGCGCTCCGGCCTCCGCGTTGGCAGTGAAGAGCGCCGGGAACCTCACGTCGTAGCAAGTCCCGAGGCCGAACGTGACCTCGTCGACCGTGAATTGGCGCGGCTCAGTGCCCGCCGTCACCGTATCCGACTCCTTGAAGCCGAAGGCGTCGTAAAGGTGGATCTTGTCGTAATGGGCATGGACGCCGCGCCCGTGGACGAGGAGCGTATTGCGCACCGTGTCCGCATCCCCCGGCGTGAACATGCCGACCACGACGACGACCCCCGCCTCGTCCGCGGCGGCGGCCACCGCCGTCGCCCACGGACCATCGAGCGGCTCCGCGATGTCGACGAGCGAGTTGCCGAAGGCGCGCATGCTCGCCTCGGGGAAGACGACGACGGCGGCCCGTCGCGCCGCGGCCTCCCGGATGCCGGCCCGGACGAGGTCGAGGTTCGCCGCGAGGTCGCGGCCGGTGGTCAGCTGGACGAGGGCGACACGCACGGCCATCAGCGAGTTCCGGCCCGTCGGGTCGAGACCTCGTAGAGCGAGATCGCGACGGCCATTCCGGCGTTGAGCGATTCCATGTGCGAGTCGATCGGAATCGAGACGATCTGGTCGCACAGCTCGCGGGTGAGGCGCGAGAGGCCCTTGCCCTCAGAGCCGACCACGAGGACGATCGGCTCCGTCGCGAGCTCGAGGCCCGGAAGCTTCACGTCCCCGTCCCCATCGAGCCCGAGCACGAAGTACCCTGCTTCCTTCGCCTGGCGCAGCACCGTGTTGAGGTTCGCGGCCTTGGCGACCGGAACACGCACCGCCGCCCCCGCACTCGTCTTCCACGCGGCGGCCGTCATCCCGACGCTGCGGCGCTCGGGCACGATCACGCCCTGGCCCGAGAACGATGAGACGGAGCGGATGATGGCGCCGAGGTTGCGCGGGTCCGTGATGCCGTCGAGGGCAACGAACAGCGGCATCGAGGAAATGTGGCCCTTGCGCCACTTCTCCATGGTTTCCTCGATGAGCTCGAACGCATCCGGGTATTCGTACTGCGGGATCTGGAGCACGACGCCCTGATGGATCGCGTCGCCCGTCATGCGGTCGAGCTCAGGCTTCTGCGCCTCCAGCAGCGGGATCCCGGCCTCCGCGGCGAGCTTCATGGACTCGCGGACGCGATCGTCCATCTCGATCCGCACGGCGACGTAGAGGGTCTTCGCGGGAACGCCCGCGCGGAGCGCCTCGACGACCGAGTTGCGGCCCGTGACCATCTCCTCCATGCCCTTAGGGCGGCCGCCGCCGCGACCCTCCGCTAGCCGGCCCGGCTGGCCCTGGCGCTTCGCGGCCGAACGCTCTGCGAGCTGCTTGGCCCGGTGTGCCTTGTGGTAGACGCGGTCCTCGGCCTTCGGCGTCGGGCCCTTGCCCTCGAGGGCCTTGCGCCCGTGGCCCCCCGTGCCGACGGTCGCGCCCTTCTTCTTGGTCTTGCGCGCTCCGGGGCGCCCGTTGACGGCCATCTATGCTCCCGTTCCGGTTGTGCTGATCTGGGGTTGCGCGAGGCTCCATGTGGCCCCGTCGCTTGAGTCTTCAACGAGGATCCCGGCGGCGGAGAGCCTGTCGCGGATCGCATCCGCTGCTGACCAGTCCCTCGAAGCGCGGGCCTCTGCGCGTGCCTCGAGCTGCGCGGCGACCAGCGCACTCAGCGCGTGGTGCGCGGCGTCGTCGTACACGACGCCCACCGTGCCCGCGGCATCGAGGCCGAGCACGGACGTCATCGCGAGGACCTCCGCGAGGGCCTCCGCCACCGCCTCGGAATCGCCCACGGCGAGCGCCGTGTTGCCCCGCCGCACGGTCTCGTGGAGGACGGCGAGGGCTTGGGGAATGTTGAGGTCGTCGTCCATCGCCGCCGCGAAGGCTGAGGGCACCTGGCCCTCGCCGGCGCCGGTCACCTTGGACCGAGCCTTCTCGATGAACCCGTCGATGCGGTCGACGGCAGCCGCCGCCTCTTCGAGGGAGGTGGGCCGGTAGTCGAGGACCGAGCGGTAGTGCGCCTGGCCGAGGTAGTAGCGGACGACCCGCGGGCTCGCGAGCTCGAGCATCTCCGCCGGCGACACGACGTTGCCAATGGACTTCGACATCTTCTCGCCCTCGAAGGTGACCATGCCGTTGTGCATCCAGAAGTTCGCGAACCCGTCGCCTGCCGCCGTCGACTGCGCGAGCTCGTTCTCATGATGCGGGAAGCGCAGGTCGAGGCCTCCGCCGTGGATGTCGAAGCGCGGGCCGAGGTA
This sequence comes from Sinomonas terrae, assembly GCF_022539255.1. Classification (NCBI taxonomy): domain Bacteria; kingdom Bacillati; phylum Actinomycetota; class Actinomycetes; order Micrococcales; family Micrococcaceae; genus Sinomonas; species Sinomonas terrae. The sequence continues at coordinate 3,640,525 of NZ_JAKZBV010000001.1, forward strand.
CTTCGTGGCCATCGCGGAGCACTCGAGGTGCCAGCCCGGCCGGCCGCGCCCCCAGGGGCTCGGCCAGCTCGCCGTCTCAGGCTCGCCGGCCTTGTGGCCCTTCCACAGCGCGAAGTCGCGCGGATCGTGCTTGCCCCGCGGGTCGGCGTCCGTGGCCGCCTGCATGTCGCCGATGCTCTGGTGAGTGAGCGAGCCGTACTCGGGCCACGAGCGGACATCGAAGTAGACGTCTCCGGAGCCGTCCTCCGCCGGGTACGCGTGGCCACGCTCGATGAGCCTCGCGATAAGCTCGTGCATCTCGGTCATGTGCCCGGTCGCACGCGGCTCATAGGTGGGGCGCTGCACGCCGAGGGTCTCGTACGCGCTCTCGAACTCCTGCTCGTAGCGATACGCGAGCGCGAACCACTGCTCGCGTGGGCGGTACGTGCCCTCGGGGACGAAGTCCGGCTCGAACGAGGCCTCGCTCTTGGCGAGGATCTTGTCGTCGATGTCCGTCACGTTCCGCACCACGGTCGTCTCGAAGCCGCGGTGCACGAGCCACCGCGTGAGCTGGTCGAACACGATCGCAGACCGGACGTGGCCCACGTGCGGCGAACCCTGCACCGTTGCACCGCAGTAGTAGACGCTCGCCTGACCGGGCACGAGCGGAATGAAGTCGCGGACTTCCTGGGTGGCGGAGTCGTAGAAGCGCAGGGTCACTTGATAAGGGTATCGGTCGCGACAGCCCCGGGCGGCGGCGTCGGGTAGACGAGCGCCGTCGCGACGGCGGCGACGCCTTCCCTCCTGCCGGTGAAGCCGAGGTGATCGCTCGTCGTGGCGGAAACGCTCACGGGTGCGCCGGCAGCCTCGGACAGAACACGCTGCGACTCCTCCCGGCGAGGTGCGAAGACCGGCCGCTGCGCGACGAACTGGACCGCGATATTCGCGATCTCGAAACCTGCGGCCCGGACAATTCGTGCGGCCTCGGCGAGCAGCGTCACCCCCGAAGCGCCGGCGTACTCGACACGCGCTGTCCCGAAGTGGGTCCCGAGATCGCCGACGCCGGCCGCCGAGAACAGCGCGTCCGCCGCGGCGTGGGCCACCGCGTCCCCGTCCGAGTGGCCAGCGAGTCCCCGCTCGCCCTCCCACAGGAGGCCGCCGAGCCACAGGGGCTGCGGCTCGTCCTCGGGGGCGTAGGCGTGGACGTCCACACCGATGCCGGTGCGCGGCACGATCATGATGGCTCCTGGGTGGGGCTGGGCTGGGTGAGGATGGTGCCCGGGCTGCCCAGGCTGCTCACGAGGGTCTCGGCGAGCCGCAGGTCGAGCGGGGTCGTGATCTTGAGCGATCGGGCGTCGCCCCGGACCACATACACAGGGAGGCCGAGCGACTCGACGAGCATCGCATCGTCCGTGATGGCAGCGGCGCGCTCTTCGGACCAGGTCTGGGACGTCCGGTGCGCGCGGAGGAGGGTCTCGGCATCGAAGCCCTGCGGCGTCTGCACCGCGCGCAGCGTCTCCCTCGCGGGTGTTCCGGTGACGACCTCGTCAGCGACGGACGCCTCGTCGTCGACCGTCCGCGCGACGCTCTTGACCGTATCGACGACCGGCACCGCGGGGATGACGGCGGCCGCTCCGTTCCGGAGCGCGGCGACCACCCGGTGGAAGACCTCGGGCGGCGTGAGGGGACGGGCGGCGTCGTGGACAAGGACATGAACTGTCCCGGGCTTCAACGCAGTTAGGGCGGACTGGACTGATTCTGCCCTCGTGGCCCCGCCCTGGACCACCGTGATCTCGGGCGCGCCCAGTTCCCTCGCCGTCCCCGCGGTGGCGCCCGGCTCGCTGGCGGCCGGCTCCGTGGTGGCTGGCTCCGTGGTGGCTGGCTCCGTGGTGGCTGGCTCAGTGGATGCCAGCTCTATAGCGAATGCGCGGCACACGGCCGCCAACTCGTCGTCGTCCGCGGGAACCGCGACACAGATCTGGCGAGCCGAACTGGCGGCGACCACTCCGCGGAGCGCGTGCAGCAGCATCGGCTCGCCACACACCGGCACGAGGGCCTTGGGCATGCCGTACCCGAGGCGCGTCCCTGCGCCGGCAGCAACAACGACGACGGCGACCGGCTCGGTGGGCGCGGAGGCGCTGGCGGTGGCTGCAGTCACCCGGTCAGCCTAGCGCCCGACCGACCCCACCAACTTCTGCGCCGAACTCCCCAACCCTCACGCCGGTCTCCCCAACTCTCGCGCCGGGTTCCCCAACTTCCGGCCCGGCCCTCCCCAACTTCCGGCCCGGCCCTCCCCAACTTCCTTGACGACGGAGGTCAACCGCGTGAGATTCGGGAGCTGATTCTGGGGACCCCGGAAGAGTAGCTGGGGAGGACGGCACAGAACCTGAGGAGGACGGCCTCCTTTTTCCCCGCCCCTAGACACGAAAAGGCCCCTACAGCCTTCGCTGCAGGGGCCCCACGAGAGCCTGAAACTCAGGACGCAAGAACCTCGTCGAGGACACTCGCGGCCTGTTCCTCATCCGTCTTCTCAGCGAGCGCGAGCTCGGAGATGAGGATCTGACGGGCCTTGGCCAACATCCGCTTCTCACCGGCAGAGAGGCCACGATCCTGATCGCGACGCCACAGGTCGCGGACGACCTCGGCAACCTTGATGACATCGCCCGAGGCGAGCTTCTCAAGATTCGCCTTGTAACGGCGGGACCAGTTGGTGGGCTCTTCGGTGAATTCGGCACGAAGGACGTCGAAAACGTGCTCGAGCCCTTCCTTGCCCACAACATCGCGGACTCCTACGAGATCCACGTTTTCAGCTGGTACTTCAATCGTTAGATCACCCTGTGCCACTTTGAGCTTGAGGTACATCTTCTCTTCGCCCTTGATAGTGCGCATTTTGATCTCTTCGATCTTGGCTGCACCGTGGTGGGGGTAAACAACCGTCTCGCCAACCTCAAAAACCATGTGGACATTCCCCTTTCCCGCAAGCCAGTCTATCACGTCCGATAGTCCGATCCGGGCCCGGGACGGCCCGCGATCGGCGGAATCACGCGGGAGAGCGGTTGCTGGAGTACGACGGCGGGGGGTTGACGAATCTTCAAGAAAGTGCTTCACGTCACGAGGTTGCCGCGCTGCGGAATCTACGATCTGTCGAAATTCGGGCTACGCTAGGGGCGACCAGACCTCTTACACCCATCCAACAGGAGCGAGCTGTGCGTTTCACTGCTTCGACCCCCGCCAAGCGGGTTGCCCTCGTGGCTGCCATCGGCGTGGGCCTGCTGACGGCCACCGGCTGCGGATATATCAACCCGCAGCAGACCGCCTCACCGTACGCGGCGTCTGACGGCATTGATGCCAACGTCGGATCCCTCCAGCTGCGCAACGCACTCATCGCCTCCGCCGGCAACGCAGGCTCCTCCCCGACGCCGAGCGCCGGCGCCCCCGGCCGGATGCTTGGCAGCCTCTACAACACCTCCTCGAATGACCTCTCGGTCACGATGACGACGCCTGGCCAGAGCACGGTCAGCCTGACCGTCCCGAGCAACGGCACCGTCCGGCTCGAGGACAATCCGACGCCGGCTGACTTCGCGAACGTGGGCGGCGTCCCAGGTTCGCTCGTGAGCGTCAAGGTCTCCGACGGCACCTCGACGCAAGACGTTCAGATCCCGGTCCTCGACGGGACGCTAGAGCAGTACCGCCAGTTCCTTCCGTCGCCGTCCGCGAAGGCGACGAGCTCGGCCACCGCTGGCGCTACCAACACGGCTACCTCCAGCACGGCCACCTCCAGCGCGTCCACCGCGACGCCGTCGGCCACAGCCAGCCACTGACCAGCCAGCCACTGAAGAAGGCTGACGAGCCAACGCGACAACGACGACGGCCGCTCACCCCACGCGGGGTGAGCGGCCGTCGTCGTTCGTTGACTCGCTCAGCCGGCCCCGCGGATCAGGGTTCGAACTTGTAGCCGAGGCCGCGGACGGTGACGAGATAGCGCGGGCTCGAAGGGTCCGGCTCGATCTTGCTCCGGAGTCGCTTGACGTGGACGTCGAGGGTCTTTGTGTCCCCCACGTAGTCGGAGCCCCACACCCGGTCGATGAGCTGACCGCGGGTGAGCACCCGGCCCGAGTTGCGGAGCAGCATCTCGAGCAGCTCGAATTCCTTGAGCGGAAGGGCCACCTGCTCGCCCTCGACACTCACGACGTGCCGCTCAACATCCATGCGCACCGGCCCCGCCTGGACTGTGGAGGAGATGAGCTCCTCCGGTTCGCCGTGGCGGCGCAAGACGGCGCGAACCCGGGCGACGAGCTCGCGGGACGAGTACGGCTTGGTGACGTAGTCGTCGGCTCCGAGTTCAAGCCCCACGACCTTGTCGATCTCCGAGTCCTTGGCGGTCAGCATGATCACCGGGACGTTCGAGCGCTGCCGGAGCTGGCGGCACACCTCGGTTCCGGGGGTGCCGGGAAGCTGGAGGTCGAGCAGCACAAGGTCGGCTCCGTTGCGGTCGAACTCGACGAGAGCGTCGTTGCCGTTGTCAACGACCTCCACCTCGTAGCCTTCCTTGCCGAGGAGGAAGGAAAGCGGGTCGCTGAACGACTCTTCGTCCTCCACGATCAAGATCCTGCTCAAGCCATTGCTCCTTGTTCCGGGGGCCGGGCGGCCCCTTTGTCATGTTCTTGGTCTTCGTCCATCTCGGGCAGCCGCACGGTGAACGTAGAGCCCTTGCCGAGCTGCGACCACACGGTCACCTCGCCTCCATGGTTCTCCACGACGTGCTTGACGATGCTCAGGCCGAGGCCCGTGCCGCCCGTCTGCCGCGACCTGGCCGCATCCACCCGGTAGAAGCGCTCGAACACGCGCTCCTGGTCCTCGGGCCGCAGGCCCTCGCCCTGATCCGTGACCGAGACGGACACGAGACCGTCCTTGTCGCGCACGCCGACACCGACCTTGGTGTTCTCAGGCGAGTAGCGGATCGCGTTGTCGATGAGGTTGCGGAACGCATTCACGAGCAGGTCGGGGTCCCCATAGACCTTGCGCTGGCTCGATCCGCCGACGACGACGGAGATGCCCTTCGTCTCTGCCGCGAGCCTGGAGCGGTCGACGGCGTCCGCCACGACTTCGTTGATGTCGACGACCTTGCCCTGATGGACGATGTCCGCTCCCTGGAGCCGCGAGAGCTCGATGATGTCCTGGACGAGGGCCGCGAGGCGCGTGGACTCCTTGTGCATCCGCTGCGCGAAACGGCGGACGGCGTCCTCGTCGTCCGGGCTGGCCTCGAGCGCCTCCGCGAGGAGGGAAATCGCGCCGACCGGCGTCTTGAGCTCGTGCGAAACGTTCGCGACGAAGTCGTTGCGGATGCGTTCTGTGCGGGTGATCTCGGTGCGGTCGTCGGCGAGCAGGAGGATGTACTCCTCGCCGAGCATCGCCGCGCGGACCTGGATGATGATGGTCCCCTGCCCGAGAGGACCGCGTGGGAGTTCGAGCTGCTGTTCGATGACGACGCCGTTGCCACGCACCTTCGCCGTCATCTCGAGGAGCTCCCGGTGGACGACCGTGTGCCCGCGGACCAGGCCGTACGCATAGGCAGCCGGGCTCGCGCGGACGACGCTGTCGATGGCGTCGACGACGACGAAGGCCTTGCCGAGGACGGACAGCACGTCGGCCGCCCCGTCTGGGAACGATGCCTCGCCCGGGCCTTCCTCGAGCAGCGCCCGCTGGCGCTCGCTTGCGCGGAACGCGAGGACGCCGAAGGCGCCGAAGGACAGGCCGACAAGACCCGCCACGATGCCGACGACGAGAGGATCCACACCTTTAGCTTAGAGGCCGCATGGAGGCCCGCCGCTCGGGATTGGCGTGCTGAGACCGCGGTTCACGTATCGTTCATTTCAGGGCAGACAAGTATTCATCTGCCGCTGAGAGTGTGACGAGTCGGAGTGCCCCGAGGGGCAGAAGGCGCGGTGACGGGACGGCATTCCCCCGCCCGTGCGCGTCGAGACGGAGCACTGAGGAAAGGACACCGCCGTGCGCAAGGTATTCCAGGAAGAACTCAAATTGGTCCACGACGATCTCGTGGAGATCGCAAGGCTCGTCGCGGTGGCGCTCGACAAGGCTGTCGACTCCTTCCAGAACACCGACGTCGATCTCGCCCAGGAGGTCATCGCGGAGGATGCGCGCATCGACTTCCGCCAGACGGCGCTCGACGAGCGAGCGATCGACATCCTCGCGCTTCAGGGGCCCGTGGCGAGCGACCTTCGCACGATTGTCGGGTCCCTCCGCATGAGCGCCTCGCTCGAGCGGATGGGCGACCTCGCCCGGCACATCGCCCAGCTCACGCGCCTCCGCTACCCCGAGAACGCCGTCCCGGCGCCCCTCGCGCGGACGTTCGAGCGGATGGCCGAGCTGGACAAGACGATGATCGAGGATGTCGCGCAGCTCCTCGAGACCCACGATCTGACACTCGTCGCGAAGATCCAGGGCACGAATGCCGAGATCGACGATCTCCATGCGGGCGTCTTCCGCGCGATCGCCGATGCGTCGTGGAACGGTTCGCCGGCCCTCGCCGTCGACGCCGCTCTCGCGAGCCGCTACTTCGAGCGCTTCGCAGACCACGGCGTCTCGGTAGCGCGCAAGGTCTCCTACCTCGTCACCGGCGAGTGGGATGGGGACATGACGTCCAACTGACGTCCCCGCGCTCTGACCCCGACGACGACGGCGGCCGCTCACCCTATCTCGGTGAGCGGCCGCCGTCGTATGCTCCTACGCAGCGCGCCGAGCGCTACTTCTTGCCCTGGTTCTTCACGGCCTCGATCGACGCCGCCGCGGCGGCAGGGTCGAGGTACGTCCCCCCGGCGCTGGTCGGCTTGAAGTCCTCGCCGAGCTCGTAGACGAGCGGGATCCCGGTGGGGATGTTGAGGCCGGCGATGTCCTGGTCGGTGATGCCGTCGAGGTGCTTCACGAGCGCGCGCAGCGAGTTGCCATGCGCGGTGATGAGCACCGTCTTGCCCGCGCGGAGCTCAGCCTTGATCTCCGACTCCCAGTACGGCATGAGCCGCTCGAGCACGTCCTTGAGGCACTCGGTCCGCGGGATGTCATCGCCGAGGTCCGCGTAGCGCGGGTCACCGACCTGGGAGAACTCGGAGTCGTCCGGGAGAGGGGGCGGCGGCACGTCGTACGAGCGGCGCCATTCCATGAACTGCGCCTCGCCGAACTCCGCGAGTGTCTGGGCCTTGTCCTTGCCCTGCAGGGCGCCGTAGTGGCGCTCGTTGAGCCGCCACGAGCGCTTCACGTCGATCCAGCCGCGGTCGGCCGCAGCGAGGGCGATGTTCGCCGTGTTGATCGCGCGCTTGAGCCGCGAAGTGAAGAGGATGTCCGGGAGGAGGCCCTTCTCAGCAAGCAGCTCGCCACCGCGCTGAGCCTCCTCGCGCCCCTGGTCGTTGAGGTCGACGTCCACCCAGCCCGTGAAGAGGTTCTTGGCGTTCCAGTCGCTGTGCCCATGGCGCAGCAGGATCAGCGTGTAAGTCATAGGGCTCATGCTATCGGGCGAGCCCCGCTCCCCGAGCGTCCGTGACGCCGGATGCGACGGCTTCCCACGCGACCGTGAGCTCACCGAGCCGCCAGCGTCCGGGGCCGTGAAGGACGGGCCACCCCGCCTCCTTGAGGGAGCGCACCGTGGTGATCCACCGCTGGCGATTCCCGAAGGGAGCGAGCGGGGCGGCGGCGGCCCATGCCGCATCGAGCGCCGCAAGGAACCCGTGGACCCGCTCGCCGGGTACGTTGCGGTGGATGAGCGCCTTCGGAAGGCGCTCTGCGACGTCGGACGGCCGCTCGAACGAGCCGAAGCGCAGGGCCACGGACAGCGTGCGCGGGCCGCCGCCGTCGAGCGCTACCCACGCCGCCCTGCGCCCGATCTCGTCGCACGTGCCCTCCACGAAAAGGCCGGCCGGCGCGAGGCGGGAGCACACGAGCTCCCAGATCGCGGCGACGTCCGCCTCCTCGTACTGCCGCAGCACGTTGAACGCCCGGACGAGCGCGGGGGCGCCGTCGACCGGCAGCTCGAAGCCTCCGAGGCGGAAGTCGAGTCCCTCCCGCTCGAGCGGCTTGGCCGCGGAGACCCGGCCCGACTCGATCTCGACCCCCGTGAGGCGGAAGTCGTCGCGCACGGTGCGGAGGCGCTCGAAGAGCTCGACGGCGGTTGCCGGGGAGGCGCCGTAGCCGAGGTCGACGGCGAGGGGCGACGGCGGCAGGGCACGGAAGCGGCGCGCGTTGACGCCCGTGATCCAGCGATCCACGCGGCGCATCCGGTTCGGGTTCGTGGTCCCCCGTGTGACGTTCCCGACGGGACGCCCACGCGTGGCCCTGATCGGGCTCGCCTTCTGGACCACTCGGTCAGCCGGCCGGGGTCAGGGTCAGCGCGACGAGACTGCCGGGCGCACGTCGGCGAGATAGATGCCGGCCGCGGTCACGGCGGCGAGCGTGAAGAGGCTCGGGCCGAACAGCGGGCTCACTGGGCTCAGGGCCGCGAGGATGCCGACGAGCGTCGCGCCGCCGGTGATGCCGAGCCAGAAGCCCTTCGTGCGCTTGAAGCCGGCTTCGAACGCCGCGCCCTTGCGGGTGACGCAGTCGATGAACGCCCACAGCGAGATGACGAGGCACAGCAGCGAGACCGCATAGCCCACGATGAGGTCGCTGTAGAAGACGATGTAGCTGGCGATCACACCACCAGCCTAGTGGCTCACACGAGCGAATCGAGGCCTTGGGCGAGATCGGCCCACAGGTCGTCGACGTTCTCGATCCCCACGCTCAGCCGCACGAGCCCTTCGGGGACGGTCGTCGGCTCGGCGATGTGCCGGCGTCGGCGCTCGATGGTGGACTCGACGCCCCCAAGCGAGGTCGCCGGGAGCCAGAGCGCGAGGCCCGCGACGAGCGCGTCTGCCTCGGCGGCGCCGTCGAGCTCAATGCTGATGATCGAGCCGAAGCCGTCGAACTGGGCCGCGGCGCGCTCGTGCCCGGGGTCCGAGACGAGGCCGGGGTACCGCGTGCGGCGCACGGCGGGGTGGCCCTCGAGGCGGCGGGCGAGCTCGGCTGCCGTCGCCTGCGAGCGCTCGACCCGCAGCGCGAGCGTCCGGAGGCCGCGGAGCCCGAGCCAGGCCTCCATCGGGCCGGCGATCGCGCCGTGGAGGGTGCGGTGGCCGAGGAGCCGGGCGCGGAGCTCGTCGTCGGCCGTGACGGCGAGGCCGAGGAGCACATCGGAGTGCCCCGCGAGGTACTTCGTCGCGGAATGGACGACGACGTCGGCGCCCACCGCGAGGGGCTGCTGCCCGAGCGGGGTGCTGAAGGTGTTGTCGACGACGACGACGGCCCCCGCCGCGTGCGCTGCGGCCGTGAGGGCGGGCAGGTCGGCGACCTCCATCATGGGGTTCGTGGGGCTCTCGACCCACAGGACGTCGGCGCCGTCCAGCGCGGCGACGGTCGCGTCCGTGTCCGCGATGTCCACGGAGCGGAGTCCGAGTTCACCCCGGACGCCCTTGGCCTGCGCAAGCCCGAGCGTGCCCGAGTAGGCGTGGGCTGGCGCGACGAGCACGCCGCCGACCGGAACGAGGCTCAGTGCCGCGGCGACGGCCGCCATGCCCGAAGAGAAGAGGAGCGCTGGGATCTCGGCGCCCTCGAGCCGCGCCACGGCCTCCTCGAACGGTTCCCAGGTGGGGTTCGAGAAGCGCGCATAGCCCCGGGCGCCGTCGCCCACCGATCCGAGGCCGACGAACGTCGAGGAGAACACGACGCTCGGGTTCACAGGCGTGTCGTGCCCGCGTTCGGGACGCCCGGCCGCGACAGCGAGTGTCTCCGGAGAGAGCGCAGAGAGCTCCGCGGCGTCGAGATGGGGGAACGTGTACTCGGGCAGAGCGGAGTCGGTTTCGGGGACGTCGGTCATGCCCCTAGGGTATGCCCGTCCGAGCGTCCCCGAGTCGGTAGGCTTGGACAGTGACCTTCTCCCCCGCCTCCCCCACGGGCGAGCTTGATCGTGGGCCCGCACGCGGCCTCTTCGTCGCATTCGAGGGCGGCGACGGCGCGGGGAAGTCGACCCAGGCCCGGCTGCTCGCGGGCTCGCTGCTCGCTGCTGGCCACGAGGTTCTGCTGACGCGCGAGCCGGGCGGGACCCCGATCGGCGAGAAGCTCAGATCGCTCGTGCTCGACCACGGCCAGGGGGAGGTCGACGCGCGGACCGAGGCCCTCATCTTCGCCGCCGCCCGGGCGGCGCACGTCGCCCAGACGATCAAGCCCGCGCTCGATCGCGGATGCATCGTCATCACGGACCGCTACATCGGCTCCTCGATCGTCTACCAAGGCGTCGCGCGCGGTCTGGGCGTCAAGCCGGTCCGCGATCTCAACGTCTGGGCCACGGAGGGCCTCTGGCCGGACCTCACGGTGCTGCTCGATGTCGACGAGACCGAGGGGCGCTCGCGGCGGACCGCGGACGACGCTGTCGAGGACCGGCTCGAGTCCGAGTCCGACGACTTCCACCGCAGCGTCCGTGCGGCCTTCCTCGACCTCGCCGAAGACCGCCCCGACGCCTACCTGGTCCTGGATGGACGGCGCGACCTCGAAGAACTCGCCGAGCGGATCCTCGCGGCCGTGACCCGCTCGCTCGAGGTGCGCGCATGACGGTGTGGGAGCAGCTCGTCGGGCAGGAGCCCGTCGTCGAGCAGTTGAGTCGGGCGGCCGCGGGCGAGGGACTGACCCACGCTTGGCTCTTCACAGGACCGCCCGGCTCGGGACGCTCGACGGCGGCGAAGGCCTTCGCGGCAGCGCTCAATTGCGAGGTCGACGACGTCATGGGCCGCGGCTGCGGCGTGTGCGCAGGGTGCCGCGCCGTGCTCGCCGAATCCCACAGCGACGTGACGTTCGTGCGCACAGAGAAGATCACAATCACTATTGACGAGGCGCGGGAGCTCGTGGCCAAGTCCGGCGACCGCCCGTCGACGGGGCGGTGGCGGATCGTCGTCGTCGAGGATGCCGACCGTATGGCCGAACGCACCACGAATGTGCTGCTCAAGGCCATCGAGGAGCCCACTCCCCGGACGATCTGGATGCTCTGCGCGCCGTCGCCCGCCGACGTCCTCGTCACGATCCGTTCGCGCTGCCGCGCCGTGAACCTGCGCGTTCCGCCGGTCGACGACGTTGCCGCGCTGCTCGTGGAGCGCGACGGCGCAGACCCGCGGCTCGCCCTGCAGGCGGCACGCGCCGCCCAGAGCCACATTGGGATCGCGCGCCGACTGGTCCATGATGAGTCGGCTCGCGAGCGGCGGGCGGCCACTGTTCGGCTCCCCCTCTCACTCTCGAGCGTCTCGCAAGCGGTCAGGCTCGCGGAGCAGCTCGTGAAGATCGCGACTGACGAGGCCTCGAGCTCGAACGAGGAGCGGGACGCGCAGGAGCGGACGAGGCTCCTCGAGACCCTCGGGGTCACGGCCGACGAGAAGCTCCCGCCGAGCCTCCGGGCACAGGTGCGCCAGCTCGAAGAGGACCAGAAGCGCCGCGCCAAGCGGTCGGTGACCGATTCCCTCGACCGGACCCTGACAGACCTCCTCTCGTTCTACCGAGACGTGCTCATGGTCCAGCTCGGAGGTGCGGTCGAACCGGTGAATACTGAGCTTGCGGCCGAGATCGCCGAGTTCGCGGCGGCCTCCACGGCGGACGTAACGCTGACCCGCATGGACGCGGTTAACACCACGAGACAACGCATCACGACCACCAATGTGGCCCCGCTCCTCGCGGTCGAGGCCATGGCAGTAAGCCTGATCTGAGGAGACAGCCCCTGTGAGCACGCCTGCCCCGAGCCAGGGGTCGCCCCTCCGCGCCGTCCTCGCCATCATTGCGGGGCTCGCGGTGATCGCGCTCGCCCTCAGCGCGTGCACCCCGTTCGGGCCGAGTCAGAACGCGAAGCCGGGCGTAGACCCCTCCGCCACCGCGGGGGCCCCGCCCGAACTCGCGAAGTACTACCAGCAGCAGATCCAGTGGTCGTCGTGCGAGAACGGGCTCGAGTGCGCCAAGGTCACCGTTCCCGTGGACTACTCGAAGCCGGACGGCGATACGATCCAGCTCGCCGTCGCTCGCCTTCAGGGCAAGAACACCTCCGCTAGCCTCCTCGTGAATCCGGGTGGCCCAGGAGCGTCCGGCATCGACCTCGTCAGAGACTCGGCGACCCAGATGTTCACCCAGAAGCTGAGGGACGCGTACAACATCATCGGCTGGGATCCCCGAGGCGTAAAGCGTTCGGCGCCGGTCACGTGCCTCAACGCGTCGCAGGAGGACGCGGCGCGGCAGATGAACATCGATCCGTCGACCCCGCCCGGTCTCGACCAGGCCTTCGCAGAGCAGAAGACGGTCATCGAAGCGTGCAAGGCGAATACGGGGCCCATCCTCGCTCACACCGACACGATCAGTTCTGCGCGTGACATGGACATCATCCGCGCCGTCGTCGCTGGGCAGACGAAGCTCAACTACTTCGGGTTCTCCTACGGGACCTTCCTCGGCGCAACCTACGCGACCCTCTTCTCGGACCGCGTCGGACGCTTCGCGCTCGACGGCGCCCTTGATCCGGCCCTCACCGCGAGCCAGATCACGATCGGTCAGGCGAAGGGCTTCGAGGACGCCCTGCACGCCTACATCCGCTCGTGCCTCTCCGGTTCCGGTTGCCCGGTGCACGGGACCGAGGATGAAGCGGTCGCGCAGGTGCGGAACCTCCTCCAGTCGGTCGCGAAGCACCCGATGTCCACGACGGACGGACGTATTCTGCCGATCACAGATTTCGTGAACGGCATGATCATCCCGCTCTACAACAACCAGAACTGGAGCGTGCTGACAGGGGCCCTCACGAGCGCGTTCAGGGGCGACGGCTCGGCGATGCTCCGCCTTTCAGACCTCGCAGCGGACCGCGAATCGGACGGCACGTACTCCTCGAACAGCAACTTCGCCTTCATGGCGTACAACTGCCTCGACTACTCCGAGCCCTCCGACCCCGCCGGAATGGCCGCCGAGGCAGCCCAGCTCGAGCAGGCCTCCCCGACGTTCGGCCAGTTCTTCGCATACGGCGGCGTCAACTGCCGCGACTGGCCCTACCAGCCCGTGCGCACCCCCGCCCCCGCGCACTACACCGGAAGCAGCCCCATCGTCGTCGTCGGCACGACCGGCGACCCCGCGACCCCCTACCCGTGGGCGCAGTCCCTCCGCAGCGAACTCGGGAACGCGGACCTGCTCACGTGGAACGGCCAGGGACACACCGCCTACGGCCGCGGCTCGACCTGCATCGATGACGCCGTGGACGGCTACCTCGTCGACGGGAACGCGCCCAAGGACGGCGCGCGCTGCTAGCCCGCGGCTGCTTCCTCCCGGCCCCAGAGGAGCCCGGGCAGGTCTGCGACGGAGCCGACGACGGCGGTCGCGCCCGCGGCCATGAGCTCGCCTGCCGTGTGGGCGCCCGTGAGGACGCCGACAGCCGCGCCAGCGCCGGCGCTGAGGGCAGAGGTGATGTCCGCCGTCGTGTCCCCCGCGACGAGGACCTCGCGCACGTCGTCGACATCGAGTGCGAGGACCGCGGTGAGGACCATGTCGGGGTAGGGCCGGCCGCGGCCAGCGTCCTCAGAGCAGAGTGACAGGTCGGCGAGGCCCATCCAGCCGAGGGCCTCGAGGACGCTGTTCTGCGTGTGCCGGCCGAATCCGGTCGCGAGGCACACCTTGACGCCGTGGTCGCGGAGAGCGTGAACCGCCTCCTCCGCGCCGGGCACAGGACGGAGGCAGCCGGCGGCGATCATGCGGTCGTAGGCGACCGCGAAGGCGCGGCTCGCCGCCCGGGCACTTTCGCCGTCGTCCGGGAAGAGCCGTTCGAAGACCTGGGTGCGGTCCAGCCCCGCACTGTGCCGCGATACTGCAAGTGCTGCCTCGAGCCTCTCCCCCGCGACACCGAGGGCGCCCAGCGCTTCAGCGACCGCGCGCTCCGCGGCGCCTCCATCGACGACCGTTGTCCCGTTCAGGTCGAGCACGGCAAGACGGATGCAGCGCGCCGCGGCTGGCTGCAGGTTCTGCACAGACACTCCAAGCTCCCCGATTTCTCTGTGCGCCGGCAATCCCGGCGATTGAATCACCACGCTCGCATCCCATCGCTACCCGACCCTGAATTCGCCACGTACGTGGGATGAACACCTGCTCCAGAAGGTTCGGTCCTAAATCTTCGGGGAATATTGCGTCATACGGCGCGGTGCGCTTGTTCTCCCCATCGGTGGCCGCCACGCTGGGGGTGGCGGCCACCGCCCGGGCGGCCAGAACAACATGGGGAGCACAGGGTGACGGGGACCACCGCACTGGAGAGACTGCAGGTCAGCAGGCAGCTGCGGGCTGCATTGAGAGGAACCGGGGCGCGCCTCGCGCTCGGGACAATAGGTTCGGTGGACATCGTGGTATATCCCGAGAGACCCGGTGGACGGCAGAGCACGCTTGCATGCCTGCGAAGCCGGGGCGGAAGCGCCTACGTCGACTCGGCCCATTACCGCTCGTGGAGACTTTTCTCTGCGGCCGTTGCATGTGCTGTGGAGTACCTGGGGAAGATGGCCTGACCGGTCGTTTCGGCGGCTCGTTTTGACCGCGGACGGGCCGCCCCACTAGAGTATTCACTCGGTGGTTCCGCCGCGGCGGGGCTCCAGTTGCCTCCCTAGCTCAGACGGTAGAGCGTCTCACTCGTAATGAGAAGGTCAGCGGTTCGATCCCGCTGGGAGGCTCCACAACCCCTCTCTCACCTGCGGAAACGCGGATTTGAGAGGGACTTTTTGTCTTCCTAGGACGGCTCGGTGCTGCGGACGACGGTGTGGCGACCTGCTGCTCGTCTGCTGAAGCGTGTGTCGGGGGATCAGAGCGGCAGCCCGACGCCGTCGCCCTCGGCCAGCGCGAGCGCCCAGCCAAGCAAGCATGCAGGCAAGCACGCGCCCGGGCAAGTCAATGCTGAGACGCTGCACGGGCAGATGACGGTCAAGAAGGCCAACGGGAATATCGAGACGGTGTTCGTCCAGCGCGGGACTGTGACCGATGCCAACAAGCAGGTCCACCAAGACTCGGGCGAGCACCGGCAGAAGTGGCAGTCCGGCACACCGTCGCCGAGCCCCTCGAAGGTCTCCCCCAGCCCGTCGAGCACGTCATAGGCCCTGCCAGCCAGCTCGCGAACATCCATCACTCTCGGTCAGGACGGATTTTCCCCGGATCCCCATCGGGTAATGATCCTGCATGGCGTTCCGATCACAGACCAGAGAGATCCAAGGAGTGCGCATCGGCCGCCCGGAGGCGCTCGTCGTCGCGCTCTACGTCCGCGACGCGCTCGGGCTCGGGCTGGGGCGCTTCGGCGCCTCTGCCCGTCGGCTGGAACCTCGGGTGCCTGTAATGGCTCACCGCGGGAAGGATCCGGAGGTTCAGGGGCAGTGGCAGGAGTGGTGGACCGCCCTGCTGCGGGACACTGCCCCAGCAGTCAGGAGGCACAGCTCGGTTGACTACATGGGTGCGCTGACCGGCAAAGAGGCCTTGCGCGAGGCGGCGGAGCCACTCCTGCGAGAGGGGCGCGAATGGTTCGTAGCGCACCGGCGGCACTGGGAAGGCACCCACGTGCCGGACTCCCGCCAGGCCATTGCTGAACGGATCGCAAGAGACGAGCTGGGGCGCAGACGAAGGGCCATGGGGACTCTACTGTTCCTGCCGCTGCCGTTGCAGGGGCAGCTTGGGTACGGGCTCGGAGGCGCCTCATGGCTCGTCACGGAGTCGCTCGTGGCGGACCTCCCCGCGTTCGAGGTGTGGCTAGACGTCCAGATGCACGTCCTGCGCGGGATGCCGCGGACGAGGGCCTAGCTTCGAGCCCCGGGCGCCCGCTGGCTCCGGTCCGTTCCAGACTCGTCTCGCTTGTTCAGCCCTCGGACCCCCAGCGGTTTCCTACCGTTAAGTAATTGGCACCACCATATCGGCGTGACTTCCCCCTGCAAGGCCCACAGCGGCGATACCTCTGCCCTCCTTTCCCCCTCACGACGGGGCTTCCTGGCAGCAGCGCTCACCGGCGCGGCGCTAACCCTGACCCCCATGAGCTTCGCGGCCGCCGACAGCGGCACGAGCAAGACCAAGACGATCACCGGCCACCTGGATCCTGGTGCGGCGGACTTCGTCTACCTCCCGGTCGACGTCCCGGCGGGCGTGAACCGGGTCAGCGTCTCCTACACGTACAGCAAGCCCAGCGTCCCTTCGGGGCTCCTGACGAACGCCTGCGACATCGGCATCTTCGACGAGCGCGGCACTGACCTGCAGGGCAAGGGCTTCCGCGGCTGGTCCGGCGGCTTCCGGACCGAGTTCACGATCAGCGCCTCCGATGCCACCCCCGGCTACCTGCCCGGGCCCATCGGCAACGGCACCTGGAACGTCATCCTGGGCCCATACCAGGTCTCCGAGGACGGCATGGACTACACCGTGACCGTCACCCTCGACTACGGGCCCGACGGCGCCCCCTATCAGCCGAAGTACCCCGCGCAGGCCATCGCCGGCAAGGGTGCGGGCTGGTACCGCGGCGACGCCCACCTGCACACCGTCTACTCGGACGGCAAGCGCACCCCGGACGAGGTCGCCGCCGGCGCTCGGGCGGCACGCCTCGACTTCATGATCTCCACCGATCACAACACGCCCGCCTCCCACGGAGTGTGGGGCCCCCTCGCCGGGAATGACCTGCTCATCCTGACGGGCGAGGAGGTGACCACCCGGAACGGCCACTACCTTGCGCTCGGACTCGAGCCGGGCGAGTGGATCGACTGGCGCTACCGGGCACGGGACAAGGGCTTCGAGGACGCTGCCCAGCTCATCCATTCCAAGGGCGGCCTCGTGGTTCCGGCCCACCCCTACTGCCCGTATGTCGCGTGCCGCTGGAAGTTCGGGTACGACGACGCCGACGCGGTCGAGGTCTGGACGGGGCCTTGGACGGTGGACGACGAGTCCTCGGTCAACACGTGGGATTCGATGCTCGTGCACTCGGTGCGGACGAATGGGCGCTGGCTCCCCGCGATGGGCGACAGCGACGCCCACAGCGTGCCCCAGGTCATCGGCTGGCCGCACAACGTCGTCAACGCATCTGCGCTCTCCCATGACGCCATCCTCGAGGGCATCCGCTCCGGCCGCTCGTGGATCGCCGAATCCGCAGACGTCACGCTCGATTTCACCGTGAAGTCGGGCGCGAAGACCGCGGGTATCGGCGAGCGGCTCGACGTCGCCCCGGACGCCCCCGTCACGGTGACGGCGACCGTCGGGGGCGTGCCGAACGGCGTCGTCCGCTTCATCACGGACGAAGGCCAAACGCAGCAGGTCACGCTCCCCGCCTCGGGCCAGGGCACGAGCACGTGGCTCACGACTCCGCAGCTCTCCGCCTACATCCGCATCGAGGTCCGCCACCCGAAGGCCGATGGCACCTCCGGCAGCGGCACCGAGATGGGACCGAACCTTCCCCTCGGCCCGATGGCCGCCCTGACGAACCCGATCTTCCTCGGCTCGAAGTAGCTCTCGTATGAAGTAGCTCCCGTATACCGACGGCGGCGGACCTCATCAGAGTGAGCCGCCGCCGTCGTGTGCATCTGGAGGCGCACTGGAGGGAGGACGACCGGGCCGTCACCTCACGATAGTGCGGTGACCGGCGTCCAGGCGCCGTGTCCAACCGCGCGAGTCGAGATGTTCCAGCAGCGGGACCGCGATCCGGCGTGTTGTGTCGAGCGCCTGACGTGCCTGGCTGGTCGTGAAGGGCTGCTCCAAACGGGCGAGGGCACGCATCGCAATGGCCGGCGCCGTAGGCAGCAGCACCACGCCATCACGCAGCCGGAGCAGGCGTCCGGTGCGCTCGGCGGCGGCCAGCTCCCGGGCCCCTAGGCCCAGCGCGGCAAGCTCGTCGGACTCTGGGGCCTGGAACGCGTGTGCGCTGAGCCTGCGCTCCAATTCGGCGACCGCGGGCTCGGCGGGACCGAGGCTGCTCTGAGTGCCGGGCAGCTGGACATGGCCGCCCTCCTGTTCGAGCCCTGCATCTCGGACCAGATGGGAAAGTAGCCTCTCGTCGGGCAGCTCGAGCAGGTCTCTGGCGGCGCCCATGGAAAGGCCCGGGGCCAAAGGATCGCGCTCCCGGAGCGCCTCAAGCGCAGTGCGCAACCGATGCTCCCATGCGTCGAAGACAGGAGCATGCACCCACCAATCGCCGAAGACCCGAACGCAAGCGGGCGCCTCCGCACCCGGCTCTGAGATCAGCCCGAGCCGGCGGAGATGTTCTTCCTGCACGGCCCCGCGGGCTGCCACTTCGCCCATCAGGTCACCGCCGGGGTCCATGCTTGCAAGCCGCTCCCCCCAGCGCGCGCCGTCGCCGCGGCGCCTCAGCGGCGGCGGATCGGCATCGAGGACCCGTGCCCCGCCGAGGACCGAGCGGCTCCCCGGGTCACGGAGCACCAGACGGTCTCCGAGAACGAGCGGCAGATGCCTCTCCAGGACGAGCCGGGCATGGTCGGCCCCGAAGGGACGCAGTCTGGCTGGCACGGACGCCGTGCCAACGTGCACCATGAGTTGCTCCGGTACATCCGTATAGGCCGCGCCGGTAGTCCGCCGAATGCCCAGGACGCCCGTCGTGGGCCATGCGTCTGGGGTAACGAGCGCGTCTCCGCGGCGGATGTCCGCGGCGGAGACGTCACGCAGGTTCAATGCCACTCGGCTGACGGGCCCCACTGAGGGGCATGAGGTGTCTCGGCTTTCCAGGCCGCGGATCACGACGGCTCGGGGTTCAGAGTGACCGAGCAGCTGGAGCCGGTCACCCTGGACAATCGTTCCTGCTGCCAGTGTCCCGGTCACCACCGTTCCGGAGCCGGTGATGGTGAACGAGCGGTCCACCCACAACCGGACCCGGCCAGTGGTCGTAGGCGAGGGCACACCGGCCAGCACGCCGTCGAGCGCGGCACGCAGTTCAGCCAGGCCTGTGCCGTCAATGGCTGAGACGGCGACTGCGGGCGCGTTCTGCAGCCCAGTGCCGGCGAGCTCTCTGCGCGTGCGGGCGAGCACGTCGTTGACCCGCTGTTCGGATGCCCGGTCCATGCGGCTGAGGACCACGACGCCGTACTCGATACCCAGGGCAGCGACGGCGTCCCTGTGGTCGCCTGACTGCGCCTGCCAGCCCTCGTCGGCGGCGACGACGAAGCAGACCACGGGCGTGGGCCCGATTCCGGCCAGCATGTTGCCGAGGAAGCGCTCATGGCCGGGGACGTCCACGAAGGCGACTTCCTGTCCGGACGGCAGGCTGGTCCAGGCATAGCCCAGGTCAATGGTCAGCCCACGGCGCCGTTCCTCCTCCCAACGGTCCGGCTCCATCCCGGTCAGCGCGCGCACCAGAGTGCTCTTGCCGGAATCGACATGCCCCGCGGTGGCAACGACGTGCAAGGCTCAGCCCGCCCTGCCTGCAGCAGAAACCTCGAGAACTGCTAGCGCCTGCCGCACCGCGTCGAGTATCCGGTCATCGTCCTCTTCGGGCACGCAGCGCAGATCGATCAGGCACGAGCCGTCGTGGACGCGCGGCAGCACGGCCGGGTCGCGAGCGCGCAAGAGCGCCGCGAGTTGCTCGGGGAGCCGCAGCGCCCATCCCGGCAGGGGGACACCGGGTGCGCCGCCGCCGCCGACCCTGCCTTCATGCGCCACGACAGGTGCGTGGAGGGCTCGGGCGAGCCTGTCTGTGCGGCGCCGGAGCTGCCCGACATCGGCGTGCAGGGCCTGGACGACGGGCGGCGTTTCGCCCGCGACGGTCGCCTCGAGGGCGGCGAGGGCGAGTTTGTCCGCCCGGACGGCGCGGGCGAGCGGGTGGCGGGCCAATCGCTGGATGATCTCCTTGCCTCCTAGCAGCAAGCCTGCCTGAGGTCCGCCCAGCAGTTTGTCCCCACTGGCGATGACGAGATCGGCCCCGCTGGCCAGCGCGGAGGCTGCATCGGGTTCGTGCGGCAGGTGCGGGTCGGGCGCCAGCAGTCCGCTGCCCAGATCGGCGACGAGGGGCACCCCATTTGATGCTGTGAGCGAGCTCAACTCGCGCAGCGGCACGGCGGAGGTGAATCCGTCAACCCGGAAGTTGCTCGGGTGGACCTTGAGCACGCAGCCCGTGTTCGGCCCGATCGCGCTGGCGTAGTCGCGCAAGTGCGTCCTGTTGGTCGTGCCCACCTCGTGGAGCGCTGAGCCCGTCGACTCGATCAGGTCGGGCAGCCGGAAGCCGGCGCCGATCTCGACCAGCTCCCCGCGGCTCACCACCACCTCCCGGCCGCCGGCCAAGGCTGTGGTGGCCAGCACCAGGGCCGCAGCTCCATTGTTGACGACCAGGGCGTCCTCGGCGCCCGGACAGGCAGCGAGCAACGCGGCACGGGCGCCGGCGCCGCGGCGCGAGCGGGTGCCGTCTGCCAGGTCCAGCTCCACGTCGACGTAACCGCTGGCCGTCACAAGAGCTTCAACCGCACTCGCAGAAAGGGGGGCGCGGCCGAGGTTGGTATGGACGATTACCCCGGTTGCATTCAGCACCTGGCGCAGAGTTGTCGCCTTGCGCGCAGCAAGGGCGCCCAGCAGGGCTGTTTCCACCTGGCCGGGCGCGAGCTCGCCGCGCCGTGCCTGCTCCTGGACCTGCCGGACGAGTCCGCGGATGACACTCTCGTTCAGCCGTATCCGGGCTGCGCGGACTTCCGGCAGCGCCAGCAGGTCGTTCGTGCGGGGAATCAGGCGGCGAGGATCGACCTGGTCCACAGCCCCTCCTCGTTCCGGGGATTGCCCGACGTCAGTTGGCGGTGGCGGACGGGAATCGAACCCGCCAGGCCGAGATGCTCGGCCTCACCGGTTTTGAAGACCGGGGGGCCCACCAGAACCCGGACGCCACCGCGCCTGAATCTAGCAGGCTGTCCAAGGGGTACGCTAACCGGGTGAACGAGGCCCGAACGCCAATCCCGCAACTCGAGGAACCTGCCGCCGACGTCGCCCCCCGGCTCACAGGCTATGCCCACGGTGGTGGCTGCGCCTGCAAGATTCCACCGGGCGAGCTCGAAGACGCGGTCCGGGGCCTCATCGGCCAGCCCGGGGCGGACGTCCTCGTCGGCCTCGAAGGCGGCGACGACGCCGCAGCCGTCCTGGTGCGCGGTGACCTGGCGGTGCTCTCCACCGCCGACTTCTTCACTCCGGTCGTCGATGACCCCTTCGACTGGGGACGGATCGCAGCCGCCAACGCCCTCTCTGACATCTACGCGATGGGCGGCCAGCCCATCATGGCCATCAATCTCGTAGGCTGGCCCCGCGGCGTGCTCTCGCCGGACTTGATGACCGAAGTCCTCCGCGGCGGTCTGAGCGTTGCCTCGGAAGCGGCCTGCCCGGTGATCGGCGGCCATTCCATCGACGATCCTGAGCCGAAGTACGGGATGGCGGTAACCGGCGTCGCCCATCCCGATCGGCTGCTGCGCAACGATGCCGCAAAGCCGGGGTTGCCGATCACGCTCACCAAGCCGATCGGGGTCGGACTTCTGAACAACCGGCATAAGCAGACCGGTGAGGTGTTTGCAGAAGCAATTGCGACGATGACGAGCCTCAATCGCGACGCTGCCGCGGACGCGGTGGCCACCGGCGTGCGTGCGGCCACGGACGTAACGGGTTTCGGCCTGCTGGGGCATCTGTACAAGATGTGCCGTGCCTCGGGAGTGGGCGCAGTGATCGACCTGAAAGCGGTACCACTTGTCGAGGGCGCGCGGGAGGCGCTGCGGGACGGCTTTGTCTCAGGTGGGACGCGGCGCAACCTCGATTGGGTGCGGCCGCAGGTACGGGTCGCTCCGGGCATCACCGAAGACGATCTGCTCCTTCTGGCCGATGCTCAGACCTCGGGCGGCCTGCTCGTCGTCGGCGAGCTGCCCGGGCATCCCGTGATCGGGCACACGACCAAGGGTCAGGGGATCGAGATCCGCTGAGCCGATCAGGCCGATGAGGCCAATCAGGCCAATCATCCGGCGGTAGTGATCGAATCGTCCGTGATCCCGGCAGCGCGCCGGGCGGCGAGCCTGTTCTTCTGCGGTTCGATGGTGTATCGCGGGTCCTTGGCCGACGAAAGGCCTGCCTCGAACACGCCGAAACGGGTGAGGGCCGATGCGGCCAGCAGCGCCAATCCCGACGCGGCGGCCACCGCGCGGTTGCGTCCGCCCAGCAGTGCGCCCAGGCCACCGGCGGCGGCCAGCCGTTCGCTCCATCTAAGCATGGCACCTGCCCTGCCCTGACGCAGCGGCTCGGCTGCGATCGGGTCCATCCGGTGCTCCATCACCCGCATCGCCGCCACGTCCCCCATGACGCCGAACACGGCAAGCTTTCGGGCGGGACCCGCCTCGTGCACCGGTGTGGTGATCATGGCAAGCCCGGCAGAGGCGAGGACTGCCGAACTGACGAACACGAAAGGCAGCTCCTCGTGAGCCGCGTTCCACGTCGGCGTGGCTGTGTCGCCGAGTAGGACCGCCGTGTACGCCGCCAGCGGGCCGGCGAACAGCGCGGCCTCGACGCCAGCTGGGCCCTCGACGGCTTGCAGCACGGGCCGCAAGGGGCCCAGCGGCAGCCGGGCGCCGCTCATCCGGTCGATTTCGGCCACTGCCGAGACGCCCGTACCCGCGCTGAAAGCACTGAGGATCCACGATCCCACGCTCATCGGCGAGGTCAGCTTGAAGGTCCGCAGCATATGCAGGAAGCGCTCCGGCCTGCCCAGATCCTTCACCAGGGCGAGAGCCCCGAGGCTCACTGCGGCCAATGCGCTCAGCCTGGCGTTCCGGCGCAGCACCGGCCGTCCGGTCAGCTGCCCGCCAAGACCGAGCAGGGCGGAACCGCCAGCGACGCCGCCCAGGAAGAGGTAGGCGGCAACATCGTCACCCCACGGGGCGGGCTTGACCACGGGTCGGCCGTAGTACGAGGTGAATTCGGCCTCCGGCACCATGGGCATCTCCCGGGAGCCGTCACCGCCGTCTCGGCGGCGGCCGCCGCCGCGCCTGCGATCGGTACGACGACGGCGCGCCAGCTCGGTGGGGCGAAAGCTGTCGAAATCCGAGTGGGTCACGCCCGTCCTCTCAGGAAAGCCAGCGCAGCCGCGGCTACCATGCCTACTACGGCCACGCCAGCCCGCCGGTACATTCGCGGCAGGTCGGCGGTGGGCACTCTCGGGTCCGGCGGGAGACCGTAGACCTCCGGCTCGTCGAGCAGGAGGAAGACCGACCCAGTACCGCCGACGCCGTCGAGTTCGTTCGCGCCATAGAGCCTCGCCTCCGTCAGGCCTTGCTCATGCAGTTCGGCGACGCGTGCCCGTGCCGTCTCCATCATGTCGTCGTGGTCGCCGAACTTGATCGATGTCGTCGGGCAGGCTTTGGCGCAGGCGGGCGTCTCGTCGGCGACCAGCCGGTCGTAGCACAGCGTGCACTTCTGGGCGATGCCGACGTTGGGAACAGCCGGATGTTCCGCATGATGCTCCTCCCGCTGCGCGGCGACCGTGACCGTGCCGTCGGTGCGGCGTTCGATCACGCCGAAGGGGCACCCGGCCACGCAGGTTCCGCAGCCGTTGCACACGTCGTCCTGCACCACCACAGTGCCGAACTCGGTGCGGAAGAGCGCCCCGGTCGGGCACACGTCGAGGCACCCCGCGTGAGTGCAGTGCTTGCAGACATCGGAGGACATCAGCCAACGGAAGTCCGGCGTGTCCGGCGGGGTCGTGTCCACCCCAGACAGGTCCTGATCGCCTACCGGTGCTGGAGGGCCGACGGTAGGCATGCCCAGATTGACGAGCGCACGCCCCGATTCGCGGGCCTGGATGATGCGTTCCTGGCCCTGTTCGACGAAGGCCACGTGCCGCCATGTGCTCGCGCCCAACGCTCCTGTGTTGTCGTAGGAGGACTTGAGCAGCTCGAGGTTCCCGTCCTGCGGGTTGTGGTTCCACTCCTTGCAGGCAACCTCGCAGGCCTTGCAGCCGATACAGATGGAGGTGTCGGTGAAGAACCCCTTGCGCGGCTGGCGGTTCTCCCAGTGGGCATCGGCGGACGGGTCCGTCGGTCCTGACAGCTGGCCCATCTAATCCTCCAACTTCGAGTCGGTGCGCGGAACGTTAGCAGAGGAGTCGAGTTCGACGCCCTCCGCCGCCGGATCGGTGACCGCGCGATTCCCGGTCTCGATCGTCGTTCCGGCCCGCGCCTGGTACTCGGCGACCAGAGCAAGCAGCTCTGGCCCCCTGGGCCGGCGCCCCGGACGGATGTCACAGGAGGCGACCTTGGATTCCTGGATCTGGACGTTCGGGTCCAGCGTCACCCCCAGCAGATCGTTGGCCGCGTCTCCGCTGACCACCGCGTCCTTCCCGACGCCCCAGTGGTAGGGCAGCCCGATCTGATGCACGGTGTGCCCGCCAACGGATAGCGGCGTCACCCGTTCAGTGACAAGCACCCTCGCCTCAATGGCGGAGCGGGGCGAGATGATCGTGGCCCACCCATAAGGTTCAAGTCCACGCTCGGCGGCCAGCTCCGGGGAGACCTCGCAGAACATTTCCGGCTGCAGCTCCGAAAGGTACGGCAGCCACCGGCTCATCCCGCCTGCGGTGTGGTGCTCGGTGAGCCGGTAGGTGGTGAAGACGTAGGGATAGACATCCGCCCCGCGGGTACCGGCACTTGGCGCGCTGAGGTTGTCCGCGCGGGGGAACACCAGCCGCGCGGGGCTCTGCTGCTGCGGGTAGAGCGCATTGGCCACCGGCGATTCCTGAGCCTCGTAGTGGGTGGGCAGGGGCCCGTCGACCAAGCCCTTGGGCGCGAACAACCAGCCCTTGCCGTCGGCCTGCATGATGAATGGATCATCGCCGCTTAGCGCGCTGGCGCCGCCGGCACCCGGATCGGGCCGGCTGCCCGGCGCCCGGTCAACCGGGAAGTCGGGCACGTCGTCTCCGACCCATCTCCCCTGCTCCTGGTCCCACCAGATGTATTTCTTCCGCTCGCTCCACGGCTTCCCGTCAGGGTCGGCCGAGGCCCGGTTGTAGAGGATCCGACGGTTGGCTGGCCAGGCCCAGCCCCATTCGGAGGCCGCCGGCCCCTGCTCGCGGCCCGGCTTGCGATTGGCGGCATGGTTGATGCCGCCGGCGTACACCCCGGTGTAGATCCAACAGCCCGCCGAGGTAGAACCGTCGGCGCGCAGCTCGGTATATGCCGAGAGAGGCTTGCCGGCGTCCGGGCCTTCGAGGTGGCGGCCGTTGATCTCGGCAAGCACCGCCTCAGGATCCGGATCACCGTGGGCATCGGTGGGATAGTCCCAGGTGAGGTCGAGCAGGGGACGGTCGCGCTCGTCGTCCGAGTCTGCCAGCTTCTGCCGGATCCGCTGGCCCAGTTCGAAGAAGAACTGCAGTTCGCTCTGGCAATCCCCGGGCGGCGCGACCGCCTGGTGCCGCCACTGCAGCAGCCGTTGGGTCTGCGTGAACGAGCCGGCCTTCTCCACGTGGGTCGCCGCCGGGAGGAAGAACACCTCGGTCTCGATGTCCTCGGTGCGCAGCTCGCCAGATTCGATCTCCGGCCCGTCCTTCCACCAGGTCGCCGACTCGATCAGATTCAGATCGCGCACCACGAGCCACTTCAGATGGGACATGCCCAGCCGCTGCATCCGGCCGTGGGCCGACCCCACTGCGGGGTTCTGTCCGAGCAGGAAGTAGCCCTCGACCTCATCCTCGAGCATCCCCATCACCGTTTCATAGGTGCCGTGCGCTCCGGTCAGCCTCGGAAGGTAGTCGTAGGCCCAGTCGTTTTCCGCGCTCGCAGCGTCGCCCCACCAGGCCTTCATCAGACTCGCGGTATAGGCATCGGCGTCGGCCCAGTATCCCTTCTGCTCCTTCGAGGCGATTGCCTCCAGATATTCGCTGAGGGTGTCGTGGCGACCGGCGCTGGGCATCGGCAGATACCCGGGCAGCAGGTTGAACAGGGTCGGAATGTCCGTGGAGCCCTGGATGCTGGCATGGCCCCGCAACGCCATGATCCCGCTGCCCGGGCGGCCCACGTTTCCCAGCAGAAGCTGCAGGATGGCGGCCGCCCGGATGAACTGGGTTCCGAGCGAGTGCTGGGTCCACCCGACGGCGTAGGCGAAGCAGGTTGTCCGCTCGCGGCCCGAGTTCTCCGTGATGGCACGGGCCAGATATTCGAAGTCCGCCACCTCGATCCCACACAGGTCCTGGACCATCTCAGGGGTGTACCGGGCGTAGTGGCGCTTGACGATCTGGAAGACGGTCCGGGGGTCCTGCAGGGTGTCGTCGCGCTGCACTCGGGCGTGCTCGAGGGGCGGGCCGCCGCTGCCGAACTGGTGGCCGGCGGCATGAGCCGAAGCATCGGCGCCGTGTTCCGAGCCAGCCCCGGGTTCATCGATGGTATCCCCGGCCTGTTCGGCGTACGACCATGACGCCGTGTCGTACGCCCCTGTCTCTGGGTCGAAGCCGGAGAAAAGCCCACCGAGATCCTCAGCGTCGCGGTAATCCCCATGAACCAGCGTAGCCGCGTTGGTGTAGGCGCTGACGTACTCCTTGAACCAGAGGTCATTGCTGATGACGTAGTTAATGAGCGCACCCAAGAGGACAACATCAGAGCCGGCCCGGATCGGAATGTGCTTGTCAGCAACCGCCGAGGTGCGGGTGAACCGCGGATCGACGTGAATGACCTTCGCTCCGCGGGCCTTCGCCTCCGCGACCCACTGGTACCCCACGGGGTGGCACTCGGCCATGTTGGAACCCTGAATGACGATGCAGTCGGCATTCGCCATGTCCTGCAGGGATTGCGTCGCACCACCGCGTCCAAAGGAGGCCCCCAAACTGGGAACCGTGGCCGAGTGTCAAATGCGGGCTTGGTTCTCGATCTGGACCGCCCCGGCAGCCGTGAAGAGTTTCTTGATCAGGTAGTTCTCTTCGTTGTCCAGCGTGGCCCCGCCCAAGGAGGCGATACCCATCGTGCGGCGCAGCAGCCTTCCCTCTTCGTCTTCCTGCTGCCAGGTCCGGCGGCGCGTCTCGACGAACCGGTCCGCGACCATGTCGATCGCCGTGGCGAGATCCAGATGCTCCCAACGGCTTGAGCGCGGCGCACGGTAGAGCACTCGAGTCTGGCGGCCCGGCGAGTTGACCAACTGCTCGCTTGCAGAGCCCTTCGGGCAGAGCCGACCACGCGAAATCGGCGAATCCGGATCGCCCTCGATCTGGACAACCTTCTCGTCCTTGACATAGACACGCTGTCCACATCCAACGGCGCAATAAGGGCACACGCTCTGCACGACGCGATCCGCAGTGGACGTCCGCGGGGCGATCGCCTTCGTCCGGGGCGAGGTAACCGATGGCCCGCGGCCGAGCAGGTCACCCGTGCTCACCTGACGGACGACCGGCCACTGGAGAAAACTTCGCCGTGCCATTCTCCGGAGCATATCCCAAGTCCACGCGTTTATGCTGGGAAGCAGCAGGGGCGACCTCGGCACCCCGCGTCAACGCCGGTGTTTTGTCCCGCGTGCGGCGCGGCGGAGCAGGAAGGGGAGTGCTCGAGTGCAACTTTTGTTGTCGCGCCTCCGCGGCTTCGTCGCCGTGGGCCCCTCGGAGCAGGACCACTGGCCGGCCCTGAGGATGGCGCTCGGCGTCGGCATCCCTACGATCATCCTGCTGCTCATGGGGCGCCCCGAGCTGGTGATCGACGCTGTGTTCGGCGGGTTCGCCGGGATGTACGGCCGCGGCGCCGACCGCGTCACCCGGCTTCGGCACCAGTCCTCCGCAGGTGGCCTCCTCGTGGCGGGCGTGGCGCTCGGATCGGCCCTCTCCGCGGTGCAGTCCCCCGGGGTGGCCCTCGTGCTGGGCGAGGCCCTGTTCGCGGGGCTGGCCTCCCTGGCCGCCGACCGGGTCGGGTTCCGCCCGGCTGGCCCCTTCTTCGCCCTGTTTGCCTTCGGGGCCTGTGCCGCCCTCGAACGCGCCGACCCCTTCCCGGGCACCGCGGTCGCCCTGGCCTCGGCGGTGTTCGCCCTCGCCATCGGCGCCTCCTCCCCGCGGGCCGCGACACGGCCGCCCCAACCCCCGCAGGCGGCGCTTCCGTCCCTGCGAAGGGGCGGCGGTTATGCGATCGCGGTCGCCGCCTCGGGGCTGGCCGCACTGGCCATCGGTATCGGGCATCCCCACTGGGCGATGGCCGGCGCGGCCGTGCCGCTCTCGGCGCCCGGCATCTCCGGCCGGCTCAGGCGCGGCGTCCACCGGGTTGTCGGCACGCTGGCCGGGCTCTGCCTGACCGCGGCGATCTTCGCCTTCCACCCGTCGACCCTGGCGATGGGCGTCCTGGTCGTGGCCCTGCAGTTCCCTACCGAGCTGTTCATGGTCCGCCACTACGCGCTGGCGCTGTTCTTCTTCACCCCGCTCATACTGCTCATGACCCGGCTCGCGCTGCCCGGCACGGCGCAGGCGATGATCACCGACCGGGCCGTCGAGACCGTCCTCGGAGTGCTGATCGGGTTCGCCGTGGTGCTCGTCGACGCGCGTGTTCGAGGCCGGCGCCACTAGCTGCAGCGGCGGAACTTCGGCGAGTCGCGTCTGGCCCTTTTCGTCGAGGGGGGATCGGGCGAAGAATGGCGATCGATGCCAAACTACGATCTCTTCCTCACCGTCGATGACGGACCAGAGCCCGTTTTTGTCGCGCAGTTGCAGGCCGACGACGAATGGGACGCCGCCACCTTAGCCGAGAACGTGATCACCCGTTACCGCAGCGACCACCTCGGCGAGGTGCTCAGGAGAGCCGAGCTGCGGCGCTCCGACAACGGCCTCCGGGTCCTGGGCTGGCCGTTCAAGCAGGACAAGCAGGGCAAGCAGGACAGATAGGAGGTGCCCGTGACCAACGTCCCTGTCCGTCCCCTGCGTGTGGCCGTGATCGGTGCCGGGCCTGCCGGGGTCTATGCGGCGGACATCCTGACGAAGTCGAGTGAGGTCAGGGATGCCGGGCTGGAGGTCAGCATCGACCTGTTCGACCAGTACCCGGCCCCGTACGGGCTCATCCGGTACGGGGTGGCCCCGGACCACCCGCGGATCAAGGGGATCGTGAACGCGCTGCACAAGGTCCTGGACCGGGGGGACATCCGCTTCATCGGCAACGTCGCCTACGGCCGGGACCTGACGTTGGGCGACTTCCGCCGCCTCTACGACGCGGTGGTCTTCGCCACGGGGGCGGTCAAGGACGCCCGGCTGGAGATCCCGGGGGCGGACCTGGAGGGCTCCTTCGGCGGGGCGGACTTCGTCTCCTGGTACGACGGGCACCCGGACGTGCCGCGGGAGTGGCCGCTGGAGGCCCGGGAGGTCGCGGTGCTGGGCAACGGCAACGTGGCCCTGGACGTGGCGCGGATGCTCTCCAAGCATGCCGAGGACCTGCTGGTGACCGAGATCCCGGACAACGTCTACCAGGCGCTCCGGCGCAGCCCGGTCACGGACGTGCACGTGTTCGGGCGGCGGGGGCCGGCGCAGATCAAGTTCACCCCGCTGGAGCTGCGCGAGCTCTCCCACTCCCGGGACGTGGACATCGTCCTGTACCCGGAGGACTTCGAGTTCGACGAGGCCTCGGACGAGGCGATCAGGACCAACAACCAGGTCAAGACCATGGTCAACACGCTGGCGAACTGGATCGCCGAGGAGAAGGACACGGGGGCCTCCCGGCGCCTGCACCTGCACTTCCTGCACAACCCGGTGCGGATCTACGACTCGCCCCAGGCCCCGGGGAGGGTCGCGGGGATCCGGTTCGAGCGGATGGAGCTGGACGGGACGGGCAACGTCCGCGGGACCGGGGAGTTCGTGGACTACCCGGTCCAGGCCGTGTACCGGGCGATCGGCTACCACGGCTCGGAGCTGGCCGAGCTGGAGTACGACGAGCACCGGGGCGTGATCCCCAACGACGGCGGGCGGGTCCTGGACGCGGACGGGAACCCCGTCCCCGGGGTCTACACGACCGGATGGATCAAGCGCGGCCCCGTCGGCCTCATCGGCCACACGAAGGGCGACGCCCTCGAGACGATCGGCTGCCTGCTCGAGGACCGCGACTCCCTCCCCCGCGCCGAGGACCCCGACGAGCACGCCATCATCGCCCTGCTCGAAGAGCGCGGCATCGAGTACACCACCTGGGAGGGCTGGAACGAGCTCGACGCCCACGAACGCGCCCTCGGGGAGAAGTTCACCGCCGAATCCGCCGAACGCGGCACTCCCGTCCAACGCGAACGAGTCAAGGTCGTGCCCCGTCAAGAGATGGTGCGCATCTCACGCCAGAACGCGAGCTGAGGTCGCGCGTATCATGGCCGTATGTCGGACCTGACCGACGCCGAATACAGCCTGCTGCTAACGTTTCGGAACGCGCTGCGCGCGTTCATCGTCTGGAGCGAGCAGGAGGCCGTGAAGGCTGGCCTCACCGCCCAACAGCACCAACTGCTGCTGGTGGTACGCACACACAACGGGGGCGCGAGCGTCCGTGACGTTGCCGCTGCCCTGCGTATCCGCCACCACAGCGCGGTCGGTCTAGTTCGCCGTGCGGAGCTGACGCATCTGCTCGAACGCCATCGGGATCCCGAAGACGCAAGGGTGGTGCGACTCAGCCTCACCCCAGAAGCTGCAGTCATTCTTGAACGCCTCAGCCGCGCCCACCTCGATGAACTCCAACGTGCGGCGGCGATGCTCCATATTTCCGAGGACTTTCTCCACCAGCTTTCGGCTGACTTCCTCCAGCGCCTCCCGGGACTCTACACACAGGGCTCACCTTCGGCTTAGACTCACGACACGGAGCCTCGCAACGCGATATATTCACGGCCCGTTGGGGAGCTTCGGACGTGAGCGGCTAGCGATAGTCGCCCTCCATGGCCAACGGAGGTTCATGATGAGCATGCTCGATGAGCTTGACGGACCCGCAGCACTCCGCTCCTGCACGGCAGCCGAACTGACCCAGCTTGCCGGGGAAATCCGCCAGTTCCTAGTCGAATCAGTCTGTGCCACAGGCGGCCACCTCGGCCCGAATCTGGGCATCGTAGAGGTCACCATGGCCTTGCACCGGGTATTCCAGTCGCCCTTCACCCCCATCATCTTCGACACCGGACATCAGGCGTACGTCCACAAGATCCTGACTGGCCGCAGAGGCGGCTTCAGCAAACTGCGTACCGCCGGCGGCCTGTCCGGCTATCCCAACAGAAGCGAATCCAAGCACGATCTCGTAGAGAATTCGCACGCTTCGACGGCGCTCTCCTACGCAGACGGCCTGAGCAAGGCATTTGAACTCACAGGCAGCGACCGCACCGTGGTCGCCGTCGTCGGCGATGGCGCGCTCACCGGGGGCCTCGCTTGGGAGGCTCTTAACAATCTCGGAGTCTCACGGCGTCCCGTGATCGTCGTGCTCAATGACAACGGCCGCTCGTACTCCCCCACGGCGGGAGGCCTGCCCCGGCACCTGCATCGGCTGCATGACCGCCGGGGGTATGCCGCCGTCGTCGCCATGCTCGGCGTGGCTGGAGCTCAGGGGGGCCCGGCTGAATCGGACGTCACTGGATCCATCTTCACCGCGATGGGTTTCGAATACCTGGGCCCGGTGCCCGGACATGACCTGGCGGCCTTGGAACGCGCCTTGGCCCAGGCTGCGGCCCGGCGGTCCCCCGTGCTCGTGCACTGCCTGACGCAGAAGGGCCGCGGCTACACGCCCGCGGAGAACGACGACGCCGATCGACTGCACAGCGTCGGCGTCCTCGATGTTGCAACCGGGCGCCCCCCGCAGAGCTCGCAGACGACCCGCGCGGGGGCAGCGACGTGGACGGACGCGTTTGCGGAAGCGATGCTCGAGGCTGGCGCGCGCTACCCGGAATTGGTCGGCATCAGCGCAGCGATGCTCGGGCCGACCGGGCTGCAGCCGTTCGCGGACCGTTTCCCCGGAAGGTGCTTCGACGTCGGCATCGCCGAGCAGCACGCGATCACCTCGGCGGCCGGCCTCGCGATGGGCGGGGCCCATCCGGTGGTAGCCCTCTATGCGACATTCGCCGGGCGCGCCTTCGACCAATTGCTGCTCGACGTCGGCCTCCACCGGCTGCCCGTCACGCTGAGCCTCGACCGGGCGGGCATCACAGGCCCCGACGGTCCCAGCCACCACGGCATCTGGGACCTCGCGATGCTGGGCAACATCCCCGGCATGAGGGTCGCCGCACCGCGCGATGCCACGTCCTTGGCCGAAGAACTCCGGGAAGCCGTTGCGGACCAGCGGGGGCCCACCGCTCTGCGCTTCCCCAAGAGCAATCTCGGGCCCGCGATCCCAGCTCTTGGTCACCACGACGGCGTCGA
This sequence comes from Sinomonas terrae, assembly GCF_022539255.1. Classification (NCBI taxonomy): domain Bacteria; kingdom Bacillati; phylum Actinomycetota; class Actinomycetes; order Micrococcales; family Micrococcaceae; genus Sinomonas; species Sinomonas terrae. The sequence continues at coordinate 3,672,866 of NZ_JAKZBV010000001.1, forward strand.
CATCCTGAGGACCGCCGATCGGGCCAGCGTCCTGGTCGTCGCGGTCGGTGCGACCGCCGTCGCCGCCCTAAGCGCGGCCGAAGCCCTCGCGGCCGAAGGGATCGAGTGCACCGTCGTCGACCCCCGATGGGTGCTGCCGGTCGCCGAGCCGCTGGTCAGCCTCGCCGCCAGCTACCCCTTGGCCGTCACGGTGGAGGACGGGGTGCGCACAGGCGGCGTGGGCAGCCAGATCGCCCAGGCGCTCTCGGCCACCGGCGCCGACACGACGCTGGTGAACCTCGGTCTACCCACGGCGTACATCCCTCACGGCAGCCGCACGGAACTGCTGGCCCGCTACGGACTGGACGCCTCGGGGATAGCCAACGCCATCCGCACCCTGATCGACCGGCCGGTGCTCGCCCGGCTCCATTCCAAGAGCGGCCAGCGGTGATCGCGTGATCACTGATCCAGCAAGCCTGACGGACGCCATGGCGGGTGAGAACTTCCCCGTCGCGCTGGCGGTGCTGCCCAGGCCCATCCGCGCCGACCTCGTCGCGGCCTACCGATTTGCCCGCTACGTCGACGACCTCGGGGACGAGGCCCCCGGAGGACGGGTGCCACAGCTGGAGCGGGTCCGAGCCGAGGTCCACCGGTTGTACGAGACGGGCAACCCCGAGGACGAGGTGGTCGCCGGACTGGGTGGTCTCGTTGCCCGGGCTGGGATGCCGATCGGAGTATGGCTGCGACTCGTCGAGGCCAACCTCATTGACCAGCGGGTGGCCCGCTACGAAACGTTCGACGACCTTCTCGGATACTGCCGGCTGTCCGCCAATCCGGTCGGAGAGATCGTCCTCCACATCTTCGGCTGCGCGACTCCGGACCGCATCGCCTTCTCCGACCGGATCTGCACCGCCCTCCAGCTGCTGGAGCACTGGCAGGACGTGGGCGAGGACTACAGCCGCGGCCGGATCTACGTGCCACAGCGCGACCTCCGGCGATTCAAGGTCGCCGAAACCCTGCTGGACAGCCCGGTGGCCACCGAAGAACTCAGAGCCCTCATCGCCTTCGAGACCGACAGGGCGCTGGCCTGGCTCGACGCCGGCGCACCTCTGGTCTCGACGCTCAGCGGGTGGCCGCGGCTCGCCGTTTCGGGCTATATCGCCGGAGGGCGGGCCGCCGCCTCGCTGTTGCGGCGCAGCGGGCACGACCCCATGCGTACCCGGAAGCCATCCGGCTGGGACGTCGCGCGGGCCTGGCTCGAGGCGACCGTGAGGTGGCCCGGATGAGCGTGGAAGCCGCGTACGAGGCCTGTGCGGAGATCACCCGCCGGGAGGCAAGGAACTTCTCCTACGGGATCCGCCTGCTGCCCCCGGTCAAACGCCAGGCCATGTGCGCGATCTATGCCCTCGCCCGGCGGATCGACGACATCGGCGACGGCAATATGCCGTCCGAGCAGAAGCTGCTGGCCCTCTCCGCCACCGCCGAGCGCCTGCGGAACCTGATCCGGGATGGCGCCGCAGGGGCACAGGATGACCCGGTCCTGGTGGCCCTCGCCGATGCGGCTGCCAGACTGCCCATCGCGCTGGAGGCCTTCGATGAGCTGATCGACGGCTGCCGCGCGGACGTCGAGGGCCGGCAGTACGAGAGTTTCGACGAGCTGGTCCATTACTGCCGCTGTGTGGCGGGGTCGATCGGCCGGCTCTCGTTGGGCGTCTACAACCCAGCCGAGCCCGAGCGAGCCCGACCGCTGGCAGACGCCCTCGGAGTCGCGCTCCAGCTCACGAACATCCTGCGCGACCTCCGCGAGGACCGTCAGACCGGACGCGTGTATCTGCCCCGCGAGGACCTTGATCGATTCGGCTGCTCCCTCGAACTCGACAGCATGGGCAATCTGGCGGACCCGCCCGAAAGGTTCGCCGCCCTGGTCCGGTTCGAGGCGGCACGGGCCAAGGACTGGTATGCCGAGGGCCTGGCGCTGCTGCCGTTGCTCGATCACCGCAGCGCTGCCTGCACCGCCGCGATGGCGGGAATCTACCGTCAGCTGCTGAATCGGATCTCCGCCGATCCTGAGGTCGTGCGGGCGCAGCGGCTGTCGTTGCCCGCGTCGGGGAAACTGCGGGTCGCGCTCCGGGCCATCGTGTGGGGGCGGACATGAGCGGGCCGAACAGCGCGGTGGGAGCGAGCACCGTAGTGGTAGTGGGAGGCGGTCTGGCCGGCATAACCGCCGCGATCGGCCTCGCCGAGCGGGGTGCCCGCGTCACAGTGCTCGAAGCCCGGCCTCGATTGGGCGGCGCCACCTACTCTTTCCAGAGGGACAGCCTGACGGCGGACACCGGGCAGCACGTGCTGTTGCGCTGCTATAGCCGGTATCAAGAGCTTCTTGGCCGGCTGGGCGCACTGGACCGGATCGCCATCCAGGACCGGCTCGACGTTCCGGTGCTGACCCCGAACCACCCCCCGACCCGCCTGCGTCGCGGCCTGCATGGCCCGGCCCCGCTCCATCTCCTTCCCGCGTTGGCTCGCTACCGCGCCCTGCCCGCGGCAGATCGGGCCCGGGCGGTGCTCGCCGCCCGCGCGTTGCGCGCCGTCGACCCCGATGATCCGGCCAACGACGGCGTCACCTTCGGCGCGTGGCTCCGTCGCCACGGGCAGACGCCGGCCGCCGTCGACCGCCTGTGGGGACTGCTGTGCATCGCCGCGTTGAACATCGTCCCGGACCAGGCGTCGCTCGCGCTTGCGGCCCGAGTGTTCCGAACCGGCCTCCTGGACGAGGTCCGAGCGGGGGACGTCGGGGTTCCCCGGGTCCCCCTGTCCCGTTTGCACGACGGGCCGGCCCGGGCAGCGTTCGCGCGGCTCGGCATCGGCCTGCACACCGGGGAGCGAGTGCGTGGCATCAGCGGATCCGGCAGTGGCGTCAGCGTCAGGACCGATTCCGGGGAAGTCGAGGCCGACGCCGTCGTGCTGGCCGTGCCACACGCCGCAGCGGCGCGTCTGGCCCCGCCGTCCGCTGTGCCGGACCAGCGCTGGGATGAGCTGGGGGACGCCGCGATCCTCAACGTCCACGTCCTCTACGACCGCCCGGTGACCACGCTTCCCCTCGCCGCGGTGCTGGACGCCGGGAGCTGGTGGGTCTTTGACCGGACCGAAGCGGCCGGGGCAACTCGTGGGCAGTATCTCGTTTCCTCGCTGTCCGCGGCGGACGAGCAGATCGGGACGCCCACGGAGGAGATCCGCACCCGCCATCTCGCCGCGCTGGCCTCGGTCTTCCCGGGCGCCCGCAAAGCCTCGGTCGTCGACTCGTTCGTGACCCGCGAACCCCGGGCCACCTTCCGACAAGGAGCTGGAACCGGCGCGCTCCGGCCGCCGGCCGTCACCCGCTGGCCTCGCCTCGTGCTGGCCGGTGCATGGACCGCGACCGGCTGGCCGGACACGATGGAGGGCGCCGTGCGCAGCGGACTGGCCGCCGTCGAAGCCCTCGATACTTCGCTCAAGAGCCGCGCGATGACAAGGGAAGTGATTGCATGACCGCCACCGTGAGCATCCTGGCCGAAGGGCAGCGGCGGATCGACGCCCCGCTCCGCTCTGCGCTGGACCGTCTGGACCCCGCGACCCGCCACGTCTGCGGCTACCATCTGGGCTTCTGGGACAGCGAGGCGACTCCGATTTCCGGTACGGGCAAAGGAATTCGGCCCGCCTTGGCGTTGCTCTCGGCGTGGGCGGCGGGCGCTGGCGACGAGATCGGCGTCCCGGCCGCGGTCGCGTGCGAGCTCATCCACAACTTCTCCCTCCTGCACGACGACGTGATGGACCACGACACGGAGCGACGGCACCGGACGACGGCCTGGGCCCAGTTCGGCATTCCGGCCGCGATCCTGGCCGGAGACGCGCTGTGTTCGCTCGCGAGCGAACTGCTGGCCGAGGCGCCCTCGGCCACCAAGGACTGGGCGCTTCGGTGCCTCACAGCCAGCACCCGCCGGCTGATAGCCGGCCAGGCCGCCGATCTCGCCTTCGAGACGCAGGAGCAGGTGAGCCTCGCGGAATGCCTCAAGATGGCCGCGGACAAGACCGGCGCGCTCATGGCCTGCTCGGCCTCGCTCGGTGCCGTCCTCGCCGACGCGCCCGCGGAACTGGCCTTGGGTCTGGCCGAGTTCGGGGAGCATCTGGGCCTGGCGTTCCAGCTTGCCGACGACATCCTCGGAATCTGGGGCAACCCCGAACGGACCGGGAAGCCCGTCTTGTCCGACCTCCGCTCCCGCAAGAAGTCGGTGCCGGTGGTGTACGCGCTGACGTCCGGAACTCCTGCCGGAGACCGGCTGGCCATGCTCTACGCATGGCCCGACGAGCTCGACGAGGCGCAACTGCACGAGGCTGCGGGACTCGTCGTGGAGGCTGGAGGCAAGGACTGGACCGAGCAGCGCGCCGATGAGGAGCTCGAGGCGGCCTTGGCCAGGATCGACTCCCTGCCCCTCCCGAGAGCGGTAGCGGAGGACTTCACCACGCTGGCCCGTCAGCTCAGCCACCGGGACCGCTGAGCGATGACCACGATCGATCGGAACGCTTCCGCCAGCCTCTGGCGTCCGGCACCTGCTCCTCCCCCGGCCGCAGCCCCGGCCCCAGCTCCGGCCCCGGCTCCAGCGGACGACGCCGCTGCCCAAGCCTGTTTGGACGCCGCGGTCCAGCACCTCCTGGGGCTCCAGGAGGAGGGCGGCTGGTGGCAGGGCGAGCTGGAAACGAACGTGACGATGGACGCCGAGGACCTGCTGATGCGCCAGTTCCTCGGCGTGCGGACCCCCGAGCAGACCGCCCAGTCCGCGCGGTGGATCCGCAGCCAGCAGCGCGGCGACGGTTCTTGGGCCAACTTCTACGGCGGCCCGGCGGATCCGTCGACGACGGCGGAGGCCTATGTCGCGCTGCGGCTCGCCGGCGATGCCCCGGAGGAACGCCACATGCGGTTGGCCCGCGACGTCGTCCTCGCCCACGGCGGCCTCGAGCGGACCCGGGTCTTCACCCGCATCTGGCTGGCCCTGTTCGGGGCCTGGAGTTGGGACGAAGTGCCGGCGCTGCCGCCGGAGCTGATCTTCCTGCCGCCGCGCGTCCCGCTCAACCTGTATGACTTTGCCTGTTGGGCCCGCCAGACGATCGCCCCGCTGACCGTTCTGGCGGCGTTGCGCCCGCAGGCCGAGCTGGGCTTCGGCATCGATGAACTGCGCGCCGGTGCTGCCGCAGCTGGCGTGGCCACCGAGACCCCCGCTCGCGCGCCGTCCCCGGCGGCCCGCGCCTTCGACCTGCTGGACTCGGTACTGCACCGCTACGAAACGATCCGGCAACGCCACCAGCGCTTCCCGGGGCAGGGAGCGCGGGCGACGGCGCTGCGCCGTACGGTCGAGTGGATCGTCGACCGCCAGGAAGCGGACGGCTCGTGGGGCGGAATCCAGCCGCCGTGGGTCTACTCCCTCATGGCGCTGCGAGCCTACGGCTACTCGTTGGACGATCCAGTGCTGGTCAGGGGCCTGGGCGGCTGGAACAGGTTCACCATTACCGAAGAGACCGCGGCGGGCCCGATGCGCCGTATAGAGGCCTGCCAGTCACCGGTGTGGGACACCGCCCTGGCGCTCACCGCGCTGGCCGATGCGGGCCTGCCATCCGGGCACCCTTCGCTCGAGCGGGCCGCCGACTGGATCTGCGGGGAGGAGATCCGGGTGCGCGGAGACTGGGCGGTGCGCCGCCCCCATGTCCCCGCCGGAGGCTGGGCCTTCGAATTCGACAACGACGGGTACCCGGACATCGACGATGCCGCGGAGGTCATCATGGGCCTGGACTGCGTCCGGCCCACCCCCGAGCGCGGAAGTGCAGCCTCCCGTGGCAGGGACTGGATACTCGGGATGCAGAGCCGGGACGGCGGATGGGCGGCCTTCGACGTCGACAACACCCGTGAGTTGGCCTATCAACTGCCGTTCTGCGACTTCGGCGCCGTGATCGATCCGCCCAGCGCGGACGTTACCGCCCACGTCGTCGAGATGTTGGCCCGACGCGGCGAAAACGGCCCTGCACTGACGCGGGGTGTGCGCTGGCTGCTCGAGCATCAGGAAGCGGACGGCTCCTGGTTCGGGCGGTGGGGGGCCAACTACGTCTACGGAACTGGCGCAGTGGTCCCTGCCCTGACTTTGGCCGGCCTTCCGAGCGACAGCAGCCCGGTGCGCAGGGCCGTGCAATGGCTGTGGGCACACCAGAACGACGACGGCGGCTGGGGTGAGGACCTGCGCTCCTACAAGGACACTGGTTGGGCCGGGCGCGGTGAGTCGACGGCGTCGCAGACTGCGTGGGCGCTGCTGGCGCTGGATGCGGCGAACGAGGCCGACGGCAACGCGGCCCGCCGCGGAGTGGACTGGCTTGTCTCCCACCAGCGCCCGGACGGAAGCTGGGACGAGCCCCAGTTCACTGGGACCGGCTTCCCCGGCGACTTCTACATCAACTACCACCTGTACCGGCTGGTCTTTCCGGTCAGTGCACTGGGCCGTTGCCTGAGGAGGTCTCGACGATGACAGAGATGTTGCTGTGCGCACCAAGCCTGCTCGAAGCCGCCGCACTCAGGCGGACGGTGCGGGGCGGAACTGTCGTCCAGACGGGCATCGGCGCGAAGGCGACCACGTGGGCGCTTGGCGACCGAAGCGTCCGCCGGGCGGGTGCGCTGGCCGTGGCCGGCATCGGCGGGGGCCTGCGCCCCGACCTCGCGCCGGGCGACGTCGTCGTGGCCACCGAGGTTCGCGGCGCCGATCGAACCATCGAATGCCCGAGCGCCCCGCTGCTCGCGGCCGCCCTCCGCCGCCAGGGGCTGCGGGTCGTCACCGGGCCGATCGTGAGCGTGGATCATGTCGTGGTCTCTCCGGAGCGCGAAGAGCTGGCAGCCACAGGGGCGATCTGCGTCGACATGGAATCCGCTGGCGTGCTGGCGGCCGCCCACGAGGCCGCCATTGCAGCAGTGCGCGTCATCGCGGATCCGGCTGGCAGCCCGCTGCTGCGGCCCGCCACCGTCGGCCGGATGGCCACCGCCCTTCGCATCCTGCCGCGCGTCGGGGCTGCCCTCCAGATCTGGGGCAGGGCTGCGGGGCCGCGCCAAGTCCTCCTGGCCGGCCCGCGTTCCTTCTGTGCCGGCGTCGTCCGGGCCATCGACGTCGTAGAACTGGCCCTCGAACAGCGAGGCGCTCCTATCTATGTGCGCAAGCAGATCGTGCACAACAAGCATGTGGTTCAGGATCTCGCGGCGCGCGGCGCTGTCTTCGTCGACGAGCTCGACGAGGTCCCGCCCGGCGCCACCGTCGTCTTCTCGGCTCACGGCGTCTCCCCAGCAGTCCGGGCCGAGGCGGAGCGCCGCAAGCTGGACGTCATAGATGCCACCTGCCCCCTTGTGCAGAAGGTGCACACAGAGGTGCGGAGGTTTGCGGACGCGGGCGACACCGTCATCTTCCTGGGGCACGCGGGCCACGAAGAGGCCGAGGGAACCATGGGCGAGCGGCCCGCGAACACGCTGCTCGTGGAGAACACCAATGATGCGCGCACCGTCGCAGTCGCGGATCCTGACCGGGTCTCCTACATCATGCAGACCACGCTGGCCGCGGACGAGGTCGCCGAGTTGGTCGACATCCTCCAAGCAAGGTTTCCCAACCTGAGGGAACCCGCCTCCGACGACATCTGCTATGCAACCACCAACCGACAGCTGGCCCTGGCCGAGGTGGCCAAGGACGCCGGGCTCGCCCTCGTCGTCGGCTCCAACAACTCATCCAATTCGCAACGTCTCGTGGAAAAGGCAGAGCGGGTAGGCACCGCCGCACATCTCATCGATGATGTGGCCGATATAGACCTTGAATGGCTTAACGGCGTCGGAGTGGTTGCACTCACGGCCGGAGCTTCCGCGCCCCAGGAACTGGTGGATGGCGTCATAGCAGGGCTACGTGGCCTTGGCGCTGTCGACGTCCTGGAGAACGGAATCACCGAAGAACACGTCCAATTCACATTACCGAAGGAGGTGCGCCACCATGAGCGTGCCCTTGCGCCAGAATCTGCGGATGGCCGGGTATCTGGCCGCGCAGAAGATCAAAGGCAATAAGAAGTTCCCGCTGCTGGTGGAGCTGGAGCCGTTGTTCGCCTGCAATCTGGGCTGCGCCGGCTGCGGAAAGATCCAGCACCCGGCGGACCAGCTGCGCCGTCGAATGCCGGTCGAGCAAGCCGTCAGTGCCATCCAGGAGTGCGGCGCACCCATGGTGTCCATCGCCGGCGGTGAGCCGCTCATGCACCCGGAGATCGACCGCATTGTCAACGAGCTCGTGGCCCAGAAGAAGTTCGTCTATCTCTGCACGAACGCGCTGCTGGTGCGCAAATGGTGGCACAAATTCGATTTCAAGCCGTCACCGTATTTCGCGTTCACCATTCACTTGGATGGACTCCGCGAGCGGCATGACAAGTCCGTGTGCCAGGACGGGGTTTTCGATGAAGCGGTCGAGTCGATCCGCTGGCTGCAGGACCGGGGATTCAGGGTCACCACTAACACGACTATCTTCAACACCGACACCCCTCAGACGATCATCGACGTGATGAATTTCCTCAACGATGACCTCAAAGTCGACCAGATGATGATCTCCCCCGCCTACGCCTATCAGAAGGCACCTGACCAGGAGCATTTCCCCGTGGTGGAGGAAACCCGGGCCCTGTTCTCGAAGGCCTTCGCAAACGGCAATCGCAAGCGCTGGCGGCTGAACCACACTCCGCTCTTCCTCGATTTCCTCGAGGGCAAGCGGGACTTCCACTGCACTGCGTGGGGCATCCCCAGCTATTCGCTGTTCGGCTGGCAGAAGCCGTGCTACCTCATGTCGGACGGCTACGCGTCCACCTACAAGGAACTGATCGAGGAGACCGACTGGGACAAGTACGGACGCGGGCGCGATCCCCGGTGCGCCAACTGCATGGCACACTGCGGCTACGAACCCACTGCCGTAATGGCCACGATGGGTTCGCTCCGGGAGTCGTTGCGGGCGATGCGGAGCTAAGCCTTCAGCCCCAGCGTCCGGCCAGGCGCGAATAGACCTGCGGGGTGCAGGCCTGCAGCGCTATCGGCACGCGCAGCCAGCCGGGCACTACCACCTGCGCCTGCTCCCGATCGAGAGCGCGGAGCAGCGCCGTGGCCACCCTCGCCGCTGGGACCGGACGAGGGAAGCGACGCTGATAGGGCAGCCCACGACGCTCGAAGAACGGCGTGTCCACCACGCCAGGAATGAGGGTTGTCACCCCCACCCCGCTTCCGCTGAGCTCTGCTCGCAGACTCGCTGCGAAGGTGCCCAACGCTGCCTTGGACGCGGCGTACTCCGACTCTCCCGCCACGCCCAGCAGGCCCGCGATCGAGCCGACGAAGACCAGCCGCCCGGAGCCTCGGTCCAGCATTGCCGGCAGCAACGCCCGGGTCAGCCGGACGGGAGCGAGGTAGTTGGTCGCAAGGAGGGTGCCGTCGTCGTGCGTGCCGTCGTCGTCAACGCCTGTGCCTCCCGCCATCCTCTCGAAACGACCGATTCCGGCGGCATGGACCACGAGATCCGGCAGCGGGAAGGAGGCCGCGGCGTCGGCCACGCGGCCCAGCCCATCCGGCTCGCTCAGATCGGCGACGACGGTTCTCCCGCCGGTCTCCGCGGCTACCTCGGCCAGCCGCTGGCTGTCCCGGCCCGTAAGGAGCGTCTGGCATCCATCGGCCGCCAGAGCGAGGGCAATAGCCCTGCCGATGCCCGAGGACGCGCCGGTGATGAGCGCTCTGCTCCCGTCGAGGCCCACGTCCTACTGCACCTCCGGCATGTCCGATTGCTCCCCCTGCTCGCCGCGGATGCGTTCGCCGACTGCCTGCGCCCGGTGGGCCAGCAGCACGATTCCGGAAGTCATCACCAGCAGCGAGATCACCTGCGCGGCCACTGGTCCCGGGCCGCTGGCAAGAGGCTCACCGAGCCAGACGGCGCCTGCGATGATCGAGACGACGGGGTCGCCCACCGTGATGACGGCCACCGCAACCGAGCCCACGCGGCCTTCTTGGAAGGCGTTCTGGTTCAGCAGGAATCCGGCCGGGCCGAGAATGATCACGGCGTAGAGCTGCCACTGTCCGAACAGGGTGGCCACGTCCACTCCCGAGACGAGGCTACGCACGAGGCTGGCTGTGACGCCGTAACAGACGGCCGCAGCAACTGCCAAGGGAAGCGCCCGGTATCGGTGGGCGAGTCTGGTGGCGACAACAAGGCACAGGACGACCACGCCGGCGAAGGCTACGCCGAGGGGCCAGATGAGGCCGTGCAGATGGCCGCCGCTCTGGACGGGCTTCGCGGCGACGAGGAAACCGCTGATTCCCAGGGTGGTCAACAGCGCCGCACCCACCAAGCGCCAGTCAGGGCTCTGACGCATGACGGCCGCAGCGATCCCCAGATAGAACAGCACGCCCGTGGCAAGGATGGGCTGGACCAGACTCAGCGGCCCGAAGGACAGCGCTGTCGCCTGCAGGGCAAATCCGAGCGCGCCCAGCAGCACTCCCCAGCGGAAGGCCGGAATCCGGATCAGGTCCCAGAGCAGGCGCGGCCGCAGCGGCCCGGAAGGCGGAGCCTGCCGGCTCACGCGGTGCTGCAGCAGCCCGGCCGAGCCAAAGGAAGCGGCCGCACCGACCGCCGGAAGGACCGCCCAGATCTGAGCAAGCTCCACTTAGCTCGCCGCCGAATCCGGAGCAGGCTGCATTGCGGCCAGGGCGTCCTCGAGCGCATCCCTCAGCGCTGCCTTGATCTGCGCCCTGTCCAGCCCCAAGGCAGGGTCCGAGAGGACGCCGACGCCGACGGTGTCGCCGGCGACCACGGCCCCCACCGTGATCGGGACGCCCTCTGTCAGGGGCAGGACCGGGTACATGGCCGTGACTGGGGCGCCGCCACATGAGCGCGGACCCCGGGCACCCGGCATGTAGGTGACGATCGAGTTGAAGAATCGCCGGTTGTAGACCAGGCGGGCAAACCCGGCGTGCGCCGCCGCGGGCAGCCTTCCTGCGATCTGCATGACCAGCTGGGCCGCGGCCGGTTCCCCTCTCTCCATCTGGCGGCGCAGCCCGTTCCGGATCTCGGCCACGCGGCGGCCCGGCTCCATCCAGCCCATCGGCAGGTCCAGGGCCAGGCTCCCGGTCCAGTTCCCGAAGATCCGGTCGAGACGGGGTGCCCGCATCGCCACGGGCACCATCACGCGCAGTGGGGTCCCTTCGGTCAGGAGGGCACGGCCCTCGAGCAGCCGGCTCAACGCGTCGGCGATGACGGAGAGAGCCAATTCGTGGGGCTGAGCATGCAGGGAACGCGCGGCCAGCCGCAGCATGTCCCTCGGCAGGGCAACCGGAACGAACTGACGCTCCGAACTGGAAATGGCACTCCGGTTCAGCGGATGCCGGGGCGCCATGCCCCGGCTCGCGAGGCTCCATAACCCCAGAGCCGCCCGACCCAGCGGAGCTGCCCGGCCCAGCGGAGCTGCCCGGCCCGGAGTCCTGTGCGGGGTGTGGGTGCCGTTCGCCGCGTCCCCGCGCTCACGCAGCGGGTCGCCGGCTTCGGCGGCGAGCAGCCGGTCCAGGAGCCCCAGTGCAGAAATGCCGTCGCCGAGGGCGTGGTGCATCTTCATGACGAGCACTGCCTGACCGCCCGCCTGACCGCGCACCAGCAGCATCTGCCAGCCCGGGCGGTCCTCCGGCAGGGGCACCGACCAGAAGCGGTCGACGGCGCCGTCGACCTCGCACTCCCCGGCGCCCGGGGCGAGCACGCACTCGGACACATGCCTGCTGATGTCCAGCGACTCCTCCATCACCCAGCCGCCCCTCGGACCACGGACCAGACGGCGGCGCAAGGGCGCCAGCCCCCGCGCCCGCGGGGCAAGGTCCCTGCGGAGGGTCTGGACATCCAGCGCGCGGCCCGGCGCGACCGGGCCAAGGGTCAGGACAGCTCCGATCTCCTGCCTCACCTTGGCGGATTCCACGTGGGTGAAGAACGCGTCAGCCGGGCGAAGCGGCCACGGCCGGTCCACGGCAGGCGGGGTGGCCCGGGGCTCGGTCAGTCCGATCAGAGCGGAGCGCAGATCCCCCTCTTGCCGGTGGCTGGAGGCATTGCGCTCCAGGACCTCGAAGGCCTCCCGGTCGGCAACGCCGGTCCGGATGTAGTCGACAAGCCGTTCCTCATCGGCGCAGATGTCGGCCAGACCGCTGACCACCATGAGCTGGGCGTTGGCTGCCCCGTGGGCGGCGATCGGGCGGCACATCAGCAGCGGCCGACCGCAGGCGAGGGCCTCCAGAGCCGACGCTCCGCCGGCATTGGTCAGGACGAGATCGGCCGAACGGACATAGTCCTCGATTCCATTGGTCCAGCCCAGTGGCACCAAGCGTTCCGGTGGCAGGCGAAGGCTCTTCAGTCGGGCCAGAGTCGTGCCATTGTGGCCGCACGCCGCGACCACCTGCACCTCCGGAGCGGCTGCCAGCAGGGCGCGCACCGTGGCCACTACATCGCCGAATGCGTAGGCACCTGCCGTGACCAGTACCACGAAGGCGTCAGCGCTCAGGCCCAAGCGCCGGCGGGCGTCCTGCCGGTCCCCGGGGCTGAAGGCCGCCACGACGGGAGGGGCACAGACCTGGACCTCGGAACCGGGGTCTGCGGAACGCGCATGCGGCTCGGCCACCTCATGCATCACGAAATTGACGTCCAGGTCGCGGTAGACCCAGAAGGGATGCGGGGCAAAGTCGGAGATCCACGCGGCAGACGGCACGCTCAGGCCGCGGTGGCGGCGGAGCCAGGCCAGGCCGGAACTTGCCAGAGGGTAGGTGGAGAGAATCAGATCGGGATCGAACCCGTCGATGTGCGGCGCGAGGCGCGAGCCGCACCAGATCCCGGTGAACCCTTTGGACGCGTGGGCGAACCAACGGTGGCGCCAGAGCGCCGAGTAGAAGAACTCGTACAGGCTCGGCGCTCTCTCCACGCTCGTGACGTAGATGCGCCGGAAAAGAGAACCGACCGGTGGGCCGAGGAGATCGTCGAGGGTGTCGAGGCGGCGGATCTCGCTGCCGGGCCATAGCCCCCGGACGGCCTCCTCCAGCCCAGCCGCCGTCGCGTTGTGGCCCCCGCCCATGTTGGCGGAGATCGTCAGCACGCGCCGCACGGCACCCCCGTCGGGATCAGCGCGCCCCCCCTCGAAGAATCCGCTCGGATTCGGCATGGACCCATAATGCCCCTGAACACAGGCCTATCCGCAAGGGGTCCCGGCTCTCCCCTGCGAGAACGGCAGGTACTGCCTGTGGCGTTGACGTGCTCAGAAGACAGGGGCAAGATCCAAAGCATGGCGGCGAACCGGACCGGCCAGGACGGCGGCCCGGACTCCGGGCACGATGCTCGCCGCCCCAAAAGGAGCAGCCGCTACGCGCGCCTGAGGCTCTCGATCGGGCGGCATCCCTCCGACTTCGTCAGAATGGCTGTAGCTGCCGCTGTGGTCCTCGGGTGCCGGCTCATCGCCGTCGCCCCCGGCAGCAACCCGGTGGAGGCCGCCATCGCCTCCCAGTTGCAGCGCCTGCCGAGCTGGTCGGCTCCAATCTGGGAAGGCCTGACCTGGTTGGGCTGGTGGCCCGGGATCGTGGCCGCCGTCGGGCTTGCCCTCTACATCGGACGGATCCGCCTCGGTGCGTCCATGGCCTTCGCGGCGGCCGCCGCGTGGCTGCTCGCCGTCGTCGTGAGCTGGACGGTCCCTCCACGGCTGGTTCCCCCCGGGGTCCATTCAGAGCTCCTCAATGCCCCTGGCACGGGCATCTTCACGTTCCCCGACCCACGCAGCGCGGTCATCGCCGCGCTCGCATCGGTCTCCACCCCTTACCTGACCAGGCTCTCGCGGAACACGAGTTGGGTCCTGGTGGTCCTTGTCGCCGCGGCCAATGTCTTTCTCGGACAGAATCTGCCCGTTGGGGCCTTCGCGGGAGTCGTGCTGGGTTGGGGTATGGGGAAGCTGTTCCACATCGTGCTGGGCGCCCCCGGCAGACGGGCCTCCGAGTCCGCGCTCCAGAAGGCGGTGGAGCAAGCGGGCCTGCTCGGAGCGCGGGTCGTCCCCGTGCATCGGGGACTGCTGCGGCCGCAAGAGTACGAGATCATTGCCGCCGACGGCGCGCTGTTCCGCATGAAGACCGTCCGCAGGCTCCACCGCCGCGCCGGTCCCCTTCACCGTGTGAGCAACGCGTTGGCGTCCATAGACGTCGAGCACGGCCCGGCCCTCTCCACTCCGTTGCACGAGGTGGAGCACGAGGCCTACATCGCGCTGCTGGCGGAGCGGGCTGGTGTCGGCACCGTACCGGTCGTCCTGGCCGGTGAAATCGAGCACGGGCCGCCCTTCCTGATCTCGCGCGCCATCGAGGGGCAGCCACTGTCCAGCCTCCCGGCCAACGAGGTCAGCGAATCCCTGCTCGATGCCATCTGGGGCTGCGTTCGCGCCCTCGGTAGCGTCCCCATCGCCCACCAAGATCTGCGCGCACAGAACATCCTGGTCGACGCCGCCGGCCAGCCTCGTATCTCCAGCTTCACGTTCAGCCGCGTGGGTGGCGCCCCCGGAAGCTACCGGCAGGACGCGGCGGAGCTGCTCGTCTCGCTGGCTTCAGTCGTGGGCCCCGATCGTGCCGTTGCGAGCATTCGCCGCGCTTTCTCCCGAGAGGTTCTCCTCGACGTGCTGCCCTACCTCCAGCGCATGGTGCTGCACCGCCGGCTGCGCCGCCAGCTTGCGCCGGGAAGTGGCGTGCTGGCCAAGCTGAGGGAAGGACTGGCCGAGGAGATCGGGGCTCCGGTCCCATCGCTCCGGCTGCCGGTTCGCCCGTCCACGATCATCGTGCTGCTCGTGGGCGGTCTGGCCGTCTACCTGCTGCTCCCCGAGCTCTCCAACATCGATCAGGTGCTCGTGCTGCTGGCCCGAGGCGACACTCGGTGGCTGATAGTGACGGTGCTCATTGGCTTCCTTGCCATTCTGGCCTCCGCCGTCTCACTCCTGGGCTCCTGCGTCCGGCGGCTGCCGATCAGGAAGACCATCGTCGTCCAGATCGCTGCCGCCTTCACGGGGCGGACCACTGCGGCAGGGCTGGGCTTCTACAGGATCAACTGGGTCTACTTGGAACGGATCGGATTGCGCGGGCCGCAGATTGTTGCGGCCATCGGCGTGAACCGAATTGTCACAGGCCTCGTCGGCGCCATAGGGACCATCCTGGGGATCGTGGTGATCGGGGGCGCCGTCCCGGTCGGCGACGTCAACGTGGTGCTGGCGTGGCCCGTGCTGGTCGCCGTGGGGGCCCTGCTCCTGGCGGTCGTTCTCTTCCTCGCGTCACCGTTCGGCAGGCGCAAGGTGGTGAGTCCCGGGGTCGCATGGGTCCGCGAGATCAGCCAGGAGATCATCCCCCTGCTGCGCAATCCGCTCCGAGCCGTTCAACTGACTGCCGGCTGTACGGCATACCTGCTGCTCCTGGCGGCGTCGCTCGCGACAACCTTGGCTGCCTTCACCCCCGACTTCCCCCTTGTGCCCGTGCTCGCCGTCTTCATCGTGGGGTCCACCCTGGGCCAGCTCGCGCCCACGCCCGGCGGTCTCGGCGCTGTCGAGGCAGCCATGATTGCGGGACTGACGGCGATCGACGTCGCGCCCTCCAACGCGGTCGCCGCAGTCCTCGGCTCACGCCTGCTGACCTATTGGCTGCCGGTTCTGCCCGGCGTCGTCACCTTCAGGATCCTGCAGCACCGGGGAGTGCTCTGACCCGCTTTCCCGACGAGTCAGGGCGACAGTGAATCAGGGCGACTGTGAATCAGCGCGACGGTGAATCAGCGCGACTGTGAATCAGGGCGACTGTGAATCAGCGCGCCGCTCGCTCAGCAGTTCCTTGCTGCGGAGCAGCCGAAGCGCAGTCACGAGCAGTAGGCCGCCCAGGACGTTGAAGACGGCGGTGTAGGCGAACCAGCCGAACCACTGACCGTAGCCGAAGGGCGCGCCTGCATGGATGGCGCCGAAGATCAGCAGGGAATCGAGCACCGAGTGGAACAGGGGCAGGCCTGAGAGCAGGAAGCCGCCCGCGACAGCGGCGACGATCTTGGCGGGAACAGACTCCGTGCCGTGCTGCATGCGGGTCATCAGGGTGATCGTGCTGCCACCCAATGTGGCAAGGCAGAAGGACTGGAGACTGGGCGGTGCCTCCGCGAAGTGCTGGGCGGATTCGATGACGGTGGAAGACCACTCGGGAAAGGCCTGCATGACGAGCCACATGAAGCACCAGCCGCCCACGAGGTTCGCGACAAGGGTTCCGGCCCAGAGCTTGATGAGCTGCCCAACGCGTGCCTCACGGGCCGCGACGGCGGCAATGGGCACCAGGAAACCCTCGGTGAACAGTTCGCTCTTCGCAAGCAGGAGGGCGATGAAGCCGATGCCGAACGCAAGTCCCGCCAGCAGCTTGCTTCCGGTGGAGTGCATGACGGCGAGATAGGCCATGACGCCGAGTCCGACCTCGACTCCCCCGAAGAAGCCGGTAATGAGGACGGATCGCCAAGTCCGGTGCAGGCGTTGCGCCCCCTCGGCCACGATCCGGTCGAACGATTCCTCGATTTCCTCCTCGACGGGAGCGTCGTTGCTGCCGAGTTCCCGCCGGCGGTCCTCGTCGCTCACAACACCCTCCCGTTCATGGCGGTCCTTTGAGCTGTTGACCCTTGACGCAACGATGGCGAGCCGTATCCGGCCCGCCATCGTTCCCCTGGCATCCACCCATGAAACACCATCACCAACGCCGCTTGATCTCCCAATTCGGCGGCGCCTAAAGAACAGGTACCCGCCAATTCCCTCACTAAACCCGTGCTAGGTTCCTTCGTGTCGCTTCGGCGGCAGAGGAAGGAAGGCTCACGGCAATGTCAACCGCGCATATCGCTTCACTGCCCACGGCAGAATTGCACCTGCATATCGAGGGAACGCTGGAGCCTGAGATGGTTTTCGAGCTCGCCGAACGCAATAGCGTCGCCCTGCCCTTCGAGTCGGTCGAAGATCTCCGCGAGGCCTACCAGTTCACGAGTCTTCAGTCATTCCTCGACCTCTACTACGACTGCATGGCCGTGCTGCAGACTCGCGACGACTTTCGAATCCTCGGCGAGCGGTACCTCACCCGGGCCTATGACCAAGGTGTCCGGCATGCGGAGATCTTCTTCGACGCGCAGGCCCACACGGCCCGCGGAGTCCCCGCGGAGGACGTGCTCGATGGCCTGCTCGACGCGCTCAACGCGGGCGCCCGAAGGGGGATCACCGGCGGCCTCATCCTCTCGTTCCTGCGGGACAGGCCTGTTGAGGAAGCGCTCGAAACCCTGGAGTCACTTGCCCACCGAGCCGGCGACCTCCTCGGCGTCGGACTGGATTCCGCGGAGGTAGGCTACCCGCCCGAGCTGTTCACCCCCGTCTTCGCCCGGGCCAAGGAACTCGGCCTGCATTCAGTTGCCCACGCCGGCGAAGAGGGCCCGGCTGCGTATGTGTGGGAGGCCCTTGATCTCCTGGGCGCCGAACGGATCGACCATGGCATCCGCTCGCTCGAAGATCCGGAACTCGTCGAACGTCTCCGACGCGACCGCGTCCCGCTGACGGTGTGCCCGCTCTCGAACGTCAAGCTCGCCGTGATCCCGAGCCTCGCCGAGCACCCCATCATGGATCTGCTCGATCAAGGAATCATGGTCACAGTCAATTCCGACGACCCCGCCTACTTCGGCGGCTACCTCGGAGACAACATGGCCGGCCTCGTGGACGCGTTCCCGGCTCTCGAACCGGCTCTGGAACGGCTCGCGCGCAACTCGGTCGATGCATCATTCGGAAGCAGTGCCCGCAAGGCCGAACTCCACGCTCTCATCGACAAGTGGGTCTCGAACAGTCCGCACCGAGGGGATCTCGCGGTCGACGGCGGGAGCCTCCCCAGTTGAGGGGATCTCCCCGGCAGTGCCCGACGCTGCAGAAGTGCCCGATGCTGTGGAGAGAGCGACAATCGTGTCGATACCGCTGATCTGCAGTGCGAGTTCGCGAATCGTGCTCGCGTCCATTGATGCCCCAATCATCGTAGAGAAGCGTGAGCTCCATCACTCACAACTTGGTAGGTTACCCGACAGTAACGAAATTGAACATCCCCACGAACATCCCCACGGCGATCAGAGCCATTCCTTGCGCCGGAAGAGCCAGAACAGGCCCAGGGCGCCAATGACGATCAGGCTCATCGACAGGACGAGGCCCAGGGTGCTCTGGAACCCGAGGAACGGGACGTTCTGGCCGAAGAAGCCTGTGATGGCCGTGGGCACTGCGATGATCGCCGCCCAACTCGTGAGCTTCTTCATCACGAGGTTCATCCGGTTGCCCTGGATGCTGATGTGCGTCTCGAGAATGCTGCCGACGAGATCGCGCAGCGACTCGGTCCAGTCGGAGGCCCTCAGGACGTGGTCGTAGACGTCCTGGAAGAAGGGCTGCATCGACTGGTCCGCGATGTCGAGGTCCCGCCTCAGCACGGTGTTGAGCACTTCACGCATGGGGAGCACCACCCGACGGAGGCGCACAAGGCTCTTGCGGAGCTCAAAAGAGCGCCGCTGCAGATCGTGATCGGACGAATGGTCGTCGAACAGGGCGTCCTCAAGGCCCTCGATGCGCTCGTCAAGGTCCTGAACGACGTCGAAGTGCCCGTCCACGAGAAGGTCCACGAGGCCCCAGAGCAGAAAGGCGACGCCGTGCCCCGCGAGATCGTTCTCCTGGTCCCATTTCTCTGTGAGTCGTTCGACGGCGAAGTCCGCACCATGGACGGTGACCAGCGCACGTCTCGTGACGAACGCCTTGACCTCGGTCACGGACAGTTCGTTTCCGTCCGGGACGAGAGCCGCCTCGTAGGCGGCCAGGAAGAGGTGGGTGCGATACCGGTCGAGCTTGGGCCGCTGGTGATCGTGGACGGCGTCCTCGACGGCGAGCCGGTGAAGGCCCAGGATCGTCTCCATGGCGCCGAGGTCTTCTTCGCTGGGCGACTCGTAGTCAATCCAGACGGTCGCGCCGTCCTGGGAGAGCAGCCCTTCGATCTCAGCGAGCGCGAGGTCTTCGCGCTCGAGCTTGCCGTCGCGGTACAGCCGGGTACGAACCATCCGGCAATCCTATCGATCACGGAGGCGAGGAAAGCTGACAGCTGACTCCCAGCTTGACCGTGAATAATCCCCGCCATCGGACATGTAAAACGAGTGGGGGGATTCGTGGACGAGTTCATGAGGCGGGAGCTTTCGCGCCAGATCACGGACGTCTATGACGCGCCGCAGCCTAACGACGAAGCGTTCCTCGACACCGTCGAGCGGCTCAGAGATTTCCTTGCCGCCCACGGCCGCGCGCCGGAGTCTCCTGCTCGTGACGCCCAGGAAGCATGCCTGGGCCGCTGGCTCGAGCTCCAGAAGGGGCACGCACGGAGCGGGACGCTGTGCGGAAAGCGGCTCGGCGTACTCGAAGAAATTCTCGGCCGTGAGTGGTCGATGGATTCAAACCGCGGCCAGTGGGCATTGGGGTCTCATGCTGGAGAAACTGCATGACATGGGAATTAAAAGCGAGTACGCCTACATGGCGGGGTTCGGGTCCATCGGGCTCTCGGTCCTCTCCTGGACCTTCAGCCGGGTCAACCCCCGGCACGACCGCGCCCAATCCGATCGCTGGGGCATCTTCGTGGGCCACTGGGCACCCACGTTCTTCGCGATCGGCATCGCCTTGAGGCTCGAGGAGAAGAAGCTGCTCTGATCCCAGCCGTCAGGCTCCCATCACCCGAAGGCTGGCCGGAGGACTCCGTCAGGGAGTCCTCCGGCCCTTCCATGCCGGGAACCCGGCCCTGCCGCCGAAATGGAAGTTAAAAGCCTCTGGCGCCCCGTCCCCCGGCGGTCCATCCTTTACCTGTGTAGGAACCTCTGCTCAGGGGGTGCTGTGGTGGAGCCTACTGTTGAGAATGGTCCGAGCCCTGAGGAAATCGCCCGTGCTCTGGCCGGGAACCACAAGGTCATAGTTCGGAAGGGCAAGGCCGAGGTCCACGGCTACCTCGTCGCCGTAGGTGAGACCCGGGCCAAAGTGCTCTGGGTCTGCGGCACCGGCCGCACCCAACGCCGAGACGTCCCTCTCGCCGAGCTCGTGATCCCGAGCCGGGAGAACCCTTGGCAGGGCATCGAGATCAGCCTGTCCGACCTCGTGGCCGCGACGGAGAGGCGGCGTTCCCGGGTGCAGCGGGCCGGGCCCCGGTCTTCTCCGGCCCGGTCTTCTCCGGCCAGGTCTTCTCCACCTCGCACCTCGCACCGGCCCCTCACGCCCTAGCAGACGACCGCGTCCTGACGATCTGAACGGAGCGTCGCAGGCTCATCGCCACCGAGGCTGTGGCGTTGACGGACGCGTCCCGGGAAATGACGTCGGCGAAACCTCTGGTGAGGACATCGAGCGCTTCCTCGGCCTCGCCAAGGGGAGCTTCGACGTCGTCCTCTCCCCATGCCCGCATGACGCCGGAGAAGGCGCGGAGAGCGGCGCTGAGCTCCCCTGTCAGCTCGGGAGGAACGGCCGTGCCCGCGCGTTCCTCCCAGATCGCGCTTGAGAGGACGTCGGTCATGTCCTGGACCTGGAACGTGAGGCGCTCGATGGCGCGGAGATCCTTGAGGTCCGCTCCGAGATCCCGCGGATGACGACGGCGTCGCGGGTTAGCCCGCGCGCTCACCTCGGCGCGGTGCACGGCCTGCCGGACCTCGCCCGCCGTGCGCGCGAGCTGCTCGTCGCGCTGGGCCCACTCACTGTGGTCGGGCGGCCACGATTCATCCATGGCCTCCGCCATGTCCTCGAGCTGCCCCGCGAGCGCACGGCGCTGCCGGGCGAAGGCGGATCCTATGGCCTGAAAATGCAGTGGCGGCAGGATGAGCCAATTGACGGCGAAGCCGACCACGATCCCGACGGCCATCTGGAGCAGGTATCCGAGTGAGAAGGTGTCCGCGCGCTGGCCGCCGATGACCAGGACGAACAGCCCCGCCATAGGCACCCAGTCGCTCGCGGCCCCCATGCGCGGCAGCCCGCCTATCAGGACGCCGAGTCCGACGACGGCGGCGACCGCAGCGGCGTTCGCACCGGTGAACGCCGCGACGGCGAACGCGACCCCGATTCCCAGCCCGAGTCCGAGAAGGCTCTGGAGGCCCTTCTTTGCGGAGTCGGCGACCGTGGGATACATCGTGACGAGCGCGCCGAGCGGGGCGTAGTAGGGATAGTGCGCTGCGGGCCCCGGCATGAGCGGCGCGATCGCCCACGCCAGTCCGGCGGCGAGCGCGGTCTTACCGGCGAGCTCAAGCCGGCTCCGGGCGACAGCCTTGCGCAGCCCAGAGATGGCAGCCCTGCGGGCCTTCCCGAGCGCCTCTCGGGAAGGGAACGTGCCGGAGCCGTTGGTGACCGCCATTTCTCTAGCGTCGCATCCTGACGCATAGGAAACGCAAGTTCGCTTGAAACCTCGGAAGTTGGGAAAGGGCCGAAAGGAAAGCAGGCGGAAGAAGGGGAAAAAGGCGAGGCCATGTCACGCAATGATGCGAACCAACCAAGAGAACGGCAGCCCCGGGAGCCGTGGACGCCCACACAGCGCAAGGCCCTCTTTGCCGGCGCGGGCAGCTGGACCCTCGACGCCTTCGACTACTTCGTGCTCGTCTTCGCCCTCTCATCGCTCGCGAAGGACTTCCACATCACGATCGTCACAGCGACGCTCGCGATCACGTTCACCCTCGTCCTCCGCCCGGTCGGCGCTCTCGTCTTCGGGCCGCTCGCCGAACGGTTCGGCCGCAAACCGATCCTTGTGATCAATATCGTGGTCTTCTCGCTTATCGAGCTGGCTTCCGCCCTCTCCCCCAACTTCGAGACGTTCTTCGCCCTGCGGGTGCTCTACGGGATAGCGATGGGCGGCATTTGGGGCGTCGCCTCGGCCCTGACCATGGAGTCCATCCCCACCCGCTCGCGCGGCCTTGTCTCAGGGATCTTCCAGGCGGGCTACCCGCTCGGCTACCTCATCGCGTCGGTCGTCTACGGCCTGCTCATCGACTCGGTCGGCTGGCGCGGCATGTTTGCGATCGGCGTGGCTCCGATCCTGCTCGCGGTCTACATCTTCTTCCGGGTCGACGAGTCCCCGGTCTGGCTTGCTGCCCGGGGGATCGGCGGTGGTGCTGCCAATGGCGTTGCTGCGAACGGCGTTGCTGCGAACGGCGTTGCCGCCAACGGCGAGCGCAAGGCGGCCTTCTGGCCCGCCGTCGCCGCCAACTGGCAGATCCTGATCTTCGCCGTGTTCCTCATGGCCGGGTTCAACTTCTTCAGCCACGGCACACAGGACCTCTACCCGACGTTCCTCACCGTCCAGCGCCACTTCCACGCCGGAACGGTGAGCCTCATTGCGATCTTCTACAACATCGCGGCGATCATCGGTGGCCTCGTCGCGGGCTCGCTCTCCGAGCGCTTCGGCCGGAAGCGGACCATCATCGTCTTCGCCCTCCTCGCCCTCCCGTGCATCCCGCTGTGGGCCTTCTCCACGGGTTCGGTCGCGCTCGGCATCGGCGCGTTCCTCATCCAGTTCATGGTCCAGGGTGCGTGGGGCGTCATCCCGGCGTACCTGAACGAGCTCGTGCCGGAGGGCACTCGCGCGGTCCTGCCCGGCTTCGTGTATCAGGTCGGCAACGTGATCGCGGCCGCGAACGCGACCATCCAGGCCCTCATCGCACAGTCGACCGGCGGGAACTACGCGGTCGCAATGGCGCTCGTGGCAGGAATCATCGCGATCTTCATCGCCGTGCTGATCGCCTTCGGCCCGGAGACGCGAGGCAGGGAGTTCGTCACTGCCGGCGCCGATACGAGGGCGGCGGGCTAGCCGGAAGCTGCCGCCGGACGCCCCTGCCGAAGGACTCACCGAGAGGAACAGCGAAGCGATGAGCGCCTCGCACGGCACGAAGACCAATCCGTTCAAACAGCCGGGGGCGGTATGGGCGGTCGCCTTCGCCTGTGTCATCTCCTTCATGGGGATTGGCCTCGTCGACCCGATCCTGCCCGCGCTGGCCTCTAGCCTGCACGCCACGCCGAGCGACGTCTCCCTGCTGTTCACGAGCTATCTCGTCGTGACCGCGGTCGCGATGCTCGTCGTCGGCTGGGTCTCAAGCCGCATCGGCTCCAAGCTGACGCTCATCCTGGGGCTGTTCCTCATCGTCGTGTTCGCAGCCCTAGCCGGCACCTCCGGTTCGATCGGCGGGATTGTCGGATTCCGGGCTGGCTGGGGCTTGGGCAATGCGCTGTTCATCGCGACGAGCCTCGCCGTCATCGTGGCTTCGGCGAAGGGCGGCTTCTCAGGCGCCATCATCCTCTACGAGACAGCGCTCGGCATCGGCATCGCCGTCGGGCCCCTGCTGGGAGGCGAGCTCGGCAGCATCAGCTGGCGCGGGCCCTTCTACGGTGTTGCGGTACTCATGGGCATCGCACTCGTCGCGACGCTCCTGTTCGTGCCGAAGCAGCCCAAGCCCGCGAAGAAGACCTCGCTCGCTGCCCCGCTGCTCGCGCTGCGCCACCGGGGCCTCCTGATCATGGGCATCATGGCGCTGCTATACAACTGGGGCTTCTTCACGATGCTCGGCTACGCGCCGTACCCCATGAAGCTCGACGCCCATGAGCTCGGACTCGTCTTCACCGGCTGGGGCGTTCTCGTGGCCCTGTTCGCGGTGGTCTTCGCGCCGCGGCTGCAGCGGCGCTTCGGCACCGCGCCCGTGCTCTACGTGAACATGCTGTGCCTCGGCATCGTCATGGCCGTCATAGCGTTCGGCGTCACGACGCCGGCCGTCGTCATCGTCGCCGTCATCATGAGTGGGGCGTTCATCGGCATCAACAACACCCTCACGACCCAAGCCGTCATGCTCGTTGCCCCCATCGACCGCTCGGTCGCCTCGTCGGCATACGGCTTCGTCCGATTCATCGGGAGCGGCCTCGCCCCGTTCGCCGCGGGCAAGATCGCCGAGGCCTCGAACCAGAGCGTCGCGTTCCTCGTCGGGGCCCTCGCGTTCCTCCTTGCCATCCCTGTGCTCGCCGCCGGCCACCGACTCGTCGCCGCCGCCGAGCGCGAGGCGGAGCCAGAGGTGGTCGAGCCGAAGGCTGTACAGCCCGGGATAGCCCCGCCCGGGATCGCCCGGCCCGGGATCGCCCAGCCCACGCTCGAGCCGCTTGGCCCCGCGTCTGCTGGCCTTACGCCCTCTGGGTCAGCAGTCTCCGGATCACCGCTCTCCGGACCACCGCTCTCGGGACCAGTCGTTGCCGCCGTCAGCGCAAATGCAGCCGCGGCCGCCGTCGTCGATCGCGCGGCAGCCCTCGCCCGCGCCCAGCAGGCGCCGCTCGAGATAGTTCACGTCCGGGAGACCGAGGTTCTCGAAGAGCTCGCCATCAGCCCTGAAAGCGAGGACGAAGCCCGGGCCGCTGTTGCAGCTCACCTCGACCGCCTTGGAGACGGCGCGCCAGATGGGCTGGCGAGCCGTGGTCTGGTGCTGCACAGCGTGGGTGACCGCGCCGCGGCGGCGGACATCCTGGCTCGTCACGCCGCGGAAGTGGGCGCACGCGCCATTGTGCTCCGAGACTCGGCGCGAGGCACGGTCGTGAAGCACCTTGAACCGAGCCTGAGGGCAGCCTTCTCGGGAATGCCGCCCTCTGAAGCGGGGCGGCCAGAGGTCGTGCTCGTGCCCGACGAGATCTGAGCATCGACCGACTTCTTCCTCGTTCGAATCTTTATTTGATTGGCTGTTTGTTTTTCGAACTTATTTTCGATACGATGGTTTCATGATTGGGATGGGGGACCGATTCGATCCGGGGAGCCGACTCGCCCCGGGAGACTGCCTCGGAGATGAGGAACGCCTCGGCGGGCAGGACGGGCTTGTACCCGAGGTCGGGCTCAAAGACCGGACAGCGCATGACGCCGGGGAGTCCGGTTCTCCCGGTAGTGGGTGGCGCGAGGCCCTCGAGGGGCTACTGAGTCGGGCAGCCGGGCCTTCGACCGAAGAGATCGCCTCCTTCGTGGCGCGTCTGGCGCTCTGCCCCGGCCCAGGAGACCTCGGTGGCGGTCAAGGTCATCTCGGCGGCCCAGGTCATCTCGCCGGGTCAGGTCATCTCGCCGGGCCAGAGCTGATCGACCGGCTGGACGCACTCGAGCGGCTTAAGGCCGCCGCGGCGGCGGAGCAGGCACGGACTCAAGCGGCGTTCGCCGCCCTGTGCGAGGCAGGGATGGACCCGCGCGCCGCCGCCCTCGAGTCCAGGACTGGCCGCGCCGCCGCCCGCTCGAGGGAACGCTCGGCCTCAGCCCAGATCGCTTTGGCTCGGAAGGTTTCCCCAGCCCGCGGGGCGAGGCTGCTGGCCGCCTCGAAGCGGCTGGTGACCGACCTGCCGTGCACGCTGCGAGCTCTGGCCTGTGGCCAGCTGACCGAGGAGCGGGCGATCTTCATGGCGGAAGGGGTCGAGGTCCTTTCCCCGGCGGCCCGAGCCGTCGTGGACGAGGACCTGTGCGGGCATCCGCAACGCCTTGAAGGCCTAGGCGACCGGGGCGTCCAGGACGCCGTGCGCGCGGCGGTCGACGCTATCGACGACTCGGCGGCCTTGGCACGGGTGCGCAAGGCCGAGGAAGGTCGCAGGGTCACAGTCAGGCGGCTGCCCGACGCGATGGCCCAGCTCACCGCGATCCTCCCCGTCGCCCAAGCCGCCTCCGTCGCAGGGGCCCTGGGCGCGGCAGGCGCGGCGGCCAGGGCCGCCGGGGACGCGCGGACCCGCGGGCAGGTCGCCGCGGACACCTTGGTGGAGCGGGTGACCGGTCAGGCCCACGCGGACGCCGTGCCCCTCCGCGTGGGCCTCATCATGACGGACTCCTCGCTGTTCGCAGGCGGCCGCGAACCGGCCCTGCTCCAGGGCTACGGGACGGTCCCCGCCGCCCATGCGAGGGCCATGATCGTTGGCGCTGCAACGGGATCCGCCGCAAGCGGGCTGGACAACCGACCCACACGCCGCACCAAAGGCAGGCCCGCAGGCAGCAGCCCCGGCACAGCCAGAGGCGGGCCCGGCGATTTGATGGCCGCCGGACCTCCCGGCAGTGCCGCCGTCCCGTCTCCCGGGGCTGCCGCCCTGGCGGGAGCGTGGCTGCGCCGCCTCTACCTCGATCCCAGTACCGGCGAGCTCGCCGCGATGGACTCCAGGCTGCGCCGCTTCCCGAGGGCGTTGGCAGAATTCATCGAGATCCGCGATCAGACCTGCCGCACCCCGTACTGCGAGGCACCAATCAGGCACATCGACCACGTCACCCCCGTCGCGTCGGGCGGGGAGACGAGCGTGGAGAACGGCCAAGGGCTCTGCGAGGCGTGCAACCACGCCAAGGAATCCCCCGGCTGGGAACTCGCCGTCGTCGGAACCGACACCCCGGACGGAACCGACAGCCCCGACGGAACCGACACCGCGGGCGGAATCGGGCCTGCGGGGACGCGAGGAGACATCCTCACCCTCACCCCCACCGGTCACGAATACTTCTCGCCGCCGAGGAAGCTCCCAGGCTCAGAAACCAGGGCCTGCAACGGGACGCCGCACCGGAGAGATGGCATGCCGGAGGAACGCAGCGCCGGTTAGCCGCGTTAGCTAGCCATCCCCGCGGGGTTCCATCCGAGCCGACTACAGCTAGGCGTCTTCCCGATTGGGGTTCTCCAGCTGGAAGAAGTTCGACTGGCTGCCGTCGCTGCGCTGCTCCTGGTAGATGAAGTTCAGGCCGCGCTCGTCGAACGTCGCGAACCACTCGTCCCAGTCGATGTGCCGCAGCTTGTCGTTCTTCGCGCCGAAGTCGATGCGCAGGACCCCGAAGTGGTCGCCGTGTTCGGTCCCCTCCACGGTTGCGGGAGCGCCGTCGCGCGCCTCGGCCCACTGACGGATGACGTCGTGGTTCGTGGTGACGAGGCTGCGCCCCTCGCGTTCGGGCTTGTCTTCCGGAGACTTGATCTCCTGCGAGTACTTGAGCGAATCCGAGCTTTCACTCCCCTTGCGCACACCGCCGTCTTGGTCCTTGTCTGCCATGGCATCCTCCTTGCGTTTGAGTTGCTGAGGTTCGGGCACTGGAGCATTACCCCGACGACGGAAGGCGGAACGGATGGACGCACGTGCGCGCGGAGTGCTCTTCGACGTCGACGGAACGCTCATCGACTCAAGCTATTTCCACGCCCTTGCATGGTGGGAGGCCTTCCGTCAGTTTGAGCACAAGGTCCCGATGTCCGCGATCCACCGCGCCGTCGGCATGGGCGGCGACAAGCTCGTGGCCCACCTTCTGGGCGACGGCCGCGACAAGAGCGAGGATGCCGAACTCAAAGCGACCCATGGCGCCGTTTTCGGCACCTATTGGCCTTCACTCGTAGCGTTCGACGGCGCCCGCGACCTGCTGCGGAAGTGCGCCGAGGCCGGACTCGCCGTCGTGCTCGCGTCCTCGGCACGCGAGCGAGAGCTCCGTGTGCTGCGGAGAGCGCTCGACGCCGACGACGCCATCACCGCGGCGACCAGCTCCTCGGATGCCGAGGAGAGCAAGCCAGCGCCAGACATCCTCGTCGCGGCCCTCGAAGCGGGAGGCCTCCGGGCCGAGGACGTCGTCTTCGTCGGCGACGCCGTCTGGGACGTGTATGCGGCGTCGAAGCTCGGCATTCCCACCATCGCCGTCACGTGCGGCGGAACGAGCGAGGGCGAACTGCGGGAAGCGGGAGCCGCGGAGGTGTACGCGGGCCCGGACAAGGTCCTCGAGGCCTTCTCGACGAGCGCTCTCGGTCGCGTTGGGGCCTAGGCGCCTCGAGCCTAACTGCCTCGAGCCTAAGTGCCTAGGACGGCTGAACACTCAATGGCGCGAGATCGCTTACCGCGCCCAGCGCGGCCAGCCGGTAGAGAGAGGCAGCAGCCTCAACGGCAGTAAGCCGCTGGGCTGGCTCGAGGGCGGTCATTCCGACGACGAGATCCCGCCAGAGCGGGTCGACACTCTCGGGAATCGGCGGGTTTTGCGTGAGCCGGCGCACTGCGCTCTCAAGCGGCGCGCCAGGGAAGGCCAACTCGCCGGTAAGGCACTGCAGGAGGACGAGCCCGAGCGAGTAGACGTCGCTCGCGGGGCTGGCCGTGTCCCCACGGACCTGCTCCGGGCTCAGGTAGGCGGGCGTTCCCGACACGGCGTCTTCGAGCGTGAGAACAGACTCAGTCATGAGGGCGATGCCGAAGTCAGTGAGCTTCGCGTGCGCCCTCGTCCCGTTGACGGCCTCGTCGAGCAGCAGAATGTTGGCTGGCTTGATGTCTCGGTGCACCACTCCCTTGCCGTGGATGTAGCCGAGCGCCTCCGCGAGGTCGTGACCGATCTCGGCCACACGCGCGGGCGGGAGTGGCCCCTCCTTGAGCCGCGCCCGCAGGTCGGGGCCGGTGACGAGCTCCATGACAAGGAAGATGCGCGACGTGCCCTCGGCCCCCCACTCGGTTCCCGCGTCGAGCAGCGTCACGAGCCCGGGGTGGCTGAGCCGCGCGAGGAGCTTGACCTCGGCGTCGCTGCGTCGCAGCTCGGCCTCGTCCACGGCGGTCGAATCGATGAGCTTGACGGCCACCTCGCGCTCGAGGAACTCGTCGAAGGCTCGATGGACAACCGCCATCGAGCCCGCGCCGATCTTCTCAAGAAGCCGATACCTCCCGCCAAGCGAGTCCATACCGAGAGAACCGGCACCGCGCACGTGATCTGCCACCTTTACCCGCTTTCGTCGCCACAGCGGACGGCCAGACAGCCACACGCGGTAGTCAGGCGTCACTCGCATCAATACCCGCGGCGAGCAGGGCAAAACTGAGCGAGGGGCAGCAGCAGGAACTAGAGGATGGCTTCTCGGTCAGGAGGACGCTGAGCCCGCGTCCATTGTCTTCAGATCGGCGAAGACGACCTTGTCTGGATGTGCCTCCTTGATGGCCGTAACAGCGGAGAGCCCCGCGTTCTTCACTAGCGGGGTACCCAGCTCGATGATGTCCACGTGCTCGGCAACCTTGCCGGCCAGGGTGAGGGCCTCATCGACGGTCAGGACATCCATAGCGACATTGCCGGGGTTGTCGTGTCCCCGACGACATGCACCTCAAGTCCGAGGTGCATGAGGCGCATGGCCGCCATCCGCAGGACCAAGCCGCTGCGTCCTGCGCCGATCAGGAAGACATGAGGCCGCGCCGGACCAGCCCCGCGACCTAAGACAAAAAAGGACACCCCGGTCCGAAGACCGGGGTGTCCTGCGGGCCACTACGCCCACACCTCGTAGCCCGCGAGCTTGTCGTAGAGCTTCCGGCGCTGGATCCCTTGGGCGGCGAGCCAGAGCACCGTGTCGTCCGCGGCGGCAAGGTCGACGACGCCCGTCGCGACCTGCTCGCCCCGGAACCACACCTCGACAGTGCGACCGACCAGCTGCGACCAGTCGTCACGCCGGCCACGCCCCGTCCGCGTCTTGACCACGATTGTCTGCCACATGCAGAACTCCCCCTCAGCACTCGATGACGTTCACGGCGAGGCCGCCGCGCGATGTCTCCTTGTACTTGACCTTCATGTCCGCCCCCGTCTCGCGCATCGTCTTGATGGCCTTGTCAAGCGAGACCTTGTGGCTGCCGTCGCCGCGCAGCGCGATCCGCGCGGCGTTGATGGCCTTGTTGCTCGCGACGGCGTTCCGCTCGATGCAGGGAATCTGCACGAGGCCGCCCACCGGATCGCACGTCAGCCCTAGATTGTGCTCGATGCCGATCTCGGCCGCGTTCTCGACCTGCTCCGGCGTCCCACCGAGCACCTCGCACAGCCCGCCCGCCGCCATCGCGCACGCCGAGCCGACCTCCCCCTGGCATCCGACTTCCGCACCGGAGATCGAGGCGTTCTCCTTGAACAGGATCCCCACGGCCGCCGCCGTGAGCAGGAAGCGCACGACGCCGTCGTCGTCGGCCCCGGGAACGAACGTCGTGTAGTAGTGCAGGACGGCGGGGACGATCCCGGCCGCGCCGTTGGTCGGCGCGGTCACTATCCGGCCGCCCGAGGCGTTCTCCTCGTTCACGGCGAGGGCGAACAGGTTGACCCAATCCATTGCGCGTATGGGGTCGGTCTGGTCGTTGGCGGCCTCGAGGTCCGCGAGGAGCTTCGGCGCGCGCCGGGGCACCTTGAGCCCTCCGGGAAGGAGCTTCTCGGTGCGCGTACAGCCGTTGTGCACACACTCCTTCATGACGGCCCAGATGTGCAGGAGCTCGGCCCGGAGCTCGGTCTCCGTGCGCCACGCGAGCTCGTTCGCGAGCATGATGTCGCTGACCCGCTTGCCCTCGCGGCGGCAGTGCTCAAGGAGCTGCACTCCGGTCGTGAAGGGGTACGCCAGCGGGGTCGAGTCCTCGACGATCCGATCGGCACCGATCGCGTCCTCGTCGACGACGAACCCTCCGCCGACCGAGTAGAACGTCGCCTCCCGCAGAAGCTGCCCCGCGCCGTCGTACGCCCTGAAGACCATCCCGTTCGGGTGAGCCGGGAGCGAGCGACGCCGATGCATGACGACGTCGTCCGCCCGCGAGAAGGCGATGTAGCGCTCCCCGGCGAGCAGGAGCTTGCCCTCCGTCCCGGCCTCGGCGACGCGGGCGTCCGCGGTGTCCGTGTCGACCGTCTCGGGCCGCTCGCCCTGGAGGCCCAGGATCACGGCCTTGTCCGAGCCGTGCCCGTGGCCGGTCGCCCCGAGCGAGCCGAAGAGCTCGGCCTGGACGCGTTCGACGGCGCCAAGCACCCCGTCGGCGCGCAGACCGTCCGTGAACAGCACAGCCGCGCGCATCGGCCCGACCGTGTGCGACGAGGAGGGGCCGATTCCGACGGAGAACATGTCGAGTGCGCTCAGTGCCATTGCCGGCCTCCTTCCCTCATCGGAGCACCACCGTGCGATTGCCGTTCAGGATGACCCGCCCCTCGCAGTGCCAGCGCACCGCGTTGCTGAGCGCCTTGCACTCCGCGTCTCGGCCGACGGCGACGAGGTCCTCGGGCGAGTGCGTGTGATCGACCTCGATGACCTGCTGGGCGATGATCGGGCCCTCGTCGAGCTCGGCGTTGACGTAGTGGGCTGTAGCGCCCACGGTCTTGACCCCGCGCTCCCACGCTTGGTGGTACGGCTTCGCTCCCTTGAACGAGGGCAGGAACGAGTGGTGGATGTTGATCACGCGACCGGTCATGCGGGTCGCGAGAGCGTCGCTGAGCACCTGCATGTAGCGCGCTAGCACCACGAGTTCCACGGCGTAGCTGTCCACGAGGGCAAGGAGCTTGGCCTCGGCCTCGGGCTTGGATTCGGCCGTGACCGGGATGTGGTGGTACGGGATGCCGTGCCACTCCACGAGGCCGCGGTGGTCCTCGTGGTTGGACACGACCGCCACGATGTCCACAGGCAGCTCGCCGATGCGGGCCCGGAACAGCAGGTCGTTGAGGCAGTGCCCGAACTTCGACACCATGAGCAGCACCCGGGTCTTCTCCCCCGCCGGGCGGAGCTGCCACGTCATCCCGAACTCCTGGGCGATCGGACCGAACTCGGACTCGAGCGGCCCCGGCGCCTCGAAGTGGACGCGCATGTAGAAGTGCCCGCCCCGCCTGTCCCCGTACTGCTTGATGTCGAGGATGTTGCAGCCGTGCTGGGCCAGGAAGCCCGAGACCGCGTAGACGATCCCGGGCCGCTCCGGGCAGTCGAGTGTGAGGACGTACTCAGCGGGTGCCATGGAATTCACGCATCGCGTCGAGGAGCCAGCGGCCGAGGTAGTCCGCGAACGAGGCCCGCGGGAAGATCTCCCACGTCTCGTTCCCGGTCCTCCAGAGCAGGATCGGGACCGGGCCGAGCTGCGTCACGTACGCCGAGCCGACGGCAAACGCGCGCGGGTGCAGGTCGAGCGCGCAGCCCTTCTCGAGGACGTCGCGGGCCGCCTTTCCGGTCAGCTCGAATGTCGTGCGGTTGGCGGAGAGGTCGACGGCGGAGCCCGGCTGCCCACCGATAGCCTCGACGAGGCGGGCGGTCGCCTCGGCGGGGTCGACAGTGCTGCCGAGAGGGGAGACGACGAGGAACTCGTCCGGACCCAGCCACAGGACCGAGCTGCCCGCGCCGACGGCGACCTCGCCGCAGCGAGCAGGCAGCGGCGCGCCGAGACGTTCCTCGACGCGACGCGCAGCGTCCGTGCCGGGGACGACGCGGAGGCCGACCATCGTGCGGAACGGCGCCTCGCGCAGCGCGAGGCTGTGCAGCCCGGTCACCTCGGCCGCCGCGAACTGGGCGGCGAGGTGGGCAGCTGGGCTGCGCCGGAGATCGGCGGTGCCGAACTGGTGGTGGGGGGCGATCAGGGTCTGCTCAGCCATCGCGGCGCTTCCCTTCCGGGTCGTAGAGGACGGTGTCGCCGACGATGACGTCGACGAGCTGGTTGCCCACGGGGGCGACGAGGGTCTGGCCGATGCGGTTCCGGCCGTTCTTGATGAGCGCGAGCGCGAACGAGCGGCCGAGCGCTGCCGAGTGGTAGCTCGACGTCACGTGGCCGAGCATCGGCACGGGGCCGTAGGCCGGGTTCACACTGATCCCCGACTCGACGAGCTGCGTGCCCTCGGGGAGCCGGAACGTCGGGTCGACGGGCAGGAGCGAGACGAGGTGCTTGCGGTCGGCGCGCGCGCTGTCCGCACGGGAGTAGGAGCGCTTGCCGATGAAGTCCTTCGCCTTCGAGACGATCCATTCCATCCCGGCGTCCTGCGGCGTGACGGTACCGTCGGTGTCCTGGCCGACGATGGGATAGCCCTTCTCGGCGCGGAGCACGTGCATGGTCTCGGTGCCGTAGGGGGTAATGCCGAACTCCTCACCGGCCGCGAAGATGTCCTCCCAGACCTTCTGGCCATACCAGCCGGAGACGTTGACCTCGAAGGCCAGCTCGCCGGAGAACGAGATGCGGCAGACGCGGGCCGGGATGCCCGAGGCGAGGGTCGTCTCGCGGAATGTCATGAACGGGAACGCCTCGTTGTCGACGTCGAGCTCCGGGGCCACCTTGGCGATGACCGCGCGGGACTTGGGGCCGACGACGGCGACAGTCGTCCACTGCTCCGTGACCGACGTGAAGTTCACGTCGAGCCCCGGCCACTCCGTCTGGTGCCACTCCTCGAGCCAATCGAGCACGCGCGCGGCGCCGCCCGTCGTCGTCGTCATGAAGTAGCGGTTCTCCTCGACGCGGAGGGTCACGCCGTCGTCGAAGATCATCCCGTCGGGCGTGCACATGACGCCGTAGCGTGCCGAACCGGGCTTGAGCTTCTTGAAGGCGTTCGTGTAGATGCGGTTGAGGAACTCGCCCGCATCCGTGCCCCAGACCTCGATCTTGCCAAGGGTCGTCGCGTCCATCATGCCCACCGAGGTGCGGACCGCCGCACACTCGCGGAGCACGGCGTCGTCCATCGATTCGCCCGCCTCCGGGTAGTACCACGGACGCAGCCACTGCCCGACGATCTCGAACTCGGCGCCGTGCTCCACGTGCCACGGGTGGATCGACGTGAGGCGCGCCGGGTCGAAGAGCTCACCGCGCTCGCGGCCGGCGAGGGCCGCGAAGGCGACGGGCGCGTACGGGGCGCGGTACGTCGTCGTGCCGATCTCGCCGGGGGTCGCGCCGTTGTTCAGCGCGGCGGCGATGACGCCGATCGCGTTGACGCCGGAGGTCTTGCCCTGGTCGTTCGCGGTGCTGATCGAGGTGTAGCGCTTCACGTGCTCGACGCTGCGCATACCTGCGCCGGTCGCGCGGAGGACGTCCTTGACGGTCTGGTCGCGCTGGAGGTCAACGAAGTGCTCGTCGAGGCCGTCGAGGCTCCCGTCCTCTGCGCGGACCACCCACAGCGGGCGGGTCGTGCCGGTCACGTGCCGGGCCGTGCCTGCGACGGCGATCGCGTGCGCGCCGCCCTCATTGACGAAGCCCGCGTTGAAGGCCGCGACGGCGCCCGCGTTCGTGCCCTCGACGAGGCAGTCCTCGAGCGCGAAGCTGCCGCGTGCCGAGCCGACGACCTGCTGGCCCTCGACCGCACCCGACGGCACGAACGCCGCGAGGTCGTCGTCCCAGCGGACCTTGCCCTGGCGCTGGCTGTGCAGGTGGACCACGGGGCTCCACCCGCCTGAGACCGCGACGAGGTCGCACGCGATGTCCTGCTGGGGCCCAGTGGGCGTGCCCTCCGGGTCGATCGCGCGGATCGTCGCGCTGGCGACGCGCGGGGTTCCCGCAGTATCGACGACGGTGGCACCCGGCAGGACGACGACGCCGGCCGCGTGCGCTGCCTCGGCGGCGGCGGAGAGCTCTGGGCGGGCGTCCGCGACCGCCGCGATCTGGAGACCTGCCCGGGCGAGTTCGGCGACGAGCGGGTACACGCTGTCGTTCGTCGTCGAGACGACGACGCGCGAGCCGGCCGCGACGCCGTAGCGGTTCAGGTAGGTGCGTACCGCCGAGGCGAGCATGACGCCGGGGCGGTCGTTGTTGCGGAACACGATCGGGCGCTCGTGGGCGCCGGTCGCGAGGACGACCTGCTGAGCACGGATGTGCCACAGCCGCTGACGGGAGACGCCCTCGAACTCGGGGGCCTGAGCCTTTGTGCCAAGGTGATCGGTGCGGTTCTCGAGAGCGATGACGTAGTTCGAGTCGTAGCTGCCGAACGCGTTGGTGCGAGTCAGGACGGTTGCCTCCTCGGCGCCGTCGAGCTCGGCACGGACCCGCGCGATCCAATCCGCGGCGGAAGCGCCGTCGACTGACGCCTTGGGCTCCGCGAGCAGCGACCCGCCCAGCTCCGGCTGGTCATCGATGAGGATGACCCTGGCGCCGGTTGCAGTGGCCTCGCGGGCCGCGGCGAGGCCGGCCGGGCCGCCGCCGACGACGAGGACGTCAGTGTGGACGTACTTCTTGTCGTAGACCGATGTGTCCTCTTGCGGGTCGAGCTGGCCCAGACCCGAGAGGTACTGGGCCTCGATCCCGTCGACGAGCTCGACCGTCGTGGCCGGAAGCATCGATTCCGTGGTGGAGTGGCCCGGACGGCGCACCTTCACGAGCGCATTAGGCTCCTCGACGCCCGCGGCCACGATGCCGCGGGGCCGGTTCAGGTAGAGGGACGGGGCCGTCCCGATCACCCCGGCGGCCAGCAGCGCGGACGCGAGCGTGTCTCCCGGGTGGCCGGTGTAAGTGCGGCCGTCGACGGTGAACTCGAGTTCCGTCGAGCGGTCGACGCGGCCGCCCTGGCGGAGGCGGAACGGTTGGCGGCTCATTTGGCTCCTCCACTGATGCTCGGCTGGGTCTCGCCCATGCTGTAGACCGCGGCGATTCGGTACGTAGCGGTGTCGCGGACTGCGTTGAACCACTTCCGGCAGCCGCCGGAGTGGACCCAGCGCTCGGCAAAGAGGCCCTTCGGGTTCTCGCGGTAGAAGAGGTACCGGCCCCACTCCTCGTCGGTGAGGGCGTTCGGGTCCTCCGGGTAGGCGATGTGGGCCTGACCGCCGTAGTGGAACTCGGTCTCGTCGCGAGGCCCGCAATTCGGGCAGCTGATGAGCAGCATCGCTGGCTCCTTCTGTGTCTAGAGGCTCAGTGGGCGTAGAGGCTCAGTGGGCGACGGCGGCCGCGCCGTGCTCGTCGATGAGGGCACCCGTGACGAAGCGGTCAAGGGAGAACGGGGCGTTCAGGGGGTGCGGGTCGCCCGTGGCGACCGTGTGCGCCATCGTCCAGCCCGCGCCCGGGGTGCCCTTGAAGCCGCCCGTGCCCCAGCCACAGTTCACGTACATGTTCTCGACCGGGCTCTTGCTCACGATCGGGGAGGCATCGAGTGTGACGTCGACGATGCCGCCCCAGGTGCGCAGCAGGTGCGCCCGGGCGAAGATCGGGAAGAGCTCGACCGCGGCGGCCATCTGCTCCTCGATGACGTGGAACGCGCCCCGCTGGCCATAGCCGTTGTACGAGTCGATGCCCGCGCCCATCACGAGCTCGCCCTTGTGGGCCTGCGAGACGTACACGTGGACGTGGTTCGACATCACGACGGTCGGGTGCACGATCTCGTGGAGCTCGGAGACGAGCGCCTGGAGCGGGTGGGACTGGATCGGAAGGTCGAAGCCGGCCATCTTGGCGAGGACGCTCGAGTGTCCAGCCGCGCAGAGGGCGACCTTCCCCGTGTTGATCGTGCCGTGGTTCGTCTGGACGGCGACAACGCGGTTGCCGTCCTTGACGAAGCCCGTGACCTCACAGTTCTGAATGAGGTCCACGCCGAGCTCGTCGGCCTTGCGCGCGAACGCCCAGGCGACGTGATCGTGCTTGGCAATCCCAGCGCGCGGCTGGAACGTGCCGCCCAGGACTGGGTAGCGGATCTTGTCGCTCGTGTTGAGGATCGGGCAGACTTCCTTGACCTGATCCACGTCGAGCCACTCGGCGTCGACCCCGTTGAGCTTGTTCGCGCTCACGCGGCGGACCGACTCGCGCACGTCCTGGAGCGTGTGCGCGAGGTTGAGGACGCCGCGCTGGCTGAACAGGAAGTCGTACTCGAGCTCCTCGGGGAGCTCCTCCCAGAGCTTGAGCGAATGCTCGTAGATCGCGGCCGACTCGTCCCACAGATAGTTCGAGCGGATGATCGTCGTGTTGCGGGCCATGTTCCCTCCCGCGAGCCAACCGCGCTCGAGCACAGCGATGTTGGTCATGCCGTGGTTCTTCGCGAGGTAGTACGCGGTCGCCAGCCCATGGCCGCCGCCGCCGACGATGACGGCGTCGTAGGACGCCTTGGGGTCGGGATTGCGCCAGAGGAAGTCTGGGTGTTCAGGCAGGAGATCCGCCATCACTTGGCTCCGTTCAACGTCAGCTCGGGGTTCGAGTCGGTCAGGATCGGGGTGAGGTTCGCGTAGAGGGGGTGCTTGTCGGCAAGGACCGCCACCCGGGCGCGCAAGTCCTCGGCGACCTCGTCGTTGAAGCCGGCCTTGAGGGCAGTGGCAATGATGTCCGCGACCTCCCGGAACTCGGTCTCGCCGAACCCTCGTGTCGCCAGGGCCGGCGTCCCGACGCGCAGCCCGGAGGAGACCATCGGCGGCCGAGGATCGAACGGGACAGCGTTGCGGTTCACCGTGATCCCGATCCGGTGCAGGCGGTCCTCGCCCTGCTGGCCGTCGAGCTCGGAGTTCCGGAGGTCGACAAGGACCAAGTGGACATCGGTGCCGCCGTTGACGACGGAGACGCCGGAGGCAGCGACGTCGTCCTCGAGGAGGCGCTCGGCGATGATGCGCGCTCCCTGGAGCGTGCGCTCCTGCCGGTCGCGGAAGGCGGGCTCGGCTGCGAACTTGAACGCGACCGCCTTCGCCGCGATCACATGCTCAAGCGGACCGCCCTGCTGGCCCGGGAAGACTGAAGAATTGACCTTCTTCGCGATATCCGCCCGGTTGGTGAGGATCACCCCGCCGCGCGGTCCGCCCAGAGTCTTGTGCGTCGTCGTCGTCACGATGTCTGCGTGCGGGACCGGGTTCGGGTGCAGGCCCGCTGCAACCAAGCCCGCGAAGTGTGCCATATCCACCATGAGATACGCGCCCACGAGGTCCGCGATACGGCGGAATTCGGCGAAGTCGAGCTGACGCGAGTAGGCGGACCAGCCAGCGACGATGAGCTTGGGCTTGTGCTCGAGGGCGAGCCGCTCGACCTCTGCCATATCGATGAGGAAGTCCTTCCGGCTTACCTCATAAGGCACTACCTTGTAGAGCCTGCCCGAGAAGTTGATCTTCATCCCGTGCGTGAGGTGGCCGCCGTGGGCGAGCGAGAGGCCGAGGATGGTATCGCCCGGCTCGAGCAGGGCGAACATCGCGGCAGCATTGGCCTGGGCGCCCGAGTGGGGCTGGACGTTGGCGAACTCAGCGCCGAAGAGCGCCTTCGCGCGGTCGATCGCGAGCTGCTCGATCACGTCGACGTTCTCGCAGCCCCCGTAGTAGCGCTTGCCGGGATAGCCCTCGGCGTACTTGTTCGTCAGGACTGAACCCTGGGCTTCCATGACGGCGGTCGGAGCGAAGTTCTCCGACGCGATCATCTCCAGAGTGCCCTGCTGTCGCTTGAGCTCCTCGTCGATGGCGGCCGCAACCTCGGGGTCCGCTTCGGCGAGTGGAGTAGTCAGGACATTCACCATTGTGTCCTCCTCTGCTGTGTCGTGAAGACCTTGGATCGAACTAGTATGAGACTGATATATCAAAGCCTGAGCACGAGTATGATTGAGATTGAACAGCGATGTCAACCATCTGCTGCGGAAGAAGGGACCTCTGGGGATGACGGCGCAGGGAACACTGATCACGGGCGAGCCCGGAGGGACGCTCTCGCTCGCCGAGCACGCCTACCAGCTCCTGAAGGACCGCCTCATCATGCTCGAGATCCGGCCCGGGGAGCCCATCAACGATGGGCAGCTCGCTACCGAGCTAGGGGTGGGGCGGACACCGGTCCGCGAAGCGCTCAAACGGCTCGAGACGGATCACCTCGTGGTCTCGTATCCTCGGCGGGGCACTTTCGCCACCATTGTGGACATCACCGAACTCGCCGCGATCTCGGAAATCCGTGAACTCCTCGAGCCGCTCGCCGCGCGCCGCGCGGCCGAGAACGCGGGCCCCGCGCTCCGGACGGAAATCCGGGCGAAGGCCGACGAGATCAGCAACGTGGACCAGACCGAACTGGACCAGACCAGACTCATGCGGCTCGACCTCTCCGTGCACCGGCTCATCTACCGGGCCGCAGCGAACGCACACCTCGAGGATGTGCTGATCCGTTACGACAACCTCGCGACGCGCATCTGGTGCCTCGTGCTCGACCGCGTCCCCTCCGTCGCCGGCCACGTGAGCGAGCACGCCGACCTGCTGCGGGCGATTGCCGACGGCGACGCCGAGAAGGCTGGACAGCTCGCCCTCGAGCACGTCACGGGATTCGAAAAGACGATTCGGACGGCGCTCTAGCTCAAAGGCCTGCAGAAGGCAGCTAGAAGGGTGGTTGCTCGTCGCCTCGCTGCCGATTCGAAGTTTCAGCCACGGCGATTGCGCCATGCTCGATTGCGCCACGCTCAGGTTCGGTCACGTGAATTCGCCCGAGGGGGGACCGCCAGCGAAGGGTGCCGTCGGGCTGTCGCCGGTAGGTCCACGCGTCGATGGACTTTAGCGCGTGGTGTTTTCGACACAGCATCGCGAGGTTATCGGGATCTGTTCTTCCGCCATCCTGCCATTCGACCGTGTGGTCGGGTTCGCAGTTGTCAGCATGCTTTATGCATCCGGGGAAGAGACAGGTTCGGTCCCGGTACGCGAGGTATCGACGTAGCGCCCGAGGCGGGCGGTAGGAGGTGCGCCCGACGCCCAGAGCAGTTCCCGTATCCCAATCGGTGTAAAGCGTGTTCCAGTTGGGTGCGAGCGCGGCCAAGCGGCGGGCAGTGGCGGGGTCGATCGGCCCGTACCCCTCCAGCTCCGGGAACTCGGCGCCGGGGCCGTCGCCGACGGCACCGGCTTGGCCCGGAGCAGAGGTGGTGGGAGCAGAAGTCGTAGGAGCAGGGTTGCTGGGAACAGACGCGCTGCTGCTGGAAGCGGACGAGCTGGGAGCGGAGCCGCTGGGAATACAGCTTCTGGGAACAGGGGCCTCAGGGACGGGAAGTTGCACGGCTTCGAGGACGCTACGGACCGGTATCGTCACCGTAACGTGGGGCCGGAACGGGCCGGAGAAGGCCGGGTCCGGCACGCCCAGGAGGCGGGCGAGGAGGGCATCGGCGCGCAGCTGGGACAGGGTCCGCTCCTCCTCCGCCAGCCGGAAGGCCCCCGACAGCAGCCCGGCATCGGCGCCGGCGCCGGCGTCGGCACCGGCACTGGCCGTGCTCACGGAACCTGTGGCGGTGAGGGTGCTGCGGGCGGTGCGGGCGTCGGTGTCGAGGCCGTTGTAGAGGGCCAGGCCGGCCTCGGCGGGCAGGAACGCGGTCAGGGTGCACATCCCGTCGGGCTCGGGGGCGAACCAGACCCCGCGGTCCCGGGCCGCTGCCTTCTTCCGGGCCTGGAGGCTCTCGGGGTGCTCCCGCTCCCGCAGCCGGCGCAGGGCCGTGCGCAGCTCCGCCGGGGTCCGCCGCCGCCCGGTCCGGGTCAGCGCCCTCTCCAGGCCCTGCCGGGCGAACCCGGCCGGGAGGTGTCAGATCTTCTGTGTAAGGGGTGACGGCCGGATCTGAAGGGATCAGGATCATGACCATGACAGAGGACGAGGAGCAGGGCCGGCGCCGCTCGACGGCCGAGGTCGCCGCGGACCTGGAGGCCTCCGGGGCCCTGGACGCTCTCTTCGCCAGGATCGACTCGGGCGAGGTCCAGCTCACCGGCGACGGGGGCCTGCTGCCCGGGCTTCTCAAGGCGGCCCTCGAGCGCGGCCTGCAGGCGGAGATGAGCTCCCATCTGGGCTACGAGAAGGGCGACCCGGAGGCAGCGTCGTTCCCGAACTCGCGCAACGGCACGAGCCCGAAGACGGTCGCCACCGAGGTCGGGGATGTGGGCCTGGAGGTGCCGCGCGACCGGGACGGGACCTTCGCCCCGCGCCTGGTCCCGAAGGGATCCCGGCGTCTCGGGGGCCTGGACGAGATGATCATCTCCCTCTACGCCGGCGGGATGACGATCCGGGACATCCAGCACCATCTCGCCTCCACCATCGGCACCGAGCTCTCGCACGAGACCATCTCCAAGATCACCGACGAGATCCTCGAGGAGGTCCTGGCCTGGCAGCGGCGCCCCCTGGAGGCCTTCTACCCGGTGGTCTACCTGGACGCCCTGGTCGTCAAGGTCCGCGACGGGGCCCACGTGCGCAACAAGGCCGCATCGCCGTCGGCGTGGACCTGGAGGGCATCAAGCACGTACTCGGGATCTGGGTCCAGGCCGCCGAGGGCGCCAAGTTCTGGGCCGGGGTCTGCGCCGAGCTGGCCAACCGCGGCGTCGCCGACGTCCTGGTCGTCTGCTGCGACGGCCTCACCGGCCTGCCCGAGGCGATCGAGGCCACCTGGCCGGGCTCGATGGTCCAGACCTGCGTCGTGCACCTGATCCGCGCCGCCATGCGCTTCGTGAACTACGGCCACCGCAAGGCCGTCGCCGCCGCCCTGAAGACCGTCTACCAGGCCCCCGACGCCCCCACCGCCAGAGCCGCCCTGGACGCCTTCGCCGCGAGCGAGCTCGGCAAGAGGAACCCCAACACCGTCCGCGTCTTCGCCGACGCCTGGGAGCGCTTCACCCCGTTCCTGGCCTTCCCGCCCATGCTGCGCCGCGTCATCTACACCACCAACTCCATCGAGTCCCTGAACTATCAGCTGCGCAAGATCATCAAGAACCGCGGCCACTTCCCCAACGACGACGCCGTCGTCAAGCTCCTCTGGCTCGCCATCTGCAACATCGAGGACAAGCGCGCCCGCGACCGCCAGCGCGAACGCGACCAGAACGTCCCCTCCGACAAGCGCCACGCCGACGGACGCCTCGTCGAAGGCCAGGTCACCACCAACTGGAAGCAGGCCCTCGCCCAGCTCGCCCTCGCCTACCCCGACCGCATCAACCCCTACCTATGACCCCGCCCCTTACACAGAAGACTTGACAAGCTCCCCGGCCGCGGCCCCGGGAGGCAGGGTCCGGGCCTGGTCCAGGATCACCCGGGCGTGCTGGTGCGAGACCCGCCCGGCCGTGAGGGCCTCGAGCACCTCCGGGGCGTGGGAGGCGAGGTCGGCGGCCTCGTTCAGCAGCCGGGCCGCGGCCGCCTCGGACACCGCGGTCGCCGCGGCGGCCTCGGCGACCGCCAGGGCGTGGGCCTCGGCCCCGTTCAGGCGCACCGGCTGGCAGTCCCTGCGCGGGCCCGGCTCCTCGGCCAGGGCGGCCCCGAGCCGGGCCAGGGCCTCCAGCTTCGCCGCACTCGCCCAGCCGATCACCCGCTCCGCGCACTCCACCACCGCCAGGGCCTCCGCGGCGGAAAGCGACGCCGCCGCGGGCAGGCCCACCGAGCCGTGCAGCGGCGAGGAGGACGGCTCATCCAGCACCACCAGCTGAGCCCAGCCCCCACCCGGCACATCCTCCGGGAACCCCTTCTCTTCCGAGAGCCCCATCGCGTCACCGGCCCCGGACGGACCCACCGCAACAGACTGCACCGCCCCGGAGGGAACGGCCTCGGAAGGAACAGTCTCAGGGAGGGGGCCCGCCCAGCCTCCGGCCTCGGTCCAGCCCCCTGACCAGAAGTCCGGGCAGAACTCCGGCGAGAAGTCCGGCAAGTTCTGGCCCACCGCGTGCTGTTCTGCGCTCATCCCCCATCACCCCCTCATTTGTCGGAGAATTCCGTTCCCCGATCCTCTGATCCGAGCCTACGGAAGGACCCCGACAAAATAAGACCGGCAAAATCAGACCGGCAAAACAAGCGGGGCGAAACCGGAGCCCGAGGAACGGCCGAGGGCCTGGGCGTTGGTGGGCCGCATCAGCCAAAGCAGCTTCGGCGAACTAGGCGTACGGAATCCCAGAACATACGGTCTGCTCTCCTGAGCTCTCACGTCAGAGCCCGTCAACCTAGGCCTAGCACTCCTAGGAAGCGGAGGGCGCCCCTGATGGAACGAGCTGAGAGTCAACTTCGAGTAACGTTAGGTGCGTACCGCACCGGGGCGGCCGGACCGAGAGCCGAATCAGGAGCCGAATCCAGACGTCGCCCGACGAGTACGACTCGACTCACCGCTGCCCCAAGCACCCCAAGCACCCCAGGCCGAGCGTGCAGCAAGTCGCGCCGGCGCACACCCGCCGCCTCCTTTGAAGGGGCCCGGCATGCCGTGCGTGCAGCGCCGGCACCAGTGAGAGCAAGAAGAGGAACATGGAACAGACGGCCCTCATGGCCATCGCACTCGTCGGCTTCGACAACTCAGAAGTCCGCAGCGCGCTACCGAACGCACCCATCATCGACGACGGCCGGGCCGACCGGGGCAAGAGGCTCAGGAAAGCCCGCGGCGGGCTGGCGAATGCCCTTCATCGCCTCGCGTGGTCACTTGAGCCGGATCCGTGGTCGATGACGGAGGCACACTGAAAGATTTCGCGCCGCCGAGAGCTTTTGCAGCGCCGAGAGGTGCTTCAGCACCGAGGCGTTCCTCTGCGCCATAGCTGCCGAGCATCGAGAGCGAATCGGCCGACGGCGACCCCGGCTTCGCGGAGAACAGCCGCAGGGTTTGGTCGGGGTCGTCGCGCGGCGCGAGATCCTCGAAGTTGAGTTCCAGGTCACCGACGATTGGATGCCGCATCCGAATCGTGCCGGCGTGCTCCGTCACAACGCGGTGCCCCGCCCACCATTGACGGAAGTGCTCGCTCTGCACGGCAAGCTCGCCGACAAGCTGATTAGCCTGAAGATCGCTCGGGTGACGGCCGATGTCGACACGCAGGGCGCCGGTGGCCTCGGCCGCGACCGCTGCCCAGTCGGAGAACAGTTCACGGGCCCGCGGGTCCAGGATGATCCAGCGGGTGAGGTTGCGTTCGTGCACTGGCATGCTCGGGAAATCAGCGAGCAGAAGGAACGCGAGCCGGTTTCCCCCGAGGACATCGGTTCGGCGCCCCAAAATGAGGGCGGGAACAGTGCCGACGGCGTCCAGGAGCTGGCGAAGCGCCGGGCGGACGCCTTGGGCGGCCAGCGGGGAGCGCTGCGAGTTGGCGCAATGCTCGAGGAGATCCATCATGTGGGCTCGTTCGGCCGCATCCAGACGGAGGGCACGGGCGACGGAGTCGAGCACGGCCCGCGACGGGTGAATGTTGCGCCCTTGTTCGAGCCG
This sequence comes from Sinomonas terrae, assembly GCF_022539255.1. NCBI lineage: Bacteria > Bacillati > Actinomycetota > Actinomycetes > Micrococcales > Micrococcaceae > Sinomonas > Sinomonas terrae. The sequence continues at coordinate 3,716,709 of NZ_JAKZBV010000001.1, forward strand.
CGTGTAGTAATCCGTGCTCACGTCGGCCAGCAGCGCGATCTCCTCGCGGCGGAGCCCGGGCACGCGCCGTCCGCCCGCAGTCGCAGCGATCCCGACCTGCTCCGGCGTGAGCCGTGACCGCATCGCTTTGAGGAACCGACCGAACTCAGCGCTTTGACCCATGGGTTCCATTCTGGCCCCACCGAGGCGTGGCGTTCCACGCACAAGGGTAGGACTCGCATTCCTAGGAAGCGCGCCAATACCTGCTGCCGTCGCGCTTGCGGTCCACTACGCCCTCGTCGACAAGAGCGCGGCGCACCCCGGGAACGTCGTCGACCCGGTCCGCGAGTCTGGCATTGAACTCGACCTCCGAGACTTCCTCGTCCGCGCCCAAGAGTTCCGTGCCGAGACCACGGAGCACTTCGAGTCGCAGCCGGTGCTGGCGCGGGAGCTGCTCCAGCTTGCCCCTGGGCTTTTCCGGCAACGCCGCGCGGGCGCCGTCGAGCAGCGCGCGGAGGGCGCCGTCGTCGACCGCTACCCGCCCGTCGGGAAGCTCCTTGAGCACGCCCGCCCCGCTCAGAAGGCGGTCCTGACGCTCGTCCGCCGCGACGCCGTCGTCCCCTCCCCCGACAATCTCGGCGAAGCGCGCCCGCGACCGCCCGTTCGCCAGAGCGGCCAGGAATTGGATGAGCTGAGGCTGCATGGAATCCATTCAACTACCGCCGCATCAGTTGCCGTCCCGCAGCTGAGCATTCCCCCGCGCGAGCTTGACCGCGAATGCGAGTGCGCCGAGGCGGCCGGTGCCGCGCGGGTCGCCGCCGAGGGCGCCGAAGATGCGGGCGAGCCGCTTGTGCAGGCTCTGACGTTCGAGGAAGAGCGTGCGCGCGGCGTCGGCGGTATTGCAGCCCGCGGTGATCCAGACATCCAAGGTGCGGACGAGCTCGCCGCCCCTCTTCTGCTCGAGCTCGATCAGCGGGCCGAGGGTCTCCTGCACGAAGGCCTGGGCCGCCTGACGGGAGAGCTCGCGCTCGGCGAAGCGTTCGACGACGAAGTCCGCACTGTCGTAAACCGCGTAGTCCCACTTGGAGGCGCGTCCGAGGCGGAGCGTCGTGCGCGCCTCGACGAGCGACGCGGACGCACCCCGGATGTTCGGTGTGGTCGGGCCGAGCGCCCCGACCGTCCCCGTGCGGGCAAGCGCGTCGCGGAGCGCGGCCACGAGCTCACCCCGCTCAGTCGCCTCTCGGCCGGGATCGAAGGTGAGGAGGGCGACGGCGGTATCACCGTCCGCCTGGAGGCGCGCCCGTGCGCGCATGCCCCGGAGCGCGCGCTCGACGGCGGCGGACGGCGGTGCGCTCGACGACGACCGGAAGATGGCTGCGGCCACGGGCGTCTCGAGCCCGAGCCCGCTCGCCTCTGCGAGTTCCAGGAGCTGGTCGCCGCCCCCACCTGCGAGCACCATGCGCAGGAGCGCGTCGTCGGCCATGCGCGCGAGGCTCGGACGATGATGCTGGGCGAGCGCAAGGGCCACGATGCCGCGGACGCGGGGCGCGACCGTCTCGATCAGGGAGGCATCCGCGCCCGCGCCGCCGCGGAACTCAAGCCTCGCAACGTCCACTCCGCCCACGCCGAGCGGGACGCTCGCGACGACGCTCTCGTCCGCGTGACCCGCGGCCTCCAGAACAGCGCCGGAGTCGTCGACGACGACGACCGCCGCCCCGAGCGCCTCGGCGGCGAGCGCGAGGAGCGGCCCCAGCGACGAGCCGGAAACCGCCATCCTCTCCGTGAGCCGCTGGGAGAGCGCGTCCGCGGCCTGGAGCGCTTCGACTTGCCGGGAGACGATCCTGCGGTTGACGGCCTCCGCGACCTCGACGAATGGCACCACGCGGCGCAGCTCGATGAGCGGCAGGCCGAGCTCGTCCGCGGCGGCGAGCACGTCGTCGGACAGCCGGCGACCGGCGAGAGTCTCGACGGCGACGCCCGCGACGCTGCGCTCGGCGAGGCTCCGCACGTACTCGAGCTGGGCGCCGGGCCGGAGCCCGAGGAAGGCCTGCCCGCCCGTGAGGAGGAGCTCGCCGCCTCGCAGCAGCGGAGCGATCTGGACGACCTCGCTCGAGTGGACCCAGCGCACCCGCCGGCCGGGGACGACCGAGGCGCCGCCGACGACGGCGGGATCGCCGAAGCGCAGCGCCTCGCCTGTGAGGATCTCGTCGAGCGGGATGGACACGTTGCCTCCGTGAGAAGTGACGTTCCGTCACCCGAATGATGAAGAAGGAGTGACGGAACGAGTCTAGGGTGTGGCCGTCACCACATCTAGGCTGGATCGCAGGCCGGCCCTCCCCCGCTTGATTCCCCAGAAAGTGGCACTCCTTCATGAGCCTCGAACCCCAGCGCTCCGAGAGCGCGACGCACAGCGTCGAAGACACACTGCAACCCATTCCCGAGTCCGCCCGCACGACGAAGGTGTCGGGGCAGTTTTGGATCTGGGCGGGCGCCAACGTGGCCCCCATCAACTGGATCCTCGGAGCCCTCGGCATCCAACTCGGCCTTGGGCTCGCCGACACCATGACGGTCCTCGTCATCGGCAACGTGATTGGCATGCTCGGATTCGGATTCTTCGTCCTCCTCGGCCAGAAGACCGGCGCGACCGGCATGATCCTCGCCCGAGGAGCGTTCGGTCGCCGCGGAGCCTACCTCCCCGCTGTCATCCAGGCGATCGTGGCCGTCGGCTGGTCCGCCGTCAACACGTGGGTCATCCTCGATCTCGTCATGGCGCTCTTCGGCCAGCTCGGCTGGGTCGACCCGAACCAGCAGAATCTCGCGTGGCGGATCGTCGTGGCCGCGATCATCATGAGCGTCCAAGTCGCGATCTGCTATCGCGGCTACGGTGCGATCGCGAAGTTCGAGCGCATCACGATGCCGCCGACGCTCCTCGTCCTCGTCGCGATGTCCGTCATCGCCTGGACCCAGCTCCACATCGACTGGGGCTACCAGGGGCAGCCCGGCCACATCCTCACCGGAGATGCGCGGTTCGCCGCAATGTCGGGAATCATGACCGTGATCGGCATCGGGTGGGGCATCGGCTGGTTCACGTACGCCCCGGACTACTCCCGATTCGTCTCGAAGAGCATCCCCAAGTCGAAGCTCTACCTCACCTCGGTCCTCGGCCAGTTCCTGCCTGTCGTGTGGCTCGGCCTCCTCGGAGCGAGCCTCGCGACGATGAACGGTACGGCCGATCCCGGCGAACTCGTGGTCAAGAGCTTCGGCGCCCTCGCCGTCCCGGTCATTCTGCTCGTCATCCACGGCCCGGTCGCAACGAACATCATCAACCTGTACACGTTCGGCGTCGCGACCCAGGCCCTCGACATCCGGATCTCCCGGAAGAAGCTCTCGATCCTCGTCGGCTGCCTGTCGATGGCCGCCGTCGTCCTCTTCCTCTTCGCCCAGGACTTCGCAACGCTGCTCGACAATTGGCTCGGAACGATCGTGGCCTGGGTTGCGACGTGGGGTGGCATCATGGCCGTTCACTACTTCATCTTCGAACGCAGGCACACCGACTACAGCTACCTGTTCCTGAACCCGCGGGACACTCGCCTCAAGGCGGTCAACGCGTCCGCGCTCATCGCGTTCGGCGCGGGGCTCGTCATGACGTGGTTGTTCATGTACGGGACGCTCCCGATCTTCCAGGGGCCGATCGCCACCGCCATGGGCGGCGTCGACCTCTCGTGGCTCGCCGGCACCGTGACGTCCGCGGCGGTCTACTTCGCCCTCGGGTATGCCCAATTCCGGTCGCGGATCGCACACGACGTCCCACTCATGGCCGTCTCGTCGGCTCCCCCTGCACCTTCGGCACAGGGGGCGTCATGAGCGTGTTCATGGAAGACCTCGACGCCTTCACCTACCGCGAGCGCCTCGCGACCGGGAACCGGCTCGTGATCGTGCCGGTCGGGTCGGTCGAGCAGCACGGCCCGCACCTCCCCCTCACGACTGACGTCCTGCTCGCCCGCGCTGTGAGCGGCCGGCTCGCGCAGGCGGTCGGAGCCCTCGTCGCCGCGCCCGTCGTGTACGGCTACAAGTCCCAGCAGCGTTCGGGGGGCGGCAACCACCTCGGCGGCACGACGAGCCTCGACGCGACGACGATGATCGCCATTGCCCGCACTCTCACGCACGAGTTCGCGCGGCACGGAGCCGAAGGGGTCATCTTCCTCAATGGCCACTTCGAGAACTACCAGTTCCTGTACGAGGGGGCCGAGCTCGCGACCAGGGAGCTCGCAGCGCGGGGCAGTGATCTCGAGGCCATGCTCCTCTCCTACTGGGACTTCGTGGACGACGCGACCCTCGAAGAGGTCTACGCGGGGAGCTTCCCCGGCTGGGATGTGGAGCACGGAGGGGTCCTCGAGACGTCGCTCATGCTCCACCTCCATCCAGAACTCGTGGACCTCGGACGGGTCATGGACTTCCCGCCCGCGGAGCTGCCCCGCTACGACCTCCTGCCGGTCCGCCCCGAACTCACCCCCGCCTCGGGCTGCCTCTCCTCGGCGGCGAGAGGCTCCGCGGGGGCGGGTCGCCTGCTGCTTGAGCGGACGACGACGGCGCTCACCGAGGCGGTGGACGGTGCGTTTCAACGCAACCTCGTTGCATCCACGGAGACAAACCCTTGACCGTGATCTAGCACACTCGTATTCTGATGCAACAGCGTTGCATTTATAGCAACCCAAATCCCCCTGGTGGTTCCCATGAGCACTGACAAGCCCTCTTTGGCCCACGCAACATCGGCCCCGCTGGCCTCCGGACTCGGCAAAGACGCCCGCCGGCGCGTTATCTGGGGCAGCTTCATCGGCAACTTCGTCGAATGGTTCGACTACGCCGTCTACGGCTACCTCGCCTCGACGATCGCCTCGGCGTTCTTCCCCGACTCGGACAAGCAGACAGCGCTCCTCGCGACGTTCGCGGTCTTCGCGATCTCGTTCTTCGTGCGGCCGCTCGGCGGCTTCATCTGGGGCCACATCGGCGATCGGCTCGGCCGCCGCACTGCCCTTTCGATCTCGATCCTGATCATGAGCGGCGCGACGTTCTGCATCGCGCTCATCCCGTCGTACAGCCTCATCGGGGTCGGCGCGCCGATCATCCTGCTCGTCATCCGCGTCATCCAGGGCTTCTCGGCGGCCGGGGAGTACGCGGGAGCCTCGGCGTTCCTCGTCGAGTACGCCCCGGCCCACCGCCGCGGGATGTACGCCGCCGTCGTCCCCGCTTCGACGGCAGCCGGCCTCCTGCTGGGCTCGCTGCTCGCGGCGGTACTCTCGGTTGTCCTGAGTACGCAGCAGATGGCCGAGTGGGGCTGGCGGCTGCCGTTCCTCCTCGCCGCGCCGATGGGGCTCATCGGCCGGTACATCCGGACCAAGCTCGAGGACACCCCGGTGTTCCGCGAGCTCGCCCACGAGGACAAGGTCGACCACGCGCCGATCAAGGACATGTTCACGCTGCACTGGCGCTCCCTCGTGCTCGCGGTGGGCGCCGTGCTGCTCAACGCCGTCGGCTTCTACGTGATCCTCTCCTACATGCCCACCTACCTCTCCACCGAGCTCGGGTTCGGGGCCACGGAGTCGTTCGTCGCGACGACGATCGCGCTCGTCACGTACATCGGCTTCATCTTCCTCACCGGCCTCGCGTCGGACCGGTTCGGCCGGAGGCGGGTCCTCATCACGGCGTCGGTGCTGTTCGCCGTACTCACGGTCCCGGCCTTCATGCTCCTCGACGCGGGCAACTTCGCCGTGATCCTGCTCGTCGAGATCTTCCTGGGCGGCATGCTCACGCTCAACGACGGAACCCTGCCGAGCTTCCTCGCGGAGCTCTTCCCCACCCGGATCCGCTACTCAGGCTTCGCGGTGAGCTTCAACCTCGCCAACGCTCTCTTCGGCGGCACGGCTCCGTTCGTCGCAACGCTCCTCATCGGAGTCCTCCACACCAAGCTCGCCCCGGCCTGGTACCTCGTGGCCGCCGCGCTCGTCTCACTCGTCGCCGTGCTGTGCGCGAAGGAGACCTACAAGAAGCCTCTGGCCAACTGACTTCCTCTCACCATCACAACCCCTTATTAAGGAGAACCATGCCCATCGACACCACCGTCACCTCGGTTTCCGAGCTCGAGCGCCTCAAGGTCCTGCACAACGGGACCAAGCAGCCGCTCACGTTCTCTGATGCCGAATTCGAGCGTCGCCTCGCCGGCCTCCGGAAGATCATGGCGGAGAAGGAGCTGGACGCCGTCGTCCTCACCTCGTACCAGAGCATCAAGTACTACTCCGATTTCCTCTTCACGTACTTCGGCCGTTCCTACGCGCTCCTCGTCACCCCCGACGACCAGGTGACGGTCACCGCGAACATCGACGCCGGCATGCCGTGGCGCCGCAGCTACGGCGAGAACATCGTGTACACGGACTGGCGGCGAGACAACTTCTACTTCGGGCTGCAGGAGGCGCTGCGGCAGCGCGGCATCACGGCGAAGCGCCTCGGCATCGAGGACGACACGGTCCCGCAGCTCCAACGCGAGCGGATCGCGGCGGCGTTCCCGGGCGCGGCGCTCGTGGACGTCTCGCAGGCCGCGATGCGGCAGCGCATGATCAAGTCGCCCGAGGAGATCGAGGTCATCAAGCACGGCGCCCGCATCGGCGACCTCGGGGGCGAGGCCATCAAGGCCGCGATCCGCGAGGGCATCTCCGAGTACGAGGTCGCGCTCATCGGCACGGAGGCCATGGTCCACGAGATTGCGCGCACGTTCCCCGACTCCGAAATCCGCGACACCTGGGTGTGGTTCCAATCCGGCATCAACACCGACGGCGCGCACAACTGGGCGACGACGAGGAAGCTGCAGAAGGGCGACATCCTCTCGCTCAACTGCTTCCCCATGACCTCCGGCTACTACACCGCGCTCGAGCGCACGATGTTCCTGGGCCAGCCCGACGCCCGCTCGCTCGAGCTATGGGAGATCAACGTCGAGGTGCACCGCCGCGGCCTCGAGCTCATCAAGCCCGGTGCGGTCTGCAAGGACATCGCGGCCGAGCTCAACGAGATATACATCTCGCACGGCCTTCTCCCGAATCGCACGTTCGGCTACGGCCACTCGTTCGGCGTCCTCTCGCACTACTACGGACGCGAGGCCGGCCTCGAGCTGCGCGAGGACATCGAGACGGTGCTCGAGCCCGGGATGGTCGTCTCGATGGAGCCCATGATCACGGTGGCCGAGGGCCAGCCGGGCGCGGGCGGCTACCGCGAGCACGACATCCTCGTGGTCGGCAAGGACGGGGCCGAGAACATCACGAAGTTCGGCTTCGGGCCGGAGAACAACATCATCCAAGGCTGACAACATCATCGAGGCATAACAACCAGCGTGGCGGGGTCGCGAGGCCCCGCCACTTAGGGTGGAATCCATGACTGGCCCCTCCCCTATCTCGAACGCCGTGGCCGTGCTGCGCTGCTTCAGCGTCGACGAGCCGCTGCTCGGCGTCACCGACATCGCGGCCCGCGTGGGATTGCACAAGAGCTCGGTCTCGCGAATCCTCGCGATCCTCGAGGCCGAGGGCCTCGTGGAGCGGGACGAGCCGACGCGCCGCTTCAGGCTTGGTCTCGGCATCATCGGGATCGCCGGGCCGCTCCTCGCGGACCTCGACGAGCGCCGCGTCGCCTACCCCGCGCTGCGGGAGCTCGCCGAGCGAACCGGCGAGACGAGTGCGCTCCTCCTGTGGAACGGGAGCGAAGCGGTCTCCGTGGAGCAGATCCCGAGCCGGCACCAAGTCAAGCACACCACGACGCTCGGGACGCGGTACGCCACGACGCTCTCGGCCTCCGTCCAAGTCTTCCTCGCGGCCGAGACGGCCGAGCGCGTGCGCGAGGCGCTCGGGGGTACCGATGACGAGCTCGAGGCCTACCTCGCCCGGCTCGCCGAAGTGTCAGAGCGGGGATACGCCGTCAACTATGGCGAGACATCGTCAGAGGAAGTCGGTGTCGCCGCGCCCGTGTACGACCACCGGGGCGAGATCGTCGCCGCAGTGCTCATTTCGGCCCCGCGCTTCCGCATCTCCCCCGAGCAGGTCACGGACCTCGGAAAGGCCTGCGCCGAGACCGCCGCGGAGGTAACGCGGCGGCTCGGCGGGGCGCCCAGGACTTCTTAGGACTTCTTAGGACGACGCCGCGGCGCGCTGCGCTGGGGCCGCAACCTCGCGCCCGACCCGAGGCATGCAGAGGACGGCGACGACCGTGAGCAGGGTCCCGACCAGAACCGCAAAGAACACGGTGTCCGAGGCCGAGATGATCGTGTGGGGGTTCGTGCTGCCGTTGGGCGTCCTCGCGTAGATCGCGTTCGCGACGGCGCCGAATACCGCGACGCCGAGGGAGCTGCCGATCGAGCGGGCGAACATGTTGGTGCCGGTCACGACGCCGCGTTCGTTCCATTCGACGCTCGACTGGGCGGCGATGAGGGTCGGCGTCGCGACGAGACCGAGCCCGAGGCCGACGACGAAGCAGCTCACCGCGACGAGCACGACGTTCGGGGTCTGCGCCGAGAGGGCGAGGACGCTCGCGCCGACCACGGAGATCACGATCCCGATGAGGGCCGTGTTCCGGAAACCGATGCGCAGGTAGAGCTTCCCGGATTGGGACGCGCTGATGGGCCACCCGATCGTCAGCGCGGCGAGCGCGAGGCCCGCAAGCACGGGCGAGACCGAAAGGGCCCCTTCGAGGAACGTGGGGACGTAGGACGTGAGCCCGAGGATGATGGCGCCGACGCCGAAGGAGATGAGCGTCGTGGTGAGCAGGAGCCTGCGCGAAATGACCCACAGCGGAAGGACCGGCTCCGTGGCGCGCCGCTCGGCGAAGACGAAGGCCACGAGCAGCACCGCGCCGATCACGAAGACACCGATGCCCAAGGACGAGTTCCACGCCCAGGCCTGTCCGCCTTCGAGGGCGCCGAGGATGATGAGGGTCATCGCGCCAGTGAGGAGCGCCGAGCCGGTGTAGTCGATGCGGTGCCGAGCACGCTCGATCTTCTCGTGGAACGTGCGGACGAGCATCCACCCCGCAAGCACGCACAGGGGCACGTTGATGAGGAAGATCCCGCGCCAGATGCCGAGCGAGGAGAAGACGCCGCCCAGCGTCGGTCCGACGACAGAGGAGATGGCCCACACGCTCGCGAGGTAGCCCTGGACCTTCGCGCGTTCTGCGAGCGAGTAGATATCGCCCGCAATCGTGATCGCCATGGGCTGGACGGCTCCGGCCCCGAGGCCCTGCAGGACGCGGAATGCGATAAGGGCTGGCATGCTGACCGCGACGCCACAGAGGATCGAGCCGAGCATGAAGAGCCCGATGCCGGCCAAGACGATCGGCTTTCGCCCGACCATGTCCGAGAGCTTCGCGTAGACGGGCACCGACACCGCCTGGGCGAGCAGATAGCCCGAGAAGAGCCACGGGAAGGACGAGAACCCTCCGACGTCGCGGACGATAGACGGCACCGCGGTCGCGACGATCGTCGAATCAATCGCGACCAAGGCGGTCGTGAGCATCAGAGCGATGAGGATGGGGCCACGTTCCGAGCGAAAGCCCACTCCCTCGGCGTGTGTCTTCGTCATGACTTTCGTTCTCTTCTGTGGAGGCGTGCGTGGCACGAATGGCCAGAGTCCTAAAGCAGCAACCCCGGAAGGGGCGGGATTAGTCCCGTCCTTGGAGTTCAATCTGCCGCTCAGGGTAGGTCTGCGAGTCCTAGGAAGGGCAGGGGATGGCCTCCTCCCTGACAGTTGCAGCCAGCCTGTGTAGCGTGGATCTATGCCTACAGCACGTGCCTACGCGGCTCCGTCCGCGACCGAACCCCTTGTCCCCACCACGATCGAACGGCGCGAGCCCGGCCCCCACGAGGTCCTCATTGCCATCAAGTTCGCTGGCATCTGCCACTCCGACATCCACACCGCCCGCGGCGAATGGGGCGCCATCTCCTATCCCATCGTCACGGGGCACGAGATCGCCGGAGTCGTGGAGGCGATCGGGGCCGAGGTGAGCAAGTACGCCGTCGGTGACCGGGTCGGCGTCGGCTGCTACGTCGACTCGTGCCGCAAGTGCGCGAACTGCCTCGCCGGGGAGGAGCAGTACTGCCTCGAAGGCGAGATCGGCACCTACAACGCGATCGGCCGCGACGGCAAACCCACCGCCGGCGGGTACAGCACCCACATCACCGTCGAGGAGGACTACGTCCTGCGCATTCCCGACGCCCTCGACCTCGACGTCGCCGCCCCGCTCCTGTGCGCGGGCATCACCCTGTACTCCCCGCTCAAGACCTGGAACGCCGGGCCCGGCAAGCAGGTCGCGATCGTCGGGATGGGCGGTCTCGGGCACATGGGCGTCAAAATCGCCCACGCCCTCGGCGCTGAGGTCTCGGTCATCAGCCAGTCCCTCAAGAAGCAGGACGACGCCTTCCGGCTCGGCGCCGACCACTACTACGCGAGCTCGGACGAGAGCACCTTCGAGGACCTCAAGGGCCGCTTCGACCTGATCGTGAGCACCGTCTCCTCCGATCTGGACCTCGACGCCTACCTGGGACTGCTGGCACTCGACGGGACGTTCGTCGCCGCGGGCCTGCCGGAGAACGCCATGAGCTTCGGCCCGGGCTCGCTCGTCGGCTTCCGCCGCCGGCTCGCCGGGACCAAGAACGGCGGCATCCGCCAGACCCAGGAGATGCTCGATTTCTGCGCCGAGCACGGGCTCGGGGCAGAAATCGAGGTCATCCCCGCGGAGAAGATCAACGAGGCGTGGGAGCGCGTCGTCGCAAGCGACGTCCGCTACCGCTTCGTGATCGACACGGCCACTCTCTAACGCGGCACCCGCGCGGCTACGGGTGCAGGAGCACCTTCGTGTAGCCGTCGACGCGCTTGTCGAACTTCTCGTAGGCATCCGGCGCCTCGTCGAGCCCGACCTCATGCGACACGATGAGGGAGGGCTCGGCGCGGCCCGCGATGATGAGATCGCGCAGGTACCGGTTGTACTTCTTCACCGGGCACTGGCCGCCCGCGATGCTGATGCCCTTCGTGAACGCCGTTCCGTAGTCGAACGCGATGCGGCCCTGCTTCGCCAGATCGTTGGCCGCGCCCGGGTCCTGGGGCATGTAGACGCCCACCACGCCGATGTGCCCGGTCGCGCGGACGGCCTGAATGAGGTTGTCGAGGACCATCTCGGGGTGTTCCTGCCCGGTCGCATCGTGGGCCTGATAGCCGACAGCCTCGATCCCGCAGTCAGCGCCGACGCCGCTCGTCGCGTTCATCACGACCTCGGTCGGATCCTCGTTCGCGAAGTTGATCGCGGTCGCGCCGAGACGCTCCGCGAGCGCGAGGCGGTCCGGCTCCTTGTCCACGACGAAGACCTGCGAGGCTCCGCGGATCAGTGAGCTATACGCCGCGAGCTGTCCGACCGGACCCGCGCCGAACACTACGACCGAGTGTCCCGGGCTCACGCCCGCAAGCTCCGAGCCGTGGTACCCGGTCGGGAAGATGTCGGAGAGCAGCGTGAAGTCGCTCTCGTGCTCCTTGCCCTCCGGCAGCTTGAGCAGGTTGAAGTCCGCCCACGGGACGCGCAGGAGCTCCGCCTGACCGCCCCAGTAACCGCCCATCTTGGGGTAGCCGTAGCCGGCGCCCGGCGTACCGGTCGGGTTGGCGCGGAGGCAGGCCGACGTGAACCCCTCGTTGCAGTTGCGGCACGTCCCGCAGGCAATGTTGAACGGCACCGACACTCGGTCGCCGACCTTGACTCGATTGACCGCCGAGCCGACTTCCTCGACGATCCCCATATTCTCGTGGCCGATCACCATCCCCTGCTCGAGTTCCGCGCGTCCCTCATAGGGGTGCAGGTCGGAACCGCAGATGTTCGAGGTCGTGATGCGGATGATGGCATCCAAGGGTTCCTCGATGCGAGGATCCTCCACCTCTTCGACGGTGACGTTGAACGGGCCCTGATACACGACAGCTTTCATGGCCGCGTCTTACCCCCGCGCCCACACCCCAACACTGTTGGACAGGTACAAATCCTGAAATGGCGATCGGGTCCGCGGGCGACGGCGGCCTGGTCACCCGAAGCGTTAAACGCGAAAGCACGCGTCTCCGAAGAGGAAACGCGTGCTTTCGAGGAAACCTGAAGTCTCCGAGACGCCGTTAGAGCGGGCGAATGTTCGTGGCCTGCGGGCCCTTGGGGCCACGCTCGGTGTCGAACTCGACCTGCTGGCCCTCCTCGAGCGAGCGGAAGCCCTGGGCGACGATCGCGCTGTAGTGCGCGAACACATCGGGAGCACCGCCATCGGGAGCGATGAAGCCGAAGCCCTTCTCAGAGTTGAACCATTTGACGGTGCCAGTGGCCATAGTCAGTCTTACTTTCTGTTTGATTCGGCCGCGGGAAAGAGCCAGCGGCCAGGGAATGCCCCGGAAGGCATTCCGACCAGTCTACAGGCGATCAGGATTTGTAGGTAATCGTCGCGGTCCCGTTGCTGTAGACGATCTTGCCGCCCTGGAAGTCCTGCTCAGTCCCGGTCGTGGTGGTCCCGGTCGTGGTGGTCCCGGTCGTGATCGCGTAGACCTCGCTCGTCGGGTAGCCGAGCTTCCCGCTCTCGAAGCCTGTCGACTGCCAGGCCTGACGGGTCGGGCCGTACGACTCGTGGGCGCCCGTGGCCTGCGACCAGACGATCGCCCCACCCTGGTAGTTCTGGTAGGTGCCGCCGTTCACGAGGCCGGAGACGACCTCGGTGGTCGGGTAGCCGAGCACCCCCGTCTCGAAGCCGGTAGTCGACCACTCCTGCCGGATCGGGCCGTACGACTCGTGCGTGCCGGCTGTAGGCGAGGAGATGATCGCGCCGTTCTCGTAGTTCTGGTAGGAGCCGCCGTTGATGAGCCCACCGACGATGTTGCTCGTCGGGTAGCCGAGCTTCCCGGTCTCGAAGCCCAGCTGCTGCCACTCCTGCCGGATTGAACCATAGGACTCGTGCGTGCCCGCGGTGGGCGAGGAGATGATCGCGCCGCCCTCATAGTTCTGGTACGAGCCGCCGTTGGTGAGACCTGTCACGACGTTGGTCGTCGGGTAGCCGAGGATTCCGCCCTCGAACCCGAGCTGCGACCAGCGCGTCCGCATCGCACCTACGGACTCGTGAGTCCCCGCCGTCGGCGAGGAGATGATGGCGCCGTTCTCGAAGTTCTGGTAGGAACCGCCGTTGCGAAGCCCGGTGACCGTCTCGCTCGTGGGGTAGCCGAGCTCCCCGCCCTCGAAGCCGAGCTGCTGCCAGCGCTGCCGGATCACGCCCATGGACGAGTGAGCGCCCGTGGCAGGCGACCAGATGATGGCCCCACCCTCATAGTTCTGGTACACGCCGCCGTTGCGGAGGCCCGAGACCTCGTCAGTGGTCGGGTAGCCGAGGGGGCCGTTCTCGAAGCCGAGGGCGGACCAGCGCGAGCGGATCGCCCCGTGCGAGACCATCGCACCGTTCGCGGGCGTCCAAATGACGGCGCCGCCCTGATAGTTGCGGTAGTAGCCGCCATTGCGGATCGGCGTGATCGCTCCCGTTGCCGAGCCGAGGCCCCACTGCGCGGCCTTCGCGTCCATCTGCGGGCCGATGATCGCGGCCATCGCCGTGACGGTGACGGTCGCGGAGGACGAGGAAACCGAATTGACGGTGACCTGAGTTCCGCCGTCCGTCGTGAACGTCTGCCCTGGCTGCCACGAGAGGTTGTACGAGTAGTAGCCGCTGTAGGGCTGCGTGCTCGGCGGGATGAGCAGCGACTCCGTGGGGTCGATGTCCGTCTTGAGGATCTGGATCCCCTGGTTGCCGCCAGTGGCGGTGGGAGCGTCGTAGCCGATGGGGGCCTTGTACTGGAGGTTGTAGATCTCCCCCGTCGCCGGGTCGGTGAACTCGAGCGCACGGCTCGCGCCCGTGCCTGCCCACGGCGTGAGCGTGTACGTCCTCGCGGTACCCGCCGTCCCGGCGTCCTGGACCTCGTTGCCGTTGCCGAAGCCGCCGAACTGGAACAGGACCGAGTCGAGGTAGGGCCAGCTGTACTGGGAAATCCCCATGATGCTGTTGTTGTCGCCGTACTCGCGGGACGAGCACGCGGAGTCCGCGAACGCGCTGCCCACGATCTGCGAGTCCATCGCGCCGTCGGTGCACTGCAGGATATTAGAGTGGCCGAGGCCCTGGATGTGGCCAAGCTCGTGGGTCATGACAGGGCCGGTGAAGCTCGACTGCTGCGCGACGAGGACGCGCCCGCCTTCACTTCCGGGCGTGCCCGTCTCCCACGTCACGCCGAGGGCACCCGAGACGCCGCTCACGGAGATATTGGCGCCCGGAATCATCATCATGAGGACTTTGTCGGGCCCGTCGGTCCACTTAAGGTTGCTGGCGACGGCATTCATGATGGTCGAGAAATCCGCGGTCGAGGCATAGTTGATCGAGGTGCTCTGAACGGAGCCCGCCTGAACAAGGGAAATGTGCCCTGCGGAAATGGTCTGCCAGTAGCTGTTGGCCGACTGGAAAGAATTCTGCAGAGCGGTGGTGTCATAGGTGGCCGTCGGATGATCGGTCGTCTTGACTGTGACAAGCGTCACCGAAATCTGGGCTGTTCGCTGCGGATAGGAAAGTGCCGGCTGGACCGCGGCGGGCTCGGCTCCCGGGGAAGCGATGGCCGACGTCGTCGGGGCCGCCGCGAGGAAGACGGCGCCAAGCGCCGAGACAACCGCTTTGCGACTCCGATTTGCCCTGTCTACCCGCTTGGCCATGCCAGTCCTCTCCCCTTGACGCAAGTCAGCGCCAATATTACTGGTATATGACAAGCCAAAGAAACCCTCTTTTCGGAGGGTCACGCTTCGAGACTAAAGAGGTCAACGTATACCTCGAGCCAGCGTCCACCACTAATCTATGTGTCACGGTTCACTTGGACCGTGAACGCCACGCTGCGGAAGGGACCACGTGCCGGATATTGCGGGCGGCGAAGAGGAGACCCGGAAGCGCGTCCTGACGGCATTGGACCGGGACCCGGAACTGGGGCGCGAAAGTCCCGACCGTGAGGAATTCGAGCGCCGATTCGAGCTTCATTTCCCGGACCTCGAGCAGCTCTTTCGCTCGCTTTACGGCTCTCGCGACGACTGGCTCGAACACCTCACTGCGCTCGTCCTCGAGTGCGCGAGGTCGTGGGAGCAACGGCCGGCCGAGCTCAAAGCCCTGGACGCCCGGCGCGAGGCGGAGCCGGATTGGTTCCAGTCACGCCAGATGCTGGGTGCCGTCTGCTACGTGGACCGGTATGCGGGGAATCTCGAAGGACTCCGCGAGCGCATCCCCTACTTCCAAGAGCTCGGCCTCACGTACCTGCACCTCATGCCGCTGTTCCTCGCTCCCGAGCCGAACTCGGACGGCGGCTACGCCGTCTCGAGCTACCGTCAGGTCAATCCGCGTCTGGGCACGATGCAGGAGCTTCGTGACGTCGCGGCGGAACTCCGGGAGCGCGGCATCAGCCTCGTCGTGGACTTCATCTTCAATCACACCTCGAACGAGCATGAATGGGCCAGACGAGCGGCCGCGGGCGAGCCCGAGTTCGAGGACTACTACTGGATCTTCCCGGACCGAACCATGCCCGACGCCTACGAGCGCACAGTCCGGGAGATCTTCCCCGACGACCACCCGGATCGTTCGTGCAGCTTCCCGACGGACGCTGGGTGTGGGCCACGTTCCACACCTTCCAATGGGACCTCAACTACTCGAACCCAGCGGTCTTCCGGGCCATGGCGGCCGAGATGCTGTTCCTCGCGAACCAAGGCGTGGAGATCCTCCGCATGGATGCCGTCGCGTTCATCTGGAAGCAGCTCGGGACCGCCTGTGAGAGCCTGCCCCAAGCGCACGAGCTCCTCCGGGCGTTCAACGCCGTGTGCCGCCTCGCCGCGCCGTCGCTCCTTTTCAAGTCGGAGGCGATCGTCCACCCCGACGAGGTGGTGCAGTACATCGACCCCGCCGAATGCCAGCTCTCGTACAACCCGCTTGAGATGGCCCTCACATGGGAGGCGCTCGCGACCCGTGACGCGCGGCTCCTCTCCCAGGCGCTCGAACGCCGCCATAACCTCCCGCCCGGCACGGCGTGGGTCAACTACGTCCGGAGCCACGACGACATCGGCTGGACGTTCGCTGACGAGGACGCCGCGGAGTTCGGGATCAACGGCTTCGACCACCGCCGCTTCCTCAACGCCTTCTACGTGAACCGCTTCCCGGGGAGCTTCGCCCGGGGCGTCGCCTTCCAGGACAACCCCCGCACGGGCGACTGCCGCATCTCCGGCACGACGGCATCGCTCTGCGGCCTCGAAGACGGCTCACCCGAGGCCGTCCGGCGCATCCTCCTCGTCCACTCGATCGCCATGAGCACCGGCGGCATCCCGCTCCTCTACCTCGGCGATGAGGTAGGGCAGCTCAACGACTACTCCTACAGTCAGGAGCGCGGACACGAGGCGGACAGCCGCTGGGTCCACCGCCCGCACTTTCCCGTGGAGCGCTACGCGCACCGCAACGATCCTTCGGCGCCCGAGGGCGCCGTCTACGCAGGAATCCGGAGGATGCTCGAAGTACGGGGGCAGACGCCGGAGTTCGCAGGCAACCGCCTCATCGACTTCCACACGCACAACCCCCACGTCCTCGGCTACCAGCGGCCCGGCGAGGCGAGCACCGTCGTCGTCCTCGCGAACTTCGACGACGCGCCCCAGCACGTCGCCGCGGCGACGCTGTCGGGGCTCGGGGGCGACGCCGTCGACCTCTTCACTGTCGACCTCTTCACTGTCGACCTCGTCACTGGGGCCCCGGTGCCGCTCGGCGAGGGGCTCACGCTCGGGGCGCAGTCCTTCGTGTGGCTCAGGGCCGGGCGCGCACAGAACGGGCAAGCATAGAACGGCCGCGGCGCCCTGAGCGCCGCGGCCGGATTGAGTGGACTTTCTTGTCAGTGCGACGGCATCATCCTGTGATGCGTGTCGATAGCGGGCTTGATCGCCGCAGCCGTGACGCCGGCCGCGATGATCCCTGCGATCCATGAAGTCCATGCTGCACCCGTGTGGTCGTAGTAGGCGCCCATCCACGGGGAGATAAACAACAGGATTCCCAAGGCGCACTGTGCATACTCGAGCCACGGAGTGCCGGGCATGGACAGATTGAGAACCGCCGCAACGATCAGCAGGATGCCGAATACGAGCATGAGGGACCTTGACGAGCCAGTCTGGTTGGTCCAGAAGACCGCCAGCGCGGCGTACAGGCCGCAGACTCCTGCTACGTAGTCCTCCCAACGGGTCCACTTTGTCATTTGGTTACTCCTCCCAACAACTTGCTCCTCCGGCTTCCCGAAGGAGCCGGTCAGTGGTTGGTGGTCGGTGCTTCCGCGCCGGCGCGCCTAGGCCGCTGGCCATTTCAAGTACACGACTCTCCGACCCATGCTGTAAAGGGCACATAAGGTAACGGACTGGGCATCATTTTTCGGGCCTCGAACTTCAGGCCTCGAACTTCGTTTCGACGTCCGAGTTCGTCACGCTGGCCACGACGCCCCGGGCCACGTCCGCGAGCTTCTCGTTGCGCGCGTTGCTCGCCCGCTTGAGGATCTCGAACGCGTCCTCGGGCGAACACCGGTTCTGGCCCATGACCACGCCGATGGCGATGTCGATCACCGTGCGGTTCTTCATGGCGGCCGCGCGGTGCTCGGCAAGCTCCTGCTGGTGCGCATACCGCGCTGCGAGCCGCAGGGCCCAGGACACCCCGCGCCGGCAGCGTCCGACGGCGCCGAGGAGCGCATGCGAGTCGGGCTCCGCCTCTGCGCCGAGGAGGACGAGCGCCGCCTGGGCCTCGTCCTCAAGCGGAACGGGGAGGGCCATCAGCAGCTGATCGCTTGCGAGCTTGTGGGTCTCGGCGCTCGAGGTGCTCGCAACATTCGAAGTGGCATGGCCGGGATCCCCTGCGTGGTCCGGTCCGATGACGGAGACGGACTCCGTGAGCACGGACCGAAGCGGGCTCGATTCTCGGGCCAGCCAAGAATGCATCACGCGCTCCGTGGACTTGTCGCTCGCCGCGACGAGCACCGGACGACGACGCCGCTGCACCGCAATCCCGCACGCCACCGCGTGCTCGGCCAGCGAGTCCGACGCCCATTGGGCCAAGCCGTAGGCGACGTCCTCCAGGCTTCTGTGCTCGAGCAGCAGCCGGTGCAGTTCTGAGTACTCCAGTTCGGAGTACTCCAGTTCTGGGTGCCCCAGTTCTGGGCGCTCCAAGTCAAGATCGTCGTTCCGAGCCTCCGCCCCGGGCTGCCGGCGGTTCGTAGGGCTCGTTGACTCCATGCCTAGGGTGTACCCGAAAAAAGAGCATGCTAAGCACGGGTTTAGATCCGGGGCGCCCTCTGGTCCGCCCAAGGCAGGCGCGTGTGGGCGACGACGCGGATTTTCTGCACCGAGGGGTCCTGGGCCCCCGGGACTACCATCCCCGCCTCGACCCCGCTGCGGAGGTAGTCGACGACTGCCTCGTTGATGTTCTCCCCCGGCACGACGATCGGGATTCCCGGCGGGTAGGGCGTGAGCTGCTCGGCGGCGATCCGGCCCACGGCGTCCTTCGCGTCGACGAGCTCGGCCTCCGCGAAGAACGCCTCACGCGGGGGCATCGCGGGCTCGAGCTCGAGCTCCTCAGGGGTCGGGAAGTCGACCGGCTTGGGGCGCGGGAGATTCGGTGCCGCCTCGGCCAGTCGCTTGAGGGAGCTGAGGAGGCGGTCCGCCGTCTCAGGCGTGTCCGCGAGCGAGAGCGCGGCCTGGATGTGGTCGTGGTCGAAGAGGCTCAGGTCGAGGCCCTCGTGCTCACGCAGCCAGTCCCCCGCGTCGTAGCCGCTCACGTCGAGGCCGGAGACGTCCATGAGGACCTGGAGCCGGTCAAGATCATGCGAGGACTCCGCGCCGAGCAGCTCGTCGTCGAGCACGTGGAAGCCGGGCAGCGCGTCGATCTCGCGCCGGAGGTTCCGGGCGACGTCGAGGGCATCCCCCAGCACTCGGTGTCCCTCGCTGACCATGTGGCGGCGCCACCCGTCGATCGCCGAGAGGATGAGCACGTTCGTGCTCGTGGTGCCGAGGAGGTCGGCGCACGAGGACAGCCGGTAGCTGTCCACAAGATCGCCCTGCAGATGGAAGACCGATCCCTGCTCGAAGCCAGCGCCCATCTTGTGGACGCTCACGACGCACACGTCTGCGCCGGCGTTCATGGCCCACGTCGGGAGATCCTCGTGGAACGGAAGGTGAGCGCCCCATGCCTCGTCGACGATGAGCGGCTTGCCGTGGCGGTGGCAGACCTCCGCGATGCCGGCGATGTCCGCGCATGTGCCGTACGGCGTCGGACTCACGATAAGGCACCCCGCGGCGCGCGGGTAGCGGGCGAAGCCTTCGTCGACTGCCTCGGGCGACGGCGGGTGCGCGATGTGCCGCTGCGGGTCCCACGACGGCGAGACCCAACGGGGCATGAGGCCCGCGAACACGAGGCCGGCGACGACGGACTTGTGCACATCCCGTGCGACGAGGAGCTGCCCCTTCCCTCCCGCGACGGCGAGCATCGCGGCCTTCACCGAGAGGGAGCTGCCGCACGTGGAGAAGAATGCCTGGTCCGCGCCCACGGCCTCTGCCATGAGCTCCTCCGCCTGCTTCAGGATCCCGTTGGACGACTTGCGATCGTCGAGGCCTCCCGTCATGAGGACGTCAGAGCGGAAGGCGTCCATCCCGATGGCGTGAAGGGTCTCCTCGTCCACACCCCGGCCCTCACGGTGGCCCGGGGGCGTGAAGCCGTAGTGATCAGACTTCTTGTAGTCCTCGAGTGCCGCAAGAATAGGGGCTTCGCTCTGGTCCATTCGGCTCTCTTTCTGGATCAATCGTCTTGGGGACTTTCCTTGGCCTCCACGATCACGTCGCCGTGGGGTTGGTCTGGAGCGGGCTGATCCGGTCCGTGGGAGATATCCTCCGGTTCCGGCAGGAGGGCCGGTTCAGGGGTGCGAACGACGACGGCGGGCACGGCGAGGAACATGACGACGCACAGCGCGGCGAGGGCGCCCGCGACGATCCAGGACTCGATCCGGCCGAGGACGACGTCGAAGATGAGTGCTGCCGTGCCGACGATGAGCAGGGCCGCGAGTCCGAGGCCGACCTTGGCTGCCCACGCACCGCTCGTCACGAGACGGTTCTTCACCTGGCGCCGGAACAGGCGGCGATGGACCGCGAGCGGCATGAGCACAACTGAGAGCGCCGTCGCCGCGATGATGACGAGCGCGAGGTACAGGGTTTTCTCGTAGGGGTCGAGGACACTGAAGCGGTTCTGGAACGGGAGGGTCAGGAGGAAGCCGGCGATGAGCTGGAGGCCGGTCTGGAGGATCCGGAGCTCCTGCAGGATCTCTGCCCAGTTCCGGTCGAGCTTCTCGGCATACGTCTCACGGCGGTGGTAGAGCGCGTAGCGCACGCCGTTCCGATCGACTTCGCCCTGTCCGTCCGGATCAGTGATATCGGATGACATCGATAGCTCCGCCGCTCCTTCCATACTGGCTGGCCGCACTGGCTCGCGGCGCTGGCTGGCGAACGACTGGATCGGAACGGATGAAACTGACCAGCCCAATCGGACCGACCGCCGGCGGCTGAGCCGCCAGCGGTACGGTGCGATTCCTTTCAGTCGTCCGGTATAGCCGGACCACCTGGGCCGAACGGATCCGGGGGTCCCCCCGGTCCCGGGAACGGCTGGTTGGGGTCAGGTGGCCCATCAGGTCCGCGGCCAGGTTCCGGCTGCTCCGGAGGCAACCCCGGAACGGGGTCAGGCGACGGTTCTGGTCGCTCCTCCGGTGGAAGCGTGGTCTCGGACGTCACAGTCATGACTGCGAACATGGTCCTCCTCACGGCGTCTCGGTTACTCGGACATCAGGTTCTTTCCCGTTTCGGCGGCCGCTACACCATACGGTAACGCCCCTCCGGTCACTGCGAAATGGAGGAAAGCACCGGGCCCGCTATCTCAGCACGCGGCCCAGAACCTCCGTCGCCTCGGCCTCCCGGTCCGGGACCGTCGTCGGGCTCTCGAGATGCACCGCGTGCGAGGGCAGGATGCCAGCCCCGCCGTACCGCTCCATGACGCGCCACTGGGCCACGACGTCCTCGCCGGCGTGTGAGCTGGGAAGGTCACGCCAGAACTCGAAGCCGCCGCACTCGACGAGCACGTCCCGCCGGAACAGCGCACAGCCGCCGACCCACGCGATGCGGTAGGCGAGCCATCCGCCGGGGCGCAGCCGCCCATCGGCGAGCGCGCGGGCTGCGAGGTGGGCCGGATTGGCAGCGTTGTGCAGGGTCCAGCGCGCGAAGCCCGGCTCGTGCCGCCCGAGCCGCTCGGGCTCGACCGGGCCGTCCCAGGGTTCGAACGGCTCGAGCTCCCGTTCCCGCCGATTGTCGAGGTACGAGAGCCCCTGGACGGCCATGCCGACGAAGCCCGCGTCCGTCACGTCGAGAGCCTCCCGGAGCGTGCGGACGGCGTTCGGCGCCAGCCACACGTCGTCGTCGAGGAACAGCACACGTGGCGCAGCGGACTGTTCGAGAAGGAACTGACGGTGCTCCGCCAACCCGCGGCGCGGCTCGTGGCGGCGGACCGCCACGCGGCGGCCCTGCGCCTCGAGCACCCGGAGCATGGCCTGCGCGGCGGGGTGCTCCCAGCTCGCCTCGCCGTCGCTTTGATCGCTCACGATGACGCCGAAGTCGGTCTCCGTCTGCGCCGTGAGCCCCGCGAGCGTGGTCGCGAGCTCGGCCGGGCGGTTGCGTGTGGGGATGAGGACCTCGAGCGGAGGCATCGCGTTCCCCCCGCGCCCCGGGCGCTCCCCCCATGCCTCCGGGCCGCGTGCCGTCACGAGAGCTCTCCCCGATCGGCGTTGCTGACGGCGTGGCGGCCGCGCTGAGAGGGCGCAGTCTTCCGCTCCACGTAGCCGAGCAGCTCGAGCCGCCCGCCCACCTCGCGCACGGCCGACTGCTCAGCGAGCATGCCGGGGAGGTAATCCCCGCCTTTGACGTAGACGTCCGGCCGAAGCTCGCGGATGAGCGGCACCGCGGTCTCCGAATCGAAGACGACGGCGCAGTCCACGGAACCGAGGGCAGCAACGACGGCGGCGCGATCCTCTTCGCCGACCACCGGCGATGCGCCGCGGAGCCGCCGCACCGACTCGTCGGAGTTGACCCCCACCACGAGCAGGCCACCATGGCGTGCGGCCTCGTCGAGGAACGCAGTGTGCCCGCGGTGCAGTTCGTCGAAGACACCGTTGGTGAGGACGACGGCGAAGCCCGCCTCGCGCGCCTCTTCGACGGCGCGCCGGGTCTCCTCCCAAGTTCGCACAGCGGTGGGCCGCTTGAGCGCCCGCTCCTCGCCCGCCGTCGTGCCCGTACTCGGGTGACCGGCCCCCCAGTTGCCAGCGCCCGTGGGGCGCGGCGTGCCTTCGAGCTCCGCGAGCAGCCGCTCGGACGTGCAGATCGAGGTCCCCGGGGACTCGACGACGACGTCGGCGGCAGCCTGGCCGACGTCGGCCGCCTCGTCGATCGCGAGCCCAGCGGCGAGGCCGAGCACGAGGCCCGCGACGAAGGTGTCGCCCGCTCCGACGGCGTTCTGCTCCGGCGCGGGGCGGGCGCGGGTCGTGTGGCTGGGGTGGCCCGTCTGGTCCGCGCTCAGCAGGATAGTGCCGTCACGGTCGAGGGTCACGAGGGTGTGCCGAGCCCCCGTGGCGCGGCTGATCTCCTCGGCGTGTTCGGCCGCCCACGTGATGCGGTCGACCCGCGGTACGGGCGAGCTCAGAAGCTCGGCCGCCTCGCTCGCGTTCGGCGTCACGACATCCGCGTGCAGGCTCGCCCAGCCTCCCGGATGGCGCGCGTCGACGACGAGTGCGCGGGCGCGCTCGCGTGCGGCGGGGCGGTCCAAGGCCACGAGCGCACCAAGGCCGTAGTCGCAGAGCACGACGGCGTCTGCGTCGCCGAACGCCGCGAGGGCGCGTTCGCACGCCTCCCGCGACTCGTCGTCCTCGGCCGGACGGCAGAAGTCGGAGCGAAGGAGCAGTTGGCCGTCGGCGACGAGCCGGGCCTTGACCGAGGTGGTGCGCCCGGGAAGCCGAACGATCGACTCCGTCTCGACGCCGGCCTCCTCGAGCCGCGCGACGAGCGCGTCGCCCGGCTCGTCGTCGCCCGCGACCCCCACGAGCCGCACACGGGCACCGAGGGCGGCGAGGTTCATCGCGGTGTTCGCCGCGCCGCCGGGCGCGTCGAGCGTGCGGTCCACGTCCAGCACTGGCACCGGGCCTTCGCGGCACAGCCGTTCGGCCGTCCCCTCCCAGCGCCGGTCCAGCAGGATGTCCCCCACAACGAGGACGCTCGGGCGCTTGCCGCGCAGGGTCTCGATCAGGTGCTCCGCTCCCATACTCAGTGTCTCCTTGCTCGGGCAGTGACAGGGGGTTCGAGGTGGACAGCCTTCGGGCGGCTCAGCTCGTCGAGAAGATTCGGTCCGAAACCCGCGGGCATCCCGGCCTGGGGTACGTTCGGCGCGTCGGAACCCGACGCGATCCCGTTGATGGTGAGCGCGGCCACGGGAAGCTCGGCCGCGGCAAGCTGGGCGTGGCCGATGTCCCGCGTGAGGACGGTCGCCGCGGGGCCCGACGGCGGTTCGGCGGCCTCCGCAAGCGCCTCCTCGAAGCTGTGCACGCCCATGACCGCTGCGACGGGCCCGCGCACCTCCTCGCGCATGACGGGCAGGAGGGGCGTGCAGGCGCCGAGGACTGTGGGGGGATAGTACGAGCCCGGCCCCTCGGGAATGCCCGCTCCCGTGACCGCGATCGCGCCACGGTCCACTGAAGCTGTCACGGAATCGTGGACCGAGCGGCGGGCTTGGTCGTCGACAAGCGGTCCCACACGCTGCGGATCGCCCCAGGCGATCGCCTCGCGGGCGAGCGCCCCCAAGAAGGGCTCTTCGACGTCGTCCATCACGAAGATTCGGCCCGCGGACCAGCGGAGCTGCCCAGCGTGCTGGAAGGCGGACTCCGCAACGCACGAGGCTGCCCACTCGACGTCCACGCCCCGGTCCACGATGACCGCTCCGTTGCCGGCCGGGACGCGAACAAGGCGAGCCCCCGCACGGTAAGCGGCCTCGGCTAGGCTCTCCGAAGTGTCCGCTCCCCCGACGTGGACGACGGCGTCGATGTGGCGGTCCCGTACGAGGGCCTCGGCGAGCTCGGCGTCGCCGAACACCGTGCTGAGGACGCCGGGCGGCGTCACCGACTCGAAGACCTCCCCCAGCCGACGGGCGACGAGCAGGCACCGCTCGCTCGGCTTGAGGACCGCGACGTTTCCTGCCGCGAGGCTTGCCCCCGCGACGGCGCACGCGGTCGCGACCGGATCGTCCCACGAGGTGAGGCCGAGCACGACGCCGTACGGCTCGAAGACCGTGAAGTCGAGGCCGGACACCACGCCTGCGAGGCTCGGGCCAGAGCGGAGAAGGCTCAGCTCGGCGTAGCGGCGAAGCGATTCGGCACCAGCGCGGATGCCGGCGAGCGCGTCCGCGAAGATGCGGCCCGTCTCGCGTGCATTGAGGTCCGCAAGGTCCTCGGCGGCGTCGTCCACCGCGGCCGCGAGTTCACGCAGGGCGGCCGCCCGATCAGCCTGAGGCGAGCGGCGCCACTCGATCCACGCCTGACGCGCCGTGCGCAGGACCGCCTCGGCGCGATCCGGATCGCTGAACGGAACGGACGCAAGCAACCCACCTGTGCGCGGGTCCCGGCGTCGGCCTCCCTCCGAGGCCTGGGCCTCACTCCGAGCAGCCTCCACGAGCGGGAGCGGCGCGGTGAGAGGCTTCGACTGTGCTGCCCGGGCGGGCAAAGCAGAGCTCATCAAATCCTCCTGATTGAGTGCACCGAGGGGTTACCCGCGAGCCGTCGCCCCAACCACGCCACGCGCTCCCGCGTGCGTTTCCGCACGCGTTTCCCGCGCGTTTCGGAGGCCCAAGTTTCCTGCTGCATCCGGGAGGGTAGCCCTCCTGCATGACAGACACGCCTGAGCCCTTCGACGGCGTCGAGCGCATCGCGATCCTGCGCGGAGGCGGGATCGGCGACCTGCTCTCGACGCTGCCCGCACTCGAGTCGATCCGCGCCGTCTACCCGACAGCCGAGCAGATCATGCTGACGACCCCGCTCCTCGCGAGCCTGCTCGAGGACCGTCCCGGCCCGGTGGACCGGACCGTCGTCATGCCTGTCTTCCCCGACGCCGTCGCCCCCGACGGGCGCGGCTGGCGAGAGCACCCCGAGACCATCGAGGTCATCGAGAAGCTGCGGGCCGAGGGCATCGACCTCGCGCTTCAGCTCCACGGCGGGGGCCGAAACTCCAACCCGTTCGTCAACGCCCTCGAAGCCCGCCACACCGTGGGCTGCGCGACGCCCGACGCCGAACCGCTCGAGCGCGTCATCCCCCACCTCTACTACCAGCGCGAAGCCGCCCGCTGGCTCGAGGTCGTCGCGCTCGCCGGCGCGGCCGCCGTCGACCATGAACCGCACTTCATCGCCACACCCTCGGACGCGGAGGCCGGCGAGCCGTGGCTCGTGCCCGGGGCGCCCGGGCTCGTCGTCGTGCACGCGGGGGCGACCGACCCCCGCCGCCGGTGGCCCGCCGAGCGCTTCGCCGCCGTGGCCGCGGAACTTGCGCGTGACGGCTGGCAGGTCATCGTGGTCGGAGATCCGGGCGAGCGGGAACTCGCGGACGGGATCGCGGAGAGGGCCGTTGAGGTCGCCGGAAGCGCCAAGGAGCTCATCTCCTCCGCGGCGGGACGCACTACGGTGAGGGCCCTCGTGGGGCTACTCGCGCACGCGCGCCTCGTCGTCGCGAACGACAGCGGGCCCCGGCACCTCGCCCAGGCACTCGGGACTCCGACGGCGTCCGTCTACTGGGTCGGGAACCTCATCAACGCGGGGCCAGAGGGCCGGCGGCTCCACCGCGTCCAGATCGCATGGCGGGGCGACTGCCCCGTGTGCGGCTCCGACGGCACCAACCCGTTCGGCCGGCACTGCAACCACGCCGTCACCTGGGTCGATGCGGTACCGACCGAGGCCGTGCTCCAGGACGCGAGGGACCTGCTGGCGGGGCACTGAGCTCGGGCTGGGGACTCTCTTGTGGCGACGCGCGCTCTTGTCGGGCACCCTCTTATGGCCGGGCACTCTCTTATGGCGGCGCGCCGCAGCTCGACTTTCGGCCCCGGCGAAACCACAGGTCCCCCTCGATCTCCGCGAAACCGCAGCCAACGGACGAGACCACAGGTAATCCCCTGTGGTCTCGTCCGTTAGGTCGGGTCTCGTCAGACGTGGTCTCGTCTGCAGCTCGGGTCGCGCGGCTCACCGACCCTGCAGCGGGCCGCCGCGCACCGAAGGCGGAGGTTTCGCACGAAAGCGCAGGTTTGGTGCCAACGCGTACGTTTCTCCGCCCCCAAACGTCCGCTCTCGCAGCAAACCTACGCTCTCGTCGCAAACCTACGCTTTCGCGTCAAACATGCACCCTCGCTCGCCCCAGGGCCCTCTCCCCTCTCCCCGAAACCCCAGCTATCGGACGAGGCCACGGGTAATCCCACACGGTCTCGCCGAGACCGTGTGCAATCCTGCTCGGTTTCGCCGAGACCACAGGTAATCCCCCTCGGTCTCCCGCGAGAGCGCAGCCAAACGGACGAGACCACAGGTAATCCCCTGTGGTCTCGTCCGTTAGGTCGGGTCTCGTCGAATAGGTCGCGTCCGTTAGGTCGGGTCTCGTCAGACGTGGTCTCGTCTGCAGCTCGGGTCGCGCAGCTCACGGACCCAGCAGCGGGCCGCCGCGCACCGAAGGCGGAGGTTTTGCACGAAGGCGCGGGTTTGGTGTCAATGCGTACGTTTCTCCGCTTCCAAACGTCGGCTCTCGCTGCAAACCTACGCTCTCGTCGCAAACCTACGCTCTCGCGGCAAACGTGCACCCTCGCGCTTCGCGGGTCACTGTCCATCTGTGACGAAACCACAGCTATCGGACGAGACCGTAGGCAATCCTGCTCGGCCTCGACGAGACCACAGGTAATCCCCCTTGGTCTCCCGCGAGAGCGCAGCCAAACGGACGAGACCACAGGTAATCCCCTGTGGTCTCGTCCGTTAGGTCGGGTCTGGTCTGTTAGGTCGGGTCTCGGCGGCGCTGTACTCGGGTTCGCCAAACCACCAGCGCGCCCGACTACCCGGGGCGCCGGACTACCCGGCCCCCTCGGGGGCTTTACGGCCAGGAGTCTTCCATCGAGCCCATCACGAGGAGCTCCCGCACCTCGCACCCGCGCGGCTGCGAGAGCGCGAAGATCACCGAGCGGGCGGTGTCCGAGGGCCGGTTGAGGTTGGTCCGGTCGTGGGGCTTGTACTCCTCGGGCCGGTCGTCAAAGAACGCGGTGTCCATGCCGCCGGGGATGAGCGTCGTGACCCCGACCCGCCCCTTGAGCTCGGCCGCGAGAGCCCGGGTGAAGCCGATCACGCCGAACTTCGAGGCGCAGTAGGCTGTCGCCCCTCCGGCGCCGCGCAGTCCGAGCGTCGAGGCCACCGTGACGACCCGCCCGTGGCTGCGCAGGAGGTGCGGGAGCGCCGCGCGGACGACGGCGGCCGTGCCGAGCAGGTTGACCGAGATCACCTTCTCCCACTCCTCGGCAGGGACCTCGTTGAGCTCGCCGCAGCGGTCGATGCCCGCCGCACACACGATCGCGTCGATTCCCCCGGCCTCCTCGGCCACCTGTGCGACGGCAGCCTCAGCAGCCTCGCGTCCCGAGAGGTCCACGACCCAGCCACGCGCGGGCGCCTCGACAGCCTGGCGGTCGAGCACGAGCGGGAGAGCGCCCTCGGCGACGAGCGCCTCGACCACGGCGGCGCCGAGCCCCGAGGCGCCGCCCGTGACGAGGACGCGCGCACCCTTGAGGGGGTGACTCTGATCGGTCATCGTCTCCGGGATGGTGTCCATGCTTTGCGTCATCTATTCGTTCCTCTCTCTGTCATTTACCAGCCGAGGCGTTTACCAGCCGAGGCGTTCCCCAGCCGAGGCCTCTGCTAGCCCAGGCTTGCGATTGCCGCGGCGAGACCCGTCGTCGAGCGTCCGGGCTGAAGCGGCACGGTCACGACCTCGCCGCCCCACGAACGGAGCTGCTTCGACTCGGGGAGATCGTCGGGGTTGTAGTCCGCGCCCTTGACCCACACATGGGGACGCAGGGTTGCGAGCACGGCCTCGGGCGTGTCCTCGGTGAAGATCTCGACGGCGTCCACGCAGCTCAGGGCCTGAAGCAGCTCGGCGCGGTCGTGCTCGTTCATGACGGGCCGTTCGGGGCCCTTGAGCCGTCGGATCGAGTCGTCCGAGTTGAGGCACACGATGAGGCAGTCGCCCAAGGCCCGCGCCGCCTGCAGGAGGTGGAGGTGCCCCGCGTGCAGGAGGTCGAAACAACCGCCCGCAGCGACAACGGTTCCCCCCGCGGCCCGGACACGCCGTGCGAGGGCGACGGCGGACGATTCCGACGCGGCGCCGGTCCCCTCCGCTTCCGGGAACCCGGGCTGGCCTCCCCGGCGCAGGGACGCGACGCCGCCGGCCGCAAGGAACGCGGCGGCCGTCGCGACGGCCCCCTCGGTCGCGGCTCCGAGCGGCTCACCGTGGGCGAGCGCGATGGCGAGCGACGACGCAAAGCGGTCGCCCGCGCCGCACGGGTCCTCGATCCGCAGGCCGGCAGAGGGCACCGCGACGTGGGTGTCGCCGTCGGGCGCGCACACGAGCGCACCCCGCTCGCCGAGCGTCACGACCACGGCCTTCGACCCCCACCGCTGCCGCAGGCGGCCTGCGGCGACGGCGACGGCGCCTGGTTCGTCGACCTCGCGGCCCGAGAACGTGAGCAGCTCTGACAGGTTCGGCGTCACCGCCGCGGCGCCCGAGATGGGGCGCGCCCCGCGGGGATGCGGGTCCCACACGACGGGGACGCGCCGCGCGACGGTCTCCAGGGCCGCGCGGACCGTGGGCACGCTCATGAAGCGGCGCCCGTAGTCGGCGACGACGACGGCGTCCGCCTCCTCGAGCACGGACAGCAGCGCGAAGTCCACCTCCGGGTAGGGGGGCGTCGCACACCCCTCGTCCACGCGAGCGATCCTCTGGCCGCTTGCCGTGAGGCGCATCTTCACCGGAGTCGGCGCCCCCAGCGGGGCTGCGTGGACGCGGACCGGCCCCAGCAGCGCGCGGAGGCGGGCCGCGGCGTCGTCGTCCGCGAGCGCGGTGACGAGGTCGACTTCGTGGCCGTCGTCTGCAAGGAGCGTCGCGACGAGCCCTGCGCCGCCTGCGCGCTCGAGGCGGTCGTCGACGTCGAGGACGGGCACGGGGGCGTCGGGGCAGAGCCGCTCGGCGTGGCCGACGAGGTCGATATCGAGCAGGGTGTCGCCGACAACGGCAATCTTCATATCAGTCCTCCTCTTCCGCCACGCACGCGTCGAAGCACTCGCACAGGGCGTGGATGGCGATCAGCTGAGCTTCCTGGACGTGGCAGTTGCGCCCCTCGAGCGTGAGGGCCTCGTCGACGGCGGCCGAGAGCGGGTTGGGCCCAGGACCGGTGAGGGCCCAGCTGAGCGCGCCGACCTCGTGTGCGGCTTGGGCTGCCGCGACGAGGTTGGGGCTCTTGCCGCTCGTGGAGAGCAGGACGACGACGTCGCCGGGCCGAGCGTGAGCGCGCACCTGACGGGCGAACACCTCGTCGTACCCGTAGTCGTTGCCGATCGCGGTCATCGCCGAGGTGTCGCCGTGGAGGGCGATCGCCGAGAAGGGCCGCCGCTCGCCGTCGTACCTCCCGACGAGCTCCGCGGTGAGGTGCTGCGCCTCGGCGGCGGAGCCCCCGTTGCCGGCCGCGAGGAGGCGACCGCCCGAGGCGAGCCGATGCGCGAGGGTCTGCGCCCAGCGCGCGAGGACGGCAGACTGCAGCCGCAGCGAGTCAAGCGCCTGGCTCGCGTCCTCGATGTGCTCGAGGACGCCGTCCGAGAGCTGATCGTGAGGGAGCACGCGGAACCCGGCGGGGCCGAGGGGGCCGCCGGAGCGGATAGCGGTGAGTCCTCCGGCGGGTGTGGCCGTGAGGGACTGTTCGCGGAGCACGCGGGTCGTCTT
The DNA here is from genome assembly GCF_022539255.1 of Sinomonas terrae. NCBI lineage: Bacteria > Bacillati > Actinomycetota > Actinomycetes > Micrococcales > Micrococcaceae > Sinomonas > Sinomonas terrae. Next base: position 3,746,880 of record NZ_JAKZBV010000001.1, read on the forward strand.
CATCGAGCCCCCTCTCCGACTCGCCGAAGACGGCTCCTGGACGCCGCCACATCGGCTTCGGGTTCCTCCCAATGATCGAGCATGGCGCGGTAGATCCTCTCCGTGTCGGATGCGACCCGGTCCCATGTGTAGCGTGTTCGGGTCCGCTCGACCCCTGCCGCGCCGAAGCGGGCCCGCAGCTCGGGGTCGTCGGCGAGGATCGCGATCGCGTCGGCGAGCGCGGCCGGGTGCTTGGGCGGCACGTGAATTCCGGTGACGCCGTCGACAACCGATTCCTGGAGCCCGCCGACGGCGGAGACGATGACAGGGACGCCACACGCCATGGCCTCGAGCGGGACGATCCCGAACGGTTCGTACCAGGGCGTGCAGACGACGGCGTCGAGGCTCCGGAACAGTTCGGGCATCTCGTCGCGCGGGACCTGGCCGACGAAGATGACCTGGCCGCCCACGCCGAGGGACTCGGCGAGTTCGCGGAGCCTGCGTGCCTCGGGGTCGGACGCGATGCGGTCCTTGCCGCTCGTGCCGCCGACCACGAGGAGTTCGACGTCCCGCCGCCCGGAGGCGGCGAGCAGTGCAAGCGCGGAGACCACGATGTCGACGCCCTTGCGCGGCACAAGCCGCCCGACGACGGCGAGGCGGAGCCGCTTGCCGCGGGCGCGCGCCGGACCGTCCGGCGTGAACTTCTCGACGTCGACGCCGCACGGCGCGACCGAGATCCGCCGCCGGTTCACGCCGAGCTGCCGGAGCTCGAACGCCTCGTCCGGGCACGTCGCGATGACGCGGTCCACGCTGCGCGCTACCCAGGGCTCGAGGAATTCGCGCTCGGCCGGGCTCGTGTCGTCCGTGCCTTGGTGCCGCCGCTTCACGACGCCGAGCGCGTGGAACGTCTCGGCGACGACGGGCGGCGGAAGGAGCTGCTTCTGGAGCTTCCCGACCGCCTCGATGCACGCTATTCCGGACATCCAGAAGTGCCCGTGGACGATGTTCGGCGGGTTGTCCGTCCAGTAGTTCGCGAGCTGCTCGGCGAACGCGGGAATGTACGGCAGGAGCTTGTCCTTCGGCACGGCCCGGGCGGGCCCGGCATCGACGTTGACGAGCCGGACGCCGTTGGGGAGCGTCTGCTCCCAGTGGAGCCGCTCGCTGTCGCGCCGGGTGAAGACGGTGACGTCATGGCCCCGTCGCACGAGGGCGGCCGAGAGCTCGGCCACGTGCACGTTCTGCCCACCCGCATCAACTCCACCCACGGTGGCGAGCGGACTGGCGTGTTCGGACACCATCGAGATTCTCATTGTGCTCTCTCTCCTCATCGAACGGTCCCTCACAGGAATGTCCCTCGCGGAACTGTCGGAGCCTCAGGTCGGGTCGAAGAAGTCTGTTGGGCGCCCGCGCCAACGGTCGCTGCACCCGCGGTCGCTGCGCCCGCGGTCGCCAAGGGCTCACCCCGCACGTCGGCGAGGACCTCGTCCCAGTCGGCGAGGAACCGGGGCAGGCTGTAGCGGGCCAGTGCGGCCTCCCTGGCGGCGAGCCCGGCTTCGCGGGCCGCGGAGGGCTCGGCGATGAAGCGTCGGGCCGCGGCCGCGAGTTCGCGGACGTCCGAGCTCACGCAGCCGGCGGCTGGGGGGACCGCGCGCCAGGCCTCGGTGGAGCCGAGCGCGACGACGGGCAGGCCCGCCATCATCGCCTCGATGAGCGCGAGCCCAAGCGAGGTCCAGCGGAACGGGTGCAGGTACGCCCTCCGGTGGGCCAGCTCGGCGTGGAGGCGGGCGGTCGGGACGTCGCCGGCCCACCGCAGGCGCGCCGCGTCGATCCCGGTGGCCTCGACCAGGCCGTCGCCGCCCATGCCGTAGACATCGAGCGGGGCCACGTCGGCGAAGCCGCCGAGCAGGTCGGTTCCCGCCACGCGCCAGCGCCGAACGGGTTCGTTGACGACGACGCCGAGCCGCTCGAGCTCGCCCGTGTAGCAGAGCCCCGGGTCGACGACGCCGTGCTCGACGACGTAGGCCGGCGCCTTGCCGCTGTCCCACATGAGGGCGTTGAAGTGCGTCACGTGGACGATCGGGATCTCGCCCTGATCCGCGAGCGGATGGCGCGTCTCGGGCACGGCGCCCTTCGGAATGTTGTGCTCGAGGTAGACCGCAGGTAGGTCGGTCCCCGGGCGCAGGCCCGTGAGTTCGTGCACCCGCTTCGCCTCGTCCGGCCGTTGGAGCACGACGGCGTCGAGCGTGTCAGCGATGGACGCGAGCTCCTCGAGCGGAACCTCGGCCGTGTTCGGCCAGTCCCGGCCGCCGCGGCCCAAGCCCCACGCGGACCGCTCGGCGTCGACCGGGAGCACGTATTCGTGCTCTCCGCGGACGAAGCCGTCGGTCCAGCCGCCGTGGACATGCCAGAGAAGGATCCGCATCAGACGGGCACCGCCTTCGTGTTGTGGGAGACGAGTCGTTCGACGGCGCGGAGCACCTCGTGCGGGGTGACCCCCGCGAGGCACGGATGCCCCGGCACCGGGCAGATGCGCGCACGCGAGCCGGCACAGGCGGCCGACTGGTCGCCGAGGACCTCGACGGCGGACCCTCGGGGGGCCCACGTCCCGGCCGCGACGACGGGAGAGAAGAGGCTTACGACGGGCGTTCGCACCGCCGCGGCCAGGTGTGCGGGGCCGGTGTTCCCGGCGACGACGGCGCTCGCTCCGGCGAGGAGGTCGACGAGGCCCCGGAGGTCAGTCGCGCCGCCGGCGTCGATCCCGTGGGAGCCTGCAACCCGGGCGGTCAGTTCCCGCTCCGTATCGTTCCCGGTGACGACGACGCGGAAGCCGTCGGCAGCGAGCATTGAGACGAGCTCGGCCGCGTGCTCGGGGGGCCACGTCCTCGCGGGGGCGTCCGCACCAGGGTGGACCACGACGTATTCGCCCGAGGGGCGCAACGACGTCCTCGGCTGAGGCACGAGGGCGGGCAGGCCGTCGTCGTCCGCGGGAAGCGCGAAGCCCGCCGCCGCGGCGATGCCCAGCGCACGGTCGACCTCGTGGAGCTCCCACGGGAGGTCGCGGCTCGTGAGCCGCACGTCCAGGAGGCTCCCCGGGTAGTCCTCCGAGAGCGCGGTGATGCGCTGGACGCCGCTGAGGCGCAGCTCGAACGCGAGCGGGAGCGCCGACTGGTGGAAGGACGTGAGGATGACCGCCTCATCGATCCCGGCGTGGTCGAGGAGCCGCTCGAGTCGGCGCACGCGCCGCGGCGTGACGGGAGGGGCCGGGTTGGCGATCCACGGGCAGTCCCACACGAGGTGCTCGTTGACCCCAGGGAGCATCGACGCGACTGCCGCCCCGCGGGGGCCGGTCAGGAGGACAACCTCGGCGTGGGCAGCGACCGCACGGATCGCTGGCCCGGAGAGCACGACGTCTCCGAGGCTGTCGAGCCGCGCGACGAGGACTCGCCTCACGGCCCATTCCCCGCGCTGGCAGTTTCGAGGGACTCCTCAAGCGACTCGCCCAAGGCGAAGAGGACGGCGGAGAGCAGGTCGGGGGCGACGACGGGCGCGGCCTCGACTTCCTCGGGGAGGGTCACGGGCGTCGGGACGAGGATGCCACGCGCTCCGGCGCGCTGGGCGGCCTCCATGTCGGAGCCGATATCCCCCACGACGACAACGTCTGCCGGCGCAACCCGGAGCGCCCGGCACGCCGAGAGGATCAGGCCGGGCCGCGGCTTGCGGCACCTGCAGCCCTGCTCAGGATGGTGGGGGCACACGCGCCACACGTCGAACGGCCCGAGCAGGTCGTCCACCCGCCGATTGACCCGGTAGACGTCGACGGAGCCCATCATGCCGCGCCCCACACCGGACTGGTTCGTGACGACCCCCGTCCGCACGCCGGCAGCACGCAGCTGAGCCAGTGCCTCGGCTGCGCCGGGCACCGGGCGGACCTTTCGCGGGTCTCTGTTGTACGGGACGTCGTCCACGAGGGTACCGTCCCGGTCGAAGAGCACGGCGGCCGGGAGTGGCGTCCGTGGCTGGTCAAGACGGTCTGCTTCCATGACGGGAATCTGCCCCGGGAGAAGCTACAATAAACTTTCTTTTCTCCTGCAGCTTCTCCTCCGAGACCGCTCCCCGGCCAAGCGGAGGAATTTCGATTCGCTCAAGCCAAGGGCATTGTCGCTTTCGATGATGGAGGCCGCCGTGACAGCGGGTTCAGAACGACCCGTCCTACTGGTGCTCCGAGCGCTCAAGCTCGGTGACCTGCTCGTCTCCGTGCCGGGCCTGCGTGGCCTGCGCGCGGGGTTCCCCGACCACGAGCTCGTGCTCGCGGCACCGAAGTGGCTCGAGCCGGTCATTCCGCTCGTGGGCGGCATCAACCGGCACCTCCCGACCCCGGGCCTCGACGGCCCCATCCCCTACACGGGGAGGGTGGACGTCGCCGTGAACTTCCACGGGAAGGGCGTCGAGAGCCGGACCCGGCTCGAGGAGCTCGCCCCTGAGCACCGCATCGGCCACCGGGCCCCGGGGTGGGCCGGCCCCGAGTGGGACGACACGCTCCATGAGCGCGAGCGGTGGGTGCGCCTCCTGAACTGGCACGGGCTGCCCGGGCGGCCCGACGACTACCGCCTGTTCCCGCCCGAGGTCTCGGCACCGGTCGAGGGCGCGACGCTCCTCCACGTCGGGGCCGCCTACGGGAGCCGGCGCTGGCCGGTCGAGCGGTTTGCCGGCGTCGCCCACGAGCTCCGACTCCAGGGCCACGACGTGCTCCTGACCGGCGGTGAGGAAGACCGGGGCCGGGCCACCGCCGTCGCCCGCGGCGCCGGCCTGCCGGACTCCGCCGTCGTCGCCGGCCGCTGGAACCTCTCCGAATTCTTCGCAGCGGTCGCCGCGGCCCGCCTCGTCGTCACCGCCGACACGTCCGCGGGGCACATCGCGACGGCGTACGGGACGCCGTCCGTCGTCATCTTCGGGCCCGCGACCCCCGAGCAGTGGGGGCCGCCCGAGGACGGCCCCCACGTCGTGCTCACCGACCCGGCCGTGCGGCACGGCGACCCGTTCGCGGACCTCCCCGACCCAGCGATGCTCGCGGTGTGGCCCGGGCACGTGCTCGACGCCGTCGCCCGCCTCGAGGAGCGCGGGACGGCCCAGGAGCCGAGGCACCTCGCCGCGCCGTAGCGCCGCTGCCAGATCGTTTTGCTTCACGCTGGCCGGGTAGGGCGCCCATGGTGGGGTACGCCGAGGGGAAGGAACGACTGTGCCTGATCGCGTGGAGGAAGTCCCGGACCGCATCAAGGACGTCTGGGGCAGGCGAACTCCCGTCGAGCAGGGCGGGGAGTGGCCCGTCCGCGTCGACGTCCAGCTCGCGGAGGGTCTCACAGAGTCCGACGTCGACCGGTGGGTGCAGTCGGCGTGCGTCCTCTGCAGCAACGGCTGCGGGTGCGACATCGCGGTCAAGGACGGACGCATGGTGGGCGTCCGCGGACGCGAGATCGACGCCGTCAATCACGGCAGGCTCGGCCCGAAAGGCCTGTACGCGAGCTGGCAGGGCGTCTCGAACCCCGACCGGCTCAGGACGCCGCTCGTGCGCAAGGGCGGCCAGCTCGTCGAGGCGAGCTGGGACGAGGCGATGGGGCGGATCGTGGAGCGCAGCAAGGCGCTGCTCGAGGAGCGCGGGCCGCTCAGCCACGCGTTCTACACGAGCGGGCAGCTGTTCCTCGAGGAGTACTACGCCCTCGCTGTCGTCGGCAAGGCCGGCATCGGGACGCCCCACATGGACGGCAACACGCGCCTCTGCACCGCGACCGCCGCGCAGGCCCTGAAGGAGAGCTTCGGGGCCGACGGACAGCCGGGCTCGTACGAGGACATCGAGCACTGCGACGCGATCTTCCTGTTCGGGCACAACATGGCCGAGACCAACACGATGCTGTGGGCACGGGTCCTCGACCGCCTTGCGGGGCCGCAGCCGCCCCTTGTCGTGTGCGTCGACCCGAGGGTCACCCCGGTCGCCCAGGCGGCCGACGTCCACCTTGCCGTGAAGACCGGCACCAACCTCCCGCTCATGTACGCGCTCATCCGCGAGGTCATCCGGAACGGCTGGACCGACGACGACTACATCGCCGAGCACACGACCGGCTTCTCCGAGCTTGCCGCGGCAATCGAACCGTGGACGCCTGAGGCCGCCGCCGAACGATGCGGCGTCGACGCCGCGGACATCCGCCGCGCCGCCGAGATCTTCGGAACCTCGCAGCGCGTCCTCTCGACCGTCCTGCAGGGCTTCTACCAGTCCACCCAGGCCACTGCATCCTCGTGCCAGGTCAACAACCTCCACCTCCTGCGCGGCCTGCTCGGGAAGCCCGGCTGCGGCGTCCTCCAGATGAACGGGCAGCCGACGGCGCAGAACAACCGCGAATGCGGGGCCGACGGCGACCTGCCGGGCTTCCGCAATTGGGAGAACCCCGAGCACATCCAAGAGCTCGCGAAGCTCTGGGATGTGGACCCCGGGATCATTCCCCACTGGGCTGCGCCCACCCACGCCCTCCAGATCTTCCGCTACGCGGAGCAGGGCTCCATCAACTTCCTCTGGATCTCCGCAACGAACCCCGCCGTCTCGATGCCGAACCTCGGCCGCATGCGTGACATCCTCCGCAAGCCCGAGCTCTTCCTCGTCGTCCAGGACCTGTACCTGAACGAGACGGCACGCGAGGCCGACGTCGTGCTGCCCGCCGCGGGCTGGGGCGAGAAGACGGGGACGTTCACGAACGTCAACCGCACCGTGCACCTCTCGGACAAGGCCGTCGAGCCGCCCGGGGAGGCACGCAGCGACCTCGACATCTTCCTCGACTACGCACGCAGAATGGACTTCCGCCGGCTCGACGGCTCCCCGCTGCTCCCGTGGACCTCGCCCGAGGAGGTCTTCAACGCGTGGCGAGAGTGTACCCGCGGGCGCCCCTGCGACTACACCGGGCTCAGCTACGAGCGCCTGCGGGGCGACACCGGGCTCCAATGGCCTTTCCCCGAGGGGGCCGAAAAGGGCACGGTGCGGCTCTACACTGACGGAGTGTTCCCGACGGCGCCGGACTACTGCGAGACGTATGGCCATGACCTCGTCACGGGCGCGACCGTCGGTCCGCAGGCGGTCAAGGCGGGGCGCTACGACGGCCGGGCCAGGTTCAAGACCGCGGACGTCGTACCGCCGGCAGAGGTGCCGGATGAGGAGTATCCGTTCCACTTCACGACCGGCCGCACCGTGTACCACTTCCACACCCGCACCAAGACGGCCCGCGCACCCGAACTCCGGCGCGCCGCGCCCGAGGCGTGGTTCGAACTGTGCGCCGAGGACGCCGCCCAACTCGGGGCGGACGACGGCGACTTCCTCCGCGTGACGTCGCGGCGCGGCGAGGCCATCGCGCGGCTGCGGATCAAGAAGATGGCGCGGGGCACGGTCTTCGAACCGTTCCACTACGGCTACTGGGACGTCGGCGGCACTCCCGACGGAAGGCCCCGGGCGGCCAACGAGCTCACGATCACGGAGTGGGACCCCGTCTCGAAGCAGCCCGTCTTCAAGACCGCGGCCGTCCGGGTCGAGGTCATAGGTCCGGAACTCGTGGGAGGCAAAGCATGAGGATCGCCGTCTACCTCGGCCTGCTCGATCGTTCCGAGCAGAGCCTCGCGGAGAGCTACCGCCAAGTCGCCGAAGGGCACGGCGACGAGCCTGACATCCGGGAACTCACCCAGCTGCTCGCCCGGCAGTGCGACGCCCACGTGCATGCGCTTGCCCCGATCATCGAGCGGTACGGCGAGGCCGAGGCCGACGACGAGCCCGAGCGCCTCCACGCCGACACCCTGTCCGAGACGCGCAGCGGCCCCGTCGGGCTCATTCGCGACCTCCAGGACCTGCACCTCCTCGCGACGCTCGCTCATTCATCGTGGACCATGGTCGGTCAGGCGGCCGAGGCGCTCCGCGACAAGGAGCTCCACGAGACCGTGCAGCAGTGCAGCCAGCAGCTCCAGGGCCAGCTGCGCTGGCTCCAGACGCGCATGAAGCAGGCCGCGCCCCAGGCTCTGGCGCTCAAGGGATGAGCGAAGGTGGGGGCGAAGCTCTGAAGGACTACTCGGCAACCGCATACTGGACCGTCGGGCCGCGGCAGGGCGAACTGCGGCGCGAGACCCTGGAACCGCCGCGCGAGGGCGAGGCCCTCGTCCGGACGCTGTACTCGGGCCTGAGCCGCGGCACGGAACGCCTCGTCCACGCCAACCGCGTCCCTGAGCGTGTGGCCGGCCTCATGCAGGCCCCGCATCAGGAGGGGCACTTCCCGTGCCCCGTGAAGTATGGATACCTCTCGGTCGGCGTCGTCGAGGAGGGCCCCGCCGAGCTCGTGGGCCGCACCGTCTTCTGCCTGTACCCCCATCAGGACCGCTACGTGGTCCCCGCGGCCGAGCTCGCCGTCGTCCCCGACGGCGTGCCCGCGCACCGGGCCGTGCTCGCGGGAGCGGTCGAGACCGCGGTCAACGCACTGTGGGAAGCGAGCCCCCGCATCGGCGACCGGGTCGCCGTCGTCGGCTGCGGCCTCGTGGGCGGCGCGGTGCTCGCGCTCCTGCGCCGCTTCCCGCTCTCGCGGCTCGAGGCGGTCGACGCCGACCCGACGAAGGCGGCATTCGCGGAGCGGCTGGGGGTCGACTTCGCGTCGCCGGAGGAGGCGCACGACGATTGCGACGTCGTCGTCCACTGCTCGGCGAGCGCGCCCGGCCTCGCTCGGTGCCTCGAGCTCGTCGGGGACGACGGCGAGATCATCGAGCTCTCGTGGTACGGCGAGCAGCCGGTAAGCGTCCCGCTCGGCGCCGACTTTCACGCGCGCAGGCTCTCCCTCCGGGCGAGCCAAGTCGGCCAGGTCGCGCTGCCCCGCCGGCACCGGCGCACCACGGCCCAGCGACTCGCGCTCGCCCTCGAGCTGCTCGAGGACCCGGTCTTCGACGCGTTTCTCGGGGGTCCCACCGACTTCGAGGACCTTCCCGAGGCCATGGACGGGCTAGCCTCGGGGAAGTCGGGAACCGAGGGGAACGAGACCGGCCTGTGCCACGTCATCCGGTATCCGCCAGCAAAGGGAGAGCATGTATTCGCTGACCGTCCGTGACCACATCATGATCGCCCACAGCCTGCCGCGGCCCGCCTTCGGGCCGGCCCAGGGGCTGCACGGGGCGACGTTCGTCGTCGAACTCACCGTGCGGGCGCGCGAGCTCGACGAGAACGCTACCGTCATGGACATCGGCGCGCTCTCGGGTGTGCTCGGCGAGGCGCTCGAGGGCCTGCGCTACCAGAACCTCGACGAGCACCCGGCGTTCGAGGGCAAGCTCTCGACCACCGAGGCCATCGCCCGGCACCTCGCGGAGGATGTCGCGGGGCGGCTGAACGCTCTCGCCGGGGCTGCGGGCGCAGGGCCTGCAGGCGCTGGGGCTGTAGGCGCCGGCGACCGGCTCGTCGGGCTCTCCGTCGTACTCCGTGAGAACCCGGACGCGTGGGCGGGGTACAGCCTGGAACTCCCGTGACGCCCTCGCCTCCCGAGATGCCAGCGCGCATCGACTTCGTCGCCGCGGCGCCGCTGGGCTGGAACTCGGGTGGCAGCGTGTACAACGAGCGCCTCATCGCCGCCCTCCGGGGCGCGGGGGTCACGGTGCACGCGTACAGCCTCACGGGCGACTGGCCCGAGGGAAGCGCCGCCGACCGCGAGCGGCTCGCGAGCCTCCTGCTCGGCCTCGCGGGCGACGCCGGCCGCGTCGTCATCGTCGACGGTCTCGTGGGCCTCGGCTGCCCGGACGAGATCGCCCAGGCCGAGCGTGGGGGCGTGGCCGTCTGGCTCCTTGTGCACGTTTCGCTCGCGGACCTCGCGGTGGGAACCCGCTCTGTCGCCGCGTCCGAGGCTGCCCGGCTCGCTGGGCTCGAGCGAGCCGCCCTCGAGGCGTGCTCCGGGGCCTTCGCGCCGAGCCGGTTCGCGGCGGCGACCCTCGTCGCGCGCTATGGCGTCGAGGCCGTCGTCGCCCATCCCGGCGTCGACCGCGCTCCGCAGGCCCGGGGTTCGAAGCCCCCGCATCTCGTGTGCGTCGCAGCGCTGCTCCCGGCCAAGGGGCAGCTCGTCTTCCTCGAGGCGCTCGACGGCCTCCTCGACCTCCCGTGGAGCGCCTCGCTCGTCGGCTCGGATCAGGCGGACAGGGCGTACGCCCGCGCGGTCCGGCAGGCGGCCGCCTCACCCCAGCTCTCGGAGCGGGTCCGTCTCACCGGGGAGCTGCGCGGCCCCGCGCTCGACGCCGCGTGGGACGCCGCCGACCTCAGCGTCCTCCCCAGCGCGCACGAAACCTTCGGGATGTCCGTCGTCGAGTCCCTCGCCCACGGGGTGCCGGCGTTCGTCCCGGCCGGGACGGGCGCGGAGGAGGCGCTCGCGCTCTCCCTCTCGGGCGGCGCGGGGCTGGCCGGCGCGGTCGGCGAGCTGCGCGACGTCGGCGTCCTCCGCGAACTGCTGCGGACGTGGCTCACCGACGCCGAGAAGAGGGCCTCATTCGGGGCAGCGGCCCGAGCGGCGCGCCCGGCGCTCCCGACGTGGGCGGACACGGCGGCCGCGGTCGCAGCAGGAGTCGGGTCCGCCCGAACTCCCCACGACTAGCGCCGACCTAGCACCGAACTCCCCACCCTTCGGGCCGCCCAGCGCCCAACTCCGCATCTTCCGCGCCCAACTCCCCACCCTTCGGGCCGGCCAGCGCCCAACTCCCCACCTTCCGCGCCCAACTCCCCAACCCTTCGCGCCGAACTCCCCACCTTCCCCACCGAACTCCCCACCTTCCCCACCGAACTCCCCACCTTTCGGGCCGAACTCCCCACGATTCAGCGGCCGACGACGCGACTCGCCGGGATTTCTCGGCGACACGCCGGCTGGAGCGACTTTGGGCGAATAAAAAGTTGGGGAAGCCGGACCCGAAACTGGGGAACGCGGCGCTGAAACTGGGGAACCCGGCCCCGAAACTGGGAAACCCGGCTCAACCCCGGGAGCCGGGCCCCACTTCCTCGGGGGCCAAAGGTCGTGCAACGGCGAGCACCGAGCCGGAGACGTGGCACGCTTCCTCGGACGCCAGGTAGACGAACGCGTCGAGCTCCTCGAAGTCGGTCATGGCCGGCTCGTGGTGGTGTTCTTGGTCGAAAAGGGGCTCGAGGTCAGGGTCCCACCGCGGGCCGCCGACCACAGCGTTGACGCGGATGCCGCGGGGGCCGAGCGTCTGTGCCCAGCCCTGAGTGGTCTCGAGAACTGCGGTGGCGAGGGCCTCCTGACCACGGGTGAGGAGCAGCCCTGGTGTCGAGAACGCGACCGTGTTGATGATGCTGGCCCTCTCGTTCAACGCGGGAAGAGCCGCCTCGGTGGCGGTGACGAGGATGGACATCGAGCGCTGGAGGGCCTTTTCGACGCCTCGCCGAACCGCCCAAGGGTTGGACCCTTCTTCGGGAATCCAAGGCGGGCCGGTATTGATGAGCACGTCGACGCCGCCAAGCTCCCTCACCGCGGCCCGCACGATTCGGGTGCTGTCGGGGCCCTCGGCGGAATTGATCGCGACCACGGCCTCCGAGAACGTCAGGACTCGGCCGAGCCTCTGCGTCAGAATCTCGTCTTCGCCGGTGATCAGGACGCGCCGGCCACTGAGCCGGGCATTAGCAGGCATCGATCCACTCCGTCGGTCAACAGCCTCAACGACTGTGCGGTCAGGGATGTCTGCTCTCGGCATTCCACCGCAAGCAGGGTCAACATCATAATTCAGCATTCCACACGCTAGTTATGCGGAGGACATTCCTCCCCACGTCACCCCGCCGTTACCCCGCCGTCCCTGAAAATAACCTCCTTCTGCAATGTGTCGCGGGGCGTTTTGGGGCAGGTGGGTGGGGTAAGAGGCGTTGCAGCAGGGCCGGAATGACAGTCCGGCCCGCAACGAAAGGTGAGAACTGTGAGCTTTCTGGCTTTTCTCATTCTCGGCCTCATTGCCGGCGCGATCGCGAAGGCTCTGCTTCCCGGCCGGCAGGGCGGCGGCTGGTTGATAACCCTCCTGCTCGGCGTCGTCGGCGCCATCCTCGGCGGCTGGATCGGCGGGGCGCTGTTCGGCGTCGGCCTCCAGAACTTCTGGAGCATCCAGACGTGGATCGTCGCGATCGTCGGCTCCGTCATCGTGCTCCTCATCTACGGCGCAGTGACCCGCCGTTCGCGTACCTGATCCAAAAGTTCTCACCTGATCCGAGAGACGTGATCAGGGACATGAAAGGTCTGACATGACGGAACGCGATGAGCCCTTCGACGAGGATCGCCTCGGTGCGGAAACCCGCGCCGACCGGCATCACGGGGAGCCCGGCAAGCCGGTCGCCCGGGAGCCCGAAGAGGACGACGTCCCCGCCCGCGACGAGGTCACCCCGAGTTCGAAGGGCCTCGGCGCGATCTGGGGCGACGCGGAGCGAACGCCGCACCCCGGCCCCGTCCGCGAACCGAATGAGACGGACCAGGCGGCCATGGAAGCCGTCGCCGAGGAGTACGACGTCGTCAGCACTGACGAGGGGGAACGGTACCTTGCGCCGAAGGACGGCGAGGCCGACCAGGGCACGACGGACGACTTCCCCGATCACGGATAGGCGATCCACGGATAAGCCGATGCCGGGAATCCCGGGATCCTAGAGACAGGCGGCGGGGCGGAGGCTGGGGCTTCCCCCGCCGTCATCCATGCCCCGCCGTCATCCATGCCGCCGAAAGAAGCCCCCAACGTTGGCCCCGCCGCTCACGCGCGCGGGGCCAATGTCGTGCTGCGCTCCCGCATCTCGGTGAGCAGGCGCGCGACGGCGGCATCCGTCCTCGCGGTCCGGCCTGCACGGTAGGCCTCAAGGAGCAACGGGTCGACGTAGGATCCCCGCGCGACGGCCGGGGTGTTGTTAAGCCAGTTCGAGGCGTCGTCGATCGCCTTCTTCCACGCGGCGTCGGCGTTCCGGCCTGCGGCGAGGCTCGCGTCGAGGGACGCAGCGGCGACGGCGGTCCCCCGCCACGTGCGGAGGTCCTTCGCGCTCGCGTCCATCCCCGCGATGTCGCGGAGGTACTCGTTGACCGAGGAGGCGCCGATGCGCTGGAAGGAGCCGCCGTCGTCGTACCCCATCGCCGGCCGGCTCCCGCGCCGGCGCGGAAGGCTCTCGAGGTAGGCGGCCAGATCCGAATCCCGCAGTTGGAAGCGCCACGTGCTGCCGGACTTGCCCGGAAAGTCAAACGCGATCCGCCCCTCCTGGACCTTGATGTGGCGGCGTTGGATCGTCGTGACGCCGAACGTGCCGTTCTCTCGCGCGTAGCGCCGGCTGCCCACGCGCACGCCAGCCCGGTCGATAAGGCGGATCGCGGCCGCGAGGGCCTGAATACGCGACCCCCGATCGCCGCGCAGGTCCCGCGTCACAGCGCGGCGAATGTGCGGGAGCCTGTGCGCGAGCGCGAGCGCCCGATCGAACTTGCGGGCCTCCTGCCGAGCGCGCCAGGCGGCGTTGTAGAGGTACTGGGTGCGTCCCGCCGCGTCGACGCCCATGGCCTGCAGCTTCGCCTTGGGCGAGGCCGCGATCTTGACGTTCCGCCACGCGGGCGGGATCGCGAGTGAGCGGACACGCTCGAGCTCGCTCGGCGGGAGACGCTCACCGTTCTCATCCAGATAGGTGAAGCCACGGCCCGCGCGGCGCCGCGTCCAAGCGGTGCGGAGGGATCTGTGAGTGCGGACCACTGGCCGCATTTACCCCGGATTTCCGCGGTTCAACCACTTTCCGCGGTCCTTGCACGGCGGGTTCCGCGGCCCCGCACCCGGGCGTATCGTGAGCCGTGGATCAAGCCGTTGGTCCATGTCCGCGTTCCACCATTCTCGGAGGCCGCACGCATGTCCGACCGCACGAACGAACCCGACAACCCCCAAGAAGTCCACCCGGCCAGCGAGAAGCCGCCCCAGGACCAGGATGCGCCCGGAACAACCGCAGAGACCGAGCCGAGTCCGGATCACGGCGAACAGACCTACGAGGGGCACGGGCGGCTCGAGGGCCGCGCGGCACTCATCACGGGCGGCGATTCCGGGATCGGGCGGGCCGTTGCGATTGCGTTCTCGCGCGAGGGGGCTGACGTGGCTCTCACCCACCTCCCGAAAGAGCGCGAGGACGCAGAGTCGACGGCGTCGATCGTGCGGGACGCGGGGCGCGGCGCCCTGACGCTCGACGGCGATCTCCGCGACGAGGACTACGCCGCCTCACTCCCCCGCCGCGTCCTCGACGAGTTCGGCCGCCTCGACGTCCTCGTGCTCAACGCCGCCTACCAGCAGGCGCGCGACGGCATCGACACCGTCGAGACAGCCGAGTTCGACCGCGTGCTCAAGACGAACCTCTACAGCCAGTTCTGGATCCTGCGCGCGGCGCTTCCGCACCTTCAGCCCGGAGCGTCCATCATCATCACGAGCTCGATCCAGGCCGCCCAGCCCTCGCCGAGCCTCTTCGACTACGCCATGACGAAGGCAGCGCAAGTGGCGCTCGTCAAGGCGCTCGCCCCGGAACTCGGTCAGAAGGGGATCCGGATCAACGCCGTCGCCCCCGGGCCCGTATGGACCCCCCTCATCCCCTCAACAGGCTGGCCGGACCACGTGCCGGAATTCGGCAAGGACAGCCCGCTGGGCCGCCCCGCCCAGCCTGCCGAGCTCGCCCCCGCCTACGTTCTGCTCGCTTCGGACGAGGCGTCGTACATCTCAGGCGCCGTCGTCCCTGTCACAGGAGGACAGCCCTTCTAGAAGAAAGGAAGCCCATGAAGCTCATCCCCTCCCGGGGTCCCGCAAGCCGATTGGTTGCCCAAACACCCGCACCCAGAGGTATCCAGCGGCTCGTCCGCAACGTCGAGACAGGGCGCTTCGAGCGCACTCTCTCCGGCCTCACGGCCGCCGGAGCGCTCGTCACGGCGGCGGAGATCTATCTCGAGCACGACAGAGCGAGCTTCGGAGACCCATGGATGTGGGCGCCCGTTGTGCTCGGCCCGGTGGGGGCGGCGGCGGGGGTCGCCGGCGTCGTGAGCACACGCATGGCGCACACGGCGCTTCCACTCGCGAGCGTCGCGATCATCGCCAACGGGCTCCAGGGCACGTACCTCCACCTGCGCGGGATCGCGCAGCGTCCCGGCGGCTTCAAGGAGTTCCGCTACAACTCGGAGATGGGGCCGCCGCTCCTCGCCCCGCTGCTCGTGACGCTCGTCGGGGGGATGGGGCTTCTGGCGTCTGTCCTGAGGAGGGAGTCGTGACCCTTCCACTACCAGAGGACGACGGCGGCGGCCGCTTTCCGGGGCAGCGTTCGCTCGAGCTGAGGGACCACTGGGACGAGGCGACGTCCTCGCTCATCCTCTCCCGCGTGGGGCGGCCGCCGGACGTGTGCTTCTTCAACGCCGAGGAGGAAGGGATCGCCGCAGCAATGCTCAATCAGCTCGTAGGCCAGGAGGGCGAGCCGCGCGTTCCGCTCATCAACGTCGTCGACGCGCGTCTGGCCGCCGGCGAGACCGACGGTTGGCGGTACGCGGACCTCCCCGAGGACGGCGAGGTGTGGCGGCGGTCGGTCCGATTCATCGACGAGGACGCGCGCGAGCGCTACGGCGTCGGGTTCGCGGACGCGACGGCGGCCCAGCAGGAGGCCGTGCTCGAGGCGGTCCACGGGACCGAGGGCCAATGGCACGGCATGCCTGCCGGGCACGTCTGGAACCTGTGGCTCCGCTACGCGTGCACCGCGTTCTACGCCCACCCCTGGGCGTGGGACGAGATCGGCTTCCCGGGGCCGGCGTATCCCCGCGGGTATTCGAACCTCGGGGTCGGCAAGCGCGAGCACTTCGAGGTTCGGGATGCACGTCCCGGTGAGCAGGCATGAGGGGCCCCAACCCGCTCGTGACCGTCCGGACGCTCGCGAACGTCAAGGCCCGCAACGAGTCCGCGTGGCTGCTTCCCGTCTCGAGCCCGGATGTCACCGAGCGCATGCGGCGCTACGCGGACGACGACGAGGTGGACCTCGTGATCGTCGGCTGCGGCGCGGGCGGGTCGACCGTCGCGCAACGCCTCGCGCGGGAGGGCTGGTCCGTCGTCGTCCTCGAGGCAGGGCCGTTCTGGGAGCCGGAGCGGGACTGGGTGAGCGACGAGGCCGGATCCCACCACCTCTACTGGACCGAGCCCCGCGTGATCGACGGCGAGGACCCCGTTCCTCTCGGCTCCAACAACTCGGGCCGAGGAGTGGGCGGGTCGATGGTGCACTTCGCCGGCTACGCACCGCGTTTCCATCCGAGCGACTTCCACACCGAGTCCTCGGACGGCGTGGGCGCCGACTGGCCGCTCGACTACGAGGACCTCCGTCCGTACTACGAGGACATGGAGGAGGAGCTCCCGGTCGCGGGCCAGGACTGGCCGTGGGGCGAGCCGCACAGCTATCCGCACAGTCCGCACCCGGTGGGCGGCAACGGCGAGGTGTTCCTGCGCGGTGCGGAGAAGTGCGGGATCGAAGCTCGCGTCGGTCCCGTCGCGATCTCGAACGGCCGTTTCGGCCACCGCCGGCACTGCATCTACCGCGGGTTCTGCCTTCAGGGCTGCAAGGTCGACGCGAAGGCGTCGCCGCTCATCACCCACGTCCCCGACGCGATCGCGCACGGCGCGGAGATCCGGGCGAACTCGACCGCAACCCGGATCGACGTCGACGAGCGCACCGGCTTGGCGACTGGCGTGCATTTCGTGCAGGGCGGCGTCGAACGCTTCCAGCGGGCCCGGAACGTCGCGGTCGCCGCGTATTCGATCGAGACGCCGCGGCTCCTGCTGAACTCGTCGTCACCGCGCTTCCCGGACGGGCTGTGCAACGACTTCGACTTCGTGGGCCGGTACCTCATGGTCCAGGGAGCGCCCCAGACCGGCGGGAGGTTCGAGGACGAGGTGCGCATGTACAAGGCGCCACCGCCCGAGGTCAGCACGGAGCAGTTCTACGAGACGGATCCGTCCAAGCCGTACAAACGCGGCTTCTCGATCCAGACCGTCTCGCCGCTTCCCATCACGTGGGCCGAGCACATCGCGGCACAGGGCCATTGGGGCCGGGAGCTGCGACGCCGCATGAGCGACTACGTGCACTGGGCGTGCCTGGGTGCGCTGTGCGAGTTCCTGCCGCTTCCGGGCAATCGGGTCACGCTCGACGCCGAGAAGGATCGGCGCGGCATGCCCGTCGCCCATGTGACGTACAGCCGCGGCGGCAACGACAAGCGCCTCATGAAGGCGGCCCAGGAGACGATGGAGCAGATCCTTAAGGCGGCTGGCGCGAGCGAGGTCATGACGATCGAGCGCTACGCCCACCTCGTGGGCGGCGCCCGGATGGCGGCGGACCAGGAGCATGGCGTGGTCGACGCCGACTGCCGGACCTTCGCCGTACCGAACCTCTTCCTCACGGATGGGAGCGTCCTGCCCACCCAAGGCAGTGCGAATCCGGCCTTGACGATCATGGCCCTCGCCGCGAGGACGGCTACGAGGCTTGCAGCGGGTGCCCGGCAGGGCGTCCGTCGGCCCACCGAAACGTTCACACTCCAGAAGGAGAGCTGACATGGCGGAACAGAACGTCGCCGAATTTCTGCTCGAGCGACTCAGGGCATGGGACGTCGATACGGTGTTCGGCTATCCGGGCGACGGCATCAACGGGATCGTGGCCGCGCTCGGCAAGGCCGAGGGACCGCGACTCGTGCAGGCACGGCATGAGGAGATGGCTGCCTTCGAGGCCGTCGGCTATGCGAAGTTCACGGGCCGGGTCGGGGTCTGCATGGCAACGTCCGGCCCCGGGGCCGTCCACCTGCTCAACGGGCTCTACGACGCGAAGCTCGATCACGTGCCGGTTGTCGCGATCGTCGGCCAGACCGCGCGGACGGCCCTCGGCGGATCGTTCCAGCAGGAAGTCGATCTCACGACCCTCTTCAAGGACGTCGCCTCCGATTACGTCCAGCTCGTCACGGTGCCAGAGCAGCTCCCGAACGTCATCGACCGCGCGATCCGGGTCGCGTGCGCACGGCGCGCCCCGACCGCCGTCATCATTCCCGCGGACGTCCAGGACCTCGAGTACTCGGCGCCCACGCACGCGATGAAGATGGTTCCTTCGAGCCTCGGCATCGAGTGGCCGGATGTCCAGCCGGACATGAACGCGATCCGGCGAGCCGCGGAGGTGCTCAATCAGGGCAAGAAGGTCGCGATGCTCATCGGGCATGGCGCCCGCCAAGCCGCCGCCGAGGTCCAGCAGGTCGCCGAGCTCCTCGGGGCGGGAGTCGCGAAGGCTCTGCTCGGGAAGGACTCCCTCCCCGACACGCTGCCCTACGTGACCGGCTCGATCGGCCTCCTCGGAACCCGTCCGAGCTACGAGATGATGCGGGACTGCGACACCCTTCTGACAGTCGGCTCGAGCTTCCCGTACGCGAACTACTTCCCCGAACCGGGGCAGGCGCGCGGCGTGCAGATCGATGTGGACCCGACCATGGTCGGCCTCCGGTACCCCTACGAGGTCAACCTCGTAGCGGATGCCGGCGCGGCGCTGAGAGCCCTCATCCCGCTGCTCGTGCGCAAGGAGGACCGCGGCTGGCGCGAGGACATCGAGGAGAAGGTCGCGCGGTGGTGGGAGGTCATGCACGACGAAGCGCTCGTCGAGGCCGACCCGATCAACCCCCTCCGCGTGTTCTCCGAATGCTCCGAACGTCTCCCCGCGAACGCGATCATCGCCGCGGATTCCGGAAGCGCCGCCAACTGGTACGCGCGGCAGCTCCGGTTCCCCTCCGGGGTCCGCGGAAGCCTCTCCGGCAACCTTGCGACCATGGGGCCGGGCGTGCCCTACGCGATCGGCGCGAAGTTCGGGAATCCCGACCGTCCCGTCATCGCGTTCGAGGGCGACGGAGCGATGCAGATGAACGGCCTTGCCGAACTCATCACGATCGCCCGCTACTGGGAGGAGTGGGAGGATCCGCGGCTCGTCGTCGTCGTGCTCCACAACGACGACCTCAACCAGGTGACGTGGGAACTGCGCGCCTTCAGCGGCTCGCCCACGGTTCCGATGACCCAGGCGATCCCCAGCGTCGACTACGCCGGGTTCGCCGCGGGGCTCGGCCTCGGCGGCATCTCGGTGGACAACCCGGACGCCCTCGGCTCGGCCTGGGACGAGGCGCTCACGGCGACGCGACCCACTGTCCTCGACGTCCGTACGGATCCGAACGTCCCGCCCATCCCGCCGCACGCGACGTTGGAGCAGGCACTCAATGCTGCCAAGAGCGTCGTCCACGGCGACCCCCATCGGTGGGGCTACATCAAGGAGGGCATCAAGACGAAGGCCCAGGAGCTGCTTCCGGGGCATCGGAAGTGAGCGGGGGCAAGCCGGAGAACTCGGTCACGTCGATCCGCGCCTCGGCGTACACCGTCCCGACGGACGGTCAGGAGGGGGACGGGACGTTCGCGTGGGACTCGACCACGATCGTCGTCGTCCACGCCGAGGCGGCTGGCGAGACCGGGATCGGCTACACCTACGGCCCGAAGGCGCTCGTCGGCGTCGTCTCCGAGATGCTGGAGCCAGCCGTCAAGGGGACCGATGCCTTCTCGGTGCGGGCGAGCGCCGAGACGATGGCGCGAGCCCTCCGCAACGCGGGCCAGTCGGGCGCCGCCTCATACGCGGCGTCCGCCGTCGACTGCGCGCTCTGGGACCTCGCCGCGCGGCTCGCAGGCCTGCCGCTGCACCAGTTCCTCGGGGCCGCCCGCTCGGAGGTTCCCGTGTACGGAAGCGGCGGCTTCACCACTTACTCCTACGAGCGGCTCACGGAACAGCTCGTCGGCTGGGTACTCGGGCAGAGCATCCCGCGCGCCAAGATCAAGATCGGTCAGGACCGCGGAACCGACGAGGCCCGCGACATCGAACGCATGCTCATCGCGCGCGAGGCCGTGGGGCCCGAGGCCGAGCTGTTCGTCGATGCGAACGGCGCCTATTCGGCGAAGCAGGCCGTCCGCGTCGCCCAGGCGGCGCGCGAGGCGCAGTTCACGTGGTTCGAGGAGCCCGTCTCGAGCGAGGACCTCGAGGGGCTCCGGTTCGTGCGCCAGTCTGTCGCCGCCGACGTCGCCGCGGGCGAATACCTCACCCGACCCGTCGACGTCGAACGCATGTGCGCCTCGGGCGCCGTCGACTGCCTGCAGGCCGACGTGACCCGCTGCGGCGGCATCACCGGCTGGCTGCGGGCCGCCGCCGTCGCGGATGCGCACGGTATCGGCTTCTCGGGGCACTGCGCGCCCGCGATCACGGCGGCGCCCGCCGCCGCCGCGCCACGCCTGCGGCACCTCGAGTGGTTCCACGACCACGTCCGGCTCGAGCAGATGCTCTTCGAGGGGACGCTCGACCCCCAAGGCGGCACCATCACCCCGGACGCCGAACGACCCGGCAACGGCCTCGAACTCCGCACTGCGGACGCCGAGCGTTACCGGGTCGCCTAAAAAGCCGGCTTTCGGGGCTTACCCCGCGTCGAAGCGCTCGTCGCCGCGCTCGGCGGCGTCGTCGGTGTCACCACCGGGGGCGCCGCCGTGGCCCATGCTGCCGCCCTCGGGATGGCGCCCGGCCTCCACGATGGCCTCGCTCACCTCAGTCGGCTTCTGATAGGTGCGGTCGGGGATGCCCTCGACCGCGCGGACGACGTTGCTGTCTGCGCCGTTGTCCTTGGCCGCGGAGACCAGCGCCTGCTTGTCGGCCGGGTAGTCGACGCCCTGGAGGAACTTCTGGATCTGGATCGGGTTGACGGTGTCGGTCATGACCTTCCTTCACTCCGGTTTTGCGTGTCCTGCTCGTTTCGGTACTGTGCGTCTCGCGGATTCTGGTACTGGGCGTCCTGCGCGTTTCGGTCCTGCGCATTTCGGTACTGGGCGTCTCGCAGATTCTGGTCCCCGTCTTCGGAACGGACCACATCTTCCTGCGTGCCTTCCGTCCGCACATGGGCGCCGCGCTCGCGGCCCCTCACGGCGTCACGCGCTGCGCTGTCATGGGCTGCGGTGTCACGCGCTGCGATGTCAGGCGCTGCGCTGTCGCGTGCTGCGCTCTCACGCACGCCGCGGCCCCGCGAGTCGTCGTTCGGGCGGTTCTCGACGTCGGGATCGAGCTCGTCGGCGCGCCGGCGCTGCTCTTCGATGTGTTCGCGCCCCTCGCGCGCCGAGCCGGTCTTCTCCTCGGCCTCACGGCGGAGCCGTTCCGCTTCAACCTGGGCTTTCTCGGCCCGCGCACGAGCCTCGAGGCCCTGGGCCTCGCGCTCACGGATATCGAGCTCATGCTGAGCCGCCTCGTCCCGCATGGTCCGGGCGCGGTCTCTCATCTGCTCCTGGTTCCGCGCGGTGCGTCGGCGAGTCAAGGTCAGTGCCACAACGATCACGGCGATGAACACGACGATCGCCACGATGAGCCATACGATCTGACTGGTGTTCACGGGAGCCTCCTCGGTCAGGTATCAGCCCACTACCCACCGGAAGGCCCTCTAACCAGTCACCCGGCGTCAGGAATCGCGCCCGTCTGATGCCCCTCTCACCGTGCGCTGGATCTCGGCGGCGACGGCGAGCGGGTCCTCGTGGCTCCAGAAGCGGAGCACCCGCCACCCGCGCTTGGCCAGCTCCGCCGTCGTCTCCTCGTCCCGTTCGCGGTTGCGGGCGATCTTGGGCCGCCAGTAGTCGACGTTCCGCTTGGGCTCGATGTAATGCTCGGGGCAGCCGTGCCAATAGCAGCCGTCGATGAAGACGGCGACCCGCGCCCGAGTGAAGACGAGGTCCGCCGTTCGCCGCAGCTCCGGCACAGGGCGGGCCGCGACGCGGTAGCGCAGGCCCATCGCGTGGACGGCTCGGCGGACCAAGAGCTCGGGCGCAGTGTCGCGGGAGCGGTTGCCGAGCATCGTCTTCCGGATCGCCGGAGTCGAAGCCCACGAGAGGACGACGCCGGGCACGGCCAGCTCAGCCCCCTCGCCATCAGGCGCCCCGGCTGCGGGCTCCCCGTCCGCGGGCTCCTCCGCAGCAGACTCGGCCGCCACGGGCTCCTCGCTCATGCCTGCCAGCCTACGCCGCCCCGCAAAACCGCCTCTAACGGCCTCCGCTCGCAAAGCCGCCTCCCTCACGGTTGGGCCCCACAACGTCGCGCCCCCAAGACGTCGCGCCCGCCCAAAACGTCGCGCGCCCCCAAACGTCGCGCCCCATAACGTCGCGCCCGCCCAAACCTTCCGCCCGCCCAAACCTTGCGCCCGCCCAAAACGTCGCGCCCGTCCAAAACATCGCGCCGTCACCTCTGCAGGGTGTGCACCCTGCGGAGGTGACGGCGCAAGCGGAAACGCACGACGGCGGTGAGCCGCCAAGATCTGCCAGCCCACCGCCGTCGCCAGCCCACCGCCGTCGCCAGTCCACCGCCGTCGTGCGTTCCCGACCTTGTTTCCTCACGCCAGATCGCGACTCGCCGTCCGACACGCCGCTGGGGACGTGAATCAGCGTCGAAACAAGGTCGGGAACGGACGCGGTCCGGAGCTCAGGGGTTGCAGGCTCAGGGGTTGCAGGCTCAGGGGTTGCAGGCTCAGGGTTGCAGCCTCAGGCGAAGTCGCTGACGGCCGGGTCGGCGCCGATGCGGCCCGCGGCGCCCTTGTCGAGGGCCGCGATCGCGGCGAGGTCTTCGGAATCGAGCCTCACGCCGAGGGAGGCCCAGTTCTGGGCGATGCGCTCCTTCGTGACCGACTTGGGGATCACGACGTTCCCGAGCGCGAGGTGCCACGCGAGGACGACCTGCGGGATCGAGACGCCGTGCTTGTCGGCGATGGCCTGCAGCGCCGGATCGGCCAGGAGGTCCTTGCCCTGCCCCAGCGGGGACCACGACTCGTGCAGGATCCCGCTGGAGGATTCGAACGCCCGCAGCTCGGTCTGCGGGAAGTACGGGTGCGTCTCGACCTGGTTGATCACCGGCAGTACCCCGGTCTCGCGCTCGATCTCCTGGATCGCCTCAACCGTGAAGTTCGAGACCCCGATCGAGCGCACCCGGCCCGCCTCCTGAAGCTTGACCAGCTCCTGCCACGTCTCCACGTACAGGCCCCGCTTGGGCTGGAGCCAGTGGATCAGGTACAGGTCGACGTATTCGAGCCCGAGCTTCTCCAGCGAGGCCTCGAACGCCGGCACCACCTTCCCGGCGCCTTGGTCCGCGTTCCAGAGCTTGGTCGTGACGAACAGGTCATCGCGGGCCAGCCCGGAGGAGGCGATCGCGCGGCCCACGCCCGCCTCGTTGCCGTAGATCGCGGCCGTGTCGATGTGCCGGTAGCCGGCCTCGAACGCCTCGCCCACCACGCGCTCCGCGACCGCGTCCTCGACCTGCCAGACCCCGTAGCCCAGCTGCGGGATCTTGTTGCCGTCATGGAAAGTGAGCACAGGGGATGTCAGGGAATCGGTAGAAGCCATGCCCTCAATCCTGCCATCGGAGCCGCGCTCGATGGAGCCAGTTGCCGGAGTTGTTGCCGCAATTCGCATTTCGCGAAAGCGGGAATAAATCAGCCGGCCACGTATCGCTCGGCGAGCTCCACCTGCTCCAGAACGCTCGCGGCGCGCCGCTGCACGGAGAGCGCACCGACGGGCACCGGACCGACGGCGAGGCTGAGCATCGCCGCCGCCTCCGCCGTCGTCGCCAGTGCATTCCCCGCCTTGGACAGCGCGCGGTGGACCGGGGCGAGATCGCCCGGCACCTCGAATCCGTCGCTGGGGG
The DNA here is from genome assembly GCF_022539255.1 of Sinomonas terrae. Lineage (NCBI taxonomy): Bacteria > Bacillati > Actinomycetota > Actinomycetes > Micrococcales > Micrococcaceae > Sinomonas > Sinomonas terrae. Next base: position 3,770,629 of record NZ_JAKZBV010000001.1, read on the forward strand.
CGCGCCGCTGGCACGTCACGCAGACCGCACGGACGCGCGGGAGGAGGTCGGATAGCGCGTCGGCGATGACCACGAGCTCGGCGTAGAGCGCGTCGTCGTCGACCCCTTCGAGCACCTGATGGTAACGGTCGAGCCCGCGCTGGAAGCGGTCATGCGCGCGCCGCCACAGTCCCTTGCCAAGCTCCGCGTCGTCGCGGCGCCCGCGCAGAACGTTACCGAGAACTCCCACCGGTGAACTCAGAGGTACTGGCCCGGGCCATGCTCCGGGCGGTCGGACCGCGGACGCTCGTGCTCGAGGCCGCCGGGGGCGCGCTGAGGCTCGCCGTTCTCACCGATCACGACGCCTGGCGCGATCATCGTCCCGGGCGGGAGCTGGCGGAGCTGGACTTGCGAGGCCGCGAGCTGGTGCGCAGCCTGCTGGGCCGCGATCGCCGTCTGGATCCCGTGGAAGAGCCCCTCGAGCCAGCCGACAAGCTGGGCCTGCGCGACCCGGAGTTCCGATTCGGACGGGACGGCGTCGTCGGAGAACGGCAGGGAGATGCGATGGAGTTCGTCGACGAGCTCGGGAGCGAGGCCGTCCTCGAGCTCGTGGATGGAGCGATCGTGGATCTCGGCCAGGCGAGTCCGGGCCGCCTCGTCCAGCGGTGCCCCCTTCACCTCTTCGAGGAGCTGCCGGATCATCGTGCCGATCCGCATGACCTTCGCCGGCTCGTCAACGAGCTCCTGGACGCTCGTCCGCTTCGGGCGCTCCCCCTGCTCGCCGTTGCGAGCGGAGCCTTCGCCGGCGCGGCCAGCGGACTGCGCGCCGTCGTCGTCAAGCGTGGTTCCCACAAAAGGCTCCTCATGTGGACCGCCGTGCGGCGACGTGCTCCCGTGCGCTTCGCTCATGGTGCCCATCCTCTCACGAGGCTCCGACGGCCATGGGTCGAAGGCGAAACGAGGGGCTACATCGTCAGGAGGACCTTGCCCACGTGCTCTCCGGAGTCGAAGTACTCGTGGGCTTTCTGGACGTCCGCGAGCGGGAAGGTCTTGTCCACGAGGGGCTTGATCCGCCCGTCCGCGATGAGCGGCCACACGTGCTCCCGGACGGCGGACATGATGACGCCTTTCTCCCCCACAGGCCGCGGCCGGAGGGCCGTGCCGATGATCGCCGCACGCTTGTTGAGGAGGAGTCCGAGGTTAAGCTCGGCCTTCGCGCCACCTTGGAGTCCGATGACGATGAGGCGGCCGTACGGCGCGAGCGCCTCGACGTTGCGCTCGAGGTACTTCGCGCCGACGACGTCGAGGATCACGTCCGCGCCGCGCCCGTCCGTCGCGTCACGCACGGCCTCGACGAAGTCCTGCTCGCGGTAGTTGATGGCGAGATCGACGCCGAGGAAGGCCCGCGCGGTGCTGACCTTCTCCTCACTCCCGGCCGTCGCGGCGACCCGCGCGCCGAAGGCCTTCGCCATCTGCACCCCCATGGTGCCGATCCCGCCTGTCGCCCCGTGGATCAGGACGAGCTCGTCCCGCTGGAGCTGCGCCGTCATCATGAGGTTCGAATACACGGTGGCCGCGGTCTCAGGCAGGCTCGCGGCCGTGACGAGGTCCACGCCCTCAGGGATGCGCACCACCTGCTCGGCGGGGACGGCGACCTTCTGCGCGTAGCCACCGCCGGCCAGGAGCGCGACGACCCTGTCCCCCGCCGAGAACGGGCGCACGACGTCGGGCCCGAACGCCGAGATGCGCCCCGAGACTTCGAGGCCGGGCACCTCCGAGGCACCAGGCGGCGGAGGGTAGAAGCCGCGCCGTTGCTGGACGTCTGCCCGATTGATCCCGGCGGCGACGACGTCGATGAGCACCTCGCCCGGGCCAGGCACCGGGTCGTCGACCTCGCGAACCTGCAAGGCTTCCGGGCCGCCGGGCTCGGCGATGTAAACGGCCTTCATGCTTCCTCCCGAGGCATCCGGCATCGGTTCCGGATGCCGTCGGTTTCGTCAAGTCTGATGCCTATGAAACACTACTAGGCACAAGGAAGGTTGTCCGAGCGGCCTATGGAGCTGGTCTTGAAAACCAGTGTGCGGTAACCCCGTACCAAGGGTTCAAATCCCTTACCTTCCGCCACACCCTTCGCAGGGCCTTTTGAGTGAGCAGCAGTTGCGGGTTGCGAGCATTCTGACCCGCAGCTGCTGCTCACTCGCGAGTCGCCACGGGTCTTCCCAACCGAGCACGGCAGGCGCCCCTTGAAAGTGTCGGTGGGCGCTTATAGCGTCGGCAGGGTCGGCAGCACATGCAACCCACCATCAGCAACCATTGCGGCAACCATTGCAAGGAGCAGCGATGCCCAAGCCTGATCTCACCCCAGGAGCCCCCTGCTGGGCAGACCTCATGACGAGCGACCTCGAGAAAGCGAAGTCCTTCTACGGCGAGCTCTTCGGCTGGACCTTCGAGGGCAGCGATCCCGACAAATACGGCGGCTACACGACGGCGTTCAAGGACGGCGAGCAGGTCGCCGGCATCATGCCGAAGATGCCCGAACAGGACACCATGCCGGATGTCTGGACGGTGTACCTCCTGACCGAAGACATCAAGAAGACCGCCGTCATGGTGCAGGAAGGCGGCGGCCAGGTCTTCATGCCGCCCACGGAGGTCCCCGAGCAGGGGCAGATGGCGATGTTCAGCGACGCCGGCGGGGCTGCTTTCGGCGGCTGGCAGCCCACCGGCCACACAGGCTTCGGGCGGCTCGCGGAGCCTGGCTCGCCGGTCTGGTTCGAGGTCCTCTCCCGCGCCTATCCGCAGACCGTGAAGTTCTATCAGGACGTGCTCGGCTGGGAGACCGAGACCATGAGCGACACGGACGAGTTCCGGTACACGACTCTCGGCGGCGGCCGCGAGGCAAAAGCCGGCGTCATGGACGCCGAGGGGATCCTGCCGGAGGGCGTCCCGTCGAACTGGCAGATCTACTGGGGTGTCGAGAACACCGACGCGGCCGTTGAGACCGCGCGGCGGCTAGGCGGCCAAGTCGTCCGCAACGCGGAGGACACCCCGTTCGGCCGGATCGCGACCCTCACGGACCCGCTCGGCGCAGCTTTCCTCATCCACCAGAACCTGTGGCAGGGCGAGGGCGGAGAGCAGGGCGAGTAGCCCGCCGTCGGAGTAGCACGCCGTCGTTCCAGACGCCCGGGATGTTCTAGACGCCCAGGATGTCCCTCGCCGCCGCGTCCGCGTCACGCAGGGTGCGCTGCGCGCTCGGATAGGGGGCGCCGTCGTCCGCCTCGCCGGGAGCACCGAACGGATGCGACTCGGCAGCGATGGCGGTGCCCCACTGGACGGCAGAGAGCTGGAGCCCGAGGACATACAGGCCCCCGACTGGGTGCCCGTTCACGTCGAGGGGCCGGTACGGTGGCGCCGTGACGTCGAGCCCGCTCGCTGGTCGGGGAACTCCGTCAGCGCCCGCAAGGTACTTGGGACGCACAAGCCCGTCGGCGAGGAGCCCGGCGAGCAGCGTCGAGTCGGCCGCGCCAACAACGTTCGCAGGCGCGAGGGCCTCGACCATGGCCGCCGCGTAGACGGGACGCCCGCCCACCCAGGGCGATTCCGCGACGAAGCAGCCCGCCCCGCGATCCACGCTGAACCGGGGTTCGGGACCGACGGTGCTCAGCACACCCGCGCGGATGAGGGCCGCGAGCTGGCGGATGCGCAGGGGCGGGGGCCCGCTCGCAAGCCCCTCCACGAGGCCCTCGAACCAGCCGCGCAGACCGGCGACCCACGACTCCTCGGTGATCCCGCCGTCGGCCACCGCCTCCTTGAGGACAGCGCGGCCGCGATGCAACGCGGCGATCGCCATCTTGACGGGATCGTCTTCTCCGCGGGCCGAGCCGGCGGCGTCATCGTCGAGGTACGCAAGGACGTTCGCGTCGAGCTCGGCGCGGTCCGCGAAGTGACGGCCAGCGAGCGGAGCCCCGAGGCCTCGCAGGTCGAGGCGGAGCTCCGCGCGGATGGCGCCTTCGACGACCCCTTCGGCCTGCTCCTCCCATGTTGGACCCGGGACGGCGAGCGCGGCGTCGAGCGCCTCGAGGAACCCGGGCGTGACCTCCTCGGGCGAGACCCGGGCGAGGGTCGAGTAGTACGCCCAGAGCGTGTCGCGGTGCAGCAGCGGCCAGAGGTCGGCGTCGAACGACGGCGTGAGGCCTGCCTTCCGGGGGGCGAGCGCGGCGGCCCGCGTGAGCCAGCGGAGCCGGACGCTGGGCGCATAGTAGGCCCCCAACTCGGCCTTGCCCCGATAGGGGACGCCGCGCCGGGAGGCTGCAACGAGGCGAGGTTCCCGACCCGAGGCCACATATTCGAGCCGACCGTTCGGCCCTTCCTTGAAGCGCCCGCCGCGGCCCTCGGTGAGCCGGACCATGACGTCGAAGAAGTTGAGTCCCATCCCGCGCACAAGGACGGTGCTGCCGCCCGGGAGGGCATCCCAGTCGACGTCGGCGGGGGCCGCGGGAGGCAGGTACATCAGGCCGAGGCGAGCGGCCGCTTCGGCGAGCCCACGTTGGGTCTGATTCAGCTTGGAGGGCACATGGCCGAGCGCGAGGACAACCGCGTCCGCCTCGCGTGCGCGGCCGTCCCGGGTCGTGAGGGCCCATCCGTGGGGCGTGCGCCCCAAGCGCGTGACCTCCTCGCGGACGTGCTTGACGGCGACGCTGGGCGGGGCTTCGGAGACGACCGCGGCGAACGTCTCGGTGAGATAGCGCCCGTAGAGCGCCCGCGGCGGGAAGTCGGCTTGCTCGAGTGCAGCGAGCTCCGCCTCCTCCTGGGGTTCGAGTCCGGTAGGCGCCCCTCCCCGGAGTTCCGCCTGACGTGCCTCGCGCCAGGCGTCGAAGCAGCTTCCCGCGAGGGGTTCGGCGAGTCCAGGCTCGGACGGGATGAGCGTCGGGAAGAAGGACGGCGTGTTCATGAGGAACTCGCGCGGCTGCTCCGTCCGCCAGACCTTGCCGGGGCCCGGCTCGAAAGGGTCGAACACCGTGACCTCGAGCTCGCGGTCGGGCTCGCTTCGGGAAGCGAGGTCCGCCGTCGCCCAGTTGGCAAGGAGGCGTTCGACGGCGGACGCCCCCCGCGGGCCGCCCCCGACGACGGCGACACGTAGCCGCGTTCGTGCACCTCCTCGGATCATCCTTTGAGCTTAGCCCGCTCGTTCCGACGCTCTCTTCGGCGTCACAGGCGATGCATAGGCCGCACCACTTGCGCTGTCGGTGGCCCGTGCGAGGATGAGCAGCATGACGGATCCGGCGCAGACCCTCACCCCTGTCCCCAAGGAACCAGTGGACGAGAACCTCTGGCTAGAGGACATCCACGGGGCCGAGCAGCTCGACTGGGTCCGGGAGCAGAACGCGCGGACCGAGGAACTCCTCGAGACCGGCGACTATCCCGAGCTCGAGGCCGAGATCCTCGAGGTGATGGACTCGCAGGACCGCATTCCCATGGTCACGAAGCGGGGCGACTGGTACTACAACTTCTGGCGGGACGCCCAGAACCCCAAGGGGCTCTGGCGGCGCACGCGGTGGGAGAGCTACGTGACCGACTCGCCCGAG